>NZ_JBOHXV010000053.1:0-34196 GCF_050737075.1 Stenotrophomonas sp.
GGCAGCCCCGCTCCGGGACACGCCGCAAGTACGTCCTTGTAGGCTGCTAGAAAACATCCATGTTTTCTAGCGTCCCTCCGGGGGCTACCCGCCGGCCGCCCCCGACAGAGGGTCGCGTGCGGAAGGAAGGAGCAGACACGCATGGCGTGTCCCTACGCGGCCGCCGTGTCGGCTTGTTCCGTGGCCACCGACCTGTTGTCGAAGGGTCGGCGGGGGTGGGTTTGAGGGGGCATGAGCCGCATGGATGCGGCGACTGAGCTTACATGGACGTACTTGCAGCGTCCCCCACAAACCCACACCCGACGGCCCCAACCTGGGAGCCTCGCAGATCAAGGGCTGTTCGCCCAAATCCAACAGCAGCCGGGCAGGGCCCGGCGCCACGGTAAAGCGTGCAATCCAGGCGCCCGCACGCCAGGGCGGCAGGCAAAAAAAATCCCGCCGAAGCGGGATTTTTCAGTAGCGATCAGACTTCCAGCGAAGCCAGGTCGCCCTTCTTTTCCAGCCATTGCTTGCGGTCGCCCGCGCGCTTCTTGGCCAGCAGCATGTCCATCAGCGCGCTGGTCTGCTCGCCGTCGTCCACCGTCAACTGCACCAGGCGGCGCGTGTCCGGGTGGATCGTCGACTCGCGCAGCTGGTTCGGGTTCATCTCACCCAGGCCCTTGAAGCGGGTCACATTGACCTGGCCCTTGATCTTCTCGCGCTCGATCTTGTCCAGCAGCGAGCGCTTCTCTTCCTCGTCCAGCGCGTAGAACACCTGCTTGCCCACGTCCACGCGGAACAGCGGCGGCATCGCCACGAACACATGGCCCGCATCCACCAGCGACGGGAAATGCTTCAGGAACAGCGCCGTCAGCAGCGTTGCGATGTGCAGCCCGTCCGAGTCCGCGTCGGCCAGGATCACCACCTTGCCGTAGCGCAGCCCGCTGATGTCTTCCTTGCCCGGGTCGCAACCGATCGCGATCGCCAGATTGTGGACTTCCTCCGACGCCAGCACGCTGCCCGACGACACTTCCCACGTGTTCAGGATCTTGCCGCGCAGCGGCATGATCGCCTGGAAGTCCTTGTCGCGCGCCTGCTTCGCACTGCCGCCGGCCGAATCGCCTTCGACCAGGAACAGCTCCGTGCGCGACAGATCCTGGCTGATGCAGTCTGCCAGCTTGCCGGGCAGCGCTGGGCCCTGCGTCACCTTCTTGCGCACCACCAGCTTTTCCGTCTTCAGGCGGGCACTGGCGCGCTCGATCGCCAACTGCGCGATCTGCTCGCCCAACGCCACGTTCTGGTTCAGCAGCAGGCTGAATGCGTCATGCGCGGCGCCCTCCACGAAACCCGCGGCCTGGCGCGACGACAGCCGCTCCTTCGTCTGGCCACTGAACTGCGGGTCCGTCATCTTCAGCGACAGCACGAACGATACCCGGTCCCACACATCTTCCGGAGCCAGTTTCACCCCGCGCGGCAGCAGATTGCGGAAATCGCAGAACTCGCGCAGCGCCTCCGTCAGACCCGTGCGCAGCCCGTTCGCGTGCGTGCCGTGCTGGGCCGTCGGAATCAGGTTCACGTAGCTTTCCTGGACCAGCTCGCCTTCGGGCAGCCAGGCCACCGCCCAGTCCACCACCTCCGTGTCCTTCTTCAGCTGGCCCACGAACAGGTCCGCCGGCAGCATCTCGCGCTCGCCCAGCTCCGCCTTCAGGTAATCGCTCAGCCCGTCCTCGAAGTACCACGTGTCCTGCTCGTCCGTGGCCTCGTCGCGCAGCTTCACCGTCAGGCCGGGGCAGAGCACCGCCTTCGCGCGCAGCAGGTGGCGCAGCGCCCGCAGGTTGTACTTGGGCGTGTCGAAGTACTTCGGGTCCGCCCAGAAGCGCACCCGCGTACCGGTGTTCTTCTTGCCGACGGTGCCCACCACTTCCAGCGGCGTCGCGCGGTCACCGTTGCGGAACGTGATGCGGTGTTCGCTGCCGTCGCGCTTGATATGCACCTCCACCAGCGTGGACAGCGCATTGACCACACTGACGCCCACGCCATGCAGGCCGCCGGAGAACGTGTAGTTCTTGTTGTTGAATTTGCCGCCGGCATGCAGGCGGGTCAGGATCAGCTCCACGCCCGGGATCTTCTCCTCGGGGTGGATGTCCACCGGCATGCCGCGACCGTCATCGCTGACCTCGCAGCTGCCGTCCTTGAACAGCGTGACCTCGACCGTCCGGGCGTGGCCGGCGAGGGCCTCGTCCACGGCGTTGTCGATCACTTCCTGCGCCAGGTGGTTCGGGCGCGCGGTGTCGGTATACATGCCCGGGCGGCGCTTGACCGGGTCAAGGCCGGACAGGACTTCAATATCGGCGGCGTTATAGCGGGTGTTCATCTGTCTTCAAGAAGCGCAAAGCGACGGCGAAGTTTGCGGTCTGGCCGGTTTTTTTGCACGCCACACGTTCAGGGGCCGGCCGACCAGCCCGCGATAGACTAGGCGTGATGGGAAAACCGGACCCCGGAACCCATCACCAGCCAACGCGAGGAGACCCCATGAAGAAGTTGCTGACCATCATTGCCATTGCCGCCGCCGTCGTGGCCGTGCCGCTGGCTATGGCCCAGAACGCCGGACAGGGCCAGTCCACCGCGCAGCAGGGCGACCAGGCCGAGGCCAAGGCCCAGTCCGAGGCCGACGCCAAGGCCAAGCGCCGCGCGGCTGCCAACGCCGAAATGAAGGCCAAGGGCCAGCAGACGCCGCAGCAGGAAGAGGAAGAAGAGGCGAAAAAGAAGCGCTGAGTCCGCTTCGCAGCCCCTTCGACGCCCCGGCATGTCCGGGGCGTCTTCGTTCGTGCCCCTTGGGCTTGGGCCGCTCAATCTGTAAACTATGGCTTTCCGGGAGCAGTGCGTGTCATCCATCAGCGAATGGACTGGTCTGGTCGTGCGCGACCGCCAGCAGGGTAGGCAGGAGGTGACGGTCCCATCGGCGACCGGCGCGGCCACCCCGACCTCGCAGACCGGTCCGACCTGCACCCCGTCCCTGATCCTGGCCCCGGCGCGTGAACGTCCCGCTGCCGCCGCCCGGATCATCCCCGATTTCCCCTTCACGTCGTCCGTCGCCCCCCGCGCCGGCGCCGTTTCCCCCTTCCTGACAGGACACCTCCAGCCATGACTCCCTTGATCTTCGTAACCGGCGGCGTGGTTTCCTCGCTCGGCAAAGGCATTGCCGCCGCGTCACTTGCGTCCATCCTCGAAGCCCGTGGCCTGACCGTCACGATGATGAAGCTCGACCCGTACATCAACGTCGACCCGGGCACCATGAGCCCGTTCCAGCACGGCGAGGTGTATGTCACCGACGACGGCGCCGAGACCGACCTCGACCTGGGCCACTACGAGCGCTTCGTGCGCACCCGCCTGAGCCGCAAGAATTCGGTCACCACCGGCCGCATCTACGAGAACGTCATCCGCAAGGAGCGCCGCGGCGATTACCTGGGCGCCACCGTGCAGGTCATTCCGCACATCACCGACGAGATCCGCCGCTGCATGGACGAGGCCACCGAAGGCTTCGACGTGGCGCTGGTGGAAATCGGCGGCACCGTGGGCGACATCGAATCGCTGCCGTTCCTGGAAGCCATCCGCCAGGTGCGCACCGAGCGCGGCCCGGAAAAGGCGCTGTTCATGCACCTCACCCTGGTGCCGTACATCGCCGCCGCCGGTGAGCTCAAGACCAAGCCCACCCAGCACTCGGTGAAGGAACTGCGCTCGATCGGCATCCAGCCGGACGTGCTGCTGTGCCGCTCCGAACAGCCGGTGCCCGAGTCCGAGCGCCGCAAGATCGCCCAGTTCACCAACGTCTCCGAGCGCGCCGTCATCAGCGTGCCCGACGTCGACGTGCTGTACCGCATCCCGATGGGCCTGCACGAGCAGGGCCTGGACGAGATCGTCATCAACCAGCTCAAGCTGGGCGACAAGGCCGGCCCGGCCGATCTACACGAGTGGGAAGCGGCCGTGGATGCCACCCTGCACCCGCTGGACGAGGTCACCATTGCCGTGGTCGGCAAGTACGTCGACCACCAGGACGCCTACAAGTCCGTGGGCGAGGCGCTCAAGCACGGCGGCCTGCGCCAGCGCACCAAGGTCAACCTGAAGTGGCTGGAAGCACAGGACCTGGAGGGCACCGACATGGCCGCCCTCAAGGACGTCGACGGCATCCTGGTGCCGGGCGGCTTCGGCGACCGTGGTTTCGAAGGCAAGGTGCTCACCTCGCAGTTCGCCCGTGAGCAGCAGCTGCCGTACTTCGGCATCTGCTACGGCATGCAGGCCGCCGTGGTCGACTTCGCCCGCAACGTGGTGGGCCTGGACGGCGCCAACAGCACCGAGAACGACCGCCAGTCGCCGAACCCGGTGATCGGCCTGATCACCGAATGGCGCACCGCCACCGGCGATCTGGAAAAGCGCGACGACAAGAGCGACCTGGGCGGCACCATGCGCCTGGGCCTGCAGGAGCAGCGCCTGAAGCCGGGCACCCTGGCCCGCGAGCTGTACGGCAAGGACGTGGTGTCCGAGCGTCACCGCCACCGCTACGAGTTCAACAACCGCTACCGCACCCAGCTGGAGGACGCCGGCCTGGTCATCGCCGGCAAGTCGATGGACGACACCCTGGTGGAAGTGATCGAACTGCCGCGCGACCAGCACCCGTGGTTCCTGGCCTGCCAGGCGCACCCGGAATTCCTGTCCACCCCGCGCGAAGGCCACCCGCTGTTCATCGGCTTCATCCGTGCCGCGCGCGAGCGCAAGGCCGGTGGCGCGCCGCTGCAGGAAGCGCAGGCCTGATCGGCCGGCACTGGCGGGCGTGGCCATGGGGATGGGCAGCCTTGCTGCTGGCCATCGCCAGCTGGGGCTGCACGTTCGTGCTCACCGTGCTGGTGCTGTCGGCGGTGGGCGCGCCCGGTGATGGCAACCATGCCATCCGGGCGGTGGCGACCCCGATCAACCTCGCGTTGGCCGCCGGCATTACCTGCGCGCTCGCCACCGTAGGCGCCAGCATGCTGGCGCTGCGGTTGCGCCGCCAGCCGGCAGGCGGCGGCGCCGCGTTGGGCCTGCTGGGCCTGCTGTTGCTGGTGCTGCTGCTTCCGGCGCTGCTGTAGTCCCGCGCCGCGCCCGCACGCCGATTTGGCAAGCGGGGGGCAGGTGGGGATAATCACGCGGCACGTTTGACACGTTCATTTTTTGGCGTTCCCCCTTTCTGACTGGTAACCGGCCCGCTATGACCACGATCCGCAGCATCCACGCCCGTGAAATCCTCGACAGCCGTGGCAATCCCACGCTGGAAGCCGACGTCGTCCTGGAGGACGGTTCGTTCGGCCGCGCCGCGGTTCCCTCGGGTGCCTCGACGGGCTCCAAGGAAGCGGTGGAGCTGCGCGACGGTGACAAGACCCGTTACCTGGGCAAGGGCGTGCGCAACGCCGTCAACAACGTCAACACCACCATTGCCACCGCGCTGAAGGGCTATGACGCGGCCGACCAGGAGGCCCTCGACCGCCGCCTGATCGACCTCGACGGCACCGAGAACAAGGGCCGCCTGGGCGCCAACGCGCTGCTGGCCGTGTCCATGGCCACCGCCCATGCCGCCGCCGCCGCGAACAAGCAGGCGCTGTGGCAGTACCTGGCCGGCAAGACCGGTGCAGCCCCGTCGCTGCCGGTGCCGATGATGAACATCATCAACGGCGGCGCGCATGCCGACAACAACGTGGACTTCCAGGAATTCATGGTGCTGCCGGTCGGCTTCACCTCGTTCTCCGAAGCCCTGCGCGCCGGCACCGAAATCTTCCATTCGCTGAAGTCCGTCCTCAAGGGCCACGGCCTGAGCACCGCCGTGGGCGACGAAGGCGGCTTCGCGCCGGACTTCCGCAGCAACGTCGAGGCGCTGGACACCATCCTGGAAGCGATCGGCAAGGCCGGCTACACCGCCGGCGAAGACGTGCTGCTGGGCCTGGACGTGGCCTCCAGCGAGTTCTACGAGAACGGCAAGTACAACCTGGTCGGCGAGAACAAGCGCCTGACCTCCGAACAATTCGTCGACTTCCTGTCCGACTGGGCCGCCCAGTACCCGATCATCAGCATCGAGGACGGCCTGGCCGAGAACGACTGGGCGGGCTGGAAGCTGCTCACCGACCGCATCGGCAAGAAGGTGCAGCTGGTCGGCGACGACCTGTTCGTGACCAACCCGAAGATCTTCAAGGAAGGCATCGAGTCGGGCACCGCCAACGCCATCCTGATCAAGGTCAACCAGATCGGCACCCTGACCGAGACCCTGGAAGCGATCGCCATGGCGCACAACGCCAACTACGCGGCCGTGGTCTCGCACCGTTCGGGCGAAACCGAAGACACCACCATCGCCGACATCGCCGTGGCCACCACCGCCACCCAGATCAAGACCGGTTCGCTGTGCCGCAGCGACCGCGTGGCCAAGTACAACCAGCTGCTGCGCATCGAGGAAGCCCTCGGTGCCGGCGCGCGTTACGCCGGGCGTGACGCGTTCGTGTCGCTGAAGCGCTGATCCGCATGCGCAACTGGCGCTGGCTGCTGCTGGTGCTCGCGGTACTGCTGGCATGGCTGCAGTACCGCTTCTGGTTCGGTCCTGGCAATTCGGGCGAGGTCATGATGCTCGAAGCCCAGGTCGAGGCGCAGCGGCGCGACAACGCCGGCCTGCAGCAGCGCAATGACGCGCTGGCTGCCGAGGTCAAGGACCTCAAGGAAGGCGAGGCCGCCATCGAAGAGCGTGCACGCAGCGAATTGGGCATGATCAGGCCAGGTGAGAAGTTCTACCGCGTGGTCGAAAACGCGCCGGTGGCACCGCCGCGTGCGCCGGCCCAGGTCGGCGATCCCGACGCACCGCACCCGGAAGTGCCCTGATGGGCAGTGTCTGGGCTGTGGTCCCCGCCGCCGGCCGCGGCACCCGCTTCGGCGGCGAGACCCCCAAGCAGTACCTGGTCGCGGGCGACCGGGTGCTGCTGGCGCATACCCTCGAAGCATTGCTCTCGCACCCGGTCGTGGCCGGGGTGATGGTGGTGATTGCCGAGCACGATGCCGACTGGCCGGGCTGGCAGTCGCTTGCCGACAAGCCGATCCTGACCTGCATTGGCGGGGCGACCCGTGCCGATTCGGTGCTGGCCGGCCTGCAGGCGTTGCCGGACAGCGTGCGCGCGGATGATTTCGTGCTGGTGCACGATGCCGCGCGCCCGAACCTGGCCGCTGCCGACCTCGGCCGCCTGCTGGAAGTGGGGCGTGCCGACCCGGTCGGGGCGATCCTGGCCGCGCCGGTGCGCGACACCCTCAAGCGCGCCGGCGACGACGGCGGCATCGATGCCACCGAACCGCGCGCGCGGTTGTGGCGGGCGCTCACCCCGCAGCTGTTCCGCCGCCACCAGCTCGCCCGCGCGCTGCAGGAAGCCGCCGCTGCCGGCGTCGAGGTCACCGACGAGGCCATGGCGATGGAGCGGCAGGGGCTGCGCCCGTTGCTGGTGGAAGGCAACGAAGACAACTTCAAGGTCACCACCCCGGCCGACCTGTCCCGTTTCGAATTCGAGCTGTCGCGCCGCGGGGCGTGATCCGTCCAGCCGGGCAGAGCCCGGCGCTACCCAGCCGGGCAGAGCCCGGCGCTACGTCAGGTTCAATCATGAATTCCCCGTTTCCTCCGGTCCGCATCGGGCAGGGTTATGACGTCCACGCCTTCGGCGAGGGCGACCACATCATGCTGGGCGGCATCCGCGTCGCGCACAGCTGTGGCGTGCTCGCGCACAGCGACGGCGACGTGATCCTGCATGCGCTGTGCGATGCCATGCTCGGCGCCGTGGCGCTGGGCGACATCGGCCAGCACTTCCCGCCTTCGGACATGCGCTGGAAGGGTGCCGACAGCAGCCGCTTCCTGGAACACTGCAACGACCTGCTGCGCGAACGCGGCTGGCAGGTGGGCAATACCGACATCACCGTGATCTGCGAGCGGCCCAAGGTGGGCCCGCATGCGCTGGCCATGCGCGAGCGCATCGCCGGGCTGCTCGGCATCGCGCTGGATGCGGTCAGCGTCAAGGCCACCACGTCGGAGAAGCTGGGCTTCACCGGGCGTGGCGAAGGCATCGCCGCGCAGGCCGTCGTGCTGCTGGTGGCGCTGTGATCCCGCTGCCGCTGGCGTTCGGCGCGCCGCTGCTCACCGCGAACATCCGCACCACGCCCGAGGATTTCCAGGTCGACGAGCTGCCGGCGTTCGAGCCGAGCGGGGAGGGCGAACACCTGCTGCTCACCATCCGCAAGCGCGGTGCCAACACCGTGCACGTGGCCAAGCTGCTGGCCAAGTGGGCGGGCCTGCCGGAGATGGGGGTCAGCTTCGCCGGCATGAAGGACCGCCATGCGGTCACCACCCAGCGCTTCAGCGTGCACCTGCCCAAGCGGATCGCGCCGGACATCGCGCTGCTGGCCTCGGACGAGGTCGAGGTGGTCGAGTCGACCTGGCACAACCGCAAGCTGCAGCGCGGCGCACTCGCTGGCAACCGCTTCAAACTGGTGCTGCGCGAGGTGCAGGGCGATGCGAAGGCGATCGATGAGCGTTTGTCGCTGATTGCCGCGCGCGGCCTGCCGAACTGGTTCGGCGAGCAGCGTTTCGGCCGTGACGGCGGCAACGTGCCGTCGGCGCTGGCGATGTTCAACGGGCGTCGGGTGCGCCCGGATCAGCGGTCACTGCTGCTGTCGGCCGCGCGTTCGGCGCTGTTCAACCAGGTGCTGGCCGAGCGCGTCGCCCAGGGCAGCTGGGACAGCCCGCTGGAGGGCGAGGTGTGGATGCTGGATGGCAGCCGCAGCGTGTTCGGCCCCGAGCCGTGGACCGACCTGCTGGCCGATCGCCTCGGCCGGTTCGACATCCATCCCAGCGGCCCGTTGTGGGGCGAGGGCGAGCTGCGCAGCACCGGTGCTGCGGCTGAGCTGGAGCTGGGCGCGATCAGTGACGAGCAGTCCCTGCAGCTGCGCACCGGGCTGGAAGCCGCGCGCCTGAAGCAGGAGCGCCGCGCGCTGCGCCTGCGCCCGGCCAACCTGCAGCATCGCTGGCTGGAAGCCGGTGTCCTGGAGCTGACCTTCGCCCTCCCGCCGGGCTGTTACGCCACCGCCGTGGTGCACGAGCTGGGGCCGGTGCAGGATGTGGGCGGGGCCGTGTCGAACGATTGATTGCCGCGCAGCCACGCAGGGCGTGGCTCTACCGGTTCGCCAACAACACCAACACCGCGCCGGTCCCGCCTTGCCCGGCCGGCGCCGAATGGAACGCCAGCACGTCATTGCGCTGGCGCAGCAGCCGGTCCACCAGGTTCTTCAGGATGGGCGCGCCACCGTCCGACTGCAGCCCCTTGCCGTGGATGATGCGCACGCAACCGTGCTCATGCGCGTGCGCCTCCAGCAGGAACTGGCGCAGCAGCGCCTCGGCCTGGGCCATCGTCGCCCCGTGCAGGTCCAGCTCGTCCTGCACCGAATACTGGCCGCGCTTGAGCCGCTGGAACATGCGCGCCGGCAGGTTCTCCTTGCGGTAGCTGGCGGTGTCGCCGGCCTCCAGCGGGCCGCTGTCGCGCAGCAGCCGGGCAAACTCGCCGCGCGCGGCATCCTCGTCCAGCTCGGCCATGCGCGCGCGCGGCTTCGGCCGGGGCGTGGCGGGCGGCGCGGCCGCCGGTTTGCGCAGCGGCTGCACCTCGCCGATGGCGGCGCGGAACAACGCCGCGGGATCTTCGTCTTCAGGATGTGACATGCGTACAGCCTAATGCGCTGGATCGGTCGTGCCTACTCCGCGCGGGGTAGGCCGATCTGCCCGCTTGCGGCACAATAGCTGACGCACTTGCGCGGTCGGTGATCCCGTAACGGGTGAAGGCCGGCCCCGCCAACGCTGGAAAGTGATGGAAATGAAGTCTTGAATAATCAAGCGGTTAAACAGCCCATGCGGATCCTGGTCAGCAACGACGATGGTGTCGATGCCCCCGGCATCAAGATGCTCGCGGCGGTGTTGCGCGACGCCGGTCACGAAGTGATGGTCGTCGCGCCCGATCGCGACCGCTCCGGTGCCAGCAACTCGCTGACCCTGGACCTGCCAGTCCGGGTCAAGCGACTCGACCACTACACCTGTTCAGTGGCCGGCACCCCGACCGACTGCGTGCACCTGGCGCTGACCGGCATGCTCGAATACGACCCGGACATCGTGGTCTCGGGCATCAACAACGCCGCCAACCTCGGCGACGACGTGATCTATTCGGGCACCGTGTCAGCGGCGATGGAAGGGCGTTTCCTCGGCCTGCCCGCCGTGGCGATGTCGCTGGTGACCCACAACCACGATCCGAAGAACTTCGAGACCGCCGCACGTGCCGCGGTGGAGATCGTGACCCGGCTCAAGGCCGACCCACTGCCCGCCGACACCATCCTCAACGTCAACGTGCCCGACCTGCCCTGGTCGGAGGTGCGCGGCTTCGAGGTGACCCGGCTCGGCAACCGCCACCGCGCCGAGGGCTGCATCGCCCAGCGCGACCCGCGCGGCAACGAGGTGTTCTGGATCGGCCCGGCCGGGCGCGAGCAGGACTCCGGCCCGGGCACGGACTTCCACGCGGTGCGCAACGGTTTCATTTCGATCACCCCGATCCAGGTCGACCTGACCCGTTACCAGGCGCTGGAGAAGGTGGCCAGCTGGGTAGGCGGGCTGACCGCCGCGCTGGACCGGCCGGCATGAGCCAGCGCCTGCGCCTGCAGCCCGAAGCAGTGGGGATCGGCATGACCTCCCAGCGCGTGCGCGACCGCCTAGTCGAGCGCCTGCGCGAGAGCGGCATCGCCGACGAAGCCACGCTCAACGCCATCCGCGTGGTCCCGCGCCACCTGTTCATCGACGAGGCCCTGGCCTCGCGTGCCTATGAAGACACCGCGCTGCCGATCGGGCATGGCCAGACCATCTCCCAGCCGTGGGTGGTGGCGCGCATGACCGAAGCGGTGCTGCAGTCGGCCCCGAAGAAGGTGCTGGAAGTGGGCACCGGCTCCGGCTACCAGGCCGCCGTGCTCGGCGCGTTGGGGCTGGAGGTCTACACCGTCGAGCGCATCGGCGACCTGCTGCGGCAGGCGCGCAAGCGCTTCCGCGCGCTGGGCATGAACGTCCGCAGCAAGCATGACGACGGCCGCATCGGCTGGGCCGAACACGGTCCGTTCGACGCCATCGTGGTGACCGCTGCCGCACCGGCCCTGGTCGATGCGCTGGTCGAGCAGCTGGCCGTGGGCGGGCGCCTGGTCGCGCCGGTCGGCGGGGCAGGGGCGCAGTCGCTGATCCAGCTGACCCGTCGCGAAGACGGCAGCGTCGAACAGCAGGTACTGGCGCCGGTCACGTTCGTACCGCTGCTGTCTGGCATGCTGGATTGATTCCAAGGAGCGTTGCGTCATGAAGATTTTTGGTCCGCTGTACGAGCGGGCGATGAAGTGGGCCGCGCATGAGCGCGCGCCGACCTATCTGACGGTGTTGAGTTTCATCGAGGCGATCATCTTCCCGGTGATGCCCGAGGTGATGCTCGCGCCGATGTGCGTGGCCCAGCCCAAGCGCGGCTGGTGGTTCGCCACGCTGAGCCTGTCCGGTTCCATGGTCGGCGCACTGGTGGGTTATGCGCTTGGCCACTACGCCTTTGAAGCGCTCAAGCCGCTGTTCGCGGCGCTGGGCATGTTGGGCAGCATTGAAAGTGGTATCGCGGTCGTGCAGGCCAAGATGGCCGAGTCGCCCTGGGCGGTGTTCACCTTCCTGGTGCTGGGCGGCTTCATGCCGATCCCGATGAAGGTATTCACCTGGGCCTCGGGTATCGTCGGCGTGCCGCTGCCGCAGTATTTCCTGAGCATGTTGATTGGCCGCGGCAAGCGCGTGTTCGTGCTGGCGGCGGTCATCCGTATTGGCGGCGCGCGCGCGGAAGCGGCGCTGCGGCGTTGGATTGAACCGCTGGGCTGGGTGGCGACCGTGCTTGTGGTCGGCCTGGTGGCCTGGCTCGTCTGGAGGTCGAAGTTCGCATGAGTGCTGATCGTTTGAACGGGGGAGCGCGGCTGGCCGCACTGCTGGTGGTGGCCACGTTGAGTGCCTGCGGCACCGCCACGGTGGTCAAGCCGTCCGGTTCCGGTGGCCGTCCGACGGCGCACAGCACCCCGCAGAGCTCGGTGGCCAAGCCGGGCCAGACCGCCGTGGTACGCCGTGGCGACACCTTGTACGCGCTGGCACGCATCCACAACATCACCCCGCGCGACCTGGCGGCGTGGAACGGGCTGGCCGAGCCGTACACGATCTATCCGGGCCAGACCCTGCGCCTGTACCCGGGCAACGGTTCGGGCCGGGCGCCGACCACGGTGGTGACCGCCCCGCGTCCGGGTACCGCCACGCCTACGCCGGCGCCGACCCCGTCGCCGACTACCGCGATCAAGAGCAGCATCGACTGGCGCTGGCCGGCCGATGGCGCGATTGTCGGCCGCTTCGTCGGTGCCGACGTCACCAAGCAGGGCGTGGACATCGCCGGCAGCAGTGGCCAGCCGGTCCGCGCCACCGCGCCGGGCGTGGTGGTGTACTCCGGTGCCGGTCTGGTGGGCTTCGGCGAGCTGATCATCGTCAAGCACAACGACCAGTGGCTGTCGGCCTACGGCCACAACCGCAAGCGGCTGGTCAACGAAGGCCAGAGCGTCAAGGCCGGCGAGCAGATCGCGGAAATGGGCCGCACCGGCACCACCCGCGACATGCTGCACTTCGAGATCCGCTACAACGGCAAGCCGGTGGACCCGTTGTTGTACCTGCCGCCCAAATAAGCGAGCAGCCACCCATGGGGTGGCTCTACCGCATCCCGACGGTGTAGAGCCACGCCCTGCGTGGCTGCCGCACACGGCCGTGCGCGTACAACGTAGAGCCACCCGATGGGTGGCTGCCACGCAGATCCGGACGAAACCGCACACAAAAAAGGCCGCCAACGGCGGCCTTTCCTGAACAAAAACAACGCATTTCAACCCGCCAGCAGGATCGCCGCGGCCACATTCCGGCCCTCGCTGGCCAGCAGGTTGAACGTCCGTGCCGCCGCCGCGTTGGCCATCACTTCCAGGCCGATGCCGCGGGTCAGGCAGGCGCCCATGACGGCGGCAGACGGGAACTGCTGGGTCGCGCCGGTGCCCAGGATCACCAGCTCCGGCGCCAGCGCCAGCACCGCGGCCAGATCGTCCGGGGTCAGCGCCTTGGCGTCGGCGGCGCCCGACCAGGACTCCACAAGCGCCGTCGGGGTCACGATGAAGCTGTGGCCCAGTTCGCGCATGCGAACCTGCTCACGGTCCTCGAGCACCACCGAACTGCCACCGGCGGAGCGGAACGCATAGGCGAAATCGGGGATTTCGTGGTTCAGCTGCATGGGCGGTCAGCCGCGCGGAAGCACGATCTGGCGCTGTTCCTTGCTCGGGCGGTACAGCACGGCCACGTGGCCGATGCGCTGCACCAGCGCACTTTCCGTGGCCTGGACCAGTTCGGCGATCATGGCGTCGCGGGTCTCGCGGTCTTCCGCGCCCACTTTCACCTTGATCAGCTCGTGGCGCTCCAGCACCTCGTTCAGCTCGGTCAGGAAGGCCGGCGTGACCCCCTTGCCGCCGATCTGCAGCAGGGCTTTCAGATCATGGGCGTGGCCGCGGAGGAAGCGGGTCTGGGAGGAGGTCAGCACGATAGACATTCAGGAACAAGCGGTTAACTGGGGCGATCAGGGTATCATGGCCACCCCGTCCGGCCCTATCTCCAATGGTTTCCCGCAGCAAGAGCAGTCAACGCTGGTTGAAAGAACACTTTGCCGACCCCTTCGTGAAGAAGGCCCAGGCCGAGGGCATGCGCTCGCGCGCGGCCTACAAGCTGGAGGAGCTGCTCGAGCGTGACCGGCTGCTGAAGCCGCACATGGTCGTGGTCGACCTCGGCGCCGCCCCCGGGGGCTGGTCGCAGCAGATCCGCCGGCAGATCGGCGACACCGGCCGGATCCTGGCGCTGGACATCCTGGAGATGCCGCCGCTGGCCGGTGTGGAGTTCCTTCACGGTGACTTCAGGGAGCAAGCCGTCCTATCGCAGTTCGAGGCCATGTTGGGGGATCAGGCCGTAGACCTTGTGCTATCGGATATGGCCCCCAATAAAAGTGGCATGGACGCGGTCGACCAGCCGCGGATGATGCACCTGGCGGAGTTGGCGTTGGATTTCGCCGACAACCATCTCAAGCCGGGTGGCGCGTTCCTGATCAAGCTGTTCCAGGGCGTGGGCTTTGACGACTACGTGCGCGAGATGCGCCGCCGGTACGACAAGGTTGTCATCCGCAAGCCTGAAGCGTCCCGGAAGCGCTCGCCCGAGGTGTATGCCTTGGGGCGGGGCAAACGTACCGAGATCAAGTAAGCTCAACCATACCAATTGCGTCAGGCATTAGAGGAACACCGGAGCCAATGAGGATGAACGACTTGACCAAGAACCTCCTGCTATGGGTGGTCGTCGCCGTGGTGCTGATGGTGGTGTTCCAGAGCTTCTCGCCCAAGAGCAGTGGCGCGAACGCACAGGGCGCAACCTATTCCCAGTTCCTGGACCAGGTGGACAGCGGCAACGTCCAGAAGGTGACCTTCAGCGGCGACCTGCGCGGCGGCACCAACCAGATCAGCTACACCACCCGGGGCGGCCAGTCGGCCACCATCACCGCGCCGCTCGATCGTGACCTGATCAACGTGCTGCGCGGCAAGAACGTGGAAATCGTCCAGGAAGAGCCGTCCAGCGGCATCTCGCTGGGTGCGATCCTGATGAACTTCCTCCCGGTGATCCTGATCATCGGCTTCTGGCTGTTCATCATGCGCCAGATGCAGGGCGGCGGCGGCGGGGCCAAGGGCGCGATGTCCTTCGGCAAGTCGCGGGCCAAGCTGCAGGGCGAAGACCAGATCAAGGTCACCTTCGCCGACGTTGCCGGTTGCGACGAGGCCAAGGAAGAAGTCGGCGAACTGGTCGACTTCCTGCGCGATCCCACCAAGTTCACCAAGCTGGGCGGCAAGATTCCGCGCGGCGTGCTGATGGTCGGCCCGCCCGGTACCGGCAAGACCCTGCTGGCCCGCGCCATTGCCGGCGAGGCCAAAGTGCCGTTCTTCTCGATCTCCGGTTCGGACTTCGTGGAAATGTTCGTCGGCGTCGGCGCCAGCCGCGTGCGCGACATGTTCGAGCAGGCCAAGAAGCAGGCCCCGTGCATCATCTTCATCGACGAAATCGACGCTGTCGGCCGCCACCGCGGTGCCGGCCTGGGCGGCGGTCATGACGAGCGCGAGCAGACCCTGAACCAGTTGCTGGTCGAGATGGACGGCTTCGAGGGAGGCGAGGGCGTGATCGTCATCGCCGCCACCAACCGTCCCGACGTGCTGGACCCGGCGCTGCTGCGCCCGGGCCGCTTCGACCGCCAGGTCGTGGTGGGCCTGGCCGACGTCCGCGGCCGCGAGCAGATCCTCAAGGTGCACATGCGCAAGCTGCCGCTGGCCGACGACGTCGAGCCGATGGTGATCGCGCGCGGTACCCCGGGCTTCTCCGGTGCCGACCTGGCCAACCTCTGCAACGAGGCGGCGCTGTTTGCTGCGCGCAGCAACGAGAAGGAAGTGCGCATGGAGCACTTCGACCGCGCCCGCGACAAGATCCTGATGGGTGCCGAGCGCCGCTCGATGGCCATGAGCGAGGAGGAGAAGACCCTCACCGCCTACCACGAAGCGGGCCATGCCATCGTCGGCCGCCTGGTGCCCGAGCACGACCCGGTCTACAAGGTCACCATCATCCCGCGCGGCCGCGCGCTGGGTGTGACCATGTACCTGCCGGAGGGCGACAAGTACTCGATGAACCGCGTGGCGATCGAATCGCAGCTGTGCTCGCTGTATGGCGGCCGCGTTGCCGAGGAGCTGATCTTCGGCGCCGACAAGGTCACCACCGGTGCCTCCAACGACATCGAGCGTGCCACCAAAATGGCGCGCAACATGGTCACCAAGTGGGGTCTGTCCGACGAGCTGGGTCCGATTGCCTACGGCGAAGAGGACGACGAAGTGTTCCTGGGTCGTTCGGTGACCCAGCACAAGAGCGTGTCCGACGATACCGCCCGCCGCATCGACGAAGTGGTGCGCAGCATCCTGGACAAGGCCTACGCCCGCACCACCGAGCTGGTCACCGCCAACCTCGACAAGCTGCACACGATGTCCCAGCTGCTGCTGCAGTACGAGACCATCGATGCGCCGCAGATCGACGCCATCATGGAAGGCCGCGATCCGCCGCCGCCGATGGGCTGGGGCAAGTCCAACAAGGACGGTGGCAACAACAACAACGACAAGGGCGGCGACGCCCGTCCGTTGCCGCCCATCGCCGGGCCTGCCGAGCAGGTCTGACGGTGAACGGGTGGAACACGAAGGCCGGGGCGACCCGGCCTTCGTCGTTTCCGGCGCCGCATTCTGGGCGACAATGTCGCCCCCGCCTGCCTGCTGTTCCGGAGTTGTCATGTCCACGCCGCCGCCCCCGATTTCGCACACCCTCGAAATGGTGATCGCCACGGTGGTCGGCGTGGCAATCGGCCTGGCCCGCGACAACTTCCTGATGGGTGCCATCGTCGGCATCGTGCTCGGCGTCGGCCTGAGCATCGCCAAGACCCTGTACGTGGACTACCGGCGCCGCAAAGGCTGAGTGCTTGCACGTGTGCCCGGCGTTGGGCACGATGCGCGGGCACGGTCGCATGAGGCGACCGTCCACATCATTCCAGGGGGAATACCATGCGTCATCCGATGCGCGCGGCCGCTGCCGTGCTGCTGTGCTGTGCCTCGCCCGCGTTCGCGGCCACCGTCCATGTGCAGGATCCGGTGCCGTTTTCCGAGTCGGCCTACATCGCCGACAACATCAAGGCCGAGTGCCGCATGGGGGCGCAGCTGGCCACCGCGCTGGGTGCCAATGCCGGCACGTTCGGCAACACCATCGCCTTCAGTGCCGATGCGGTCGAGCAGGGGCGCGTGTTGAAGCTCGAAATCGTCGAGGCGCAGAGTGCACGCACCGGATACACCCACTACAAGTCCGCCACGGTGCGAGGCGTGCTGATGGAGGACGGTCAGAAAGTGGCCACGGTGACGGCGCGGCGGATCTCCCGCGGTGGTCCGGGCGGCCTGTTCAAGGGCTCCTGCGACGTGTTTGAGCGCGTGGTCACTGCCGTGGGCAGCGACATCGCCGAATGGCTGGGCAATCCGGTCGACGACGCGAAGCTCGGCGACTTCTGACGCTTGGTCCGGCACCGCGCAGCCACGCAGGGCGTGGCTCTACGTAGCGGGGTCCGGGTCCGCGCAGCCACGCATGGCGTGGCTCTACGTAACGGGGTCCGGGCCCGCGCAGCCACGCATGGCGTGGCTCTCCCGTAGAGCCACGCCATGCGTGGCTGCGCGGTGCTGCAACGACCGACGGCCAACCCGATCCGCCGGCGTAAACTATGCGCTGGCGTTTTCCGTGGATGGCCCATGTTCGATATTTCTCCCCAGCTCGATTGTGGTGGCCGCCTGCTGCGGCTGGATCGCCCGCGTGTGATGGGCATCGTCAACGTCACCCCGGATTCGTTCTCCGATGGCGGCGCGCACGACACCACCGACGCCGCCGTGGCCCACGGGCTGCAGCTGGTGGCCGAGGGCGCCGACCTGCTCGACATCGGCGGCGAATCGACCCGCCCCGGCAGCGCACCGGTGTCGCTCGAGGAAGAGCTGCGCCGGGTGATCCCGGTGATCGAACAGCTGGCGCGCCAGACCGCCGTGCCGATCAGCATCGACACCTTCAAGCCCGAGGTGATGCGTGCGGCCGTGGCTGCGGGCGCGGGCATGATCAATGACATCCACGCGCTGCGGCAGGAGGGCGCGCTTGCCGCCGCCGCCGAGCTGGGCGTGCCGGTGGTGCTGATGCACATGCAGGGCGAACCCGGCAGCATGCAGGACACCCCGCAGTACGACGACGTGGTGGCCGAGGTGCATCGCTTCCTCGCCGACCGCATGTTTTCCGCCGAAATGGCCGGCATCGCGAAGAAGAACCTGGTGATCGACCTGGGCTTCGGCTTCGGCAAGACCACCGAACACAACATGATCCTGTTGGCGCGTTCGGCGCGCTTCCTGGAACTGGGCGTGCCGATGCTGGCCGGGCTGTCGCGCAAGCGCAGCATCGGCGAGCTGACCGGTCGCGAGCAGCCGCGCGAACGCGTGGCCGGTTCGGTCGCCGCGCATCTGATCGCCGCCCAGCGTGGCGCGATGATCCTGCGCGTGCATGACGTTGCCGCCACCGTGGATGCGCTGAAGGTGTGGGCCGCCGTGGATGCAGTACCGATGCCGCGCGTGGACGCCGCCCCGGTCATGCCGCGCTGGCCGGACGAGGGCTGATGGGCGCAGATCAGCGACCGCTGGCGATTGCCGTGATGGGCCCGACGGCGTCGGGCAAGACCGCGGCCGCCATCGCCCTGGCCCAGCAGCTGGGCGGGGAGATCGTCAGCGTCGACTCGGCGCTGGTCTATCGCGGCCTGGATATTGGTTCGGCCAAGCCGGACGCCGCCGAGCGCGCGCAGGCGCCGCATCACCTGCTGGACCTGCGCGATCCCTGGCAGACCTATTCAGCGGCCGAGTTCGCCGCCGATGCCGCGCGCGTGGTGGCCGACATCGTCGCGCGCGGCCGCGTGCCGATCCTGGCGGGGGGTACCGGGCTGTACTTCCGCGCGCTGCTGCAGGGGCTGTCGCCGATGCCGGCGGCCGATCCCGATACCCGCGCGGCGATCGCCCACGAAGCGGCCGCCGTGGGCTGGCCAGTGCTGCATGCCCAGCTGGCCCAGGTCGACCCGGCCGCGGCGGCGCGCATCCACGCCACCGACCCGCAGCGCATCCAGCGGGCGCTGGAGGTGTACCGCCTCACCGGCACCCCGATCAGCGACTGGCAGAAACTGCCGGGCGTGGACCGCCTGCCGGTGCGCTGCCTGAAGCTGATCCTGGCCCCGCGCGAGCGCGCGGTGCTGCACCAGCGCATCGAGGCCCGGTTCGACGCCATGCTCGATCTGGGCTTCCTGGACGAGGTGCGGGCCCTGCGCGCGCTGCCGGCGATGGTCGAGGTGGCCGCGCCGCTGGACCTTCCCGCGATCCGGGCGGTGGGGTATCGCCAGGCATGGGAGTTCCTGGACGGGCAGGGCAGTGCCGCAACCTTCCGTGACCGCGCCATTTACGCCACCCGGCAGCTGGCCAAGCGCCAGCTGACCTGGCTGCGCGGCGAGCTTGATGCACGCTGGTTCGACCCCCATCTAGACCAGACGTCCATGGCGGATGCCGTGGCGGCCTTCGTGGCCCGCTGAGCCACAGCGCCTTCCCCCCGGCCCGTGTACCATCGGGGGTTCCGGCGGCGGGGGCCGTGGCAGCTGCCGGACGACCATAAAAACAATAATTAAACAGGAGTGTGCAATGTCCAAGGGGCAATCGCTGCAGGATCCGTTTCTGAATGCACTTCGGCGCGAACGCGTGCCGGTGTCGGTGTATCTGGTGAATGGCATCAAGTTGCAGGGAACGATTGAATCGTTCGATCAGTTCGTTGTCCTGCTGCGCAATACGGTCAGCCAGATGGTGTACAAGCACGCCATTTCGACCGTGGTGCCGGCGCGCAACGTCCGGGTCGGGCCCGGCGGCGGCTATGTGCAGTCCAATGAAGGTGGCGCCGACGGCGTCCAGGAAGAAGACGACGTTGAATGAAGTAAACCTTTGCGGAGAAGCGCGTGTTTGACCGTTCCAAGCGAGGCGAACACGCGATCCTGATCCAGCCGCATTTCGGCCGGCTGGAAGAAGATGTGCTCGAAGAATTCACCGATCTGGCCCGCTCTGCCGGGGCCAGCATCGCGGCGACGCTGACTGCCCGCATCGACCGGCCCAATCCGTCGATCCTGATCGGCTCCGGCAAGCTCGACGAGGTCAAGGCGGCGGCCGACGCCAGCGGCGCGGACCTGGTGCTGGTCAACCATGCCTTGTCGCCGTCGCAGGAGCGCAACCTGGAGCGGTTCCTGGAGCGCCGCGTGATCGACCGTACCGGGTTGATCCTGGACATCTTCGCCCAGCGTGCGCACAGCCACGAAGGCAAGCTGCAGGTCGAACTGGCGCAGCTGCGCCACATGGCCACGCGGCTGGTGCGCGGCTGGACCCACCTGGAGCGTCAGCGCGGTGGTGCCATCGGCCTGCGCGGTCCGGGTGAAACCCAGCTGGAAACCGACCGCCGCCTGCTGCAGAAGCGGGTGGAGCAGTTGCAGAAGCGGCTTGAGAAAGTCGAAGTGCAGCGCACCCAGATGCGCCGTGCCCGCGTGCGCAGCGAACTGCCGCGCGTGGCCCTGGTGGGCTATACCAACGCCGGCAAGTCGACGCTGTTCAACGCGCTGACCGGTGCCGAGGCCTATGCCGCCGACAAGCTGTTCGCCACCCTGGACCCGACTGTGCGCCGCATCGCGGTGCCGGGCGGCAATGTGGTGCTCGCCGATACCGTGGGGTTCGTGCGCGACCTGCCGCATGAGCTGGTGGCCGCGTTCCGCGCGACCCTGAGCGAGGCGCGCGAGGCCGACTTCCTGCTGCATGTGGTGGACGCGGCCGACCCGCATCGCGAAGAGCGCATCGCCCAGGTGGATGAGGTGTTGAACGAAGTGGGCGCGGGCGAATTGCCGCAACTGCTGGTGTTCAACAAGATCGACCGTATCGAGGGCAGCGAGGTCCGTCACGATGCGCAGGACGGCATCCCGGACACCGCGCGCCGCGAACGGGTCTGGATCTCCGCCCGCGACGGGCTGGGGCTGGACCTGCTGCAGTCGGTGCTGGGCAAGCGGCTGGGCCTGCAGCACATCAGCGGCGACCTGCGCCTGCCACCGTCGGCCGGTCGCCTGCGCTCGCGCCTGCACCAGCTGGAAGTGGTGCGCGGCGAACAGAGCGACGAGGACGGCTGGCTGCTGCAGGTCGAGATCCCGATCGCCGAGGCCGAGAAGCTGGCCGCCGCCGACGATGGCGCACCGATCCGCGCGATGCTGCCGGAGAAGGTTCCGGAATGGTGATCGCGCGACGCACTGTCGCACCCGCTGGCCACGACATCGCGTGGCATTTCGGCTACAACGGGGGCTGATGCCCCCCGTTCCAGGATTCCCATGACCGTTCCCACCGATGCCGAGCTCGGCGTCCTTGCCCGCGACGTCGGCCAGCGCCTGCAGCAGGCCGGGTTGCAGCTGGTCACCGCCGAGAGCTGCAGTGGCGGCTGGATCGCCAAGGCGATGACCGACATTGCCGGTTCCTCGGCCTTCTTCGACTGCGGCATGGTCGTCTACAGCTACGAGGCCAAGCAGCGCCTTCTCGGCGTACGCGCGCAGACGCTGGAGCAGTACGGCGCGGTCAGCCGCGAAACCGTGCTGGAAATGGTGTCCGGTGCGCTGGTCAGTTCCGGCGCCGGCATCGCCGTGGCGGTGACTGGCATCGCCGGCCCCGGTGGCGGCAGCCCGGACAAGCCGGTGGGCAGCGTCTGGATCGGCTGGAAGCATCGCGGCGGCTACGCCCGCGCGCAGCTGTTCCAGTTCGATGGCGACCGCGATGCCATCCGGCGCCAGACCGTGCTGCAGGCACTGACGGGAATTTTCGCACCGGTGTGACATCCTGCGCCGAGTGTTGAAGCGAGGGTGTGCCGATGTGGGAAACGCTGGGAACCGTCCGTGACCTGGGACGCCTGCAGGAAATCGCCTCGGTCCTGATCCGTTATGGCTTCGGCGACCTTGTGCGCCGCATCGGGCTGGCCGACGTGCTGGAACGCGCGGGCCGCCTGCTGCACTGGAACGACACCCAGCAGATCCTGCGCATGACCGCCCCGGTACGGGTGCGCCGCGCGATGGAAGACCTCGGCCCGACCTTCGTCAAGCTGGGGCAGGTGCTGGCCACCCGCGTGGATCTGTTCCCGCCGGACTGGATCGCCGAATTCTCCGAATTGCAGAACGCGGTGCCCGCGCTGCCTTACGCGCAGATCCGCGACCAGCTCGAGGCCGACCTGGGCGCGCCCGCCGCCGAGGTCTTCGCCTGGCTGGATGAAACCCCGATGGCCGCCGCGTCGCTGGCCCAGGCGCACCGCGCCACCCTGCATGACGGCAGCGCCGTGGTGTTGAAGGTCCGCCGTCCCGGCATCCGCGAGGTCATCGAGGCCGATCTGCGCCTGCTCGCGCGGCTGGCCGAGATCGTCGAGGCGCGCCTGCCGGACATGCGCCGCTATCGCCCGGCCGAAGTGGTGCAGCAGTTCCAGGTTTCGCTGCGCCGCGAACTCGATTTCGCCGCCGAATGCCGCAATGCCGAGCGCATCGCGCGCAACTTCGCCGGGCGCGAGGACATCCTCATTCCGCGGGTGCACTGGCAGTGGACCTGCGAAAGTCTGAACGTGCAGGACTTCGTCGACGGCATCCCCGGCCGCGACCTGGCCGGGGTGGATGCGGCCGGGCTGGACCGGGTCAAGCTGGCCCGCACCGGGGGCCGCATCGTGCTGAAGATGGTGCTGGAGGACGGCTGTTTCCACGCCGACCCGCACCCGGGCAACATCATCTACCTGCGCGACGGCCGGATCGGGGTGATCGATTTCGGCATGGTCGGCGCCATCTCCGAGCAGCGCCGCTTCCAGGTCGCGCAGCTGCTGCACGGCCTGGTCACCCAGGAACCCGAATCGGTGACCGATGTGCTGCTGGACTGGTCCGGCGGTATCGACATTGACGAGTCACGCCTGCAGCAGGACATCAGCGCCTTCGTGGACCAGTACCGTGGCGTGCCGCTGAAGGACCTGCACATGGGCCTGATGCTGGGCAACATCACCCAGCTGCTGCGCCAGCACGCGCTGACGTTGCCGGCCGACCTTGCGCTGATGATCAAGACCTTCCTCACCCTGGAAGGCATGGGGCGCCAGCTTGACCCGCAGTTCGACATGGCCACCGCGGCGCGCCCGTTCCTGGAGCGGGTGATGTGGCAGCGCTATTCGCCCGGGGCCATGCTCAAGCGCGGCAAGCGCAGCCTGGTCGGCATGATGGACCTGGTCGGCGACCTGCCGCGCGACGTGCGCCAGCTGCTGCAGATGGCGCGACGCGGCCGGCTCCAGCTGAAGGTGGAGACCACCGCGCTGCAGGGCTTCGGCGAGCAGGTCAACCGGGCCGCGAACCGGTTGGTGGTGGGCATTGTCACTGCCGCGCTGATCATCGGTTCGTCGATCGTGATGCACAGCGTGGGCGGGCTGTCGAGCCGCTGGTTGCTGGCGTTGGGTGTGGCGGGGTTCGTGGGGGCGGGGTTCTGCGGGGTGTGGATATTGGTGTCGATCTGGCGGTCGGGGCGGAATTCGTGAGGGTGGGTGGTGGAGCGTAGGGACACGCCATGCGTGTCTGCGCTTCGTTCCGGGGTCGTGACGTCTGACGGGCGGCTTCGGCGGGTCGAAAGATCGGCCGTAGAGCCACGCCATGCGTGGCTGCCCTTCGTTCCGGGGTCATGACGTCTGACGGGCGGCTTCGGCAGGTCTAAACGTCGGTCGGAACAGGGCGGCTGTTTGCCTTGCGCCTTCGGATGCTTGTGCCGCGCTTTGCGCGGTTGCCACGCATGGCGTGGCACTACGAATTTCTACGGGCCTTCGTTTGGATCCGGATACCGCGGCTCTGTCTTCACTTTTTCTGGTCGGGGCACCTGACCCGAACAGCGTAGGGACACGCCATGCGTGTCTGCGCTTCGTTCCGGGGTCGTGACGTCTGACGGGCGGCTTCGGCGGGTCTAAACGTCGGTCGGACCAGGGCGGCTGTTTGCCTTGCGCCTTCGGATGCTTGTGCCGCGCTTTGCGCGGCGGCCGGGCAGAGCCCGGCGCTACGCATTCCTATGGGCCTTCGTTTGGATCCGGATACCGCGGCGCTGTCTCCGCTTTTTCTGGTCGGGGGCTTGAATGTGTCAGGCGTTAGTAGTATTACTACTAACCATGGACCTAACCGACACCCAGCAGGCGATCCTGCAGTTGATCGCCGAGCGTATCGAGACCGACGGCGCACCGCCGTCGCAGACGGAAATCGCCCGCGCCTTTGGCTTCAAGGGCGTCCGGGCCGCGCAGTACCACCTGGAAGCGCTGGAGCAGGCCGGAGCGATCCGTCGCATTCCCGGCCAGGCCCGCGGCATCCGGCTGGTGCAGGTGCCGCCGCTGCAGGACGGCCTGCCGGCCTCCTTGGCAGTGCCTGCGCTGCCCGACCACGTGCTGCGCCTGCCGGTGCTGGGTCGGGTCGCGGCCGGTCTGCCGATCGGCGCGGACATCGGCTCGGACGACTTCGTGGTCCTGGACCGGGTGTTCTTCTCGCCTGCGCCCGACTACCTGCTCAAGGTCCAGGGCGACTCGATGATCGACGAGGGCATCTTCGACGGCGACCTGATCGGCGTCCATCGCACCCGCGACGCCCGCTCCGGCCAGATCGTGGTGGCGCGCATCGATGACGAGATCACCGTCAAGCTGCTGAAGATGGGCAAGGACCGCATCCGCCTGCTGCCGCGCAACCCCGATTACAAGCCGATCGAAGTCCTCCCGGATCAGGATTTCGCCATTGAAGGCCTCTATTGCGGCCTGTTGCGCCCGAACCGCTGATCCCCACACCGCACGATATGCACGGTCTTTTGTGGCGAATCTCTGGTTCCGCTGAGGTTGGTACGGATGTCCGATAATTTTTTTCCGAATGCCGGGCAGAATCTCAGCCTGTGCGATACGCCAACCTTAAAGTGACCCCGTGGCCAAGAAGACTTCCAAAGACAACACCTCCAACGACATGACCTCTGCAAGGACCAATCCGATGGACGAGAACAAAAAGCGTGCCCTCACCGCCGCGCTGAGCCAGATCGAAAAGCAGTTCGGCAAGGGTGCCGTGATGCGCATGGGCGACCGCGTCGTCGAGGCGGTCGAGGTCATCCCCACCGGCTCGCTGATGCTGGACATCGCACTCGGCATCGGTGGCCTGCCCAAGGGGCGTGTCGTTGAGATCTACGGTCCGGAATCCTCGGGCAAGACCACCCTGACCCTGCAGGCCATTGCCGAGTGCCAGAAGAAGGGCGGCACCGCCGCCTTCATCGACGCCGAGCACGCCCTGGACCCGATCTACGCCGCCAAGCTGGGCGTCAACGTGGACGACCTGCTGCTGTCGCAGCCGGACACCGGTGAGCAGGCGCTGGAAATCGCCGACATGCTGGTGCGCTCCAGTTCGGTGGACATCGTGGTGGTCGACTCGGTCGCCGCGCTGACCCCCAAGGCCGAAATCGAAGGCGAAATGGGCGACCAGCTGCCGGGTCTGCAGGCCCGCCTGATGAGCCAGGCGCTGCGCAAGCTGACCGGCAACATCAAGCGTTCCAACACCCTGGTGGTCTTCATCAACCAGTTGCGCCACAAGATCGGCGTGATGATGCCGGGCCAGAGCCCGGAAGTGACCACCGGCGGCAATGCCCTGAAGTTCTACGCCTCGGTCCGCCTGGACATCCGCCGCATCGGCGCGATCAAGAAGGGCGACGAGATCATCGGCAACCAGACCAAGATCAAGGTCGTCAAGAACAAGCTGGCGCCCCCGTTCAAGCAGGTCATCACCGAGATCCTGTACGGCGAAGGCATCAGCCGCGAAGGTGAACTGATCGACATGGGCGTGGACGCGAAACTGGTCGAGAAGGCCGGTGCCTGGTACAGCTACGGCGAAGAGCGCATCGGCCAGGGCAAGGACAACGCCCGCGGTTACCTGCGCGACAACCCGCAGGTCGCCCAGCGCCTGGAAGCCGAGCTGCGCGAGAAGTTCCAGCCGGCCGAAGCCGCCCGTGAGGGTGGTGAGGACGACGGCGAAGACGACGCCGAATGAGTTTTCCTGCGGGGCAGGGCAGCGCCGTCAGTGACGCTCGCCCTGTCCCGCGGTTTCCGTATTCCCCCGACGGGGGGAGCGCCAGGGACGGCGCATCTGATTGAAGGTTGCCATGCAGGATTCCGACGCCCCGGCACCCCGCCGCAAACGCCGTGTCAGTGAACAGACCCCCGTCCAGCGGGCGCTGGGTCTGCTGGTGCGCCGCGAACATTCACGCAAGGAGCTGACCCGCAAGCTCCAGGCCCGCGGGATCGAGACCGAGGCCGCCGTGGCGGCCGTGGACAAGCTCCGCGAGGCCGGCTGGCAGGACGACACCCGGTTTGCCGAGAATCTGGTCCGGATCCGGGCCAACACCGGATATGGCCCGATCCACATCCGCGCCGAACTGGGCACCCACGGGCTGGACAGCGAGCAGATCGCCTTGGCCATGGAGACCTTCGAAGGCGACTGGACCGAGAACGCGCGGGACCTGGTCTGCCGCCGGTTCGGTGAGGCGGGCCCGCAGGAGCTGGCGCAGCGCCGCAAGGCGGCCGATCTGCTGGCCCGGCGGGGCTTCGACGGCGACAGCATCCGCCGGGCAACCCGATTCGATCCGGAAGCGTAAGGAAGGGCACGGGCGGCGTGTCCCTAAGGCCCGGGCCTGATACCCTTTGTGGTTTCGGCGGTCCTGCAATCGACACCCGGCCATTGGGGCTGCGTGCGAGGGACTGACCGGCCCGCAGACAGCCAGCCCCCCATGACCGAATCCGCCACCTTCACCACCTCCCAGATCCGCAGCGACTTCCTTGAGTTCTTCAAGGGCAAGGGCCACACCATCGTGCCGTCGGCACCACTGGTGCCGGGCAATGATCCGACCCTGTTGTTCACCAACTCCGGCATGGTGCAGTTCAAGGACGTGTTCCTTGGCGCCGAGAAGCGCAGCTACGTGCGCGCGGCGGACGTCCAGCGCTGCCTGCGCGCCGGCGGCAAGCACAACGACCTGGACCAGGTCGGCTACACCGCGCGCCACCACACCTTCTTCGAAATGCTGGGCAACTGGTCGTTCGGCGACTACTTCAAGAAGGACGCCATCGCCTGGGCCTGGGAGCTGCTGACCCAGGTCTGGAAGCTGCCGGCAGACCGCCTGCTGGTCACCGTCTACCAGACCGATGATGAGGCGTACGCGCTGTGGCGCGACATGGTCGGCATTCCGGAAGAGCGCATCGTGCGCATCGGCGACAACAAGGGCGCGCCGTTTGCGTCAGACAACTTCTGGCAGATGGCCGACACCGGCCCGTGCGGCCCGTGCACCGAGATCTTCTACGACCACGGCGCGCACATCGCCGGTGGCCCGCCGGGCTCGCCGGACGAAGACGGTGACCGCTACATCGAAATCTGGAACCTGGTGTTCATGCAGTTCGACCGCCAGCCCGACGGCACCCTGGTGCCGCTGCCAGCACCGTGCGTGGACACGGGCATGGGCCTGGAGCGCCTCGCGGCGATCCTGCAGCACGTGCACACCAATTATGAAATCGACCTGTTCCAGGCGCTGATCCGCAGGGCCAGTGAACTGACCGGCATGGCCGACCTGGAGAACAAGTCGCTGCGCGTGATCGCCGATCACATCCGTGCGTGTTCGTTCCTGGTCGTCGACGGCGTGCTGCCCTCCAACGAAGGCCGCGGCTACGTGCTGCGCCGTATCATCCGCCGCGCCCTGCGCCATGGCTGGATGCTGGGCGTGCGCCAGCCGTTCTTCAGCAAGCTGGTGCCGACCCTGGTCGAGCAGATGGGCGAGGCCTACCCGGACCTGCCGGCCCAGGCCGACATCGTCGTGCGTGCCCTGCAAGCCGAGGAAGAGCGCTTCGCGCAGACCCTCGATTCGGGCATGAAGATCTTCGACGACGTCGCCGCCCAGGTGACCAACGGGATCATCCCGGGCGTGGATGCATTCCGCCTCTACGACACCTACGGCTTCCCGCTGGATCTGACCCAGGACATCGCGCGCGAGCGCGATCTGGTCGTGGACATCGAGGGCTTCGATGCGGCGATGAAGAAGCAGCGTGACGACGGCCGCAAGGCAGGCAAGGGCGGGGCGGGCGTGGTCCTGTCCGCCGAGCTGGTCGCCACGCTCAAGCCGACCGTGTTCCTGGGCTACGACCGGTTGCAGGCCGACGGCCTGGCCGTGGTGGCCCTGCTCAAGGATGGCCGCCCGGTGGAGAGCGCGCAGGCCGGTGACGACGTCATCGTGCTCACCGACCAGACCCCGTTCTATGCCGAATCCGGTGGCCAGGTTGGCGATACCGGCACGCTCGCCGGCAGTGGCGTGCAGCTGCAGGTCAGCGACACCCAGAAATTCGCCGGGCAGTATCACGGCCACGTCGGCCAGATCGCCAGCGGCAGCCTGAAGGTCGGTGACGTGCTCAGCGGCCAGGTCGACGGCGACCGTCGCGGCGCCACCATCCTCAACCACTCGGCCACCCACCTGCTGCACGCCGCGTTGCGCGAGGTGCTGGGCACCCATGTGCATCAGAAGGGCTCGCTGGTTGCGCCCGACCGCCTGCGTTTCGACTTCTCGCATTTCGAACCGATCAGTGCGGCGGACCTGGCCGTGATCGAGCGCAAGGTCAACGAACAGGTGCGCGTCAACAACGCCGTCGAAGTACGCAACATGGCCATGCAGGAAGCACTGGACTTCGGTGCGATGGCGCTGTTCGGCGAGAAGTACGGCGAGAATGTGCGCGTGCTGAAGATGGGCGATTACTCCACCGAACTGTGTGGCGGTACGCACGTCACCCGCACCGGTGACATCGGTCTGTTCAAGATCACCTCCGAAGGCGGCGTGTCCTCCGGCGTGCGCCGCATCGAAGCGGTCACGGGGCAGGGTGCGCTCGACTACGTGGCCCACGAAGAGGCACAGCTCACCGAAGCGGCCGCGCTGCTCGGCGGCAGTGCCGCCGACGTGGTCGAGAAGATCCGCCAGCTCGGCGAACGCCAGAAGAAGCTGGAACGCGAACTGGAGCAACTGAAGGCCAAGCAGGCCGCCGGTGCGACCTCTGACCTGGGCGGCAGCGCAGTTGAGGTCAAGGGCGTCAAGATTCTCGCCGCCCGCCTGGAGGGCTTCGACGCCAAGGCGCTGCGTGACGCAATCGACCGCCTCAAGCAGCAGCTAGGCGATGCGGTGATCGTGTTGGCGGGCACCCAGGACGGCAAGGCCGCCCTGGTTGCCGGCGTGAATGGCAGCGCAATGGGCAAGGTAAAGGCGGGGGAACTGTTGTCCCACATCGCCAGTCAGATCGGAGGCAAGGGCGGCGGCCGCCCGGACCTCGCCCAGGGTGGTGGCGAGGACGGGCCCGCCCTTGTTTCTGCACTGGCCGCCGTCGTGGACTGGGTCACCCCGCGTATCTGAACGCCTGAATCCTCCTGCTCCTTGATGGGGCGGGAGGGCTGACGGTACTATGGCTAATCTTTCCCCTTTGTCGTGTGGCGTTCCTTGGCTGGACGCCGAGCCAGTGGGGAAAATCCACCGGTTCCCTGGAGACTTGAAAAAATGTTGATCCTGACTCGCCGTGTTGGCGAAACCCTGATGATCGGTGACTCGGTCAGCGTGACCGTGCTCGGCGTCAAGGGCAACCAGGTGCGTATTGGTATCACCGCTCCGAAGGATGTGGCCGTGCACCGCGAAGAGATTTACCAGCGTATCCAGCGAGGCGACGAGCCGAATGCATCCGGAAGTGAAAATTCTTCCGATTAAGGCTTTACCTCGGGGTGCGAAAAACGTTATTCTTCGCGCCCCCGCTGAGAAGAAACACCGCAGCGGCGGAAGACGAATACTGGAGCGGTGCCCGAGTGGCTGAAGGGGCTCCCCTGCTAAGGGAGTATAGGGCTTAAAACTCTATCGAGGGTTCGAATCCCTCCCGCTCCGCCAGTGACAAGAAGAGGCCTTCGTACGAAAGTACGAAGGCCTTTTTCTTTGTGTCATCGGATGCGTGTTGCCGCCACGTTGACGTCACCGCCGCGCGCCCTGCACCGGCAACCTGCGAGGGTGGGCATTCCCCCGCAACAGGAGCCGTCGTGAACGCACGCCGACATTTCCTTTCCGCCGCCGCCGCCGGCACTGCCGCGCTGGCCAGTTCACCCTTGCTTGCGCAATCGGCCGCACCGGGCAGTGTGCTGCCCACCCGCGGGACCGCGCATGCCCATCCGCTGGCCACCAACTCCCCTCGCGCTGCAGGGCGATACCGGCCGCATACCCGCCTGGGGCTGGGTGGGGTGGCGGTCGGCAACGGTTTTGCGCCAGCCACTGATGCACAGAGCGAGCAGACGCTCGCGGCAGCCTATGCAGCCGGGGTGCGCTATTTCGATACGTCGCCCTGGTACGGACTGGGTCTGAGCGAGCGCCGCTACGGCCACCACCTGCATAACCATCCGGCGCGCGACTACACGCTGTCGACCAAGGTCGGCCGCCTGCTCACCGCCACCGCAGGCGCGCTGCCGGACACGATGTGGAAGGAGCCGTCGCCGTTCGATTACCGCTATGACTATTCCGCCGACGGCGTGCGTCGTTCGGTCGAGGACAGCCTCAACCGGTTGGGCGTGGCGCAGTTGGATGTGGTCTTCATCCACGACCTGTCGCCGGACAACGAGAAAGACCTCGGCATGCCGTGGGAGCAGCGCTTTGCCGAAGCGGCCAAGGGCGCCATGCCGGCGCTGACGAAGATGCGCGAGGAGGGGGTGATCAAGGCGTGGGGCTTCGGCGTCAATCGCCCCGAGCCTGCGCTGCGCGCCCTGCAGGAGGCCGATCCGGACATCTTCCTGCTTGCCTGCCAGTACTCGCTGCTCGACCACGACGCGGCGCTGCATGACACCTTTCCGGCGATCGCCCGGCATGGGGCGTCGGTGGTGGTCGGTGCACCGCTGCTGGCGGGCTACCTCGCCGGTCGCGACCGCTATCTCTATGACGGCACGGTGCCGGAGTGGGCGCCGAAGAAGCGCGCGGCGGTCCAGGCGATCTGCGACCGCCACGGGGTCGATCTGCGCACCGCGGCGCTGCAGTTCGCCGACGCGCCCGAGGTGGTTTCCGCCGTGATTCCGGGGGCGCGCACGGCCGGGCAGGTGCAGGCGAACGTGGCGTCGATGTCGGTCGCGGTGCCACCGGGGTTGTGGGCAGAATTGAAGGCGGCTGGCCTGATTGCGGCTGATGCGCCGGTGCCTGCCGGCTGAGCGCGCGCTTCGCTGTGAGGTGCCCGCACCGACGGCAACGCCCCGATCGCTCGGGGCGTTGCTGTGTTCCGCACCGTTACAGCGGCAGATCGAACACCAGGACTTCGGCATCGCTGGCGTTTTCCAGCGTGAGCTGGGCTTCGTCGCGGACCTGCAGTGCGTCGCCGGTCTCCAGCGTGATGCCGTTGACCTGCAGCTGGCCACGCGCCACCTGCACATAGGCGCCACGCTGCGGCGCCAGGGCCAGGTGCACGCGCTCTTCGCCGTCCAGGAGGGTGGCGTAGATGTTGGTGTCCTGGTGGATCAGCAGCGACCCGTCGCGGCCATCCTTCGAGGCGATCAGGCGCAGCTGGCCGCGCTTGGCCTCCGGGGCGAAGTGGGTCTCCTGGTAGCTCGGGGTGATGTTCTCGGTGTCCGGGAACAGCCAGATCTGCAGGAAGTGCACGGTCTCGTCGGGCGAGTGGTTGAACTCGCTGTGGCTGACCCCGCTGCCGGCACTCATGCGCTGCACATCGCCGTAGCGCAGCACCGAGCCGGTGCCCATCGAGTCCTTGTGCTCCAGCGCGCCGCCGAGCACGTAGGAGATGATCTCCATGTTGCTGTGGCTGTGGGTGCCGAAGCCCTGGCCGCCGGTGACCTTGTCTTCGTTGATCACGCGCAACGGGCCGAAGCTGGTGTAGCGCGGGTCGTAGTAGTTGGCGAAGGAGAAGGTGTGCTGGGAGTTCAGCCAGCCATGGTTGGCCTGGCCGCGGGTGGCGCTCTTGCGAATCTGCAGCATGATGTTCTCCTCAGGGTGTTCGATGGTTTCGATGGCGGTCCGGGGAGGTGTTTGCTGCCCCTTTCCTGTTGGCGCCAGTATCCGCTTGCACCCCCGGCTTGAAAAACGGATAGTTTTGCAAGCCATCATCGAAAAATTCGAATGCTCAAGCTCAGTCTCGACGCGCTGCAGATCCTGGATTCGATCGACCGTCGTGGCTCCTTCGCCTCGGCCGGCAAGGAGCTGCACAAGGTGCCCTCGACCATCTCCTACACCGTGTCCAAGCTGGAGCAGGACCTGGGCGTGCAGCTGTTCGACCGGATCGGGCCCCGCGCGCACCTGACCGAGGCGGGCGTGGCGCTGCTGGACGAGGGCCGGCACCTGCTGCGCGCCGCCCGCGAACTCGAGATGCGGGTGCGGCGGGTGGCCTCGGGCTGGGAGGCGGAGCTGACCGTGGCGGTCGATTCGCTGTTCCAGCCGGCGCTGCTGGCCGAGGACGTGCGTGCGTTTGGTGGCGTGGCCGAGCAGACCCGTGTGCGGCTGATCAGCGAGGCGTTGTCCGGCACCTGGGAAGCGCTGCTGGACCGGCGCGCCGACCTGCTGGTGGGGGCGGCGGGCGAGGGCCCCAGCGGCGGGGGCTACGTGGTGGAGCCGATGGGGGTGGTGCGCTTCGTGTTCGCCGTGGCCCCGGGCCATCCACTTGCGGCGGCGGAGGCGCCGTTGGGGCGCGAGCAGCTGGCGGCGCATTGCGCGATTGCCGTGGCCGATTCCGCGCGGCGGCTGCTGCCGCGCACGGTCGGGCTGCTGATGGGGCAGGAGACCGTCACCGTGCCCGATACGGTGAGCAAGTTCCGGCTGCAGTGTGCCGGACTGGGCTTCGGGTTCCTGCCCGAGCCGTATGTGCAGTCCGCCGTGGCCGAGGGCCGGCTGGTGGTCAGGCAGGTGGAGGAGCCCAAGCCGGACGAGACGCTGTGGCTGGCCTGGCGAACGGGCGAGGAGGGGGCGGCGTTGCGCTGGTGGCGGGAGCGGATGCGGCGGGAGGGGGTGATGGAGGGGTGGTGGAGGGAGATGGAGGGGTGGTTGTAACGTTCGGGATAAATGAACAATGGCTGGGCTGTCATCGATCGGTCATGTGGATGCGGTAGAGCGCCCCGGGCGCGATGGTTAATCTGCGCGGCTCAATGTGAACCTCTGCGCCCATGAAACGCCTGCTGCTGTTGCTGCTGGCCGGGGCCGGCCTGTGGCTGGCCGCGTGCTCGTCGCTCAATTCCTCCGCTGCTTCCACCTCGCTCAGCGATCGGCTGATCGCGCCGGGTGGTGTGTCCACGCTGCTCGATACCGCGCGTATCGCCGAGGCGGTGGCGGCGGTGCCCAATCGCCACGGTTTCGTGACCGGACGCGCCGGCGTGCCGCTGTTCTGGCGGGCGTTCGATCCCGGTCGCTATGGGCTGCACTACCAGTACCTGGCCCAGCAGCATGACAATGGCGAGCCGTTGAACACCGGGCTGAAGCTGGCCTTGCCGCAGCCGTTCCAGGCGCAGGCCCCGCGCGGCACCGTGGTGCTGCTGCATGGGTGGATGATGAACGGCGATGCGATGCTGCCGTGGTCGCTGCAGCTGGCCGAATCGGGCTACCGGGTGATCACCATCGACCTGCGCAACCACGGGCATTCCGGTGCGGGACCGTCGGGCTATGGCACGTTCGAATCCGACGACGTGATCGATGTGATCGATGCCCTGCAGCGCCGTGGCGAGGTGGTCGGTCCGCTGTATCTGTTCGGCGTGTCCTACGGTGCGGCCACCGCGCTGTTCACCGCCGACAAGCTCGGCGACCGCGTCACCGGCGTGGTGGCGATGGAATCGTTCGCCAATGCGGGCGACGCCATCCGCAGCATGATTCCGCACTTGATGTCGCTGCAGCCCACCGCGTGGAAGGCGCAGGCCATGGCGACCTACGGGCGGTGGCGCTACGGCGGGCAGAACATCGATGCGGTGATTGCCGCCGCCAGCCAGCGCCTGGACCTGGATCTGGATGACGTGGACGTAACCCGTGCCGTCGCCGACACGCGTGCCTGCGTGCTGCTGCTGCATGGCCAGAACGACGCGCACGTGCGGGTGGAGCAGGGGCGTGCATTGGCCGCCGCCAGCCCGCGTGTGCATTACATCGAAATGCGCGGCGAAGACCACATCACCCTGCCGCTGCGCCTGGACCTGCTGAGTGGCGTGGTGGACGACTGGCTGGCGCACGATGACCATGCAGGTGGCCGCTGCCCCGCGCCGGAAGTGCCGCAGGAAGCGGATCGCATGGCGATGGCAGCAGTGCAGGCGAGGGTGCGCGTACAGGGGTAGAGCCACCCCATGGGT
>NZ_JBOHXV010000054.1:0-34187 GCF_050737075.1 Stenotrophomonas sp.
CCGTGAGGGCGACGCGCGCCGTGGCCCGCAGGGCAAGGGCCGCCCCGCTGGCGCCGCACGCCCGGCAGGCAACGCACGCCCCGGACAGCACCCGGGCCAGGGCAAGCCGCGCTCGCGCGAGGACATCGACCTGGCCAAGGCCTATGCGATCCGCGCGCAGAAGGAAAAAGACGACCGCATCGAAGCCGAGCGCCTGAAGCAGGAAGAGGCGCGCGTGCGCCGCGAAGCGAAGGCAAAGCTGGACGTGTTGCTGGAAGGCAAGTCGTTGAATGACGCCGCCGCCGAGATTGCCCGCCACTTCAACTACGGCGGCAAGATCAAGCGCGTCTACGTCACCGCCGAACAGCTCAAGGGGCTCAATGCCGGTGAGCTGGGCGTGCTGCAGCAGAACGGCCGCTACCTGCTGGTGACGGCCGCCGTGCTGGACGAGGCCGAGGCGATCTTCGCCCCGTCGGTGGCACTGCGCGTGGATCCGAATGCGCCGGCCGAAGACGACCCGTACGCCGATCCGGCCTACCAGGTTCCGGACGATCTGGTCTGGTAGCACACGACCGTTGGTCGTGCGGTGGCCGATGCGCGGACCAGGAGCGTTACATGCAGGAAAGCCGTCCCCGCCAGCACTACGTCCCCCACATCGACGGCCTGCGCGCCGTCGCGGTGCTGGCGGTGATCCTCTACCACCTCAAGGCGAGCTGGTTGCCGGGTGGCTTCACCGGCGTGGACGTCTTTTTCGTGATCTCCGGCTTCGTGGTCAGTGCCTCGGTCGACCGCCTGCCGGCGCTGGGTGGCTGGCAGGGCCTGCTGCGTTTCTATGCGCGGCGCATCCGCCGCATCGTGCCGGCGCTGGTGGTGTGCCTGCTGATCACCGCGCTGCTCAGCGCGCTGTTCATTCCCGAATCCTGGCTTAGCGAGACCAGCGACAAGACCGGCCGCCGCGCGTTCTTTGGACTGAGCAACTGGGTGCTGGCCGCCACCGGCAACGACTACTTCTCGCCGCGCACCGAATTCAATCCGTACACCCACACCTGGTCGCTGGGCGTGGAGGAACAGTTCTACCTGCTGTTCCCGCTGCTCTTCCTGGCGTGGTCGCGGCGGGGGCGCGGGCGCGCGCTGTCGCTCGGATTGTTCGCGCTGGCCACCGTCGCTTCGCTGGCCTACGCGCTGCGGCTGGCCGGGCAGGGCGGACAGGAGATCCAGGCGTTCTACATCACCACCACGCGCTTCTGGCAGCTCGGTGCCGGCGTGCTGCTGTACCAGGCCATGACGCTGGCCGGTCGCTTCGATGCAGCGCCGCTGGCGCGCGGGGTGTCGTGGCGCTCGCCGTTGCTGTTGCTGGCGGTGGCGGCGCTGGGCTACGGGTTGTGGGCGGCGCGGCCGGGGCATTCGCCGTGGCCGGACGGACTGTGGCCGGTGCTCTCCACGCTGCTGCTGCTGGGCCTGCTGCAGCGACATCCGCAGGGCTGGACCGGACGCGCGCTGGGCAGCGCGCCGATGGTCTGGGTGGGCAAGTTGTCCTACTCGCTGTACCTGTGGCACTGGCCGGTGTTCGTGCTGTTCCGCTGGACGGTGGGGTTGGAAACGCCGCTCACCGGTGGCACGGCGGTACTGCTGGTATTCGTGCTGGCTTGGCTGTCCTGGCGCTGGGTGGAGCAGCCGCTGCGCCATGGCGCGCGCGGGCCACGCAGCAACGGGCGCTGGGTGCTGTTGGGGCTGGGCGTGCTGGTGCTGGGCGCCGGCATGCAGTCGGTGCTGGTCAAGCACCAGCGACACATTTCACTGAGTACGGTCACCCGCCATCCGCTGGACTGGTATCCGTATGCGAAGGGTCTGAAGAAGGAAGTGCCCGACTGCCTTGTCGTGGAATCGAGCATTCCGGTCAGCGGTGGCCAGGCGCGCCTGTTGCAGCGGGGGGAGTGTGCGGCCGGCAGCGGCGTGGCCAGTGTGCTGTTCGTTGCCGGCGATTCGCACGCACTGGTCTACAACGAACTGCTGCGCCGGAAGGTGGTGCAGGACGGCGGCCAGGTACGCCTGTACGGCAGTGGCGGCTGCGCGCTGGCCGGCATGCAGGCCTGGCGTGGGCCGAACCCGGCCTGCGAGGCGTATACCCGCAACGTGCTGGCCGATATCCAGGCCACTGCGCGTGCCGGCGACGTGCTGTTCCTGCCGGGCCTGCGCATTCCGCGGCTGGCCGAGCAGTACCAGTTGTTCGACGCAGCCCAGGTCAAGGCCGATCTGCTCAGTCCGGCGGCGGTGGAGGGCCGTGCGGCCGAAGTGAGTGCCGCGATCGAGCAGCTTCGCCCGTTGGCCGAACGCGGGGTGCGGATCGTGCTGGAGGCGCCGAAGCCGGTGCTGCCGGCGCCACCGTACCGCTGCTCGGATGCGTTCAACCGCGGCAACCCGATCTGCGTCAACGGCATGCGGATCACGCGCGCGCAGGTGGAAGCGATACGCACCCCGGCGCTGGACAGCCTGCTTCGGATCGCGGCGGCGCTGCCCGGTGCCAGCGTCTGGGACCCGTTGCCGACGCTGTGCCCGGGCACCGTCTGCCAGCCCGATGCCGACGGCAAGCCGCTGTATTTCGATGGCGACCACCTGAGTGGCTACGGCAACCGGGTGTTGTTGCCGGCGTTCCGCGAGCACGTGCAATAACGGCTGGCCGTGGGCGGGGGCTCGGTAGGGTCGGTTTCCAAACGACTGCCGTTGACGGTGATTGGTGCATTGACGCATGGACCCATGACGGAGGCGCTCCTTCGTTGGAGGTCATGCCCCAATGCACCAATCATCGTCAACGGCAGTCGATCGGGATGCGACCCTACCAGGGCGCGACTCACACTGCGGGTGTGCGCCGCCGCAACAACGGCAGGCTGATCGCGAAGAAGCACAACAGCGCGCCCAGCGCGGCGAAACCCGCGCCGGCCAGGAACGCGGTGCGCCCCTGGTCGATGTTCCAGAGCTGGCCGGCGATCAGCGCGCCAAGTACGCCGCCGACGCCGGACGAGAACCCATACAGCAGGCCCTGGCCATGGCCGTTGAGGCGACCGGGGAAATAGGTCGCCAGCATCTGCATGGCGGCGGCGAAGAAGGCGGCGAATCCCAGCGCATGCGCCGTCTGCGCCACCAGCATCACGCCCAGGTGCTGCGGGAACAGCGCGGTGACGGTCCAGCGCACGGTGGAGCTGAGCAGCGCGATCAGCAGCATCCAGCTGGCGTCGTAGCGGCGGAAGAAGCGGCCGATGGTGAAGAACACGCCCACCTCGAACACCACGCCGATGGTCCACAGCAGCCCCAGCGTGGACGTCGCATAGCCGTGGTGGTCCATATAGACCGAGAAGAACGTGTAGTACGGGCCGAACGACAGCTGTTCCATGAAGGCGGCCAGGAAGAAGGCCAGCACCTGCGGCTTGCGCACGATCTGCCAGAAGCCGCTGGCATCGCCATCGGCGCGATGGAAATCGCGTGCGTAGCGGTTGGCGAACGATGAGGCGACCAGCAGCGCGAACAGCGGCAGCATCAGCCACGGCAGCATGCCAGCGCGGCCGGGTCCGCCGTTGCCTTCCAGCAGCCAGCCGAAGCCCATCACCACCGCGATGAAGCCCAGCGAGCCCCAGACCCGGATCAGTCCGTAGCGGTGGCTGTCGTTGCCGAGGTGGGTCAACGTGATGGATTCGAACTGCGGCATCACCGCGTTGTAGAAGAAGCAGAACACCACCATGGCCGGGTACATCCACGGCTGCGGCAGTGGCAGCAGGAAGGCGCCGAAGGTGATCAGCGTCAGCACGCAGCCGACCCGCAACCAGCGGATCGGGTGGGGAGAAGCGGCGGCAATCGAGGTCCAGGTGGTGGGCGCCACGATACGGGTGGCGTACCAGATGCCCATCATCACGCTGATGGAGGTCACGCTCATCCCGCGCGCGGTCAGGAACAGCGACCAGTACGGGGTGAACGCGCCCAGTGCGGCGTAGTAGAAGAGATAGAAGCTGGACAGGCGGGCGACCGGGACAGCACTCATTCCGGATCGTAATCCAGGTTCGAGGCCAGCCAGCGTTCGGCCTGCGCGCGGTCCACGCCCTTGCGCTTGGCGTAATCGCTGACCTGCTCGCGGGTGACCCGGCCGACGACGAAATACTGGCTCTGCGGGTGGCTGAAGTAATAGCCCGACACCGCCGCCGTCGGCAGCATCGCGAAACTCTCGGTCAGCTGCATGTCCGCGTTGTTCTCGGCATCGAGCAGGCGGAACAGCGTGCCCTTCTCGCTGTGCTCGGGGCAGGCCGGGTAGCCGGGCGCGGGGCGGATGCCGCTGTACTTCTCGGCAATCAGCGCCTCGTTGTCCAGCGTCTCATCGGGCTGGTAGCCCCAGTAGTCGGTGCGCACGTGCTGGTGCAGGCGCTCGGCCAGCGCCTCGGCCAGGCGGTCGGCCAGCGCCTTGAGCAGGATCGCGTTGTAGTCGTCATGGTCGGCTTCGAAGCGCGCCACGTGCGGGTCGATGCCGATGCCGGCCGTCACCGCGAAGCCGCCGATCCAGTCCTGCTTGCCGCTGTCGGCGGGTGCGATGAAGTCGGCCAGGCAGAAGTCCGGGCGCTCCACCGGCTTGTCCACCTGCTGGCGCAGGAAGTGCAGCACGGCCGGGCCGTCGTCGGTGGTCAGATGCACGTCGTCACCCACGCTGTTGGCCGGCCACAGCCCGAACACGGCCTTGGCGGTCAACCAGCGCTCATCGACGATGCGGCTGAGCATCGCGCGGGCGTCGCGGTACAGCTCGCTGGCCTGGGTGCCGACGATCTCGTCGGTAAGGATGGCCGGGTACTTGCCGGCCAGCTCCCAGGCCTGGAAGAACGGCGTCCAGTCGATCACCTCGACCAGATCGGCCAGCGGGTAATCATCCAGGACGTGCAGGCCGGGTTTGCGCGGGGTCGGTGGCGTGTAATTCGCCCAGTCGCCCTCGAAGCGCTGCGCGCGCGCCTTGGCCAGGGTGACCAGGCGCTTGGCGTCGCCACGGTTGCGGTGGCGCAGGCGGATGTCGGCGTAGTCGGCTTCGTTGGCGGCCACGAAGGCCTCGCGCAGTTCGCTGGAGATCAGCGACTGGGCCACGCCCACGGCGCGCGAGGCGTCCTTCACCCACACCGTGGGCGCCTTGTAGTGCGGGTCGATCTTCAGCGCGGTGTGCGCGCGCGACGTGGTGGCACCGCCGATCATCAGCGGCAGGGTGAAGCCCTGTCGCTCCATCTCGCGGGCCACGTGGCTCATTTCTTCCAGCGACGGGGTGATCAGCCCGGACAGGCCGATGATGTCGGCGTTCTCCGCGCGCGCCGCATCCAGGATCTTCTGCGCCGGCACCATCACGCCAAGGTCGATCACCTCGAAGTTGTTGCAGGCCAGGACCACGCCGACGATGTTCTTGCCGATGTCATGCACGTCGCCCTTGACCGTGGCCATGATGATCTTGCCGTTGCTCTTGGCGGTGTCGCCGCTGCGCAGCTTCTCGGCCTCGATGAAGGGCAGCAGGTAGGCCACCGCCTTCTTCATCACGCGGGCGGACTTCACCACCTGCGGCAGGAACATCTTGCCGGCACCGAACAGGTCGCCGACCACGTTCATGCCGTCCATCAGCGGCCCTTCGATCACATCCAGCGGGCGGCTGGAGCGGATCCGCGCCTCTTCGGTGTCGGCCTCCACCCAGGCATCCAGGCCATGCACCAGCGCATGCGCCAGCCGCGCATCGATCGGCTTCTCGCGCCAGGCCAGGTCTTCGCCCTTGATCTCGCCCTTCTTGCCCTTGTAGCGCTCGGCGATCTCCAGCAGGCGTTCGGTGCCGTCGCGGCGGCGGTTGAGGATCACGTCCTCGACCCGCTCGCGCAGTTCCGGGTCCAGCTCGTCGTAGATCGGCATCGCGCCAGCGTTGACGATGCCCATGTCCATGCCCGCCGCGATGGCGTGGTAGAGGAACACGGAGTGGATCGCCTGGCGCACAGATTCGTTGCCGCGGAAGGAGAACGACACGTTCGAGACGCCGCCAGAGATATGGCAATGCGGCAGCGTGCGCTTGATGATGCGGGTGGCCTCGATGAAGTCCACCGCGTAGTTGTCGTGTTCCTCGATGCCGGTGGCCACGGCGAAAATGTTGGGGTCGAAGATGATGTCCTGCGGCGGGAAGCCGACCTGGTCGACCAGGATGCGGTAGGCGCGGGTGCAGATCTCCACCTTGCGCGCGCAGGTGTCGGCCTGGCCGTCCTCGTCGAACGCCATCACCACCGCGGCGGCGCCGTAGCGCAGCACCTTGCGCGCATGGTCGATGAACTGGGCCTCGCCTTCCTTCAGCGAGATCGAGTTGACCACGCTCTTGCCCTGCAGGCACTTCAGCCCGGCCTCGATCACGCTCCACTTCGAGGAGTCGACCATGACCGGAATGCGCGCGATGTCCGGCTCGGACATGATCAGGTTGAGATAGCGCGTCATCGCCTTCTCGGAGTCGATCAGTCCCTCGTCCATGTTCACGTCGAGGATCTGCGCGCCGCTGGCGACCTGCTGGCGGGCCACTTCCACCGCCTCTTCGTAGCGCTCTTCCTTGACCAGCTTGCGGAACTGCGCGCTGCCGGTAACGTTGGTGCGCTCGCCGATGTTGACGAACAACAGGTCGGGCGTGATGACCAGCGGTTCAAGACCGGACAGGCGGGTGTGCTGCGAAGAGGTCATGGACTGGTGGACTCGTTCAGGGCGCGCGGCGGCAGGTCCGCGACCGCTTCGGCGATCGCCTGGATATGCGCCGGCGAGGTGCCGCAGCAGCCGCCGACCAGGTTGAGCAGGCCGGCACTGGCGAATTCGCGCAGGGTGGTGGCCATCTCCTCGGGGGTCTCGTCGTATTCGCCGAACGCGTTGGGCAGGCCGGCATTGGGGTGCGCGCTGACCCGGCAGTCGGCCACGATGGAGAGCGTTTCCACGTGCGGGCGCATGTCGCTGGCGCCCAGTGCGCAGTTCAGCCCCACCGACAGCGGCCGGCTGTGCGCGACCGAAGCGTAGAACGCCTCGGCGGTCTGCCCGGACAGGGTGCGCCCGGAGGCGTCGGTGATGGTGCCGGAGATCATGATCGGCAGCCGCGCGCCGCGGTCGTCGAAGGCCTCTTCGATGGCGAACAGCGCCGCCTTGGCGTTGAGCGTGTCGAAGATGGTTTCGACCATCAGGGTGTCCGCGCCGCCGTCGATCAGGCCATCGATGGCCTCGCGGTAGGTCTCGCGCAGTGCGTCGAAGCTGGTGTTGCGGAAGCCGGGATCGTTCACATCCGGGCTGATCGAGGCGGTACGGCTCGTTGGGCCCAGCACGCCGAACACGAAGCGCGGCTTGTCGGGCGTGGTGGCCTCGATGGCATCGCAGCAGGCGCGCGCCACGGCGGCGCCGGCCTTGTTCAATTCGTAGACCAGGTGTTCCAGGTGGTAGTCGGCCTGGCTGACGGAGGTGGCGTTGAAGGTATTGGTCTCGATCAGGTCGGCACCGGCCTGCAGGTACGCGGTATGGATGCCGGCGATGACCTCGGGCCGGCTCAGCAGCAGCAGGTCGTTGTTGCCCTTGAGGTCATGCCCCTCCGGCGTCGGCGCGTCGACGCCGTGCGCGCAGCCGGGGCGGTGCGCGGTATCGAAGCCGCCGGCGAACCGCTCGCCGCGGTAGTCGGCCTCTTCCAGCCCGTGGCGCTGGATCATGGTGCCCATGGCGCCATCGATGATCAGGATGCGTTGCGCCAGGGCGTCTTCCAGGGCGCGCACGCGATCGGGGTGCAGCCAGGGCAGGGACATGACAGGAACCTCAGGGCTTGCTGGCGATCAGCGAGATGACTTCAAAATGCGGCGGGCGCTTTTCACGGGTCACGGTTTCCAGGCTGGACACGACCAGCCCGGCCTTTTCGGCGAACTTGCGCAGTTCCTTGTCCGAGAAGCCCAGGTTGACGTGGCCATACGCATCCACCGCCGCCTTGTGCTCGTGGCGGGCCAGGCTGCACAGCAGCAGGCGGCCGCCGGAGCGCAGCACGCGCGCGCCCTCGGCAACGGCCTGGGCCGGCTTGGCGGCGTAGGTGAGCGCGTGCATCAGCACCACCAGGTCGAAGCTGCGGTCCTTGAAGGGCAGGGCATGCATGTCGCCCTCGCGCACTTCCACGTTGGCCAGGCGGCGCAGGCGCTCGCTGGCGGCCGCGACCACCCGCGCACTGGTGTCGATGCAGACGTAGCGCTTGGCGTGCGGGGCAACCAGTTCGGCCAGTACGCCGTCGCCCGAGGCAATATCCAGCACGTCGCCGGTTTCCAGCAGCGGCAGCGCGGTGCGCGCCAGGGCCTCCCAGGTGCGGCCGGGCGAATAATGCCGTTCCATGTCGCCGGCCACGCTGTCGGCCCAGTTCTGGTCGGCGGCGCGGCTGGCCAGCACGCTGGCCACCCGTTCAGCATCCTGACGCAGCAGCGGGTCGTCGCTGCCGGTGCTGAGTGCGTGCCACAATGCGCGCTGCGCGGGGTCCAAGGCGGCGTCGTCGAAGCGGTAATAGGCCGAAACCCCCGCGCGGCGGTCGCGCACCAGCCCGGCTTCCTTCAGGCGGGCCAGGTGGGTGGACACGCGCGGCTGGGCCAGCGTGGTGATGGCCGACAACTCGGCCACGGTCAATTCTTCCTGCTCCAGCAGGGTCAGCAGGCGAACGCGGGTGGCGTCGGCGAACACTTTCAGCCGGACCGACCAGTCCTCGAGATCCATAAATATCTACCTATCGCGATATAGAGATATTTTCGTCTTCGCCTTGGCTGCGGTCAAGTCAGCCGGCATTGGCCGGCCCCCGGTACAATCGCCGCACCTGGACGCGCCTGGCGCGGCCATATCGACATGTTCCTGGGAGGGTTTTGTGGATTTCAGTTTTACCGAAGAGCAGCTGATGCTGCAGGACGTTGCGCGTCGCATTGCGCAGGAAAAGATCGCGCCGAGCGCGGAACACCATGACCGCACCGGCGAGTTCCCGCTGGAGAACATCCGGTTGCTGGGTGAAAACGGGCTGATGGGCATTGAAGTGCCGGCCGAGTACGGCGGCGCGGGCATGGACCCGATTGCCTACGTGCTGGCGATGGTGGAGGTTGCCGCCGGCGACGCCGCGCATTCGACGATCATGTCGGTCAACAATTCGCTGTTCTGCAACGGCATCCTGACCCATGGCAGCGAGGCGCAGAAGCAGAAGTACGTGCGCGCGATCGCCGAGGGCGAGGCCATCGGCGCGTTCGCGCTGACCGAGCCGCAGTCCGGTTCGGACGCGACGGCGATGCGCTGCCGCGCGGTGAAGCAGGCCGACGGCACGTATGTCATCAACGGCAAGAAGAGCTGGATCACGTCTGGCCCGGTGGCCAAATACATTGTGTTGTTCGCGATGACCGACCCGGAGCAGGGCGCGCGCGGCATCACGGCGTTCATGATCGATACGGACAAGGCCGGCTTCCACCGCGGCAAGACCGAGCCGAAGCTGGGCATCCGTGCGTCGGCCACGTGCGAGATCGAGTTCCAGGACTACGTGGCGGCGGCCGACGATGTGGTGGGCAAGGAAGGCGAGGGCTTCAAGATCGCGATGGGCGTGCTGGACGCGGGCCGCATCGGCATCGCGTCGCAGGCCATCGGCATCGCGCGTGCGGCCTACGAGGCAACGATCGAGTACGTGAAGGACCGCAAGGCCTTCGGCGCGGCGATCGGCACGTTCCAGATGACGCAGGCCAAGATCGCGGACATGAAGTGCAAGCTGGACGCAGCGCTGCTGCTGACGCTGCGCGCGGCATGGGTGAAGGGGCAGGGCAAGCGTTTCAGCAATGAAGCGGCCATCGCCAAGCTCACCGCGTCGGAAGCGGCGATGTGGATCACTCACCAGGCGGTGCAGATCCACGGCGGCATGGGCTATTCCAAGGAAATGCCGCTGGAGCGCTATTTCCGCGACGCCAAGATCACCGAGATCTACGAAGGCACCTCGGAAATCCAGCGCCTGGTCATCGCCCGCAACGAGACCGGCCTGCGCTGAGGCGGCACCGCAGTAGAGCCGGGCTCTGCCCGGCTCGCTTTTCTGATCGCATGCTCTCACCTGAGGCCGGGCTTTGCCCGGCTTCATGCGTTTTGGCGAACAGCGGTGGTCTGCCAGGTTTCCCAGGCTTGGGCCGGCGGCGGTGGGCCTGCGGGGGACGCTGCAAGTCCCGCTCCGCGGCCCGGCCCAGCCGCCAGCGGCTGTGCGTTCAGTCGCACGCGAGGCAGTGCCTCGCAAGCAGTGCGCCTTCACCCATGTAAGCTCAGTCGCCGCTTGCACGTGTGCGCTGTCCTGCGCACACGGCAAGACCGGGGTTGGGCTCCTGCCCAACCCGTCGGGCGCATGCGCCCGACCCATGCGGCTCATGCCCCCGCAAACCCACCCCCGCCGACCCCTCGACAGTTGGCTGGTGGCCAAAGGAAAAGCGGAGGCGCGCCGACCGTTCGACACTTGATCGGTGGCCACCGGAAAAGCGGTGGCGCCGACCGCTTGGGGCACCTTGAACGCGTCACCACCTCGCCGGTAGGGTTGGTTTCCAAACAACTGCCGTGAAAACTCCCACGTTCGATAACGCATTGAACTGATCGAAGCAGAGTGCCGGCATCGCCGGCACACCGGCTTTTCCCATGGCCCGCGAAACACGGTCGAAGGGTCGGCGGCGGTGGCTTTGCGAGGCAGTCACCGCCTCGCCGGCTTTTCCCGTGGCAACGACACACTGTCAAAAGGTGGGTCGGGGCGGGTTTGTGGGGGTGTGAGCGGCATGGATGCCGCGACCAAGCCTACAGGGACGTATTCACGGCGTCCCCCGCGAACCCGCCCCGACCCGCCTAGCCACAGGTCGTTCCAGCCCACAGCTGTTCGCACAGATCCAACGGCAGCCGGGCAGAGCCCGGCGCTACGGCAAATGCGCAACCGCAAAAAAAAGGCCCCGGTTTGCTCCGGGGCCTTTCGCATTTCAGGGTGACCACCAACGGTGGCCACCTACCGGATTCAGCGTGACCACCAACGGTGGTCACCTGCCGGTGGGGCAATCATCGATTGCCCCTGTCCATCAACGATCCGGACGATGCGCCGTGTTGGCTTCGCCCTGGCGTTCCAGGAACTCCTTGGACGGTTCGTCCAGCTTGTCGCCCAGCATGCGGCGGACCACCACGAAGAACACCGGGATCATCAGCAGGCCCAGGAACGTGGCGAACACCATGCCGCCGATCACGCCCGTACCGATGGCGTGACGCGCGTTGGCGCCGGCACCGGTGGAGATCGCCATCGGGATCACGCCCATGATGAACGCGAACGACGTCATCAGGATCGGGCGGAAGCGCAGACGGGAAGCCTCGATGGTGGCCTCGCGCAGGTTCTTGCCCGCCGCGCGCTGCTCCACCGCGAACTCCACGATCAGGATCGCGTTCTTCGCGGCCAGGCCGATCACCGTGATCAGGCCGATCTTGAAGTACAGATCGTTGGGCAGGCCGCGGGCCAGCGAGAACGCCAGCGCGCCCAGCACACCCAGCGGCACCACCAGCAGCACCGCCACCGGGATCGACCAGCTTTCATACAGCGCCGCAAGGCACAGGAACACCACCACGATCGACAGCACCAGCAGCAGCGTCGCCGCGTTGCCCGCCAGGATTTCCTGGTAGGACATGCCCGACCAGTCGTAGCCGAAGCCGGCCGGCAGGTCGTCCGACACGATCCGCTCCATCGCCTGCATCGCTTCACCCGAGCTGCGGCCCGGTGCCTGCGAACCGACGATGTTGATCGCCGAATAGCCGTTGTAACGGCTCAGCGACGGCGGGGCGGAGACCCACTCGGACTTCACCACCGTGCTCAGCGGAATCATCGCCGGCGTACCGTCGGCGTTGGTCTGCAGCGAGCTGGGCGTATAGAAGCTGTTCAATGACTCCGCACCGGTACGGAACGGACCATCGGCCTGCATGGTCACGCGCTTGATGCGGCCCTGGTAGAAGAAGTCGTTTACATACACCGGGGCCAGCATCAGCTGGATGGTGCTGTACACGTCCGACACCGACAGCCCCATCGTCTGCGCCTGCACGCGGTCCACGTGCAGCTGCAGCTGCGGCGCGTTTTCCAGCCCGTTCGGGCGCACGCCGGTGAGCAGGTCCTTCTCTTCCGCCGCCTTGCCGAGCAGGATGTTGCGCGCCTGCGTCAGCTGTTCGAAGCCGGCACCGCCACGGTCCTGCAGCCACATGTCGAAGCCGCCGAACTGGCCCAGGCCCTGCACCGTGGGCAGGTTGACCACGAAGATCTGTGCCTCCTTGATCCCGTAGAACGCGCCGTTCATGTTCTGGATGAACTCCGGCACCGTGATGTCACGGTCCGCCCAGGGCTTGAGCCGGATGAAGCCCATGCCCACGTTTTCGCCGGAACCGACGAAGCTGAAACCGGCCACCTGCAGCATGCCTTCGAAGCCTTCCTGCTTTTCCAGGATGCCGCGCATCTGCGCGAAGGTCGCGTTGGTCTGCGCCTTCGTCGAGCCCGGCGGCAGCTGCACGATCGCCAGCGCGTAGCCCTGGTCTTCTTCCGGCAGGAAGCTGCCCGGCATGCGGGTGAACAGGAAGCCGCACAGCACCGTGAGCACCACGAACAGGATCATCCAGCGCGGCGCATGCTTCACCGCCGAGGTGATGTGGCCCACGTAGGTGCCACTGACCTTGTCGTAGTACTTGTTGAAGGTGCGGTACACGATGTTCGGTTCGCCGTGCGTGGCCTTCAGGAAGGTCGCGCACAGTGCCGGGGTGAAGCCCAGCGCCAGGAACGCCGAGAACGCCATCGCGATGGCGATCGTCAGCGCGAACTGCTTGTAGATCTCACCCGCGGCACCGCCCTGCAGCGCCGACGGGATGAACACCGCCGCCAGCACCACCGTGATGGCCACCACCGCGCCGGTGATCTGGGTCATGGCCTTCTGGGTGGCGGCCTTGGGCGGCAGCTTCTCCTCGGTCATGATGCGTTCGACGTTCTCGATGACCACGATGGCGTCATCGACCACGATGCCGATCGCCAGCACCATCGCAAACAGGGTCAGCTGGTTGATGGTGAAGCCGATGATGCTCATGCCCAGGAAGGTGCCCAGCAGGGCGACCGGGATGACCAGCGTCGGGATCAGCGTGGCACGGAAGTTCTGCAGGAAGATCAGCATCACCAGGAAGACCAGCACGATCGCTTCGATCAGGGTCTTGACCACTTCCTCGATCGAGATCTTCACGAAGGTGGTGCTGTCGTACGGCGAGAACCAGGTCACGCCGGTCGGGAAGGTGGACTCCAGTTCGTCCATCTTCGAGGTGACCGCGTTGGCCACGTTCAGTGCGTTGGCACCGGGCAGCAGCTGGATCGCGAAGGCACCGGTCGGCTTGCCGTTGTACTGGGTATCAAAGCCGTAGTTGTTGGCGCCGAACGCGATCCGGGCCACGTCCTTGAGCATCACCCGCGAGCCGTCTGCATTGGCGCGCAGGATGATTTCTTCGAACTGCTGGGGCGAGCTGAAGCGACCTTCGGCCGACACGGTGGCAGTGAAGTAGTGGCCTGGCGGGGACGGATCCGACCCCAGCGAACCGGCCGCGAACTGCACGTTCTGGGCCTTGATCGCCGCCAGCACCTGGCTGGCCGAGAGGTTGAAGCCCTGCATGCGCTCCGGGTTGAGCCAGATGTTCATGGCGTACTCGGAACCAAACTGCTGGGTGCTGCCGACGCCGGGAATACGCGAGATCTGGTCGAGCACGCGCGAACCGACGATGTCGTTGAGCGCGTCGCGGGTGATCGCCGCGCTGTCCGACTGCAGCGCCACCACCATCAGGAAGCCGGCGTTGGCCTTGGCCACCACCACACCCTGCTGGGTGACCTCGGTGGGCAGGCGCGGGGTGGCCAGCGACACCTTGTTCTGCACCTGCACCTGGGCGATGTCCGCGTCGGTACCGGTTTCGAAGGTCAGCGTGATGGTCGCGCGGCCGTTGGAGGCCGACGAGGAGCTGAAGTACAGCAGGTGATCGATACCGGTCAGCTGCTGCTCGATCACCTGGGTGACCGACTTTTCGGTGGTGTCGGCGCTGGCGCCGGGGTAGGTGGCGCTCACCGTCACCTGGGGCGGTGCGATGCTCGGGTAGGACTCCACGCCCAGACCCAGGATCGAGATCACGCCCGCAAGCGAGATCAGGATCGCGACCACCCAGGCGAATACCGGGTGTTCAATGAAAAATTTAGGCATGACGGATGGTCCCCGTTACTGCTTGGTCGGTTCGGCGGCCGGAGCGCCATCGGACGGTTTGGCCGCCGGATCGGCCGGCGCCGCTGCATCTGCCTGGGCGGCCGGCGCCTGGCCGGCAGCGGCGGGTGCCGCGCCTGCCGGTGCATGGTCGTTGGCGGCCGGTGCGGGCGGGGTCCACGGCTTGGCCGTTGCCGGCGCGCCTTCCTTGACCTTCTGCACGCCGGCCACGACCACCTGGTCGCCCGGCTCCAGGCCGCTGCTGACCAGCCAGTTGCTGCCCTGCTGGCCTTCGGTCACCACGTTCTTTCGCACCACCTTGCCATCCTTGCCCACCACCATGACGTAGCCGCCGGTGGTGTCGCGCTGCAGGGCCTGCAGCGGCACCAGGAAGGCGTTCTTGCGCTCACCCAGTACGGCCTGGAAGCTGACGAAGGCGCCCGGCAGCAGGATCTTTTCCGGGTTCGGCAGCACCGCACGCAGGGTCACCGCGCCGGTGGACGGGTCGACCACGGCCGAGGAGTAATCCAGCGTGCCCGGCTGGTCGTACATCGTGCCGTCGGACAGCTTCACCTGCACCGTGGACTTGCCGTCGCCGCTCAGCGACACCGCGCCGGCGGCCTGGGCCCGACGCAGCTGGGTCAGCTCGTCCGAGCTCATCGAGAAGTTCACGTACAGCGGGTCGAGCTGGTCCACGGTGGTCAGCAGGGTGATGTCGCCCTGGCCGACCAGCGCGCCTTCGGTGACCTGCTGCTTGCCGGCACGGCCGTCGATCGGCGAAGTCACCTGGGCGTAGCCGAGGTTGATCTTCGCGTTGGACAGCGAGGCCTGCGCCTGCTGTACCGCGGCGGCGGCGGTACGTTCGGTGGCTTCGGCCGCGTCGAGGTCCGACTTGGAGACGAACTTCTGCGGCGCCAGCGAACGGGCGCGCGCGGCGGCGGCCTTGGCATTGGCATAGGTTGCCTGCGCCGAGGCCAGTTCGGCCTGCGAGGCATTCAGTGCGGCCTGCAGCGGCGCCGGGTCGATCAGGAACAGGACCTGGCCCTGTTTGACGTCCTGGCCTTCCTGGTAGACACGCTTGAGCAGCACGCCCGGCACGCGGGCGCGTACGTCGGCGCTGCGGTACGGCGACAGGCGGCCGACCAGCTCACGCTGCAGCGGCAGGGTATCGGCCTTGGCCTCGATCACGCCCACTTCCGGCGGCGGAGGCGTCTGTTGTTCCGGCTTCTTGCAGGCGGTCAACGCGACGGCGACTGCGCACGTCAGGGCGAGGGTGCGGAGTGGGGCGATCATCAGGAGAAACTCCGGTGTTGGTTTGAATGCGGTGAGCGGATCGCGTCCGGCGCAGCGAACGCGCGCAGGAAACTGTCCACGGAAAACTCTGCCCAGCGGCGCCGCTGTGAGGCGTCGGCACGATGGGGGGTGTGAAAGCGCTGCTTCTCGAAATCCTGTCCCGCGATCATGCTTAATAGCAGCTCGGCCATGAAGTGCGGGTCGTCATGGCGCAGCAGGCCGTCTCTGGCGCGCTGCTGGATCCATTCAGCGAGGTGAAGGGCGAGCGCGCCTGCGCCGTCGCGGTAGAGCGCACGGGCCTCTTCGGGGAACTGGGCCGACTCCGCCGCGATCAGCCGGCAGGCCTGGGCCACGTGCGGCTCGTTGAAGTGGTCCACGTAATCGAAGGCGAACTGCAGCAGGCAGCCGCGCAGGTCCTCGCCGTCCAGTGCGCGCAGGCCGGCGGTGGCCCGGCACAGGTGGCGCTGCAGCACCCGGCGCAGCAGTTCCTGCTTGCTGCCGTAACGGCTGTAGAGGGTCTGCTTGGAACAGCCGGCATGCTGGGCAACCGATTCCATGCTCAGCTGCATACCCTGGACCGCCATCAGATCGCGCACGGCATCGAACACGCGGTGATCGCGCGCATCGAGCGAGGCGACGGCAGGGGTGGGGGAGTTCACGCGGTGGACTATACCGTCCAGTTCAGAATTGGAGAAGCATTGCTTTTGGCACTGTCTCCCTTCGCATCGTCAAGTTGCCACACAAGCGGCCGATGCTTCGCAGGGGGATGTTTCGAGCATGTCATCCATACCGTTCCGGATTGATGACGCGCGACGTAAACGGCACCCAACCCGAATGTTCTTATTCCGTCCTGCAGCAAGGCCTTTCTGTGCGGTAGGGCTACAATTTCATCTTTCCAACTGGGCAACACGCATCGCTCTGCCATGAAACCGCAAAAAACAGCAGCCAAGACCGTGAAAAAAACGACCAAACCAGCCGATACGCAGACTGTTTCACCAGTGGGCTTCTCGCTGGAGCCGGTGTACACGGCCTTGCGCAAGCGTTACCCGGCGGCCGGGCAGGCCGAGGCAGTGGCGTTCGCCGCCGATTTCTACAAGCGCATGGAAGCGGACGAGTTCCCGCACCACACCGCTGAGGAATGGGCCGCGCTGGCCGCCGACACGCTCGAATTCGCACGCACGCGCAAGGCCGGCAAGGCCAATGTGCGCGTGTTCAACCCGACCCTGAAGGCCAACGGGTGGGAATCGCTGCACACCGTGCTGCAGATCGTCAACGACGACATGCCGTTCCTGGTGGATACCGTGACGATGTCGCTGGCCGAACATGGCGTTGGCGTGCACGTGCTGGGCCACCCGGTGCTGCGCTTCACCCGCGACAAGGCCGGCAAGCTGTCGGCCGTGGGCGAAGGCACTGCCGAGTCGGTGATGCTGCTGGAAATCGACCGCCAGCCGGCCGAGGCCATGGCCGACGTCGAAGCGGCGATCGTCAAGGCGCTGGACGAGGTCCGCGCCATCGTGGGTGACTGGGAGGCGATGCGCAGCAAGGCGCTGGCGCTGGCCGACGACCTGGGCACCCGCCAGTTGCCGATCGACGCCGCCTCGCGCGCCGAGGCGCAGGAATTCCTGCGCTGGGCCGCCGACAACCACTTCACCTTCTTCGGTTACCGCGAATACCGCGTCGAGAAGGAGGGCAAGGAAGAGGTGCTGGCGCCGGTGAACGCAACGGGCCTGGGCCTGATGCGCGGCAAGGACAAGTCCGCCGCGCGCCCGGTCAAGACCCTCGCTGCGCAGGGGCTCAATGCCACCACGGGGCTGAAGGACGCGCTGATCCTGACCAAGACCAACGCGCGTTCGCGCGTGCACCGCGCCGGCTACATGGACTACATCGGCGTGCTGGAATTCGACGCCAAGGGCAAGATCATCGGCGAACAGCGCTTCCTGGGCCTGTTCACCTCCAGCGCCTACAACCGCCGCCCGTGGGAAATCCCGCTGGTGCGCCAGCGCCACGAATACGTGATGAAGCAGTCCGGCCTGGCCCCGGCCAGCCACAGCGGCAAGGCACTGCGCCACATCCTGGAAACCCTGCCGCGCGAAGAGCTGTTCCAGTCCAGCGAGGACGAGCTGTTCCGCACCGCCATGGGCGTGCTGGGCCTGCAGGAGCGCGTGCGCAGCCGCCTGTTCCTGCGCCGTGACAAGTACAGCCGTTTCATCTCCGCGCTGGTGTACCTGCCGCGCGAGCGCTTCAACACCGACGTGCGCCTGCGCATCGAGGCGATGCTCAAGGACGCCCTGCAGGGCGAGTACGTGGACAGCTCCGTGGTGCTCGGCGAATCGCCGCTGGCCCAGGTGCACCTGATCGTGCGCCCGAAGGCTGGCCAGACCCTGGAAGTGGACACCAGCGCGCTGGAGCAGAAGCTGGCCCAGGTGCTGCGCAACTGGCAGGACGACCTGCGCGAAGCGCTGGTGGCCCGCCACGGTGAAAGCGAAGGCCTGCGCATTGCCGCCCGTATCGGCAAGGCACTGCCGGCCGGTTACATCGAAGATTCCAGCACCGAAATCGCGGCCAACGATGTCAGCCAGCTTGATGCGCTGACCGGCCCGGACGACCTGCGCCTCAGCCTGCAGGCCGTGCACCGCGAAGAAGGCGACGGCCTGCGCCTGAAGCTGTACCGCCAGCTGGACGACATTCCGCTGTCGGACGCGCTGCCGATGATGGAAAACATGGGCCTGCGCGTCATCGCCGAGCGCCCGTACCGCCTCACCGTCGACAACGCGCCGGTGTACGTGCAGGACTTCGAAGTGGAATCGGTGGCCGGTGCGATCGACGCGCCGAGCGTCGACGCCGCCTTCGGTGAGACCTTCGCCCGGGTCTGGCACGGCGACGCCGAGAACGACGGCTTCAACCGCCTGGTGCTGGCCGCCGGCCTGCATTGGCGCCAGGTGGCGATGCTGCGTGGCTACTGCAAGTACCTGCTGCAGACCGGCGTGCCGTTCTCGCAGGCGTACGTGGAAGGCACCTTCACCCGCTACCCGCTGCTGGCCCGCCTGCTGGTGGAGCTGTTCGAAGCCCGCTTCGACCCGGCAACCGGGAATGAGGGCAAGGAGGCCATCGCCGAAGGCCAGGCCGACCTGCGCGCGCACCTCGACGTGCTCGCCGGTGGCGACGAAGCCACCCTGAAGGTGCTCAAGACCGTGGTCGATGCCCGCAAGGGTGACCGCAAGGCACAGATGGATGCCGCGCGCGACGCGCTGATCAAGCTGATGGACCGCGTCTCCAGCCTGGACGAAGACCGCATCCTGCGCAGCTTCATGGGCGTCATCGACGCCACCCTGCGTACCAGCTACTACCAGACCGATGCGCAGGGCCATCACGGCCATGTCATCAGCTTCAAGTTCGATTCGGCACTGGTGCCGGACCTGCCCAAGCCGCGCCCGTACCGCGAAATCTTCGTGTATGGCCCGCGCGTGGAAGGTACCCACCTGCGCTTCGGTGCCGTGGCCCGTGGCGGCCTGCGCTGGTCGGACCGTCGTGAAGACTTCCGTACCGAAGTGCTGGGCCTGGTCAAGGCGCAGATGGTCAAGAACACCGTCATCGTGCCGGTCGGCGCGAAGGGCGGCTTCTTCGCCAAGATGCCGCCGGTGAACGGCGACCGCGATGCGGTGTTCGCCAACGGCGTGGCCTGCTACAAGCTGTTCATCCAGGGCCTGCTGGACATCACCGACAACATCGTCAACAACAAGATCGTGCATCCGGTGGACGTGGTCCGCCACGACATGGACGACCCGTACCTGGTGGTGGCGGCCGACAAGGGCACCGCGACCTTCTCCGACATCGCCAACGGCCTGGCCATCGCGCACGGCTTCTGGATGGGCGACGCGTTCGCCTCGGGCGGTTCGGTCGGTTACGACCACAAGGGCATGGGCATCACCGCACGCGGTGCGTGGGAGTCGGTCAAGCGCCACTTCCGTGCGCTGGGCCGTGACAGCCAGAGCCAGGACTTCACCACGGTGGGTGTCGGCGACATGTCCGGCGACGTGTTCGGCAACGGCATGCTGCTGTCGCGCCACATCCGCCTGCTGGCCGCGTTCGACCATCGCCACATCTTCCTGGATCCGAATCCGGACGCGGCGACCTCGTTCATTGAACGCGAGCGCATGTTCACCGTGCCGCGCTCGAGCTGGGCGGACTACGACGCCAAGCTGATCAGCAAGGGCGGTGGCATCTTCCCGCGCACGCTGAAGTCGATCGAGATCACCCCGCAGGTGCGTGAGGCGCTGGGCCTGGAGGACAACGTCAAGGCCCTGTCGCCGAACGATCTGATGAGCGCGATCCTGAAGGCGCCGGTGGACCTGCTGTGGAACGGCGGCATCGGCACCTACGTCAAGGCCGCCACCGAGCAGCACAGCGACGTGGGCGACCGTGCCAACAACGCGCTGCGGGTCAATGGTGGCGAGCTGCGCTGCAAGGTGGTGGGCGAGGGCGGCAACCTGGGCATGACCCAGCTGGGCCGCATCGAAGCCGCCCAGGCCGGCGTGCTGCTCAACACCGACTTCATCGACAACTCGGCCGGTGTGGACACCTCCGACCACGAAGTCAACATCAAGATCCTGCTCAATGATGTGGTGCGGGCCAAGAAGTTGACCGTGGAGGCGCGCAACAAGCTGCTCGCGTCGATGACCGACGAAGTGGCCGACCTGGTGCTCAACGACAACTACCGCCAGAACCAGGCGCTGAGCCTGATGGAGCGGATGGCGGTCAAGCGCCTGGGCTCCAAGCAGCACTTCATCCGCACGCTGGAAAAGCAGGGCCTGCTGGATCGCCAGATCGAGTTCCTGCCGTCCGACGCGGAGCTGTCGGCACGCAAGGCGCGCGGCCAGGGTCTGACCCGTCCGGAGCTGTCGGTGCTGCTGTCGTATTCCAAGCTGGTGGCCTTCCAGCAGCTGCTGGAATCGGACATCCCGGAAGATCCGTACCTGTCCAAGGAACTGCTGCGTTACTTCCCGACGCCGTTGCAGAAGAAGTACGCCGACGCGATGGAGCGTCACCGCCTGAAGCGCGAAATCATCGCCACGGCCGTGACCAACCAGACCATCAACCGCATGGGCGCCACGTTCCTGATGCGCATGCAGGAAGACACCGGCCGCACCATCGCCGAGGTCGCCAAGGCCTACACCATCAGCCGTGAAACGCTGGACGCGCGTGCGCTGTGGGCACAGATCGACGCCCTCGACGGCACGCTGCCGGAGTCGGTGCAGATCGATGCGCTGGAAGTGATCTGGAAGCTGCAGCGTTCGTTCGTGCGCTGGCTGCTGTTCCGCCCCGGCGCGATGCCGGGCATCACCGAGGCGGTGAACCGCTACCAGGCGCCGTTCAACGACATCCGTGTTGCTTCGGGCGTGCTGCCCGATTCGCAGCGGCCGGCGTATGAGGCGAGCGTGCAGGAGTGGAAGGAGAAGGGCCTGCCGCCAGCACTGGCACAGCAGCTCTCCGAGCTGCAGTTCCTGGAACCGGCGTTCGACATCATCGAACTGGCCCGTACCCGCAAGCTCAAGCCGGTGGACGTTTCCAAGGTCCACTTCCGCCTGGGCGACGCGCTGCAGCTCCCGTGGCTGTTCGAGCAGATCGACGCGCTGGAGGTCAACGGCCGCTGGCACGCCGTGGCCCGTGGCGTGCTGCGCGACGAGCTGGCCGCCCATCACCGCAACCTGGCCGCCCAGGTGCTGTCCACCAAGGGTGGCAGTGCCGAGGCCAAGGTGGCGGCGTGGATCGGCCGCGACGACAGCAGCCTGCGTTTCACGCTGTCGATGTTGCAGGAGCTGGCCGAGCAGAAGACGCTCGACTACCCGACGGTATCGGTGGCGGTACAGCGCCTGGGCCAGTTGGCCGCGCACGGCGCCTAACCCGCGCTGATGGGTGAATAGAAGAAGCCCCGCCATCGGCGGGGCTTTTTTTTGTCCGGTATGCTCTGCCGCATGCCCCACCCGGAATGCCCATGAGCGATACCCCCCGCATCGCCTTTCTTGCCAGCGCTACCGAGGCGGCCCAACAGGCCCGCACGGTGCTGGTGGCCCGCTATGGCGACCACCCGCCGGAACAGGCCGATGTGCTGTGCCCGCTGGGTGGCGACGGTTTCATGCTGCAGACCCTGCATCGCCATGGCGCGTTGGGGCTGCCGGTGTTCGGGATGAAGCTGGGTACCGTTGGGTTCCTGATGAACCAGTACCGCGAAGACGACAATGACCTGCCGGCGCGGCTGGCCGTGGCCGAACCGGCCAACCTGCGTCCGCTGGAAATGCTGGCGCTGACCGAATCGGGCACCACCACCGGCTCGTTGGCCTATAACGACGTGTCGCTGCTGCGCCAGACCCGACAGGCCGCGCATATCGGCGTGGACCTCAACGGGCAGGAGCGGGTGGCGGAATTGATCGGCGATGGCGTGCTGGTTGCCACGCCGGCCGGCAGCACCGCCTACAATTACTCCGCACACGGCCCGATCCTGCCGCTGGGCTCGCACACCATCGCACTGACCCCGCTGGCCCCGTACCGGCCGCGGCGCTGGCGTGGCGCGATCCTCAAGGCGGACACCGAGGTGCGCTTCCGCGTGCTCGACCCCTACAAGCGCCCGGTGAGCGTCACCGCCGATTCGCATGAGACCCGCGATGTGGTCGAAGTGACCATCCGCGAGTCGCGCGAGCGCCGGGTGACCCTGCTGTTCGATCCGGAACACAACCTGGAAGACCGGATCCTCAGCGAACAGTTCATGTTTTGAAGGATTTTTGACCGCCATGGGCGACAACACCCCCCGTTTGCTGACCGTCGCGGTGACCTCGCGCGCGCTGTTCGACCTGGAAGAGGGCCATGCGCTGTTCGAGGCCGAGGGCGTGGATGCCTACGCCGAGTACCAGCGCAAGCACGAAGATGACGTGCTGCGTCCCGGCGTGGCATTCCCGGTGGTGCGCAAGCTGCTGGCCCTGAACCAGGGCCAGTCGCCCGAGTCGCCGCGGGTGGAAGTGATCCTGCTTTCGCGCAACTCGGCCGACACCGGCCTGCGCATCTTCAATTCCATCCAGCACTACGACCTGGGCATCATCCGCGCGACGTTCACCGCCGGCGAGCCGACCTGGCCGTATGTGAAGCCGTTCGGCACCGACCTGTTCCTGTCGGCCAATCCCGAATCGGTGCGGCGCGCGCTGCGCCATGGCATTGCGGCGGCCACGATCCTGCCCAAGCCGCCGGGCGAGACCATCGCGGCGGCCGAGCAGGTGGACCTGAGCAAGCCGCTGGGCCAGCTGCGCATCGCCTTCGATGGTGATGCGGTGATCTTCGGCGATGAAAGCGAGCGCATTTCGCGCGAGCAGGGCGTGGAAGCCTTCGGCCGCCATGAGCGTGAGAACGCGCGCGAGCCGCTGAGTGGCGGCCCGTTCCGCAACTTCCTGTCGGCCCTGCACACGCTGCAGGCGGTGTTCCCGTCGGGCGAGGACGCGCCGATCCGCACCGCGCTGGTCACCGCGCGCTCGGCGCCGGCGCATGAGCGGGTGATCCGCACCCTGCGCGAGTGGGGCGTGCGCCTGGACGAGGCGCTGTTCCTGGGCGGCCGCCACAAGGGCCCGTTCCTGGAGGCGTTCGGCGCGGATATTTTCTTCGACGATTCGCAGCACAACATCGACAGCGCCCGCCAACATCAAAGCGTGGCCGCCGGGCACGTGCCGCACGGCGTGGCGAACGATTGACGGCGGTCACGACCGTTGGTCGTGACAGATCGCCGGTAGGCCACGACCGTTGGTCGTGACGCCGATCAATCCAACGGCAATTCAATATTTACCAACTTCCACACCAACCCCTGCCGCTGCAGGATGAACACCACCGGCGCGCCCTGCGGCGTGTGGGTGGTGGCGGTGAATCGTGACGTGGACTCGAACCGGTGGCTCGCGCCCTCCAGCGGCCGCGCCGCACGGGGCGCCGCGTAGGCGTCGTTGCTTTCCAGGTCATTGCTGGCGCGCTTCCACAGCGTATGGCCTTCCAGCAGCGCGCCGATGCCGGTCGGGGTGACCATCGCATCCACCGCCGTCCCGCTCAGGCGCTGGCCGGCAGTAAGCAGAAGCGCACCCACCAGGTTCGATTGCACATCGGGGCCGGCGCGGCGCACCATGTAATCGTCCAGCTGCGCGCGCAGGTTGGCCCGCAGCATCGGGAAGTCGACGTAGCGGTCCAGCCGCGCGGTGTCGCGCTGTTCAACCGCGTTGGCCAGGCCACGCAGGGTCAGGTAGGGCCCGCTGATAAGCCAGCCGGCCAGCAGCACCACGACCAGCCCCAGCAGCAGAAGCAACTTCTTCATGGCGCCAGCTTGCCGCAGCAAGCGTCAAGACGGGGTAGAGCGACGCCGCGCCCCATGACAGGCGTGCGCCCATTTGACGAACGCGTCGCCACGCGCCGATGCCCTGCCGCCGGGCACTGGAAGTGATTCTGTCGCGTGGCTGCGCAGCCAACCCCCACCCTCAAAACTCCAGATCCAACGCCGCACACAGGTAATCCACGAACGGCCCCAACGTCACCAGATCCTTCGCCAGGGTCTGGCGCAGCTTCGGCCCGGTCATGGTGGCATCGTCCAGCGAACGCCAGAACACCCAGTTGCGGTGCTTGAGATCGTCGATGAACTCGAAGTCCGGCTCGAACCCGCGCGGGGCACGCACCAGCTTCTCGCTTTCCTCGAAATCAAACTTCTTCCGCAGCGCCGGCGCGTGCGCGGCCGCCTTCCAGGCACCGGGGTTGTCCACGATGAAGTGGCGCACCTTGCGCTGGGTAGCCGGCTCGGGGTGCCAGAGGCCGGCGCCGACGAAGCTCTCGCCCGGCTGCAGGTGCAGGTAGAACGACGGCGCCGGCACCTGCTTGCGCCGCTCATGGAACAGGCGCGCCCCCTGCCAGCTCTTGTACGGCGACTTGTCGTTGGAGAAGCGCGCGTCGCGGTAGATGCGGAACAGCGAGCCGCCCACGCCGCGCGGATCGGAACGGAAATGCGGGCTGACGGCGGCCAGGTCCGGCTGCAGGTCGGTGATCAGGCGCAGGAACGGCTGCCGCACATGTTCCTCGTACTTCGCCTTGTGCTCGTTGAACCAGGTCTTGTCGTTGTTGCGCGCCAGGCCACGCAGGAAGGTGAAACTGGCGGGGCTGAAATAGCTGCTCACAGGCTCTGCTCCAGTTGGGTGCCCCAGTCGCCCAGCTGCTGCAGCAGGGCGAGCTTGGCGGGATCGGCGGCATGTTCGACGGCAAGGGCGTCCAGCTGCGCGCGGAATTCGGGCAGGGTCTGCTCGCCCAGTGCCGCATCGCCCAGCAGGCGCTGCCGGCGGTAGTCGTTCCAGCGCCCGTGCTCGGCCGCATCCAGCGTCTGCGGGTGGTTGCGCGCCCGGTAGCGGAACAGCAGCTCGGGCATGCGCGGGTCCTTGAGCCGCTCGGCGAAGCCGGCCAGCTCGGACGGCGGGCTGGTGCGCAGGCGGGTCATGAGGGCCTTGTCGCCGTCGGCCAGGAAGCCGTCGTACAGCGAGGCGTCCACGTCGCTGACCGTGGCCGTGCGCTCGCCGCCGTACACCTGGCGGACCTTCTCGACCAGCGCCGGGCCGGCCTCGCGCACGCGTGCGGCGTTGGCTTCCACCAGTGCCACGTCGATGCCCATCCGGGCGTGGTCGGCCGGGCGCAGGTGGTTCCAGGCGACCAGCGCCGGCACCTTGTTCAGGTGCACTTCCTTGAGCGGCACCCGCTGCTCGCCCTCGGCCAGGTCCGCCGCCCGCGTGTACAGGCGCGCGGCCAGCGTTTCGGCCGGCAGCGCGAGCAGGCCGTCGATGTCGCCTTCCAGGTCCAGCGCGATGACCCGGTTGTTGATGTACGGGTGGCGCGCGATCGGCAGCACCGGCGCGGCGCACATGCGCTGGGCGGGGTAACGCATGGACACATGCAGCACCGGCTGCATCGCGTCCACATCCAGCAGACTGCCGACGAAGCGCTTGTCGCGCAGCTTCAGCGCGTAGTCCCACAGCCGCGGCTGCGCCTGCTTGAACAGCCGCGCCATGCCGATGGTGGCGTGCACGTCCGACAGCGCCTCGTGCGCGTCGCCCTGGCGGACGTCATTGGCGACGGCCAGGTGTTCGAGTTTGAACGAGGTGGCGCCATCCTCGCGTTGCGGCCACACGATGCCGTCGGGGCGCAGCGCGTGCACCAGCCGCAGCATGTCCAGCAGGTCCCAGCGCGAATTGCCGTTGCGCCACTCGCGCTCGTAGGGATCGAAGAAATTGCGGAACAGGCCGTGGCGGACGAACTCGTCGTCGAAGCGCAGCGTGTTGTAGCCCAGCGTGCAGGTGCCCGGCCGCGCCATCAGGTCGTTGATGCGCGAGAACGCCTCGGCCTCGCTCACCCCTTCTGCCGCCGCATGCTGCGGGGTGATGCCGGTGATCAGCGTGGCGATGGGCGAGGGCAGCAGGTCGTCGGCCGGCTTCACGTAGAAACTCACCGGTTCGTCGACGATGTTCAGGTCATGATCGGTGCGGATCGCGGCGAACTGGGCCACGCGGGTGCGGCGCGGGTCCTGGCCGAAGGTTTCCAGGTCGTAGAACAGGAAGCTGTCGGCCATCAGTGCGCGCCCTCCAGGACGGTCAATTGCGCATGCACCACGCGCTCCAGCGCAGCCCAGTCGATGTGCTCCAGCGTGTCGTGGCCGGCGGTGGCATCCTCCAGGATGCGCCGCTGCAGCTCGGTGCGCTCCAGTGCCACCGCGTACGGCGTGTGCAGGAAGGTGACCATGGTGTAGTGCGGCACGAAGCGGGTCGGCCAGCGCGCCTGCAGCGCCTGCTCCAGCTCGCGCTGCAGCAGGAAGGCCGGATCGGCCACGCGGTCGCGCATTTCCAGGTAGTTCTCCAGCGCCATCTGCTGGATCGCCTCGGCATTGGGCTTGCGGTCGCGCTCGAACGCGGCGAACGCCTCGGCCAGGCTGTCCTGTTCCAGCAGGTGGCCGGCCAGGGCGACGCAGTCCTCGAACGCACAGTTCATGCCCTGGCCGTGGAACGGCACCATGGCGTGGGCGGCGTCGCCGATCAGTACGGCACGGCCCTGCAGGTGCCATTGGCGCAGGTGCAGGGTGCCGAGCAGCCCGGGCGGGTGCTCTTCCCAGTCGCGGCGCAGGTTCGGAATCAGTGCCAGTGCATCGGGGAAGTCGCGCGCGAACAGCGCCTCTGCTTCGGCACCGCTGTTGGTGGTGGCGAAACTGGGGTTGCCTTCGTTGGGCAGGAACAGGGTGACGGTGAAGGTGCCTTCGTCATTGGGCAGCGCGATGCACATGTAATTGCCGCGCGGCCAGATGTGCAGCGCGTTGGCCTCGATGCGGAAGCCGCCGTCCGCGGTCGGCGGAATCTCCAGCTCCTTGTAGGAGTGGTCGAGGAAGGCGATGCGCTCGTCCAGCGGGTGCTTGCGGTTCATCGCCGCGCGCAGCGCCGAGCCGGCACCGTCGGCGCCGATCAGCGTGTCGAAGCGGATGTCGTGCGGGTGGTCGTTGCGGTCGTCGATGAAGCGCGCGTAGCCGGCATCGAAATCCACGGTGTGCAGGCGGCGGTGGAAGTGCACCTGCGCGCCGGCGTCTTCGGCCAGCTGCAGCAGGGTGGTGTTGAGGTCCTTGCGGTGGATCGACCAGATCACTTCGCTGTCGTCGCGGCCGTAGCGCTGCAGCTGCGGCTCGCCCTGGCGCGGGTGCACCATGCGGCCGCGCATCATGACCGCCTTGGCCATGACCGCCTCTTCCACTCCGGCCTGGCGCAGCGCGTTGCGACCGCGCTCGGCCAGGGCCAGGTTGATGGAACGGCCGGACTCGTAGTCGCTGATGCGCGGGTCGCCACGGCGTTCGTACAGGGTGATGCGCCAGCCCTGGCGGGACAGCAGGATGGCCAGCAGGGAGCCGGCCAGGCCCGCGCCGATGATGCTCAGGGAGCGGTGGGGGGTAGCGATCAAGAGCGGATCCGCGCAGGGAAGGGGGGAGGGCTCACAGTCCGGCCCAGGATTCCACTTCCTCGACGAAGTGGTGCAGGTCAAGGTAGCGGTTGTACAGCGGGGTCGGCGAGATGCGGATCACATCAGGCTCGCGCCAGTCGCCGAGCACGCCCACGGTCTGCAGGTATTCGAACAGGTTGCGGCCGCGCTCGCGGCCACCCGCGACACGCAGTGACAGCTGGCAGCCACGGCGTTCCGGCTCGCTCGGGGTGAGCACCTCGAGCACGCCGGGCAGGCGGGCGCGGACCAGCGCATCGAGCAGGCGGGTGAGCTGCAGCGACTTGTCGCGAAGGGCCTGGATGCCGCCGGCTTTGTCGACCAGATCCAGCGCCGCGCGCAGCGGGGCCAGGCCGAGCACGGGCGGGTTGCTCAGCTGCCAGCCTTCGGCGCCGACCGCCGGCACGAACTGCGGGGCCATCTTGAAGCGGGTGGCTTCCTCATGGCCCCACCAGCCGGCGAAGCGCGGCAGGGTGGCGTCGCGGTGGTGGCGCTCGTGCACGAAGCAGCCGGCCACGGCGCCCGGGCCGCTGTTGAGGTATTTGTAGTGGCACCACACGGCGAAATCGGGCGCGATGTCGTGCAGTTGCAGCGGCACGTTGCCGACCGAGTGGGCGAGGTCGAAACCGACGCGTGCGCCCTGTAGGCGGGCCATGCGGGTGATGGCGTCCAGGTCGAACACCTGGCCGCTGCGGTACTGCACGCCGGGCCAGAGCACCAACGCCAGGCGCGGGCCGTGTTCGGCGATGGCGCGCTCGATGGCCTGCAGCGAAATGGTGCCGTTGGGCTCGTCAGGCTGCACTTCCACCAGGGCGGTGGCCGGGTCCAGGCCGTGGAAGCGGATCTGCGATTCCACCGCGTGGCGGTCGGTGGGGAAGGCGCCGGCCTCCATCAGGATCACCGGCCGTTCGGCGGTGGGCCGGTAGAAGCTCACCATCATCAGGTGCAGATTGACGCTCAGGGTGTTCATGGCGACCACTTCGCTGGGCAGCGCGCCCACGAGGCGGGCCAGCTGCGCATTGACCAGGCGGTGGTAGCCCAGCCACTGGGTCTCGCCGGTGAAGTGGCCTTCCACCGCCAGCGCGCCCCACTTGTCCATCACCTCCTGCACGGCGGCCTTGGCCGCGCGGGGCTGCAGCCCCAGCGAGTTGCCGACGAAGTAGGTCTGGTCGCGGTGGTTGTGCTGCGGGAACACGAACTCGGCGCGCAGGGTGCGCAGCGGGTCGGCAGCGTCCAGGGCGATGGCATGGGTGCGACTGAGGAGCTCGGACATTTTGTGATCGAGGCTGTCTGTGAATAGACAGTTTATCCGTGTGTCCTGCCTATGGGCTGAATCCGACAGGCGCGGGGGCAAACCCGTAGCGCCAGGCCATGCCTGGCTGCTGTTGGCGCGGCAATCAGGTGGCCGGCAGCGGGTCCACATGCCCGCATGCGTCGCACGTGCGCAGGTCCAGCGATGCCTGGTATTCGGCGAATACCTTCGGCAGGTCGGTTTCGATGTTTTCGAGGGTGAAATACACCTCGTACAGCTTGTGGTTGCAGCGTTCGCAGAACCACATCACGCCGTCTTGCTCATGGGCCAGGCGTTTGCGCTCGACCACCAGCCCGACGCCGCCGGGCGGGCGGCGCGGGGAGTGCGGCACCTTGCCCGGCAGCAGGAAGATCTCGCCGGCGCGGATCGGAATGTCGCGCACCGCGCCGTCTTCCTGGATCTTCAGCAGCATCTCGCCTTCCAGCTGGTAGAACCACTCCGGGCCTTCGTCGTAATGGAAGTCGGTGCGGCTGTTCGGCCCGCCCACCACCATGATGATGAAGTCGCCGTTCTCGATCATCTTGTTGCCCACCGGCGGCTTGAGCAGGTGGCGGTTCTCGTCGATCCAGGCCAGCAGGTTGATCGGGGAGGCGAGCATGGGCGTGTCCGTGGGGAAGGTCAGTCGCGCTTGCCGCGGCGCGGAATATGCGACAGCGCCTGCTCGTAGGCGGGCTGCAGGTCTTCGGGCTGGCCGACATCGATGCCCATTTCGCGCACCCGGCCGTCCTTCAGGCTGTACACCCAGCCGTGCACCATCAGCTTCTGGCCGCGGGCCCAGGCGTCCTGCACGATGGTCGAGCGGCAGGCGTTGACCACCTGTTCGATCACGTTGAGCTCGCACAGGCGCGCATGCTTCAGGTCGGGCTCGTCGATCGCATCGAGAATGGCCGCGTGCTTCTGCGCCACGTCGCCCACGTGCCGCAGCCAGTTGTCGGCCAGGCCCACGCGGGTGTTGTTCAGGCTGGCATGCACGCCGCCGCAGCCGTAGTGGCCCACGATCAGGATGTGCTTCACCTTCAGCTGGTCCACCGCGTACTGGATCACGCTCAGGCAGTTGAGGTCGGTGTGCACCACCACGTTGGCGACGTTGCGGTGGACGAAGACCTCGCCCGGGGCCATGCCGATGATCTGGTTGGCCGGCACGCGCGAATCGGAGCAGCCGATCCACAGGTATTCCGGGTGCTGCTGCTTGGCGAGCTGGTGGAAGAAGTCCGGATCTTCCTTCTCGATCCGGTCGGCCCAGTCGCGGTTGTTCTGCAGCAGCTTGTGGATGTCTTTCATCGTTGCGGTACCTCTAGTTTCCAGCGCATCCACTGCGCCAGCTCATGCGAAGGGGGAGAGTCGAGCGCCGACAGCGCGTCGATCACGCTGTGCTGGTTGGCCTCGGGATGGTTCTGGCTCAGCTTGAGCTTGATCTGCACGGTCTGGGCGCGGAAGCGGAAGCCGATGATGCCGGCCAGCATGCGGCGCTGGCGCGGTTCGATCGGCAGCAGTTCCCAGTCGCCGCCGACCTGGGCTTCGTACTTGGCGCTGAGCCGATCAAGCATGTCGATCAGTGCGTCTGGATCGGTCACCGGTTCCAGCGTGCCGCGCAGCTCGGCGGCGGCGTAGTTCCAGGTCGGCACCCGCGCCTGTGCTTCCTTGTCCGGGTACCAGCCCGGCGACACGTAGCCGTGTGGGCCGTGCACCAGGATGAGCGCCGGGCCGGTGTGGCCGGCCTGCGGGTTGGGCCGGGCCCAGTGCCCTTCGATCAGGATGTCATCGCCGTCGCGCCGGTACACCACCGGCAGCAGGGTCACCTGCGGCAGGCCGTCGCTGCCGGTGGTGACCAGGCTCACGAACGCATCGCGCGCCAGCAGCCGGTCCAGCCAGGTCAGGTCGGTCTCAACGAAATCAGACGGGATGAACATCGCCGGTCAGGCACGCGCGCCCAGGTTCTGCACCATGCGCCCGTTGAGCTGGTCGTCATGGTCGGCCTGCGGCGGGCGCACCTCGTGCAGGCTGAAGCCGCGGATCAGGGCGTCTTCCTCGTCCAGGCCGTCATAGGCAACGAATTCGGCGTCGAACAGCTGCGAGCGGGCGGTGTCTTCGCTGTCGTAGCTGAGCGTGTTGCCATCGCTGTCCAGCACTTCGGCGGTGCCGCCGGGACGAATCCGCAGGCGTGCCCAGATCAGCGTGTTGCCCAGGCTGGCGAGGAACCACTGGTCGTGGTGGGCGGTGATGTCGTTCATGTCAGTACCATCGAAAGCAGCCAGAGCAGGGCGGCCATGCCCAGTCCGGCCAGCAGGGTGAGCAGCGACAGCCAGGCCGGCGTGGCCAGCCCCGACAGCGAACGGTCGGGGGTGTCGCGGTAATCGCGGCCCAGCAGCCAGCGCAGCGCATCCGGGCGCAGGAAGGCACCACTGCCGAAGCGGTGGGCCAGGGCAGGGTGGCGGTCGCGGATATGCACCAGCGTCAGCGGCCAGAAGATCACGAAGGCACTGAACCCGGCGATCGCCACGCCAACGAAACACAGCGCGAGGAACAGGGTCATGGGGTGCGTGCCTCCGGGGTCGGGATCAGAACTCGGCGCTGCCGGGCGCGCGCGGGTAGGGGATCGCGTCGCGGATGTTGCCCAGCCCGCACACGTACACCACCAGGCGCTCGAAGCCCAGGCCGAAACCGGCGTGCGGCACCGAACCGTAGCGGCGGAAATCGCGGTACCAGCCGTAGTGCGCCGGGTCCAGGCCGAACTGCGCCATGCGCGCGTCCAGCACGTCCAGGCGCTCTTCGCGCTGGCTGCCGCCGATGATCTCGCCGATGCCCGGGGCCAGTACGTCCATCGCCGCGACGGTCTTGCCGTCGTCGTTGAGGCGCATGTAGAACGCCTTGATGTGCTCGGGGTAGTTGGTCACCACCACCGGGCGGCCGATGTGTTCCTCGGTCAGCCAGCGCTCGTGTTCGGTCTGCAGGTCCAGGCCCCACTCGACCGGGAAGTCGAACTTCTTGTCGGCCTTCTGCAGCAGCCGCACCGCCTCGCTGTAGTCGATCTGCTCGAACGGGGCGTTGATGAAGTCTTCCAGCTTCTTGATCGCGTTCTTGTCCACGCGCTCGGCCAGGAAGGCCAGGTCGTCGCCGCGCTCGTCGAGCACCGCGCGGAACAGGTACTTCAGGAACTGCTCGGCCAGGCGCGCGTCTTCGGCCAGGTCGGCGAAGGCGATTTCCGGCTCGATCATCCAGAACTCCGCCAGGTGGCGGGTGGTGTTGGAGTTCTCGGCGCGGAAGGTCGGGCCGAAGGTGTACACCTTGCTCAGCGCCAGGCAGTAGGCCTCGACGTTGAGCTGGCCGGACACGGTCAGGAAGGTTTCCTTGCCGAAGAAGTCGCGGCCGAAGTCGACCTCGCCCTGTGCGTTGCGCGGCAGGTTGGCCATGTCCAGGGTGGAGACGCGGAACATCTGCCCGGCGCCTTCGGCGTCGGAGGTAGTGATGATCGGGGTGCTGATCCAGTTGAACCCGTTCTGGTGGAAGAACCGGTGCACGGCCTGGGACAGGCAGTTGCGGATGCGGGTGACCGCGCCGAACAGGTTGGTGCGCGGGCGCAGGTGCGCCACTTCACGCAGGAACTCGGCGCTCATCGGCTTGGGCTGGATCGGGTAGGTCAGCGGGTCTTCGACCAGGCCGACGATCTCGATGTCGCTGGCCTGGATTTCGAACGACTGGCCCTTGCCCTGCGATTTCACCAGGGTGCCGCGGGCGATGACCGAGCAGCCCGGGGTGAGCGCCTTGATCTCGTCGAAGTTGCCCAGGGTGTCATTGGCCACCACCTGGATGGGGGCGAAACAGGAGCCGTCGGTGACATTGACGAAGGCAAGCGCCGCCGAGCCGCGCACCGTGCGCACCCAGCCCCGTACTGTTGCCTCGCCGCCTTCCGGGATCTTCCCGGCAAGCGCATGTTCAACGCTGACCACCGTCATGACTTGAATCCTCTGTTGATCGACTCGATCTCTGAACGAGGAGTTTAACGGTTGCAGCGTTCTGCTTGCGAGGCATTTCTGACTGGGCCGTAGACCTATAATGTGACTGATCCGCTGGAGTTGCCTGTCATGGCCGTAAGCCTTACCCCTGTTGCCTTTACCCGCGTGCAGAAGTTCGTCGCCCAGACCCCTGGCGCGCTGGGCCTGCGTTTCGGCGTGACCCGCACCGGCTGCTCCGGCTGGGGCCACATCACCGACCTGGCCCGGGATGAACGCCCGGGCGACACCGTGTTCGAGCAGGACGGCGTGCGCATCTACGTCGACGCCGACAGCCTGGGGCTGGTCGACGGCACCGAAATCGACTTCGGCAAGCAGGGCCTGAGCGAGACGTTCACGTTCAGGAACCCGAATGCCACGGCCGAATGCGGCTGCGGTGAGAGCTTCACCACCGAGGCCGACAAGGCCTGAAGCGGGCGCCGTCGGGCCCCGCAGCCCCGGCCCAGCTTGCCGGGGCGTCCATTTGCTGCCACAATGCGCGGCTTCCTGCCTGAATCTGGCAGGACCCTTGCTCCACCGCGTTCACCTGCGGGGAGCTGTCCGGCCCCACAAGGGCCACATCCGAAAGGTAACAACACATGAGTCGTCATTACGAAGTCGTGTTCATGGTCCACCCGGACCAGAGCGAACAGGTCCCGGCCATGATCGAGCGCTACAAGTCGCTGGTCGAAACCGGTAACGGCACCATCCACCGCCTGGAAGACTGGGGCCGTCGTCAGCTGGCTTACCCGATCCAGAACCTGGTCAAGGCACATTACGTGCTGATGAACATCGAAGTGGATCAGGCCGTGCTGGCCGAACTGACCGAAAGCTTCAAGTTCAACGATGCAGTGCTGCGCAACCTGGTCGTCCTGCGCCCGGGCGCGGACACCGAGCAGTCGCTGATCATGAAGAGCAAGGACGAGAAGGGCGACAAGCCCGAGCGCGGTGAGCGTCGTCGTCGTGATGACGAAGAAGGCGAAACCACCCCCGCCGCTGACACCGATGCCGGCGATGACGCCGCTTCGGCCGCTTAAGGAGCACTGACATGTCCAAGTTCTTCCGTCGCCGCAAGTTCTGCAAGTTCACGGCCGAAGGTGTGAAGGAGATCGACTACAAGGATCTCAACACCCTGCGCCAGTACCTCACCGAGAACGGCAAGATCGTGCCGAGCCGCGTGACCGGTACCAAGTCGAAGTACCAGCGCCAGCTGGCAACGGCCGTCAAGCGCGCCCGTTTCCTGGCCCTGATCCCGTACACCGACAACCACGACGTCTGATGAAGGCGGGCGGCTGCTGGCCGCCCCTTTCGTAGTCTCGACCGCCCGCGCCTTACGGC
>NZ_JBOHXV010000055.1:0-33420 GCF_050737075.1 Stenotrophomonas sp.
GCGCAATCGCGCTGCGGTGAAACACACAGGCCCCGATGCTCCGGCATCGGGGCCTTCTCATATCTGAAACTGAATGCGCTCAGCTCGTGCGCCTCAATCGGCGCCGGTTTCTGCCGATAACCCCATTGCCTCGACACGTTCGTCGACGTCGGCTTCCGCTGTACGCCCCCGCTAGAGAAGACCCCCACGCCATGAATCTTTCCAGCCGCTTCTCCAACCTGTCCGTCCGCGGCAAGTTGAACCTGCTTACTCTCCTGATCGCCCTCGGCGTCATCGCCCTGGCCGTGATCGCCGCACGCAAGCAGTACGTTGATCTGGCCGAGACCCGCAAAGACGCCCTGAAGACCCAGGTCGAACTGACCTACGGCATCCTCGACCACTACAAGCGTCTGGCCGGCACCGGCGAACTCACCGAAGAAGCGGCCAAGGCGGCGGCGCTGCAGGCCCTGCACAGCATGCGCGCCGACGGCGAGAGCGCGTACTACAACGTGCTGGCCACCGATTACACCCTGCTCATGCACCCGTTCGCGCCCGACCGCGTCGGCAAGGTGCAGAAGGACTACCTGTCCAAGGACGGCGTGCCGCTGTACCTGCAGCAGGTGGACATGGCCAAGACCGGCGGCGGCTATACCTATTACGCGACCACCAAGCCGGGCATGGGCGACAAGCTGATCGAAAAGTCCACCTACGCCGGCATGTATGCCCCCTGGCAGTGGGTGGTCACCAGCGGCGTGTACATGGACGACGTGCAGGCCGACGCGCTTGCATTCACCGGCATCATGGCCGCCACCGGCGGCGCGCTGGTGCTGGTGGTACTGGCGCTGAGCTGGCTGATCGGCAACCGCATCACCGGCCCGCTGCGCCAGGCCACCACCGTGGCCGACAGCATCGCGCGCGGCAAGCTCGACACCCGCATCGGCGCGCAGGCGCAGGACGAACCGGGCCGCCTGCTGGACAGCATGGGCCGCATGCAGCAGCAGCTGCACGCCGTGATCGGCGCCCAGCGCGAGATGGCCAGCCAGCACGATGCCGGCCAGACCCGCTTCCGCATGGACGAATCCGCCTTCCCGGGCGAGTACGGCTTGATGGTGCATGAAACCAACGCCCTGGTCGGCGCGCACGTGCAGACCATGCAGGACGTGCTGGCCGTGGTGCAGCGCTACGCCGTGGGCGACCTGAGCGCCGACATCGCGCGCTACCCGGGCGACAAGGCCGCCATCAGCACCACCGTGGACACCGTCAAGCACAACCTGGCCAGCATCAACGCCGAGATCAAGCGCCTGGGCGCCGCCGCCGCCGCGGGCGATTTCACCCAGCGTGGCGATGCCGCGCGTTTCGACCACGATTTCGGCCAGATGATCGCCAGCCTCAACGCGATGATGCAGGTCAGCGACGACAACCTGGGCAAGCTCTCGACCCTGCTGTCGGCCATCGCCGAAGGCGACCTCACCGCGCGCATGCACGGCGAGTACCAGGGCGTGTTCGCCACCATGCGCGACGACGCCAATGCCACCGTCACCCAGCTGACCCAGATCGTCGGCCAGATCCAGCAGTCGGCCGGCAGCATCAACCAGGCCGCCACCGAGATCGCCACCGGCAACAGCGACCTGTCGCGCCGTACCGAGCAGCAGGCCGCCAACCTGGAGGAGACCGCCGCCTCGATGGAGGAACTGACCTCCACCGTGCGCCAGAATGCCGAACACGCACGCCAGGCCAACCAGCTGGCAATCGGCGCACACGGCGTGGCCTCGCAGGGCGGCGACGTGGTCGGCCAGGTGGTCACCACCATGAGCGCCATCGAGGCCAGCTCGAAGCGGATCGCCGAGATCATTTCGGTCATCGACGGCATCGCTTTCCAGACCAACATCCTGGCGCTGAATGCCGCAGTGGAAGCCGCACGTGCCGGTGAGCAGGGCCGCGGCTTCGCCGTGGTCGCCTCCGAAGTACGCACCCTGGCCCAGCGTTCGGCCGGTGCCGCCAAGGAGATCAAGGGCCTGATCGACGAATCGGTGTCCAGCGTCGCCGATGGTTCGGCGCTGGTGCGCAAGGCCGGCACCACCATGGGCGAGATCGTCGCCTCGGTGCAGCGCGTGACCGACATCATGGCCGAGATCTCCGCCGCCTCGCAGGAACAGTCGGCCGGCATCGAGCAGGTCAACCAGACCGTGACCCAGATGGACGAGACCACCCAGCAGAATGCCGCGCTGGTCGAAGAAGCCACCGCCGCCGCCCGCGCCATGGAAGAACAGGCCACCCAACTGGCCGACGCGGTGTCGATCTTCCGCCTGGACAACCAGGTCGCCGTCGCGCTGAGCGCCGTCACCGCCCGTATCGCCCCCCCGGCAGCGCCGCGCAGCGTCAAGCCCGCCGCCAAGGTCACCCGCCCGGCCACGCCTGCACCGGCCGCGCGTGCATCGCGCACCACGGCCGACGACGGCAACTGGCAAGAGTTCTAAGGAATCCGCCTGTGACCACGCCTACCGCACCCGTCTCCACCGCCACGCCGGCCGGCCGCGAGTTCGAGTTCTCCGACCGCGACTTCCGCCGCATCTGCGATCTGATCTACCAGCGCGTGGGTATCTCCCTCGCGCCGGCAAAGCGTGACATGGTCTATGGCCGCCTCTCGCGGCGGCTGCGCGCGCTCGGCCTGCGCAGCTTCCAGGACTACCTGGACCAGCTGGAGAAGCACGGCGGCGACGAGTGGCAGGCGTTCACCAATGCGTTGACCACCAACCTCACCGCGTTCTTCCGCGAACCGCACCATTTCGAGAAGCTGGATACCGAACTGCGCGCACGTGCCGGCCACGGCACCCTGCAGCTGTGGTCCTGCGCGGCGTCGACCGGTGAGGAGCCCTACTCCATGGCGATCACCGCGTGCGAGGCGTTCGGCACGCTCAAGCCGCCGGTACGCATCCTCGCCACCGACGTCGACACCCAGGTGCTGGCCACGGCCAGCCGCGGCGTCTACGCCATCGACCGCGTGTCCGGGCTGGACCCGGCCATCAAGCGGCGCTACTTCCAGCGCGGCAGCGGCCCCAACGAGGGAAGCTGCCGGATCAACCCGGCGCTGCGCGACCTGATCGACTTCCGCCCGCTCAACCTGCTGGCCCCCCGTTACGACGTCGGCGGCCCGTTCGACGCCCTGTTCTGCCGCAACGTGATGATCTACTTCGACAAGCCCACCCAGCGCGGCATCCTCTCGCGCCTGATCCAGCACATGGGCGACGACGGCCTGCTCTACACCGGCCATTCGGAAAATTACCTGCATGCCGCCGACCTGATCCAGCCGTGCGGCCGCACCCTGTACAAGCGCGCGCCGGGAGCCCCGGCATGAACCTGGCGGCCCGCAACGACGAGGTGATGCGTTACTACGACAGCCGCTTCAAGGTCACCGCCGCCAAGCTGCTGCCGACCCAGTACCTGGTGGTCGATGACGAAACCGCGCTGACCACCACGCTGGGCTCCTGCGTGGCCGCGTGCCTGCGCGACCCGGTGCTGAAGATCGGCGGCATGAACCACTTCCTGCTACCCGAAGGCAATGTCGGCGACGGTGCACCGGCACGCTACGGCAGCTACGCCATGGAACTGCTGATCAACGACCTGCTCAAGCGCGGCGCGCACCGCAAGCGCCTGGAGGCGAAGGTGTTCGGCGGGGCCAATGTGCTCAAGGGCTTCACCAGCAACCCGGTGGGCACCCGCAACGCCGAATTCGTGCGCCAGTACCTGCAGGCCGAACACATCCCGGTGCTGGCCGAGGACCTGTGCGGCATCCATCCGCGCAAGGTGTGGTTCTTCGCCGACACCGGCCGTGTCGTCGTGCAGCGCCTGCCGCATGCCCACGAAGCCGAAGTCGCCGCGACCGAAATCGCCGTGCGCGCCCGTCTGGCGCGGGCCCCGGTCACGGGTGGCGTGGAGCTGTTCGAATGATCCACGGTGCCCCCTGCAGAGTCCTGATCGTCGACGATTCGGCGGTGGTCCGGCAGATGCTGAGCGAGATCCTGGGCAGCGACCCGGGCATCGAGGTGGTCGGCACCGCCGCCGACCCGTTGCTTGCGCGCGAGAAGATCAAGCGTCTGGCCCCGGACGTGATCACGCTGGACGTGGAAATGCCGCGCATGGACGGCCTGGCATTCCTGGAAAACCTGATGCGCCTGCATCCGCTGCCGGTGGTGATGATTTCATCGCTGACCGAACGCGGCGCCGACACCACCCTGCAGGCGCTGGCGCTGGGCGCGGTGGACTTCATTTCCAAGCCCAAGTTCGATGTGGCGCGCGGCCTGCAGGGCTACGCCGAAGAGATCATCGGCAAGGTCAAGATGGCGGCGCGCTCGCGCGTGCGCACCCTGGCCCGCCCGATCACGCCGCGCATCACGTTGGATGCTGTGGCGCCCACCCCGGCGCGTTCGATCCAGTTCCGTACCACCGACCGTCTGATCGCCATCGGCGCCTCGGCCGGGGGCACCGAAGCCCTGCGCGTGGTGCTCGAAGGCCTGCCGGCCGACGCCCCCGCCGTGGTGCTTACCCAGCACCTGCCCGCCACCTTCAGCACCCCGTTTGCCGAACGCTTGGATCGCCATTCGGCGATGTCGGTGCGCGAAGCCACCGACGGCGAAGCCGTGCTGCCGGGCCATGCCTACCTGCCGCCGGGCGGCAAGCACCTTCGGGTGATCCGTGACGGTGCGCGCTGGCGCTGCCGCGTCGACGACGGCCCGGCCGTGAACCGCCACAAGCCGGCGGTGGACGTGCTGTTCCGTTCCGTCGCGGAGAGTGCCGGCGCCAATGCCATCGGCGCCATCCTCACCGGCATGGGCGACGACGGCGCACGCGGCCTGCTCGAACTCAAGAACGTGGGCGCACCGACGCTGGTGCAGGACGAAGCCACCAGCGTGGTGTGGGGCATGCCCGGCGCAGCGTTTAAACTGGGCGCCGCGGAGGAGCAGGTGCCACTGGAGCGGATTGCCGATCGTTTGATGGCACTGTCCCGCGGTTGACCCGGACCACGGGCCCTACGCCCTTTTGTACTGCGTTCAAGGAGCTTTACATGGCATTACGCCGCCCCTGCACGACCGGCCTCCTCTTGGCCGGCGTGCTGATCATCCCGACCGTCGCCCTTGCGGCCCCCCCATCCGTTCCGGCCAAATCCGACATCGGCGCAGCCGTGGCCCCGGAAGTCCAGGCAGTCTGGACCGACCGGGTGCGGATCGATGGCGGACCGGGCACCACGATCCGCCGAACCCGCCCGGCTGACGCCGTGCTCCGCATCGTCACCCAGGAGGACAGCAAGAGCCTCAACCCCACCGGCCTGGGGAAGATATTCGGCGACAGCAGGCCGGACTATGGCCGCCGCGACAACCTGCCTGGCACCACCATCGACAGCCAGGAAAGCCCCGCCATTACCCTGATGCCGCTGATGGCCAATATTCTGCTGGGCACCTACTTCCGCAATGTCCCCGATGCAGTGCCTGCGCAGAACAGCGTGCTCAGGTTCGCTTCCGACGAATGGGCGCTGGTCCATCAGGGTAACCAGCGCAACAACCCGCTGTACCGGCTCAATCACCGCACAGTCATTGAACAGCGGCGCACGGACGGCACTCTGGCCGATCTGACCAGTTGCAGCAACAACGACCGGAGGGCGACACTGGACGAGTGGCAAGCCAACGATTACGCGCTGCTGAAGCAGGCCGCGCAGGTGATCGCGATGGACTGCATGGGGCAGCTCGCCAAAAAGGTGCGGACCTTCTACCCCCGCCCGCTGGCCACTGCAGACCTCAGCGGCTACGCCGAGGACGCGGTTCCACCCGCCCGGGTGCGGATCTTCGGCAGCGCCGGGCGCGGCATCACCATGTACACCGACGCTGCATGCAAAGACGACTATCGCGAAAAGATCGAGGTAAAGCGTCCACCACCGGGAGGCTTCGCCGGCATCGGCGGCCTCTTCGCCGGTACCCCGGACAACATCGCGATCGGCATCCCCGAGACGGCTACCGTGCGCAACATGGAGAACATGCATAACGCACCCAACTACCAGGAATACGAGGTGGCCGGCGGTAAACCCCTGATCTTCGAAGCCGGCATGGAGACCAACAATGCCTCTTGGTGCTCCAGCAGGATGTCGTCGCAGTTCATCGCCAAGCCAGGCCAGGATTACGAAGTGGAAATGGAGGTCGCCAACAAGATGTGCCGGCTGCACATCCGCGAAGTGCAGGCCGATGGCAGCCTGGTACCGCAGCAGATCCGCCCGACGCCAAGCCTGTGCAGCCGTTCGGACTGAGCGCGACCGGGGCCCCTACTCCACCATGGCGCTGGCGCGCGGCTGAAAAAGTGATGATGCGTTGGCGGCGTAGCGCCGGGCTCTGCCCGGCTGTCGTCAATGCGTGCGTCACGCACTACCGATTTCAACAAGGAGCAACACCGTGAGTGCAACACTTCACACCGTCACCGGCCTTTTGCTGGCCACCGTTCTACTGGCCGGCCCCGCCGCAGCCCAGGAATCCACCGCTGCCGCAACCAGCGCCGAAACGTCCGCCACGCCTGACATAGCGCCCGTGCCTGCCGCCGCCAAAGCCCGTGTCCGTATCTTCGGCCAGAATGGCCAGGGCATCACCATGTATACCGACGCAGCCTGCCGGAACACCTACACCGACAAGGTCGACGTCGCCCGCTCCGGCGCACGCGCGATCGGCAGCCTGTTCGGCGGCGCACCCGACAACATCGCGCTTGGCATGCCGGAAACGTCAACCGTACGCAACATGAAGAGCGTGCTGTTTTCCAAGCCAAACTACCAGGAATACGCCGTTGCCGGCGGCCGGCCGCTGATCTTCGACGCTCGCGTCGAGAACACCAACGACTATCGCTGCGATCGCGAGCTGACCCTGCAGTTCACTGCTGAACCGGGCCAGGACTACGAAGTCTTCATGAGCACGGCCGGCGGCATCTGCCGGTTGAGTGCGAACCACGTGGGTGCCGATGGCAGCGTGCAGGCGCAGGCGACCACCTTCCCGCCGCAGCGCTGCGAGGCACCGGTGGAGGCCGCGCCAGCCACGCCCGCTGACAGCACCGGGACGAGCGAAGCGATGACGACCGTTGCCGCCGATGCAACGGCGTTGGTCGCGGCCGCTGCGGTGCCGGACGGTAACGCCGTGGTGGCACCCGCCGTAGCGGCAGTCGCGCCGCGCGACTGGACCCGTACCGTGGGCATCATGTCTACCCAGGGGACCGGGCAGGACAACAATCGCTACGGTGATCTTGCGCTGCGGCTGGTGAGCCGGGGCGATACCGGCAAGGTCGTCGGCCTGAAGCTGGGCGTTCTGGCGCTGGCCGTCACGGGTCGTGCCTACGTTGGGCGCGTGGATGGATTCAACAAGAACAACCTGCGCGGTGACACCATCGAGAGCGTGCCAAGCCCGGCCGTGGTCCACATGCCGGACCTGCTGCGCGCGGAACTGGCCGAGTTCTTCCGCGCCCACCCCGATGCGATTCCTGTCGAGCGCCGCACGGTGCAGGCCAGCGCCGGTACCTGGACGCTGGCGTACCAGAAACTGGCCGGCTCGAACGTCCCGTACGAGCTTCGCCACCAGGCCAGCATCGGCTTCCTGCTGCCGAAGGACGGCCAGACCCAGACCATCGTGTATTGCACCGATGAGCGGCTCCAGGCCCCGCTGGACGAATGGCAGGCCGACGACTACGCCAAAGTGAGAGCTGCCTCGCAGGCGTTTGCCGAGCGCTGCGTCGCCAGTTTCGTCGCCGAACTGCCGAAGGTATTCCCGGAGCTTGCCCAGCCGGAGCAGGAAACGGCGCAGTCGAACGAAGCGCAGACGGTAGCCGCTACAGAACAGACCTGAGGCCCGGTAGGGTCGGTTCCCAAACGACTGCCGATAGCACCCCGACATTCTTTGACGCATGGACCCGAAACGAAACCGACTTCGGCACAGTCGCTCCGTTGCAGGTCCATGCCCCAATGAGATGGTCACCACCCCGGCAGTCGATTGGGATGCGACCCTACCGGCAAGGCCAACTCGGTTACGCCATTACCCCCAATACAACCGCATCGGGTTATCGACCAGCAGCTTCTGCTGCTGGTCGGCCGTCACGGCGATCCGCGGAATGAAATCCACCAGCTTGCCGTCGTCGGGCATGTGCGATTTCAGGTTGGGATGCGGCCAATCGGTGCCCCACAGCACCCGGTCGGGGAACTGCTCGACCAGGTGCCGGGCGAACGGCACCACATCGTCGTAGTCCGGGGGCCCGGACTGCGACAACCGCTCCGGGCAACTCACCTTGCTCCACACGTTCGGGTGTTCGCGCATCAATCGCACGAATCGCTGGAACTCGGGCCCGTCCACCGGCAGGCTCACGTCCGGCCGCCCCATGTGGTCCACCACCACGGTGGTGGGCAACGAGGTGAAGAAGTCCCAGCGTTCGGCCAGGTCCGCCGCCTCGAAGTACACCACCACATGCCAGCCCAGCGGCGCGATCCGCGCGATGATCGCGTGGTAGTAGGCATCCGGCTTCGGGTCCACCAGCCGCTTCACGAAATTGAAGCGCACCCCGCGCACCCCCGCCGCATGCAGCTCCTGCAACTCCTCGTCGGTGACCGTATCGCGCACCGTGGCCACGCCGCGCGCGCGACCGTCGGCGCTGCGCAGCGCATCGACCAGTGCCCGGTTGTCAGCGCCATGGCAGGTCGCCTGCACGATCACATTGCGCTCGAAACCCAGGTGGTCGCGCAGCGCGAACAGCTGTTCTTTGCCCGCATCGCACGGCGTGTACTTGCGCTCGGGCGCGTACGGAAACTGGTCGCCGGGGCCGAACACATGGCAATGCGCATCCACCGCACCCGGCGGTGGCACGAACGCCGGCCGGCTCGGGTCCGGGCAGAAATCCAGCCAGTCGGCATCTTTCACGAACTCCGCCATTACAGCCCCCTCGCCTTCAGTTGGGCATCCAGTCGCGGGTACACGCGGCGCGCGTTGCCCGACAGCACCTTGGTGCGGTCCGCCGCCGACAGCCCCAACGCCTCCACGTAGCGCAGGGTGTCGTCGAAGTACTGCCCGGTTTCCGGGTCGATGCCACGCACCGCGCCCACCATTTCCGAGCCAAACAGGATGTTGTCGATGTCGATCACCTTGAACAGCAGGTCGATGCCCGGTTGATGGTAAACGCAGGTGTCGAAGAACACATTCTTCATCACATGTTCGTTCAGCGGCGGCTTGCCCAGCATGTCCGCCAGCCCGCGGAACCGGCCCCAGTGGTAGGGCACCGCGCCGCCGCCGTGCGGGATGATGAAACGCAGGTCCGGGAAGTCACGGAACAGGTCGCCCTGCAGGAACTGCATGAACGCGGTGGTGTCGGCGTTGAGGTAATGCGCGCCGGTGGCGTGGAAGTTGGCATTGCAGCTGCCCGACACGTGCACCATCGCCGGTACATCCAGCTCCACCATCTTCTCGAAGAACGGGTACCAGGCGCGGTCGGTGAGCGGCAGGCCGGTCCAGTGCCCACCGGAGGGGTCGGGATTGAGGTTGCAACCCACAAAGCCCAGCTCGTTGACGCAGCGCTCCAGCTCGGCGATAGAGTTGGCGATGGGCACGCCGGGCGACTGCGGCAGCTGGCACACGCCGATGAAGGTCTCCGGGTACAGCTTCACCACGCGCGCGATGAGGTCATTGCAGCGCCGCGTCCATTCCGCGCTCACCGCCTCGTCGCCGATGTGGTGTGCCATGGTGCTGGCGCGCGGCGAGAAGATGGTCATGTCCGCGCCGCGCTCGCGCAGCAGTCGTAGCTGGTTGCCTTCCACGCTTTCGCGCAGTTCGTCGTCGCTGATCGTCGGGTACACCGGTGCCGGCAGCGACGGATCGTTGAAGTGGGCCACCTGCGCCTTGCGGAACGCATCGTGGCTGGCGGGGGCGGTCGTGTAGTGACCGTGGCAATCGATGATCATCGGGAGGCCTCGTGGGGGAGGAGTTACCAGCCGAACAGCTGGGCGAAATGGACGTCCACGCGCAGCCCGACGATCAACGCGTCGGGAATGTCGGTGGTACGGGTGGGTGCGTAGATCGGGTCCGGGTTGATCACGTACTGCAGGTTCGGCATCAGGCGGACGCCCTTGTGCACCGCCCAGCCATAGCTGAGCTCGGCGATGATCTCGTCGGCATGCGGCGCGCCGCTGCCGCCATTGCGTGCACGGCGGTCGCGCAGGAAGGCGATCTGCTCATCGCTGAAGTGCGTGTTGGACACGAACATCGCCAGCGTGTCCTGGTCGCGGCCGGCGAAGGTGCCGGTCTTGACGAAGCCGGCGGCCAGGAACTGGTCCACCGGTGCCTCGTTGCCCGTATTGACGTACGCGCGCGCGAACAGCGCCAGGTTGCGCTTGCCCTCGCCACGCCACACGGTCTGGTCGGCCATCGCGTACCAGCCCAGGCGCGCGCCGTCCTGCATCGCCGTGGGCTTCCCGGACAGCGCGGCCGAGTTGCCGTTGGCATCGAAATAGGAGCTCTTGCCGCCGTCGGTGTTGCGGTACATGCCCACCCGATAGGTGCGCGGCAGCCGGTCGTTGGCGAAGCTGGTCTGGTAGCCGGCCTCATACGCGGTGAGGGTGCCGGTGCCCTCGCCCACCGAGAAGTCCAGGCCGTTCTTGCCGGCCTTGTTCAGCTCGTTGTTGTAGTCGAAGGCGCCGCCCTGCACGTACCAGCGATCATTCACGTCGTAGCGCAGGATGCCGGCCCACGACGAGTTCGGGAACGCGGTGATGCCCAGGTCGGTGATCGCACCATAGGGGGTGAGGCACATCGCATTGCTCATGAACACGCAGTTGAGCGGCGAATTGTTGAAGTAGCTGTTCACCGGCGCGCGGCCGGCGGTGATGCTCAACCCGTTGTCGAAGCGGTGACGCACGGTTAGCCGGGTCAGCCGCCCGCCGGCCACCGGCCGCCAGGTCTGCTGCGCACTGATCGAGTTGCCGATCTTCTCGCGCGCCAGGTTGCCGCCGGCGAACCAGGCCCACTGCGCGTCCACGTCGGTGTTGTGCACGCCGAACAGTTCGTCCAGGTCAAACTTCGACTGGGCCATGATCCAGTACGAGCCTTCCGTGCCCTGCTCCACCCCGCCGACGGGGTTGGAGGCGACGTTGCCGACGAAATCCAGGGTCAGGTCGATGCCATTGGGCACGGTGCCCTCGGCGGCTGCCGGTGCGGCCAGCGCGGCGCTCAGCAACAGCGCCAGCGGGGTGTAACGGAGGATGGACATGCAATCTCCCTTCCCGCTGCCATGGGCAGCGGGTTCAATGCGTTATGGGGTGGCGCCGCGGGCAGCCCGCGGCGCATCGGGTCAGGCTTCGCGCACGCCGAGGTGGCGCAGGCGGGCGCGGCGGGTGCCGATCTGCGCGGCCATCACCTTCTCGTCCAGCTTGCCTTCCCACTTGGCGATCACCAGCACCGCAATCGCGTTGCCGACCAGGTTCACGAAGGTCAGGCCCTCGGCCAGGATGCGGTGGATGCCCAGGATCAGCGCGATGCTGGCCACCGGGATGGTGCCGGTGGTGCCCAGCGTCGCCGCCAGCACCACGAACGCCGCACCGGCCACGCCGGCGGCGCCCTTGGAGGTCAGCAGCAGCACCGCGATCAGACCCAGCTGGTGCCACACGGTCAGCTCGGTGTTGGTCGCCTGGGCCAGGAACAGCGCCACCGTGGTCAGGTACAGGCAGGTGCCATCAAGGTTGAACGAGTAGCCGGCCGGAATCACGAAACCGACCACGCCTTCTTCGCAGCCCAGCTTCTTCATCTTCTCGATCAGGCGCGGCAGCACCGTCTCAGTGGAGGTGGTCGCCGCCACGATCACGATCTCGTCGCGCAGGTAGGCCAGCAGCCGCCACAGGCTGGCGCCGGTCCACCAGCACACCGTACCGAGCACGAACACGGTGAACGCCGCGCAGACCACGAAGAACTCGATGATCAGCTCGCCCAGCGACAGCAGCGAACCGGCACCGAACTGGCCCACGGTGAACGCGATGGCACCGAACGCACCGATCGGCGCGAAATACATGACGTAGCCGATGATCTTGAACAGCGCCGACGAGGTACCTTCGATGACCTTCATCACCGGGGCGCCGCGCTCACCGATGGACGCCAGCGCGACACCGAACAGCACCGCCACGAACAGCACCTGCAGCACATGCGCTTCGGTGAACGCACTGACCAGCGTGTTGGGAATGATCGCCATGATGTACGACACGATCGACTGGTCGTGCGCGGTATGCACGTATCCCTGGATGCTGGCCATGTCGATGGTGGCCGGGTCGATGTTCATGCCTGCGCCGGGCTGCCACAGGTCCACCGCGACCAGCCCGACGATCAGCGCCAGGATGGTGATCACCTCGAAGTAGATCAGCGATTTCAGCGCGAGCCGGCCCACGCTGCGCATGTCGCGCATGCCGGCGATGCCGTGCACCACCGTCACGAAGATGATCGGGCCGATCATCATGCGGATCAGCTTGATGAAGGCATCGCCGAACGGCTTCATCGCCGAACCCCAGTCGGGCTGCAGCCAGCCCAGCAGGACGCCGATGATGGTGCCGGCCAGCACCTGGAACCACAACTGGCCAAAGACGCCGAAGCGGCCCTGCCGCTTCTCAACAACAGTCATAACAACCCTCCCAGGTCACAAGAATAGAGACGTCGCGCGTATTCAGTCGAACAGCACGCCGTCGAACAGCTTTCGGGCGGTGCGCAGGATGGCGGCGGTGGTCACCTGCCCCTGTGCGTCGCGCTCCAGCACGCAGCCGGTGCTGCCGCTGGGGTGTTCGATGTCCAGCTGCAGGCGGTCGCCATCGGGCAGCACCGCCAGCGCGTGCGCCGGCGATCCGGGCAGCAGGCAGGCGGTGGCCACGGTTACCGCACCCAGCACGCCGATGGAGGCGTGGCAGCGGTGTGGAATGAACGACCGCACGCCGATCGCGCCACCCTCGCGCGGCGCCGCCACCAGCATCATCTTGGGAACCGACTGCGCCGTGACGTCGCCCAGGTTCATGAGCGGACCGGCCTGCAGGCGGATCGCCTCCAGCCGTGCCTTCACCGCGTCGTCAGCATCGAGCGTCGCGCGGTCTTCGTAGCCGCTCACGCCTGCGTCGCTGGCGCGCAGCACCACGCACGGCATGCCGTTATCGATCAGGGTGACCTCCACCCCGTCGATCACATCCACCGCGTTGCCGGTTGGCAGCAGCGCACCGCAGCTCGAACCGGCAATGTCGGCAAAGGTCAGTGGAATCGGCGCTGCCGTGCCCGGCACGCCGTCGATCCGGGCCGTACCGTCATAGCGCACCTTGCCACCGGGGGTCTGTACGTTGGCGGTCGCCACCTTGCCGGTGTTCACCATGAAGATGCGCACGTCGGTGTCGTCGCCGCTCGGCTGCACCAGCCCACGCTCGATGGCGAACGGGCCTACGCCGGCCAACAGGTTGCCGCAGTTCTGCGCGTCGCTCACCACCGCCTGGTCCACGAACACCTGCAGGAACAGGTAGTCCACGTCCGCATCGGGCCGCTGCGACGGCGAAACCACCGCCACCTTGGAGGTCAGCGGATCGGCGCCACCCATGCCGTCGATCTGGCGCGGGTCCGGCGAGCCGTAGGCGCGCAGCAGGAAGGCATCACGCGCGGCCGCGTCGGCGGGCAGATCGGTGGCCAGGAAGTAGCCGCCCTTGGAGGTGCCGCCACGCATCCACATCGCGGGCACACCCTTATTCATAGCGCAGGCCCTTGGCCGCCAGGCGTTCGCGCATGGCATAGATATCCAGGCCCAGCTCGCCCTTGGCCAGCCGCTCGCGCTTCTCGGCCTCGCGCGCCTCGCGCGCCTGCGATTCGGCCGCAATGCGCATGGCATGGGCACGCGGCACGATGCACACGCCGTCATCGTCGGCGATCACCACATCGCCGGGGTGGACCAGCGCGCCGCCGCAGACCACCGGCACGTTCACCGCGCCCAGCGTTTCCTTGACCGTGCCCTGCGCGTGGATCGCGCGGCTCCAGACCGGAAAGCCCATCGCGGTCAGGTCGCGCACATCGCGCACGCCGGCGTCGATCACCAGCCCACGGCAGCCGCGCACCTGCGCCGAGGTGGCCAGCAGGTCGCCGAAATAGCCATCGGTGCAGTCGCTGGTCGGCGCCACTACCAGCACATCGCCGTCGCGCAGCTGCTCGATGGCCACGTGCATCATCCAGTTGTCGCCGGGCGGCACCGACACCGTGATGGCGCTGCCGGCGATGCGCGCGCCGCTGTAGATCGGGCGCAACCGCGCGTGCAGCAGGCCGCTTCGGCCCTGCGCCTCGTGCGCGGTGGCGACACCGGCTTGGCCGAGGACCTGGAGTGCGCCGGCAGCGGCGCGTTCGACGTGGGTAACGACGCGGGACATCCATCCATCCTGTAATGACGATGGTGCAGTCTTGTCTGCCCGCGCCAACCCCTCAAGATCGATTTCCGCAACAGCCATTGGGTTTGGTTATAGTTGATCCATGAACAGGCCCTTTGAGCTGAACCTCAAGCATCTGCACGCACTGGTCGCCGTGCACCACCACGGCGGCATCAGCGCCGCCGCCCCGCACGTGAATCTCTCCCAGCCGGCGCTGACCCAGGCCATTGCCCGGCTGGAAAGCCAGCTCGACGCGACCCTGTTCGACCGCCAACCCGGCGGCATGGCGCCCACCGAAGCGGCGGAACTGCTGGTCCCGCGCATCGAGCGCGCGCTCGGCTACATCGCCGACGGCGTGCGCGTCGCACGGCGTGCGCAGCGCCTGCCCGCGCTGCCGGCGGTGGAACGACGCGTCACGCTTGGCCAGTTGCGGGCGCTGGTGGCAGTGGACGATGCCGGCAGCTTCACCCTGGCCGCGACTCGCGCTGGGATCTCGCAGCCGGCGATCTATCGCGCCGTGCACGAACTAGGCACCGCCATTGAAACGCCGCTGACCGAACGCCACGGCAAGACCGTGCGGCCCACCCCGGCCGCCACGCGCATGCTGCGGCTGGTACGGCTGGCTCTGTCGGAGCTGGCGGCGGGGCTGGACGAAGTGGCGCTGCTGCGCTCCGAACAGGGCGGCCGGGTCACGCTCGGGGTGATGCCGCTGGCGCGCGCGATCCTGCTGCCGCAGGTATTGGCCCGCTTCGCCCGCGCCCACCCCGGCGCATCGGTCAACGTGATCGAAGGCCCGTATGCCGAACTGCTGGGCGACCTGCGCGCAGGCAGCCTGGACCTGTTGATCGGCGCGATGCGCGACACCCTGCCCGTGCGCGATGTCGCGCAGGAGGGTTTGTTCGACGACGACCCGGTGATCGTCGCCCGCACCGGGCACCCGCTGGCCGGCAGCGACCCGCTCGACTTCGACCGGCTGTTGGCCTTCCCGTGGGTCATCGCCGCCACCGGCGCGCCGGTACGCGCCCGCTGGGAGCGCATGTTCCGCCAACAGGGCCACGAACCGCCGCGCCTGCGCATCGAATGCGGCTCGGTACTGATCACCCGCGGCCTGCTGCTGGAGGACGACTGGCTGACCCTGATGTCACGCGACCAGTTCGTGATCGAGCGCCGCGCCGGCCTGCTCTGCGAAATCGGCAGCGCCGGCGACGACCTGCGCCGCCGTATCGGGCTCACCACCCGCGCCGACTGGCACCCGACCCGCCTGCAGCGGGCGTTCGTGGAAACGTTCCGCGCCGTCTGCGCCGAACGCAGCAACGACGCCGACAACGCGTGGCCGTTCCGTTATCCGGCACGTTGATGGCATTGGAAACCGGCGCCTGGTCTTTGTGTCGCGGGATGCCTGGTATGCCGCCTCCCGGCCCCATCTGTGATCACCGTTGCTACGTGCCGCTCTTCCTTGTGTTGAGATGCACGTTCAACGCTACGGAAGGAATGCCATGGAAAGGCGCTTGCCATCAACCTCGACGTTTTTACTTTTGGCATTTCTTTGCTGTCTGCCCTCCAGCATCAACGCCAGCGGCAGCCTGTTCCGGTTCGAGGCTTCTCAGGGTGCATTCCATTTTTCGCTGGAGATGACAGGCCGCCAGGATGTCGGTTACATCCAGATCATGTCCAGCGAGTTCAAGAGCTATCTGCCACATCGCACCTACTACGTCGAATTCAATCGGGCTCAGAAACGGGCCTACATTCGCCCGCGCAAACGCGATGGCTTGCCGTGGTTTGAGGTCGATGTCGTAGGCAAGAAAGGTGTACTGCATTACGAGGGCCGACGCGTGCAGGGCACCGCCAATTGGACCCCCGAAGAGTGGGACAACTGAAGCGATGGCATCGCGACGGTAGGGTCGGTTCCCAAACGACTGCCGATAACGGGTCCGCACCCGGTAACGCATGACCTGAAACAAACAACGGCTCTCCGTTCCGACGTCATGAAAAGACGACCAAAAAAAACCCCCGGTTTTCACCGGGGGTTTTTCGAAACGTCCACCGACCAATGGTTGGTGGCTACCGGTGCCGGGCAGTGCCCGGCACCGCGTCAGGCGGCAACCGTCTTGGCCACGTCCTGGTAATCCTCGATCTGGTCGAAGTTCATGTAGCGGTAGATGTCCTTGCTGCTGGCATCCAGCACGCCGATGTCGGCCATGTACTCTTCCTTGGTCGGGATGCGACCCAGACGCGAGCAGATCGCGGCCAGCTCAGCCGAACCCAGGTACACGTTCGAGTTGCGGCCCAGGCGGTTCGGGAAGTTGCGGGTCGAGGTCGAGAACACCGTCGCGCCTTCGCGTACCTGTGCCTGGTTGCCCATGCACAGCGAGCAGCCCGGCATTTCCATACGGGCACCGGCGGTGCCGAAGGTGCCGTAATGGCCTTCCTTGGTCAGCTCCGAGGCATCCATCTTGGTCGGCGGGGCCACCCACAGCTTGGTCGGGATGTCGCGCTTGCCTTCCAGCAGCTTGGCGGCGGCACGGAAGTGACCGATGTTGGTCATGCACGAACCGATGAACACTTCGTCGATGGCCGCACCGGCCACGTCCGACAGCGTCTTGACGTCGTCCGGATCGTTCGGGCACGCCACGATCGGCTCGTGGATATCGGCCAGGTCGATCTCGATGACGGCGGCGTACTCGGCGTCGGCATCCGGCTGCAGCAGCTCCGGGTTGGCCAGCCACGCTTCCATCTTCTCGATGCGGCGGGCCAGCGAACGTGCGTCCTGGTAACCCTCGGCGATCATCCACTTCAGCAGCGTGATGTTGCTGGTGAGGTACTCGATGATCGGCTCCTTGTTCAGGTGCACCGAGCAACCGGCGGCCGAACGCTCTGCCGAGGCATCGGAAAGTTCGAACGCCTGCTCGACCTTCAGGTCCGGCAGACCTTCGATTTCCAGGATGCGACCGGAGAAGATGTTCTTCTTGCCGGCCTTGGCCACGGTCAGCAGACCGGACTTGATCGCGTACAGCGGAATCGCGTTGACCAGGTCACGCAGGGTCACGCCCGGCTGCATCTTGCCCTTGAAGCGGACCAGCACCGATTCGGGCATGTCCAGCGGCATCACGCCGGTGGCCGCCGCGAAGGCAACCAGGCCCGAGCCGGCCGGGAACGAAATGCCCACCGGGAAACGGGTGTGCGAATCGCCGCCGGTGCCGACGGTGTCGGGCAGCAGCATGCGGTTGAGCCAGCTGTGAATCACGCCGTCGCCCGGACGCAGCGAGACGCCGCCACGGGTGGAGATGAATTCCGGCAGCGTGTGGTGGGTCTTGACGTCCACTGGCTTCGGGTAGGCGGCGGTGTGGCAGAACGACTGCATCACCAGGTCCGCCGAGAAGCCCAGGCAGGCCAGGTCCTTCAGCTCGTCGCGGGTCATCGGGCCGGTGGTGTCCTGCGAGCCCACCGAGGTCATCTTCGGTTCGCAGTAGGTGCCCGGGCGCATGCCCTGGCCTTCCGGCAGGCCACAGGCGCGGCCGACCATCTTCTGCGCCAGCGAGAAGCCCTTGCCGGTATCCGGCGGGTCCATCGGCAGGCGGAACAGGTCGGTCGGGGCCAGGCCCAGCGCTTCGCGCGCCTTGGCGGTCAGGCCACGGCCGATGATCAGCGGAATGCGGCCACCGGCGCGCACTTCGTCGAACAGCACGTCGGACTTCACCTGGAACTCGGCGATGACCTGGCCGTCCTTCAGCGCCTTGCCGTCATAGGGACGCAGCTCGACCACGTCGCCCATGTTCATCTGCGACACGTCCAGCTCGATCGGCAGCGCGCCGGCGTCTTCCATGGTGTTGTAGAAGATCGGGGCGATCTTCGAACCCAGGCACACGCCGCCGAAGCGCTTGTTCGGAATGAACGGAATGTCTTCGCCGGTGAACCACAGCACCGAGTTGGTGGCCGACTTGCGGCTCGAGCCGGTACCGACCACGTCGCCCACGTAGGCGACCAGGTGGCCCTTGTCCTTCAGCGATTCAATGAACTTGACCGGGCCGCGCTTGCCGTCTTCTTCCGGCGTGATGCCGTCGCGCGCGTTCTTCAGCATCGCCAGGGCGTGCAGCGGGATGTCCGGGCGGGTGGTGGCGTCCGGGGCCGGCGACAGGTCGTCGGTGTTGGTTTCGCCGGTCACCTTGAGCACGGTGATGGTCAGGCTCTGCGGCACTTCCGGGCGGCTGGTGAACCACTCGGCATCGGCCCAGCTCTGCAGCACGCCCTGGGCATGCGCATTGCCGGCCTTGGCCTTTTCCTGCACGTCATGGAAGGCGTCGAACACCAGCAGGGTGTTCTTCAGCGCGGTGGCGGCGATCGCGCCGACGGCGGCATCGTCCAGCAGCTGGACCAGCGGCGCGACGTTGTAGCCGCCCAGCATGGTGCCCAGCAGCTCGGTGGCGCGCTCGCGCGAGATCAGCGCGTTGGTTTCGCTGCCGAAGGCGATGGCGGCCAGGTACGAGGCCTTGACCTTGGCGGCGTCATCGACACCGGCCGGCACGCGGTGGGTGAGCAGGTCGAGCAGGAACTCGGCCTCGCCCGCCGGCGGGTTCTTCAGCAGTTCAATGACGTCGGCCGTCTGCTGGGCGCTCAGCGGCAGCGGCGGGATGCCAAGCGCGGCGCGCTCGGCTACGTGGTGGCGGTAGGCTTCCAACATGACAACTCCCGGGAAATTCTTTGAAAAGACTTCGGTTGAATACGGCGGTGGAGTAACGGGCTCAGGCGTGCGGCACGATCAGCTTCAGGCCCTTGAAGTAGTCGCGGTAAAATTTGTCGTTCCAGGTGATCAGGCCGTCGCACTGCAGCAGCGCGTGCGCGCCGACCATGAAATCGTCCATGCCCCGGCGCTCGTTGCCGCGCTGGCGGTGGCGGCGGTGCATCTCGCCGGCGCGCAGGGCCGACTTGGCTTCCAGCGGGCTGAAATGGATGCCCATCTCTTCCAGCGCTTCCTGCACCTCGGCCCCGCCGCGCAGCGCGGCGCAGATCTCGGCCAGCACCACCCCGCAGATCACCACCCGCCCGCCAACCAGGCTCTGGCGCAGGCAGGCTTCCACCGCATCGGCCTGGGGGCCGTTGCTGAGCAGTTCGATCAGGACCGGGGAATCGACGGCGATCATGCGCGGCTTATTCCTCGTCGCGCACGGCGCGGACGGCCGTCTCGGCCGACTCGAAGCCGTCCAGCGCGAACTTGCCGCGGGCACGGGAAATGGCGTCGTCCACGCTCTTGCGCAGGATGATGCGGCTGCCGTCCAGCTCCACCTTGAGCTGGGTGCCCTTGGTGAGGCCCAACGCATCGCGCACTGCCTTGGGCAGGGTGATCTGACCGCGCTCGGCGACGGTGGCTTCCATGGGCTGGCCCTCTTTGGTATGTACGAATTATACATACTCAGCCATCCATACCGCCACGTGCATACCCGCCGCCTGGTGCACTCCGCACGACCGGAGGCCGTAGCAGGCCGGTCTGGTGAGCCAAACAGCGTCGAAAAGCCGGTATGTGCGCCGATCTGTGACGCAACTGACTGAATGAACGCGGCCAAACGCTAGAATGGCCAAGCAACACCCCATCGCCCAGAGAAGGACATCCCACGATGCGCACCACCGTTCTTACCCTCGCCCTGCTGCTCGCCGCTCCGCTGGCCCTGTCCAGCCAGACCGCCCATGCCAACCCCTTCGGCGGCTACAAGACCGGCACCCAGATCACCCAGCAGCAGATGGACGCGGCCGAAGTGGGCAAGACCACCCAGGACCACGTGCGCGACGCGTACGGCGCCCCCAGCCGCCGCGAGCAGATCGGCGACACCCAGATCTGGTACTACGACTACGTCAACATCAAGCACTTCGGCAAGAACGTGCAGGAAGCCACGGTGTTCGAGTTCGGCAAAAACGGCGTACTGACCGCCAAGTCCAAGACCAATGCCGTCGGCAAGACCGGCAACCCGCTGATCGACGCCGCCAACGGCAAGTAATCAGGCCGTACAACCGCACTTACGGACGGGGCGCCTTCGGGCGCCCCGTCTGCGTCTGGGCCTGCCGTGCTGACATCCACGCTACATGCGGCTGTGTAACCTTGCGTCCCATCACCCTGCCCTGCCAGGCGACGGCAGATCGCCGATACTGGCCGGGAACCGGGACCGCAAGGTCACGGGCAAACGCAAGCTGACCTGCCTCGGGCGGGCCATCGCAAGCCATCCGCAAGAGGAGTCACCCCGCATGAGCGATTCGTTCTCCACCCGCAGCCAGCTGGACGTCGGCGGCACGACCTACGACTACTTCAGCCTGCCCAAGCTCGGACAGCAGTTCGACATCTCCCACCTGCCCTATTCGATGAAGATCCTGCTGGAGAACCTGCTCCGGCACGAGGATGGCGGCATCACCGTCGGCAAGGACCACATCGAGGCCGTGGCGCGCTGGAACCCGCGCGCCGAACCGGACATCGAGATCGCCTTCATGCCGGCCCGCGTGGTCCTGCAGGACTTCACCGGCGTACCCTGCGTGGTCGACCTGGCCGCCATGCGCGACGCCGTGGTCAAGCTCGGCGGCCGCCCGGAACAGATCAACCCGCAGATTCCGTCCGAGCTGGTGATCGACCACTCGGTACAGGTCGATGTGTTCGGTACGCCGGATGCTCTGGACCTCAACGGCAAGATCGAATTCCAGCGCAACCAGGAACGCTACGGCTTCCTGCGCTGGGGCCAGAAGGCCTTCGACAACTTCAAGGTGGTGCCGCCCAACACCGGCATCGTCCACCAGGTCAATCTTGAGAACCTTGCCCGCGTGGTGATGACCGCCAACAAGGACGGGAAGGCTGTTGCCTACCCCGACACCGTGTTCGGCACCGACAGCCACACCACCATGATCAATGGCATTGGCGTGCTCGGCTGGGGCGTGGGCGGCATCGAGGCCGAGGCAGCCATGCTGGGCCAGCCCTCCTCCATGCTGATTCCGCAGGTGGTGGGCTTCAAGCTCACCGGTCGCCTGCCCGAGGGCGCCACCGCCACCGACCTGGTGCTGACCGTCACCCAGATGCTGCGCACGCACGGGGTGGTGGGGAAGTTCGTCGAGTTCTTCGGCGAGGGCCTGCAGCACCTGCCGCTGGCCGACCGCGCCACCATCGGCAACATGGCGCCCGAGTACGGCGCCACCTGCGGCATCTTCCCGATCGACCAGGAGTCGCTGAACTACCTGCGCCTGTCCGGCCGCAGCGAGGCGCAGATCGCCCTGGTGGAGGCCTATGCCAAGGCGCAGGGCCTGTGGCATGACGCGCAGACCGTGCATGCCAGCTACAGCGCCACGCTGGAACTGGACATGGGCGAGGTCAAGCCGTCGCTGGCCGGGCCCAAGCGCCCGCAGGACCGCGTGCTGCTGCAGGACGTGAAGCAGAACTACCGCGACAACCTCGGCGGGCTCACCACCAACCGTGACAAGCGCAGCGCCGACGTGTCCACCTTCGTCAACGAAGGCGGCGGTGCGGCCGTGGGCAACGAGCAGCTGGCCAAGGGCTATGCCGACGTCGAGCTGGACGGCAACCGCTTCCGCCTCAAGGATGGCGCGGTGGTGATCGCCGCCATCACCTCCTGCACCAACACCTCCAACCCGGCGGTGATGATCGGTGCCGGCCTGCTGGCACGCAATGCCGCCGCCCGCGGCCTGGACCGCAAGCCGTGGGTGAAGACCTCGCTCGGCCCGGGCTCGCGCGTGGTCACCGATTACCTTGAAAAGGCCGGTGTGCTCACCGAGCTGGAGAAGGTGGGCTTCTACGTGGTCGGCTATGGCTGCACCACCTGCATCGGCAATTCCGGCCCGCTGCCCACCGAAGTCAGCGCCGGCATCGCCAGCGGCGACCTGGTGGTTACCTCGGTGTTGTCGGGCAACCGCAACTTCGAGGGCCGCGTGCACCCCGAAGTGAAGATGAACTACCTGGCCAGTCCGCCACTGGTGGTGGCCTATGCGATCGCCGGCACCACCGACATCGATCTCACCACCGAACCGCTCGGCACCGGCAACGATGGCCAGCCGGTGTACCTGCGCGATATCTGGCCGAGCAACAAGGAGATCGGCGATGTGATCGCCGCCACCATCGGCCCGGAGATGTTCAAGCAGAACTACGCCGACGTGTTCAAGGGCGATACCCGCTGGAACACCATCCAGTCGCCCGACGGCGACCTGTACGAATGGGACGGCAATTCCACCTACATCAAGAACCCGCCGTACTTCGAGGGCATGACCATGCAGGTCGGCCAGATCGACGACGTGCACGGCGCCCGGGTGATGGGGCTGTTCGGTGATTCGATCACCACCGACCACATCTCCCCGGCCGGCAACATCAAGAAGGACTCCCCTGCCGGGCGCTTCCTGCAGGAGCGCGGCGTGCAGCCGGCCGACTTCAACAGCTACGGCAGCCGCCGCGGCAACGACGATGTGATGGTGCGCGGCACGTTCGCCAACATCCGCATCAAGAACCTGATGTTCGGGGGCGAGGAAGGCGGCAATACCCTGTACTTCCCCGCCAACGGCGGCGAGCCGCAGAAGCTGGCGATCTACGACGCGGCCATGAAGTACAAGGCCGACGGCGTGCCGCTGGTGGTATTCGCCGGCAAGGAATACGGCACCGGCTCGTCGCGCGACTGGGCAGCCAAGGGCACCAACCTGCTGGGCGTGAAGGCAGTCATCGCCGAGAGCTTCGAGCGCATCCACCGCTCCAACCTGGTCGGCATGGGCGTGCTGCCGCTGCAGTTCAAGGCCGGCGAGAACGCCCAGAGCCTGGGCCTGGACGGCTCGGAGCGGATCGATGTGGGTGGCCTGGACAACGGCGTCAGCAAGACCGCCACGCTTACGGCGACCAAGGCCGACGGCAGCAAGAAGACCTTCCAGGCCCACGTGATGCTGCTGACCCCGAAGGAAGTCGAGTACTTCAAGCACGGCGGCCTGTTGCAGTACGTGCTGCGGCAGTTGGCCGCAAAGCAGTGATGGGTCACGACCTAGGGTCGTGAATCATCACCCGGTAGCCCCGGCCGTTGGCCGGCCCAAGGACCCTTGGGCCGGCCTCCGGCCGGCGCCACCCATCCTGAACCGCCTATTTTTCATATTTTTCCCAAAACCACCCTTTCATCCCATCCGCGGTATGCTGGCCCCATCGCCACTGCCGGGATTCCCGCCATGCTGCACGCCCTGAAGTTCGACCCGATCACCGAGTTGACCCGCACCACGGCGTCGGCGGTGAAGGAGCACTGGCGCAAGGTCATGCAGGACGTGCGCGAGCGCCAGATGGTGCTGGTCACCAACCACAACGAACCGCAGGCGGTGATCATTTCCGCCGAGCAGTACCAGGCCCTGCAGGCCCAGGTGGTGGACCTGCAGCGCAACCTGGCCTCGCTGCGCGAGCAGGCCCCTGCCCTGCAGCAGCTGCGCGACAGCTTCGATGCCCGCCTGTCCAGCCTCGACGAGGCCGGCGCCGGCCGCAAGGCGCGCGCCCTGCTGCGCAAGCCTGCCCGGCTCAAGGGCAAGGTCCAGGCCGGCACCGGCTACTGATGCCGCGCCCGTTTCTGTTCGTGCTGGCCGGGGTCAATGGCGCCGGCAAGAGCTCCATCGGTGGGCACCTGCTCCGCGAGGCCGGACTGGACTGGTTCAATCCGGACGCTTGGGCACGCCAGCTGCGCACCGAACTGCATATGACCCAGGCCGAGGCCAACGCGCAGGCCTGGGCCGAGGGCTTCCGGCGCCTGCAGGAGGCGATCCGCGAGCGCCGCAACCATGCCTTCGAGACCACGCTGGGTGGGCGCTCCATCGCCGCCACGCTGGCCGAGGCCAGCGCCAGCCATGACGTACTGGTCTGGTACTGCGGCCTGGCTTCGCCCGAACAACACCTGGCGCGGGTCCAGGCCCGGGTGCAGGCCGGCGGCCACCCGATCAGCGAGGCCGACATCCGCCGCCGCTTCCCGCTGGCCCTGCACAACCTCGCCGCGCTCATGCCGCAGCTGGCGCAGCTCCAGGTCTATGACAACAGCACCGACACCGCCCCCGGCGATGCCGTGCACGACCCGCAGCGGGTCCTGCAGATGGAGGCCGGCCGGCTGACCTGGCCCGAGCCGGACGACGCCGACCAGCTACGCCGCACCCCGTCGTGGGCCGTGCCGCTGATGGAGGCCGCGCTGCAGTGCGACGAGGCCACCGCCAGGGGGGCCTCGTGACCCCCACATGCACGCTGGCTGCACGCGACTTTCACGAGTCCTTCGCGTTTTCCATTCGGACCGGTATGCTGCCGGTGACTGAAACGACGGATACTCTCCGTCATCGCACGACACCATCAACGTTTCCTGGAGGGGGAATATGAGTCTGGAACGTCCCTGGCTGCAGAGCTATCCCAACGGCGTACCCGCCGAAATCGACGTCAACGAGTTCCATTCGGTGTCGGCCGTGTTCGACACGTCGGTGGCCAAGTTCCGCGACCGTCCCGCCTACTCCAGCTTCGGCAAGGTGCTCACCTACGGTGAAACCGACGCCCTGGTCGAGCAGTTCGCCGCCTACCTGCTGGGCGAGCTGAAGCTCAAGAAGGGCGACCGCGTCGCCCTGATGATGCCCAACTGCCTGCAGTACCCGGTGGCCACCTTCGGCGTGCTGCGTGCCGGCCTGACCGTGGTCAACGTCAACCCGCTGTACACCGCCCGCGAGCTCAAGCACCAGCTGGTGGACTCCGGCGCGGCCGTGCTGGTGGTGGTGGACAACTTCGGCGACACCGTGCAGCAGGTCATCGCGGACACGCAGATCAAGCAGGTCATCACCACCGGCCTGGGCGACATGCTCGGCCTGAAGGGCGTGGTGGTGAACTTCGTGCTGAAGTACATCAAGAAGATGGTGCCCAACTACAGCCTGCGCGGCGCGATCCGCTTCAAGCAGGCGTTGAAGCTGGGCAGCGGCCACACCCTGCCCAAGGTGGAGCTGGACCACGACGACGTGGCCTTCCTGCAGTACACCGGCGGCACCACCGGCGTGGCCAAGGGCGCCATGCTGACCAACCGCAACCTGGTCGCCAACATGCAGCAGGCCTCGGCGTGGATCTCCGCGTCGGGCATCGAGATGGGCAAGGAGTGGATCATCACCGCCCTGCCGCTGTACCACATCTTCGCGCTCACGGCGAACGGCCTGGTCTTCATGAAGTTCGGTGGCTGCAACCACCTGATCACCAATCCGCGCGACATGAAGGGCTTCGTCAAGGAGCTCAAGGCGACCCGCTTCACCGCCATCACCGGCGTCAACACGCTGTTCAACGGCCTGCTCAACACCCCCGGTTTCGACGAGATCGACTTCTCGTCGCTGAAGGTGACCCTGGGCGGCGGCATGGCGGTGCAGCGCTCGGTGGCCGAGCGCTGGAAGAAGGCGACCGGCGTGACCCTGGTCGAGGCCTACGGCCTGACCGAGACCTCGCCGGCGGCCTGCATCAACCCGCTCAACCTGGCCGAGTACAACGGTGCGATCGGCCTGCCGATCCCGTCCACCGACGCCTGCGTGAAGGACGACAACGGCGTCACACTGGCCCCGGGCGACGTCGGCGAACTGTGCATCCGTGGCCCGCAGGTGATGAAGGGCTACTGGCAGCGCCCGGAAGAAACCGCCAAGGCGATCGACGCCGACGGCTGGCTGCACACCGGCGACATGGCGCGCATGGACGAGCACGGCTTCTTCTTCATCGTGGACCGCAAGAAGGACATGATCCTGGTGTCCGGCTTCAACGTGTACCCGAACGAAGTCGAAGACGTGATCGCGATGATGCCCGGCGTGCTGGAAGTGGCTGCGGTAGGCGTGCCGGATGAAAAGTCCGGTGAAATCGTCAAGGTGGTCATCGTCAAGAAGGACCCCAACCTGACCGCCGAAATGGTCAAGGAACACGCCCGCGCCAACCTGACCGGCTACAAGCACCCGCGCATCGTCGAGTTCCGCAAGGAACTGCCGAAGACCAACGTCGGCAAGATCCTGCGCCGCGAGCTGCGCGATACGCCGGCCGAGTAAGCGCCCGCCGTACGCACTACCCGAACGCCCGCAAGGCATCCCCTTGCGGGCGTTCTGCGTTGCATCATCCCGCGCTGGTGCCATGCGGACACTCACGGAATCATCGAATTCCTAAACGACGCCACCCTCACCCGCCTGCAGCGCCGCCGCGCACCACGGACCGGGCAATACGCCTGCGGCGCAAGGATCCTGCGTCCAGCGCACGCTTTGGGGACCCCCACCGGCAAAGGGGACGACGTTTGCATTGCGGCCCGGGCTGGCGGTGTAGCATCGCGGCGTGTGGACCCGTCAGGCCTGCCGCCCACCGTCCTCCCAGCAGGCCAACCCGCCGAGGTGATCACCATGCAATCCATCGAGAAGCTCCCGTATGCCCGCGGCTACGCGACCATCCGCACCGAAACCACCGGCGACAACGCCGCCCACTGGTTGTTCATGCATGCCGATGCCGCGACCGGCATTCGTCCCTGCTGCCGCAAAGACATGCTCGACGAAATGTGGAGTGTGATGAACCAGATCACCCTGTCACCGGCCGAGCGCAACAGCGGCAAGCTGCGCCATTTCGTCCTCGCCTCCGACGCCACCGCCTACAACCTGGGCGGCGACCTGGAGCTGTTCGCCCGGCTGATCCGCGAAGGCAACCGCGACCGTCTGCTGTCCTATGCACAACGGTGCGTTGAAGGCGTGCACCACCTGCACACCGGCTTCGGCGGCGACGTGCGTTCGATCGCGCTGATCCAGGGCGATGCGCTGGGCGGTGGCCTGGAAATGGCCCTGGCCTGCCACACCATCGTCGCCGAGGAAGGCTGCGGCATGGGCCTGCCGGAGGTGCTGTTCGGGCTGTTCCCGGGCATGGGCGCCTATTCGTTCCTGTGCAAGCGCGTGGCCCCGCAGCTCGCCGAGAAAATCATCCTCGAAGGCCGCGTGTACTCGTCCGAGGAGATGTTCGCCATGGGCGTGGTCGACGTGCTGGTGCCGAAGGGCCAGGGCGTCAAGGCGGTCGAAGACATCATCCGACAGCAGCAGCGCACGCCCCGCTCGTACCTGGCGATGAATGCCGCGAAGAACCTGGCACAGGCCGTGGGCTATGACGAGCTGCTGGAGATCACCAAGATCTGGGTCGACTCGGCCCTGGCGCTGGAAGACAAGTCGCTGCGCACGATGGACCGTCTCATCAAGGCGCAGACACGACGCGCGCAGTCCGATGCGGCGTGACCGCGCCAGCGGTCCCGGCATCCGATAAAAGCCCGGTCAGCACCGGGCTTTTTTCTGACCGCAGGCTCAGCGGAGGTCGATGCCGCCGTCGTCGGCCGACGCACCCGGGCGCGGGCGCTCTTCCAGCGCCTGGCGTCCTTCCTTGATGGCGGTGCGGATCAGCTTGATACGCTCGCCCCATTCGCTCTTGAGCTGCCAGTCGGCCATGTGCATGACCTCGCCGGCGCGATAGGCCACGCGCACCAGGCCCAGGTTGCTGGCCACGCCCTTGATGGCGTGGGCCTGCTCGCGCAGGAGCACCCAGTCGCCGCGCTCGCCCGCCTCGGTCGCCACCGCGACGCACTGCTTGGCATCGGCCAGGCACTGGCGGATGAACTCCTGCTCGAAGCTGTCGCCCATGCCCAGCGAGGCCAGCTCGTCGAGTACGCCGGTATCGAGTACGCCCGCGGCCACCGGCGCCGGCTGCACCACCGGCGCACGCCCACGCAGGCCGTTGTTGACGGCAATGTCGGCCAACGTGTCGAGCAGGCGCACCGGCACCACCGGCTTGGCGAAGAACGTGTGCGCGCCGGCCTGGGTGCATTGCTGGATCGATTCGGGGGTGACATCGGCGCTCAGCACCAGCACCGGCGTGCGCGGGCCGCCGCCGGCCTGCAGCACGCGCAGTTCCTTGAGCATGTCCAGGCCGCTCATGCCCGGCATGTGCAGGTCGACGATGGCGACGTCGTAGTCGCTCTCGGCCATCGCATCGAGCACGGCCTCACCGCCGTTGACGCAGACCACCTTGTGCCCTGCCTTCTGCAGCAGCCGCTGCAGCACCAGCCGGTTGGCCTGGTGGTCGTCGGCGACCAGCACCTTCATGCTGCGCACCCGCGCGCGGTGGCGCAGGAACGGGTCGGCGAAGGCGATCACGTTGTCCGGCACGCCCTGCTGGCCGTCGCCGAACACCGCCGGGGTGAATTCACCCGCAAGCACCGGCGGCAGCGCGAACGGCAGCTCGAACCAGAAGCAGCTGCCCTGCGGCGGGTTCTCGACATAGCCGATCTGTCCCCCCATGGCCTCGACCAGGCCGCGCGAGATCGAGGTGCCCAACCCGCTGCCCTCGTGCCGCCGGCCCAGGCTCACATCGGCCTGCTCGAACGCCTGGAATAGGCGCGCGCGCATTTCCGGATTGACCCCCATTCCCGTGTCGAAGATCTCGAAGCGCAGCCGCACCAGGTCGTTGCCCTCTTCGCGAAGCTGCGACACGCGGATTTCCACCTTGCCGTATTCGGTGAACTTCACCGCATTGCCGGCCAGGTTCAGCAGGATCTGGCGCAGGTGGCCCAGGTCGCCGCGCAGCAGCTTGGGCACGCCCGCCGCGACCTTGACCTGATAGTCCAGCCGCTTCAGCCGTGCCTGCGGCAGCAGGATCAGCCCGATCGACTGGACCACGTCATCCAGCGAGAAGTCCTCGGCCACCACACGCAGTTTGCCGGCCTCGATGGCCGAGATGTCCAGCACTTCCTCCACCAGGGTGAGCAGGCTGCGCGACGACGCCTGGATGGTGTTGACGCACTCGCGCTGCTCGTCGTCCAGCGTGGTGGTGGCCAGCACTTCGGTCATGCCCGACAGCCCGTTGAGCGGCGTGCGGAATTCATGGCTCATGTTGGCCAGGAAGCGGCTCTTGGCCTCGCTCGCCCGACGCGCCTCGTCCATCGCATGGGTCAGCTGGCGCAGCAGGCTGGCGAAGTACAGCGGCACCGCCGCCAGGCCCAGCCACAAGCCGAAGCCCAACCGCGCGTTGGCCTGCCAGTAGCCGGTGGCCAGCACCGTGACCCCGAAGCTGACCAGCGCCATGCCGACGGCGGTATACAGGTACTTGTTGCCGTAGCGCATGCCGTTGCCGACGGTGACCCACATCACCACGATGTAGACCCACGACAGCGGCTCGCCCATCTGCACCATGCCGGCGGCGATCAACCCGTAATCGGCCAGCATGCCGGCCACGCGCCTGGGGTCGGACCACTGCGGGCGCGCCAGCAGCCACGCGAACAGCAGCACCGACAGCACCAGGCCGGTGAGCACGATACCGAGCACCACCTGGTACTGGTGGTGCGGCAGGTCGTTGCGCACCCCCGGCATCAGCACATAGCCGAGGATCAGCACGATCAGGACGATGCGTACGATCGCCTGCCCGTGCTCACTGTCGGAACGATTGCCCAGCTGGTGTTTCAGCAGCGCAACACCGGGGAGCGTGCCGAGCCGCTCCTTCAACGCCTGGAACGGACTGTGCACGTCACATCCCCGGTCGGGACGACGCAGTGGAATGCTGCGCGCAGATATCGTCGAGCTGCTCGCGGCCACGCAACAGCGCGTCCACGCAGCGCGGGTCGAACAGACGCCCGCGCTGGGCGTAGAGGTAGGCCAGGGTGGCTTCCATCGTCCATGCTTCCTTGTATGGTCGCGGCGAGATCAGGGCATCGAAGACGTCGGCGACCGCCACGATCCGCGCTTCCAGCGGGATCGCCTCGCCAACCAGCCCATCGGGATACCCGCTGCCGTCAAAACGTTCGTGGTGGCGCAACGCGATCAGCGCGCCCACCTGGATGAAACGGTTCTGGCTGCCGCTCAGCAGCTCGTAACCGATGCGTGGATGCCGGCGCATGATGGCCAGCTCCTCCTCGTTGAGCTTGCCCTGCTTGAGCAGGACCGCGTCGGGAATGGCGATCTTGCCCATGTCATGCAGCGGGGCCGCCATTTCGATCAGCTTGACCTCTTCCTCCGGCAGCCCAAGCTGCTCGGCGATCAGGCCCGCCACATGCGCCATGCGTTCGAGATACGCACTGGTGCCGGCGTCGCGGAATTCGATCGCACGGGCCAGCCGCGAAAGCGTCTCGCGCTCGCGCTCCTCGACCTCGTGCATGCTGGCCAGCAGCCGCTGCTCCAGCGACAGGGCGCGCTGCTTGACGTTCTCGGACTGCTGGCGCAGCTGCAACAGGTTGTAGCAGCGTGCACGCAGTTCGCGGGGACGGATCGGCTTGACCAGGAAATCGATCACGCCGGCTTCGAGCGCGGCCTGGCGGATCGGCTCGTCGCCGACCACCGTGATCAGGATCACCGGAATGTCGCGGTGCTTGGGCAGCCGGCGGAAGCGGCGGGCGAACTCCAGCCCGTCCATCTCCGGCATGCGGTAGTCGAGCAGCAGCAGGTCCACCCCATGCGCCTCGCACCACGCAAGCGCGGTGAGCGGGTCGCCGAAATCATGCACGCTCAGTTCCGGCGCGATGTCCTCGATGACATGCCGCAGCATCGTGCGCGCGGACGTCTGATCGTCAACGATGACAATATTCAAGTCAGCTTCCGTCGTCTTCCTGGACCACACTGGAACATGCTGCGGAAAGGATACTCCGCCGCTCTGAATACCGGCACCTTGCATGGGACCCACCTCCGGTCATGATCTCCCCGTTCATGATCGTGGTCACAATGTGATGTGCATGTCATGCCCACCCCGACCCATCATGAAACGCGTGGCCTATCGCGCCTAGGCGCCTCTATAGGCCACGTTGAAACCATACCCCCACGGCCACGCAAGAGGAACCCCGCCGGTCATGCCGGGCCCCGCCCTACCTGACGCAGGTCTCAGTTTTCCGGGCGCATGTACGGGAACAGCAGCACATCGCGGATGGAGCTGCTGCCGGTGAGCAACATGACCAGGCGATCGATGCCGATGCCCAGGCCGCCGGTCGGCGCCATTCCATACTCCAGCGCACGGATGTAGTCGGCGTCGTAGTGCATGGCCTCGTCGTCGCCGCCTTCCTTGGCCGTCACCTGGGCCTGGAAGCGCGCCGCCTGGTCTTCCGGGTCGTTCAGCTCGGAGAAGCCGTTGGCCAGCTCCTTGCCGTTGATGAACAGCTCGAAGCGGTCGGTATAGCCCGGCTGGTCGTCATTGGCGCGGGCCAGCGGGGAGACCTCGACCGGGTGGTCGGTGATGAAGGTCGGCTGCACCAGGGTGTGCTCGACGGTGGCCTCGAAGATCTCCAGCAGCAGCTTGCCCCAGCCGTAGGACGGCTTGATGCGGATCTTCAGGCGCTCGCAATGGGCGGCCAGCGCATCGCGGTCGGTGCAGTCGGCTGCGCTGATTTCCGGGTTGTGGTGGCGCACCGCCTCGTCCATGCGCCAGCGGCGGAACGCCGGGGCCAGGTCGATGGTGGCGCCGTCCCACTCCACCGTGGTGGTGCCCAGCACCTTGCTGGCCACGTCACGGATCACGCCTTCGGTCAGGTCCATCACTTCGTTGTACGTGGCGTAGGCCTCGTACAGCTCCATCATGGTGAATTCCGGGTTGTGCCGGGTGCTGACGCCTTCGTTGCGGAAGTTGCGGTTGATCTCGTACACGCGCTCCAGGCCACCCACGACCAGGCGCTTGAGGTACAGCTCCGGGGCCACGCGCAGGTACAGGTCCAGGTCCAGCGCGTTGTGGTGGGTGGTGAACGGCTTGGCCGTGGCGCCGCCGGGGATGTAATGCATCATCGGCGTCTCGACTTCCAGGAAGTCGCGGTTGTCCAGCCAGGCGCGCATGGCGCGGATGATCCGCGAGCGCTTGATGAACACCTCGCGCGACTCCGGGGTCACGATCAGGTCCACGTAGCGCTGGCGGTAGCGCTGCTCCACGTCGGCCAGGCCGTGCCACTTGTCCGGCAGCGGGCGCAGCGACTTGGTGAGCAGGCGGATGCTGGTGGCCTTGACCGACAGCTCGCCGGTCTTGGTGCGGGTCAGCCCGCCCTCGACGGCGATGATGTCGCCCACGTCCCAACCCTTGAAGGCGGTGTAGACATCGCCCAGCGCGTTGCCCTGCAGGAACAGCTGGATGCGGCCGGACTCGTCCTGGATCTGGGCGAAGCTGGCCTTGCCCATCACGCGCTTGGCCATCAACCGGCCGGCCATCTTCACGGTGCGGTCGGTGGCTTCCAGCGCCTCGGCGGTCCACTGTTCGGCATCGGCGAATTCGCCCTGCAGCGTGCCGGCGAAGTCCTCACGACGGAAGTCGTTCGGGTAGGCGATGCCCTGCCCGCGCAGCGCGGTCAGTTTCGCGCGGCGCTCGGCGATGAGGCTGTTCTCGTCGACGGGGGTCTGCGGCGCGGCGGTCTGATCGTTCATGGCGTGGGTCTATGTCTGGGGGATATGGACAGGGATTGCGGAACCCGGGGCGTACCGGGGTGGAGCGGATCGGGCCGCACGCGGCGGCCCGACCGTCAGGCGTCGAGGCGTTTGGAGCCGACTTCCAGGCCGGACTTCAGGCTGGCCTCGACGAATTCGTCGAGATCGCCGTCCAGTACCTTCTGCGTGTCCGAACGCTCGATGCCGGTGCGCAGGTCCTTGATACGGCTCTGGTCCAGCACGTAGTTGCGGATCTGGCTGCCCCAGCCGATGTCGGACTTGGTGGCTTCCACCGCGTCACGCTCGGCGTTGCGCTTCTGGATTTCCAGCTCGTACAGCTTGGCGGCCAGCATCTTCATCGCGTTGTCGCGGTTCTGGTGCTGGCTGCGGCCGGTCTGGCAGGCCACGACCGTATTGGTCGGAATGTGCGTGATGCGCACCGCCGATTCGGTCTTGTTGACGTGCTGGCCACCGGCGCCGGACGAACGGTACACGTCGGTGCGCAGGTCGGCCGGGTTGATGTCGATTTCGATGTTGTTGTCGACTTCCGGCGAGACGAACACCGAGGTGAAGCTGGTGTGGCGGCGGTTGTCCGAATCGAACGGCGACTTGCGCACCAGGCGGTGCACGCCGGTTTCGGTCTTCAGCCA
>NZ_JBOHXV010000056.1:0-32217 GCF_050737075.1 Stenotrophomonas sp.
CCCTTGGGCGGCACGACCCTGGCTTTTTTCGCAGGTATTCTGGTGATGCGGGCTGTCATCGGGTTCCGGCAGTCTGGCGTTGCATACGCCGACGCACGGCCTTGGATTTGTGCAGTCGCAGCATGGCCGCGACAGCGTAGCGACAGGTCCACTCACGCCAACGGGGGTATGATCCCCTGTTCCTCTCGCCCATTCATCTGTAGAAAGCGATGTCCAACGAAGATTTCAAACAGGCCGCACTCGACTATCACCGCATGTCGCCGCCGGGCAAGATCAAGGTCACGGCGACCAAGCCGATGCTCACCCAGCGCGACCTGTCGTTGGCCTACTCGCCGGGCGTGGCACACGCCTGCGAGGCGATCCTGGCCGACCCGCAGCAGGCCAGCGAGCTCACCGCCCGCGGCAATCTGGTCGCCGTCATCTCCAACGGCACCGCCGTGCTGGGCCTGGGCAACATCGGCCCGCTGGCCGGCAAGCCGGTGATGGAAGGCAAGGGCGTGCTGTTCCAGAAGTTCGCCGGTATCGATGTGTTCGACATCGAGATCAACGAGAACGACCCGGACAAGCTGGTCGACATCATCGCCTCGCTGGAGCCGACCTTCGGCGGCATCAACCTGGAAGACATCAAGGCGCCGGAGTGCTTCATCGTGGAGCGCAAGCTGCGCGAGCGCATGAACATTCCGGTGTTCCATGACGACCAGCACGGCACGGCGATCATCGTCGGCGCGGCCGTGCTCAACGCCATGGTGGTCACCGGCAAGAAGATCGAAGACGTGAAGCTGGCCACCACCGGCATGGGCGCGGCAGGCGTTTCCTGCGTGAACATGCTGGTCTCGCTGGGCCTGCGCAAGGAAAACATCCTGGCGTTCGACCGCGAGGGTGTGATCCACACCGGCCGCACCGATCTGGACCCGGAAAAGGCGCGTTACGCACGCGATACCGACAAGCGCACGCTGGCCGAGATCGTGGACGGCGCGGACATCTTCCTGGGCCTGTCGGCCCCGGGCATCCTCACCGCGGACATGGTCAAGACCATGGCCAAGGACCCGGTGATTTTCGCGCTGGCCAACCCGACCCCCGAAATCATGCCGGAAGTGGCGCGCAGCGTGCGCCCGGACGCGCTGATCGGCACCGGTCGTTCGGACTACCCGAACCAGATCAACAACGTGCTGTGCTTCCCTTACCTGTTCCGTGGCGCGCTCGACGTGGGCGCCACCGCGATCAACGAAGAGATGAAGATCGCCTGCGTGCACGCGATCGCCGCGATGGCACGCCGCGAGGCCAGCGACCTGGGGTCGGCCTACGGTGATGACACGCCGAGCTTCGGCCGCGATTACCTGATTCCGCGCCCGTTCGACCGCCGCCTGCTGGTGGAGCTGTCGGCCGCCGTGGCGCAGGCCGCGATGGATTCCGGCGTGGCCGAGCGCCCCGTTGCCGACATGGGCGCCTACCGCGAGAAGCTGGCCCAGTTCGTCTACCGCACCAGCCTGATGATGAAGCCGGTGTACGACCGTGCGCGTGCCGACAAGCAGCGCGTGGTGTACGCCGAAGGTGAAGAAGAAGTGGTGCTGCGCGCGGTGCAGAACGTGGTTGATGAAGGCCTGGCGCTGCCGATCCTGATCGGCCGCCCGGACGTGATCGAATCGCGTATCGAACGCATGGGCCTGCGCATGAAGGCCGGCGTCGATTTCGACGTGACCAACATCAACGACGACCCGCGCTTCAACGACTACTGGCAGTACTACCACAACCTCACCGGCCGTCGCGGTGTGACGGTGGCGGCGGCCAAGAACCTGATGCGTTCGCGCCCGACCCTGATTGCGGCGGTGATGGTGGCGCGCGGCGAAGCCGACGCCATGCTGACCGGCGTGGTCGGCCGCTTCCACAAGAAGCTGGGCTATGTGCGCAGCGTGCTGCCGCTGGAATCGAAGGTCACCTCGACGTCGGCTATGACCGGCGTGATCAACCAGCAGGGCGTGTTCTTCTTCGTGGACACCCACGTGCAGGAAGATCCGACCGCCGAGCAGATCTGCGAAGCCACGCTGCAGGCGGCCTACCGCATGAAGCTGTTCGGGATCGAGCCGAAGGTGGCGCTGCTGTCGCACTCCAACTTCGGCAGCCACGATTCCAAGGACGCGCTGAAGATGCGCACCGTGCGCAACCTGCTGCTCAAGCGCAATCCGCGTTTGAATGTAGACGGTGAAATGCAGGGCGACACCGCGTGGGACGAAGCGCTGCGCCAGAAGCTGCTGCCGGACAGCACGCTGAAGGGCCGCGCCAACCTGTTCGTGCTGCCCAACCTGGAAGCGGCCAACATCGCCTACAACCTGGTGCGCGTGTTCACCGACGGCGTGGCGATCGGCCCGATCCTGATGGGCGTAGCCAAGCCGGCGCACATCCTGACCACCAGCGCGACCTCGCGCCGTGTGCTCAACATGACCGCGATCGCGGCGGTTGATGCGCAGATCCGCAAGCAATTGGAATCGGAGAAGGCCTGAGGCCTTCACCGAATCCAATTGGGACCGCGCAACGCGCGGTCCGGTTTCGCAACGCGAAACGCGAATGGGGTAGCTACCGACTGTTAGTCGGTAGACCTTGAAGAAGGGACCGGTGCACCGCACCGGTCCCTTTTGCATTTGATGTTGCGCGTATGGACCAACGGTGAACCGCAACGAACCCGCAGCCCCAGCGTCACCCGCCTGCAACCTCCCAAGTGCCCAATACCCCCACGCGGCCCGGCCGTGGCGGCGGTCCGCTGGACCCCGCCACCCTGGGCCCGACCACTTCCCCCCTCTGGAACGGCGTCATGCGCACTCGTCCTGCAAAGCGGTACTTCAAGCAGTTGTTCGCGTTGTACGCCGGCCTGATCGGCGCCCGCTAAGGGCGAGGAACCCCCGGGGTGGGGCATCGGCCCCACCCGGCGTAGAGCCACGCCATGCGTGGCTGCTGTTCGATCAGGGACCGCGAAGCCACGCATGGCGTGGCTCTACGATCGGGTCAGGCACCGCGAAGCCACGCATGGCGTGGCTCTACGATCGGGTGTGGCACCGCCTAGCCACGCATGGCGTGGCTCTACGATCGGGTGTGGCACCGCCTAGCCACGCATGGCGTGGCTCTAAGGAAAGGGGGCGCGAATTGCGCCCCCGTTTCATTACGGCGCGGCTGGCGCCAGCAACTCCACTTCCGCCAGCTGCATCCGCCCCGGCCCTTCAATCCGCAGCCGGTACTCGGCATAACGGCCCGGCTTGGCGATCCGGAACGGACGGGTCTGCTGCTGCCACTCGAAGGTTTCACCGCTGCGCTGGTCCAGCTCAACCCAGCTGCCGCCGGCCTTGCGCGCTTCCAGCGTCCACTTGCCGCCCCGGATCGGCGCATTGCCGCTGGTCAGCGTATACATCGCCGGCGAACCGTCGGTCACCCCGGTGAACACGATGCTGCCCTTGCCACCGAACGGCACCACGGTGCCCGCATCATCATCGGTCAGCGCGGCCAGCACCCGCCCATCGTCCAGCTGCGCACGCGCACCACTGCCCAGCAGGTCATGCAGGATCGCGGGCTTCTCACCGCGCGCGGTCAACGAGCGCGGCGCATCCTCCGGCCCCGTGCCCCAGGTCGACGGTGCCGGGCCCATCTCGAAGTCCAGCGTTGCGCCCTTGGCGATCAGCTCGTGCGGCACCCAGGTCTTGCTCCACGGCTGGCCGTTGATCTTCAGCGACTGCACATAGATGTTGCGGTCCGAATTCTCCGGGGCGTTCACGGTCAACACGGCACCGCCCTGCAGTTCCACCCGGGCGTGCTTGAAGGCCGGTGAACCGATCGCGTACTCCGGCGAACCCATCCGCAGCGGGTACAGGCCGAGGGAGGCCAGCACGTACCACGCCGAGGTCTCGCCGTTGTCCTCATCGCCCGGGTAGCCCTGGCCGATCTCGCTGCCCACGTACAGCCGCGACAGGATCTCGCGTACGTGCTGCTGGGTCTTCCACGGCTGCCCGGTGTACAGGTACATCCACGGAATGTGGTGCGAGGGCTGGTTGCTGTGCGCGTACATGCCCATGCGCACATCGCGCGCCTCGGTCATTTCATGGATGGTGCCGCCGTAGGAGCCGGAGAACTTCGGGTCGGCCGTTTCCGGCGTGCTGAAGAACGTATCCAGCTTCTCGGCCAGCTTGGCGCGGCCGCCGTACAGGCCGGCCAGGCCTTCGCCGTCATGCGCGGCGGTGAAGGCGAACGTCCAGCCGTTGGATTCGGTGTAGTCGTGGCCCCACACGCGCGCGTCGTAGTCCTTCGCAGCCACGCGCCAGCTGCCGTCTTCCTTGCGGCCCTGGAAGAAGCCGGCGGCCGGGTCGAACACGGTGGCGTAGGTGCCGGCGCGGGCGCGGAAATAGGCCGCTTCGGTGGTGTAGCGCTCGCGCGCGGCCGGGCTGTCGGCGCGCTTGGCCAGTGCGGTGGCCATGTTGGCGATGCCGAAATCGTTGAGCGCGCCTTCCATCGTCCACGACATGCCTTCATGCACGTCCGCACTGGCGTAGCCGCGGAAGGTGGATTTGTCCATGCCCTTGCGGCCGACATGGCGGTCGGGTGGCACCACGGTGGCGTTGCGCAACGCGGCCTGGTACGCCTCACCCGGATCGAAGCCGGTGATGCCCTTGAGGTAGGCATCGGCGAAGGCGACGTCCGAACTGGTGCCCACCATGAGGTCGGCATAACCGGGCGAGGACCAGCGGGCCACCCAGCCGCCGGCGCGGTACTGTTCGAGGAAACCCTGCACCAGCGCGCCGGCATCGTCCGGGGTGAACAGCGTGTAGGCCGGCCATGTGGTGCGGAAGGTGTCCCAGAAGCCGTTGTTGACGTACACCTTGCCATCGCGGATCGGCGCGAAGCTGCGCACCGCGCTGCCATCGGTGTTGTCCTCGGCGGCGCTGGCCTGGCTGGCATAGCGCCAGTCCGGGGCGGCGGCGGTGCCGGCGTTTTCATGCCCGGAGTTCGGGTACAGGTACAGGCGGTACAGGCTGGAATACAGCGTGGTCTTCTGGTCGTCGCTGGCCTGGCCGATGTCGAAGCGCGCCAGGCGCTGGTCCCATGCGTCCTGTGCGCGGGCGGCGACGGTATCGAGGGTGTCGTCGCGCGCCAGCTCCAGCGCCAGGTTGTGGCGGGCCTGTTCAACGGAGATGAGCGAGGTGGCGATGCGCATGGTCACGCGGCGGTCGCTGCCCGGGTCGAACTTGATGTAGCCGGTAGGGCGGCCGGTGGCGATGCGGCCGCTGCTGCGCCACGGCCGGTCGAAGCTGGCCACCACGTACATGCGGGTGGCGCCGTTGGACAGGCCGCTGCGCGTATCGGTGTAACCCGACAGCGTCTGCGTGGCCTCATCCAGGGTGATGCCGCCGCGTGCGTCGACGTTGTCGAACAGCAGGTTGGCGTCGCCGCCCTTGGGGAACTCGAACTGGAACAGCGCGGCGTGGTCGGTCGGTGCGATCGCGGCGGCGATGCCGTTGTCGAAGCGCACGGCATAGCGGTACGGGCGCGCGCTTTCGTTGTCGCGCGCGAACGACAACGCACGCTTGCTGCGGTCGGCTTCGGGCACGCCACGGCTGGCCGACGGCATCACCTGGAAGGTCTGGCGGTCGCCCATCCACGGGCTGGGCTGGTGGCTCAGCGCCAGCGCCTGCAGCTGCGGGCGGTTGGTGGCGTTGTTCTGCTCGTTCCAGCGGTACAGCCAGTTCAACGCGCCGGCGTCGGTGACCGGGGTCCAGAAGTTGAAGCCGTGCGGCACCGCCGTGGCGGGGAAGTTGTTGCCGCGCGAGAAGGTGCCGTTGGCCTGCGTGCCACGGGTGGTGAGCACCCAGTCCGACGCACGTGCCGGTGCGGTACGCGGCTGGCTGTCCAGGCGCACATCGTCGATCCAGCCGGAAACCGGCGCGTTGGCGGCGCTGGCCACATCCAGCTCGATGGCGACCACGCGGCGCCCGCGCAGCGCGTCCACATCGCCCAGGCGCACCGACTTGTGCGCCCACTGCTGCGGGTACAGGGTCTTGGAATCGCCCTGCGCCTTGGCGCCGAGCGCGATGCCGTGCAGGTCGCGCGCGGCGCTGGCCGACACGCGGCTGCCATCGTCCAGCACCAGGTCCAGCGAGACATAGGTGGAGGCCACGGTGTCGTCGCCGACGATCTCGGGCAGGACCAGCCAGGACAGCGTGGTGTCGGCGTCGATGGTCACGTCGGTGGCGAACAGGCGGGTGCTGGCCGTGCCACCGGCGCTGGCGTAGTGCAGGGCGCGCAGGCCACTGTAGCCGACGCCGGGCTTGGCCGCATACGGCGCCTCCGGGCCTTTGCCGATCTTCAGCTGCACGCCGCCCTTGCTGGCCTGCGGGGCCGGTTCGCCCGGCTCGAAGGAGGTCTGCAGGCCCTGCGCGAAGGCGGGCAGGGCCACCGGCGAGCAGGCCAGGGCGAGCGCCAACGGAAGCAGGGCGTGGCGGGCAGGGCGGGGGTGCGGCAGGGTCATGCAGGGATCTCCCGGAAGGGACAGGCGGCAGGCGAAGCCCGCATCGGCGACCTCGGCAGACAGCACCACGCCGGCCGCCCAGGGGCAGTCGATGCGATGCAGGTCCGGCGGGGGACGGGCCATGCGATCGGGTGTTTGATCGGAACGCATCCGATCCTGCAACACCCGGAGCGGGTCTGGCAAGTGAAATTAGTTCGATCTAAACCCGGGAAAATCGCATATCGGTGTTTTCCATGGGGCGCCCCGCACCGAACCGGCCACGGCGCGCCCGCCGCCCCGGGTGCTAGAATCGAGGCCCTCGCTATTCCTTTCCGTGCCCCGCCATGAGCCATACCGCCACCGCGCCCGCCAATGCTGAAAAGCGTTACACCGTGCACCGCAGCGATCTGCCGCTGAGCTGCCCGACGCCGGAGATGGCGCTGTGGAACTCGCATCCGCGCGTGTACCTGCCGATCGAAGACGAGCCCAACGGCGAAGCCGCGTGCCCGTACTGCGGTTCGGTCTTCGTGCTGGCCGACTGAGCAGGCGGAACCGAACGTGCGCCGACTGACCGTGGTGCAGCTGCTGCCGGCGCTGCACTCCGGTGGGGTTGAGCGCTCTACGCTGGAAATTGCCGCCGCGCTGGTCGCGGCCGGGCACCGCGCGATCGTGGTGTCGGCAGGCGGTCGCCTGGTCGAACCGCTGCTGGCCAGTGGTGCCGAACACCTCACGCTGGATATCGGCAAGAAGTCGCTGTGGACGCTGCGCCACGTGCGCACGCTGCGCAATCTGCTGGCCGAGACCGGCGCGGACATCGTGCACGCGCGTTCGCGGCTGCCCGCCTGGCTGGGCCTGTATGCCGTGCGCAATCTTCCGGCGGCCGTGCGCCCGCACTGGGTGACCACGGTGCATGGGCTCAATTCGCCCAGCCGCTACAGCGCGGTCATGACCAGCGGCGAACGCGTCATCTGCGTGTCCAACTGCGTGCGCGACTTCGTGCGCACCCATTACCCCAGCGTGCCGCCGGAGCGCCTGCAGGTGATACCGCGCGGCGTGGATACCGCGCAGTTCCCGCGCGTCGGCCGGCAGGACCGGCGCCCGCGCCTGGCGGTGGCCGCGCAGCACCCGGCACTGGCCGGTGATGCGCCGCTGCTGCTGCTGCCCGGTCGCGGCACGCGGCTGAAGGGCCATCGACACGCGCTGGCGCTGCTGGCCGGGCTGCATGCCGCCGGCATGCCCGCGCGACTGTGGATGCCGGGCACGCGTGAGTCGGGGCGCGAGCGCTATGTGGCCGAGCTGGAGGCGCAGGCACGCAGCCTGGGCGTGGCAGACGCGGTGCTGATGACCGCGCCTACCTCGCGTATCGCCGAGGCCTATGCCGCCAGCGATCTGGTCCTGCAGCTGTCGGACAAGGCCGAGGCGTTTGGCCGTACCGTGGTCGAGGCGCTGTCGGTGGGCCGACCTGTACTGGGCTGGAACCACGGCGGCGTGGGCGAGCTGCTCGAACAACTGCAGCCGTCGGGCGCGGTACCCTTGGGCGATGCCGATGCGCTGCTGGCCCGCGCGCAGCAGTTGCTGGCGCAGCCGCCCGCGCTTCCCACGCGGATTCCGTTCACCCTGCAGGCGATGCAACGTGACACGCTCCAGCTCTATACCTCCCTCGCTGGCTGAGCCGGTCAAGGCGCCGGGTTCGCCGGGCTTCCGTGCGGGCCGCTGGGCGCCGTGGTGGGTCATCGCGTTCGTCGCGCTGCTGCCGCTGCCTGGCATTGCCGAGACCACGCTGGGGCTGGGTGCGCTGTACGCGGCTGCGCGGATGGTGCAGCTGCGCCTGCAGGGCAAGCAGCGCATGCTCAGCAGTCCCGCGTGGGCGCTGACCAGCATCCTGTTCCTGGGCTATTGGTTGCCGCAGGCGTTTTCCGCCTTCGATGCCATCGACCCGGGCACCGCGTGGCGCAAGACCGCCGCCGGGCTGCGCTATCTGCCCTTCATGTGGCTGGTGGCCATTGCGGTGGCCACGCCCGAGCGGCGCGCGCTGACCCTGAAGGGCATTGCGATCATCACCGGGGTATGGACGCTGGACGCGCTGGCGCAGGCCGCGTTCGGCACCAGCGCGCTGTTCTGGTCGATGGACCAGTTGAAGTGGGCGATCAGCGGCCATGGGTTGTGCCCGCCGGCAGAAATGGCGGCGGCCGATCGCCTGAGCGGTGTGCTGGGGCCGTGCAATCTGAAATTCGGCCAGGTGCTGGCCAGCCTGTCGCCGTTCCTGCTGTTTGCTGCGGCTGCGCGTTTTGGCCGATGGGGCTGGATGCTGGCGGCGGCCGCCCTGGGCGCGGTGCTGGTGCTGGCCGGTTCGCGCGCGGCGTGGCTGACCTATGCGCTGGTGCTGGTGTTTTCCGGCTGGCGCCTGCTGGGCGCGCGCGTGCTGCTGGCCTGCGTGGCGGTGGGGCTCGTAGCGGCGGTGGGGTTGGCGGCCGGCTCGCATCAGGTGCGCGAGCGGCTGGAGCGCACCGCGATGGCGTGGGAAGGCGAAAGCGATGGCGTGAACCAGGCGTTGTCCGGGCGCGCGCAGATCTGGGCTGCGGCGGGCTGCATGATCCAGCAGCACCCGATCAACGGCGTGGGCGCGCGCGGTTTCCGCGATGCGTACCCGCAGTGCAACCCGCATCCGGAACAGCAGGATGTGTGGGGTGCGGGGCCGGCGCTGCATGCACATCAGATCGTGCTGGAAATCCTGGCTGAAACCGGTGTACTGGGCCTGCTGCTGTGGCTGGCTGCGGCCGCGCAGGCATGGCGTGCGTGGCGCTTCGCCCCGTTGGCGGCGCGTGACCGCGCACGCCCAGCGATGCTGGCGCTGGCGGTCACCATGTTCCCGTTCAACACCCACCTGGCGTTCTATTCCACCTTCTGGGGCGGCCTGACCCTGCTGCTGGCCGCCCTGTACGCAGGCAGCCTGCTGGCCCGCGACGAACCCTGACGGGGGGGGCATGCGCAAGGGCGCTTCGCGCCCGTAGAGCCACCCCATGGGTGGCTGCTCTACGTTCTGGAATCGCGCAGCCACCCATGGGGTGGCTCTACGGGTTTCCCTGAGGGACGGACGCGGCACTCGGTGATGCCGTTCCATGTCGCTGCTTCTGCAGGATGGAGGTATGGCCAGCCCACGACTCCAGCGCGGTCGCGTCTCCCAAGCCGAGTACATCTACTCGCTGACGACTGTGACCTTGAACCGGCGGCGATTGTTCGAGTGCAATGAAAACGCACTGGCCGTCATCGAAGCCTTGCGTCACGTGGAGCGCAGCGGTTGCAGCTACAGTTTGGCGTGGGTGGTGATGTCCGACCACGTGCATTGGTTGATGCAGTTGAAGAAGGGGACGTTGCCCAACTGCATGAACTTACTCAAGTCGCGCAGTAGTCGTCTGTTGAACGCGCATCTGGATTGTGGACCGGTATGGCAGCGTGGCTATTACGACCATGCCCTGCGCACCGATGAATCGCTGGAAACGGCTGCTCAGTACATTGTCGCCAACCCGATCAGAGCAGGACTGTCGGTAGCGCCGGGTGAGTACCCTCACGCGTGGTCGCGCTGGCCGGTCTGGTAGAGCCACCCCATGGGTGGCTGCTCTACGTTCCGGCGTCGCGCAGCCACCCATGGGGTGGCTCTACCGATTGGTTTGCATCGCGCAGCCACCCATGGGGTGGCTCTACCCGTTATTTATAGAAATTGCTGCGGCCGCCCGGCTGGCGCTTGAAGCGGCGGTGGATCCACAGGTACTGGTCCGGGGCTTCGCGGACCATGTCCTCGATCGCCTTGTTCACCCGCGCCGTATCCGCTTCCACATCCTCACTGGGGAAGTTCTCCAGCGGCGCGCCGATCTTCAGGAAGTACTTGCCGCCCTCGCGACGGTGGAAGTACGGAATCACCGCACACCCGGTCATGCGCGCCAACTGGTGCGTGGCCGTAATGGTCGAGGCGGTCTGGCCGAAGAACGGCACGAACACGGTGTCCTTGCCACGCATGTCCTGGTCCGGCGCGTACCACAGGAACCCGCCCTTCTTGAGGTGGCGCACGGTGGCACGGATGTCTTCGTTGGCATACATCGCCTTGGCATAACGCAGCCGCCCGAACTTCACCGCCCACTCGTACACCGGGTTGCGGTGCTTGCGATACATGCCCGACAGATCCACGTGGTCGCAAAGCAGGCGCCCGCACATCTCCAGGGTCATGAAGTGGCCGGAGACCAGCAGCACACCGCGGCCCTCGGCCTGCATGCGGTGCAGGTGCTCCAGCCCCTCGATCTGTACCTTCGGGCGGATGCTGTCGATGCTGCCCCACCACGCCCGGGCGAATTCGAAGATGCCCACGCCCAGCGCATCGAAGCTGTCGCGCAGCAGGCGCTGGCGCCAGGCGTCGTCCTTCTCCGGGAAGCACAGCTTCAGGTTGACCTCGGCGGCGCGGCGGCGGCTGCTGGCCAGCCGGTAGGCCACGGTGCCCACGCCCCGGCCCAGGGCGCGCTGCAGGCCCCACGGCAGCCGGGCGATGGCGAAGGCGCCCAGCATGAAGGCGAAGGTCGGCCAGTGGCGGGGATTGCGCAGCGACGGGCGGGTGGCGGTGGAAGCGTTATCTGACATGCCCCGATTCTAAGACATGCGTCCCCCACGATGGGTCAGGGTGGCCGCCCACCGGGCCCGCATGTCTTTCCCGGTGCCGCTCCCGTATCCTTTGCGCATGCGCAAAAGCCCTGTCGAATGGATCCTGCGCGGCCTGTATTCGGCCGTGCTGTACCTGTTGTTGCCGATCACCGTGTACCACCTGGTCTGGCGCGGTTTCCGGGTGCGCGAGTACTTCCAGCGCTGGGACGAGCGCTATGCCTCCTATCCGCTCCCCAGCGCGCAGCCACGCGTGTGGCTGCATGCGGTGTCGGTGGGCGAGGTGAACGCGGCGGCGCCGCTGGTGAACGCGCTGCGCGCGCTGCGCCCGGACATCCGCTGGGTGATCACCACCATTACCCCCACCGGCTCGGAGCGGGTGCGCGCGCTGTGGGGCGATGCGGTCGACCACGTGTACCTGCCGTATGACGTGCCGGGCAGCGTCGGCCGCTTCCTGGGGCACTTCAAACCCAGCCTGGCGTTGATCCTGGAAACCGAGCTGTGGCCGAACCTGCTGTTCGGCTGCCGCGATCGCGGCATTCCGGTGTACATCCTCAACGCGCGGCTGTCGGCGCGTTCGCTGCGTGGCTACCGGCTGCTGCGTCCGTTGATCGGGCGCACGCTGCGTACCGTGACCTGCGTGGCGGCGCAGTCGGCCGACGATGCCGAACGCTTCATCCAGCTCGGCGCGCTGCCGGAGCAGGTGCAGCCGCTGGGTAACCTGAAGTTCGACATCGCCACGCCGAACGTGCGCGAGTTCACCGCCCACTTCCACGCGGCGGTGCCCGGCACGCGGCCGGTATGGATTGCCGCCAGCACGCATGAAGGCGAGGAGCAGGCCACCATCGACCTGCACCGCCGGCTGCGCCAGGAGATTCCCGGCCTGCTGTTGCTGTGGGCGCCGCGCCATCCCGAACGCTTCCCGCGCGTGGAAGCGCTCGCGCGCGAGCAGGGCTGGAAGGTCAGCACGCGCCGCCAGCAGCAATGGCCGCAGGCCGACAGCGATGTGTTCGTTATCGATACGCTGGGCGAGCTGATGGCGTTCTATGGCTGCGCGCAGGTCGCCTTCGTCGGCGGCAGCCTGCAGCCGATCGGCGGGCACAACCTGCTGGAACCGGCGGCGATGGGCACCGCCACGGTCACCGGCCCGCACCTGCACAACTTCGCCGAGATCTCGCGGCGCATGCGCGAGGCCGGTGCGGTGGTGATCGCCGACGATGTGGCAGGCGTGGGCGACGCACTGCTCACCCTGCTGCGCGATCCCGATGCACGCGAAGACATGGCCAGCGCGGGCTGCGCGCTGGTCAGCAACGGCCGGGGCGCCTTGAAGCGCACGGTGGAGCTGATCGCCCCGCAATTGCCGCCGCCGCTGAATTGAACAACCGGCCGGCCCGACGCGGGTAGAGCCACCCCATGGGTGGCTGCGCGGTGTCGGAAGCAAAGGCAGCCACCCATGGGGTGGCTCTACCCCGGATAGCCCGCAGTCGTTGGAGCGTTTCAACAAAAAAGCCACCCTTTCAGGTGGCTTTCTCGTTCCCGCCTCACACCCCGATCAGTTGTTGACCTGGGTGCTCGGCGTGGCAGCCTGCTGGGTCAGCAGGCGGTTGATGTCCTGCAGATCGGCGATGTCCAGCGTGCCGACTGCCTGGCCCAGCTGCAGGCGGTTCTGCAGGAAGGTGTAACGGGCGTTGGCGTAATCGAGCTGGGCCGAGAACAGGATGCGCTGGTTCTGGATCACGTCCAGCACGGTGCGGGTACCCACTTCCAGGCCGACCTGCGAGGCGTCGTACGCGCTCTGCGCCGACACCACGGCCAGGCGGCGCGCTTCCACTTCGCTGATGCCGGCAACCAGAGTCTGGTAGGCATTGCGGGTGTTGCGGTCCAGGGCGCGCTTCTGCTGCTCGTAACCGTCCTGCGCGATGTCGCGCTGGGCCAGGGCCTGGCGCACGCCGGACTGGGTGGCGCCGCCGGAGAAGATCGGCACGCTCAGGGTCAGCCCGATGCTGTTGCTGCGCTGGTCCGGGCTGAAGTTCGAGCTGCTGCCCACCACGTCGCCCCAGCTGGCCGAACGGCCGGCGGTGGCGCCCAGCGACAGGGTCGGGTAGTGGCCGCCACGCGCGGCGGACACGCCGGACTCGGCCGCGCTCACCTTCAGCTCCTGCGCCTTCAGCGCCGGGTTCTGCGTGACCGCTTCGGTGATCAGCTGGTCGACCGTGGCGTACTTGGCCGGCAGTTCCGGGCGGAAGTCGGCCGGCAGTGCGCGCAGGTCGGTGACCGGCTGGCCGGTCAGTTCGGTCAGCGCCTGGTAGGCGTCGGCCAGGGTGTTCTGCGCAATGATGGTGTTGGCGCGGGCCTGGTCGTACTGGGCGCGCGCTTCATGCACGTCGGTGATAGGCGCCAGGCCCACTTCCAGGCGCTTGTCGGCGAAGTCGAACTGCTTCTTGGCCGCCGCTTCGTTGGTCTGTGCCGCCGACAGCGACTCGATGCCCACCAGCACGTTGAAGTACGCCGCCGAGGTGCGCACGATCAGGCTGTCGTTGGCCGAATCCAGGGTGAAGTCCGCCGCCTTGCTCAGGTCACGCTGCGAACGCAGGTTCGAGATCTGCGTCCAGTTGAACAGCGTCTGCGACGCGCTCAGGCCGTAGTTGCGGTTCTTGGTGGTGAACGAGGTCGAGCTGACGTCGTGGTTCGGCGTCACGCGGTTCTGCGTGAGCGAGGCCTCGCCGTTGATCTGCGGCAGCAATGCCGCACGCGCCTGCACGGCGCCTTCCTTGTCGAACAGACGGGTCGATTCTGCCGCGGACAGCTGCGGATCGCCGTTGCGCGCCATTTCGTAGACCTGCAGGAGGTCGGCGGCAGAGGCGGTCATCGGCAGCAGGGCGGCGGCCAGCGCAATAGCGAGGGATCGGCGGATCATTGCGGCTTCCTTGGACTCAGAGTTGGAACTGGGGCGCCGGAGCGGCACCACGCAGGTAATCGATATCGGTTTCGAACAGCGACTCAGTGCTGCCATCGGCCTTGACCAGCACCGCTTCCATGACCGGCGACTTGCCGTGGATCACGAACAGACGGCCACCCGGACGCAGCCACTGGGTGAAACGTGACGGGATGGTGTCCACCGCAGCCGTCACACAGATGGCGTCGAAGCGGCGCTCGGTGTCCCAGCTCAGCGCGTCGGCGGTCTCGATGCGGACGTTGTTGCCCAGGCCGGCGGCATCCAGGCGCGCACGTGCGCCGGCAGCCAGTTCCGGCTGGATTTCCAGGCTCAGCACTTCGCGGGCCAGTTCGCCCATGCAGGCGCTGAGGTAGCCGCTGCCGGTGCCGATCTCCAGCACTTCGTCGCCCGGCTGCAGGTCGAGGGCCTGCAGGGTGCGGCCTTCGATCACCGGCTTCATCATCTTCTGCCCGAAGCCCAGCGGCAGTTCGATGTCGGCGTACGCCAGGGCCTTGTGCGATTCAGCGACAAACGCCTCCCGCGGCAAACGTGCCAGTACATCGAGCACGCGAATTTCCAGCACGTCCCAGGGACGGATCTGTTGTTCAACCATCAGTTCGCGGGCGTGGGCGTAATCGATCGTCATGAGGTTCTAATCCAGCGCAGTGGGCCGGCCATTTTACCGGTGCCGGGAGCCGGCGGCGCGCTGAGAGCATCGCTGCCGTCGCGCCGGGGTCGCAGTGCCGGAAGTCACCGCGACCTCCGGTCCATTCATATTGGTATTACAGCCCCGGGCGGGTGGCGTACGCCCTCAGGAAAAAGGCGACGCAGGCCGCCACGTGGGCGTCCGAGTCGCACTCGGCCGGGGCCGGCCGCAGCCCGCACATCATATGCGTATGCAGCTCCCCTTTGATGAGGGTGAAGAACTGCAGGGCCGCGGTCTGGAAGTCGGCGATCTCCAGTTCGCCGCGAGCGGTGCGGGCGCGCAGGAATTCGGCCAGCGCATCGCTGGTCCGCTGCGGGCCGGCCACCCAGAACATCTCGCGGATCCGGTCGTCGGTATCGGGCGCCATCATGACGCGCTGCACGGCCACCGCGGCCGGCGAGGTGATCATGTTGAAGAAGGCCCGGCCGATGCCCAGCAGCTGCTCGCGCAGCGGGCCGTCGGCGTCGGTGACGAACAGCGCGTCGGGCAGCATTTCGACGCAGGTGGACTTCACTGCTTCTGTGAACAGGGTCTCTTTGTCGCCGAAATGGCTGTAAACGGTCAACTTTGACACGCCCGCCTGCCCGGCAATGCTATCCATGCTGACACCGCTGTAGCCCTGCTCCACGAACAGGGCCTTGGCCGCGTCCAGGATCGCCGCGCGCTTGCCCAGATCCTTCGGGCGGCCGGGTCCGGCGGCCTTGGCGGAGGGCTTGGGCGGCGCTGCGGAAGTGGTCGGATCAGTCATTCAATCAATACTAGACCAATCGGTTCGATATTTATACTATACCGACTGGTTCACTATTAGCCGTCATGGAATAGAGTGTCGCTTCCAGACGGTCTCCCCCGGTACTCAAGGTCCAGGACCTCATGAACAACTTGCGATGGATAGGCAGTGGGCTGCTGGCATTGATGCTGGCAGCGTGTGGCAAACAGGACGCCGAGCCGGCCGCGCCGATCCCGGTGCTGGTGGTGCAGCCGGGCACGGTGAGCGGCCAGGAAGTGGCGGCGTACCCGGGCGAGGTGCATGCCCTGCAGGAAAGCCCGCTGTCGTTCCGGGTGGGCGGCAACCTGGTCAAGCGCCATGTCGATGCCGGCCAGCGCGTGCGCAAGGGCGACCTGCTGGCCGAACTGGACGCGGCCGACTTCGCCTCGCAGGCAAGCGCCTCGCAGGCGCAGCTGGCGGCGGCCGAGGCCGACCTGGTGCGCGCCCGCGATGACCAGAAGCGCTACGCCAAGCTGGCCGAGCAGCAGCTGGTCAGCCAGTCCACGCTCGACGCACAGACTGCCGCCTACAAGGCCGCGCAGGGCCAGGCCAACGCCGCCCGCGCCAACCTGGCGGTGGCCCGCAACCAGACCGGCTATGCGCAGCTGCGCGCGCCGGCCGACGGCGTGATCGCCAGCCGCCAGGCCGAAGCCGGGCAGGTGGTGGGCGCCGGGCAGACGGTGTTCACGCTGGCCGCCGACGGCGGCCGCGAGGTGCTGATCGCGCTGCCGGAAAGCAACATCCGCGACTACCAGGTCGGCCAGGAAGTGCAGGTGGAGCTGTGGAACAAGCCGGGCCAGATGCTGCCGGGCACGATCCGCGAGATCGCGCCGGCCGCCGATGCGCAGGCGCGCACCTACGCCACCCGGGTCAGCCTGTCGGCGGACGCGGCGAAGGAAGTCGAGCTCGGCCAGAGCGCGCGCGTGTTCGCCGCCGCCGGCCGCACCGGCACGCTGCAGCTGCCGCTGGGCGCGGTGCTGCGCGGTGCCGATGGCAACGCCAGCGTGTGGGTGGTCAACCCGTCCAACGGCGCGATCAAGGCCACGCCGGTCACGGTGGGGGCCTATGGCCCCGATGCGGTGCCGGTGCTGTCCGGCGTGGCCGCGCAGGACTGGGTGGTTGCCGCCGGTGGGCACCTGCTGCGCGAAGGCCAGGCGGTGACGCCGGTGGACCGGCAGAATCGCCCGGTGCTGAAGCCGGCCGCCGCCCCCGCTGCCGCAGCCAAGGGGCACTGACCCCGTGCGCCGCTTCAATCTTTCCGAATGGGCGCTGGGCAACCGCGCGCTGGTGCTGTTTGCGATGCTGGCGTTCGCGATCATCGGCGCGTGGTCGTACAAGCACCTGGGCCAGTCCGAGGATCCGCCGTTCACCTTCAAGGTAATGGTGGTACGCACGATGTGGCCGGGCGCCACCGCCGAGCAGGTCTCGCGGCAGGTCACCGAACCGATCGAGAAGGCGCTGCTCAACACCGGGCAGTACGAGTTCATCCGCTCGTACTCGCGCCCGGGCGAATCGCAGGTGATCTTCGTGGCCCGCGACAGCCTGCGTTCCAAGGCAATTCCCGACCTGTGGTACCAGGTGCGCAAGCGCGTGGGCGACATCAAGCCGACCCTGCCGCGTGAAATCGTCGGCCCGTTCTTCAACGATGAGTTCGGCGATACCTTCGGCAACATCTACGCATTGACGGGGCAGGGCTTCGACTACGCGGTGATGCGCAATTACGCCGACCGCATCCAGCTGGAGCTGCAGCGGGTGCCGGACGTGGGCAAGATCGAGCTGGAAGGCCTGCAGGACGAAAAGGTCTGGATCGAGCTCTCCAACACCAAGCTGGCCACGCTGGGCGTCTCGCTGCAGCAGGTGCAGCAGTCGCTGGCCGACCAGAATGTCATGGCCGCCACCAGCTTCTTCGAAACCCCCACCGACCGCGTGCAGCTGCGCGTGACCGGCCAGTTCAAGAGCGTGGACGACATCCGCCGCTTCCCGATCCAGGCCGGCGACCGCACGGTGCACCTGGGCGATATCGCCGAGGTGAAGCGCGGCTTCGCCGACCCGGCCTCGCCGAAGATGCGCTTCATGGGCGAAGACGCCATCGGCATCGCGGTGGCGATGAAGGACGGCGGCGACATCCTCAAGCTGGGCGCCACCCTGGACGCCGAGTTCGAGCGCCTGCAGAAGACGCTGCCGGCCGGCATGCAGCTGCGCAAGGTCTCCGACCAGCCGCATGCGGTGGAAGAATCGGTCGGCGAGTTCGTGCAGGTGCTGACCGAGGCGGTGGTGATCGTGCTACTGGTCAGCTTCTTCTCGCTCGGCCTGCGCACCGGCTTGGTGGTGGGCGTGACCATTCCGCTGGTGCTGGCGATGACCTTCTTCGTCATGCACTACTTCGACATCGGCCTGCACAAGATCTCGCTGGGCGCGCTGGTGCTGGCGCTGGGCCTGCTGGTGGACGATGCGATCATCGCGGTGGAGATGATGGCCACCAAGATGGAGCAGGGCTACGACCGCCTGCGCGCGGCCAGCTTCGCGTGGGAAAGCACGGCGTTCCCGATGCTGACCGGTACGCTGATCACCGCCGCCGGCTTCCTGCCCATCGCCACGGCCGCGTCCAGTACCGGTGAATACACCCGTTCGCTGTTCCAGGTGGTGACCATCGCGCTGGTGGTGTCGTGGATCGCCGCGGTGCTGTTCATTCCGTACCTGGGCGACAAGATGCTGCCGGACCTGTTCAACCCGCAGCCGCCCAAGCCCGAGAGCCTGGCCGGACGCTGGCGCGCCCGGCGCCTGCGCTGGGCCGACCGCCACCCGGCGTTCGCGCGCTGGATCGCGCCGAAGGAATTGGCGCACGACCATGATCCGTACCAGCGGCCGTTCTACACGCGCTTCCGCCGCTTCCTGGATGCGTGCCTGCGCCACCGTTGGTGGGTGATCGCGGCCACGGCGGCGCTGTTCGTGTTCTCGCTGCTGATCTTCCGCTTCGTACCGCAGCAGTTCTTCCCGGATTCGACCCGGCCGGAGCTGATGGTGGACATCGAGCTGGCCGAAGGGGCCTCGCTGCAGGCTACCCAGGCGCAGGCGACCAAGCTGGAGAAGCTGCTGAAGGGGCGCGAGGGCATCAGCAACTACGTGGCCTACGTGGGCACCGGTTCGCCGCGCTTCTACCTGCCGCTGGACCAGCAGCTGCCGGCCACCAACTTCTCGCAGTTCGTGGTGCTGACCGAAAACGCCGAAGCGCGTGAGGCCACCCGCAGCTGGTTGCTGAAGGAGGTGATTCCGCAGTTCCCGGACGTGCAGATGCGCGTGACCCGGTTGGAGAACGGCCCGCCGGTCGGCTACCCGGTGCAGATGCGCATCTCGGGCGAGCACATCGAGCAGGTGCAGGCCATTGCGCGCCAGGTGGAAGCCAAGGTGCGCGAGAACCCGCACGTGATGAACGTCAACCTGGACTGGAGCGAGCCGAGCATGGTGGTGCGGCTGGTGATCGACCAGGACCGTGCGCGCGCGCTGGGCGTGACCAGTGCGCAGGTGAGCCAGCTGCTGGGCACCTCGCTGTCGGGCACGAGCGTGAGCACGTATCGCGAAGGCAACCGCCTGATCGAGATGCTGCTGCGCGGGCCGGACAACGAACGCGTCCGCCTGGACATGCTGGGCAGCCTGGCCATTCCCACGGCGAGTGGCACCTCGGTGACGCTGTCGCAGGTGGCGCGCCTGGAGTACGTGTTCGAGGATGGCATCATCTGGCACCGCAACCGCCTGCCGACCGTGACGGTACGTGCGGACATCGCTGACAACAGCCAGGCGCTGGACGTGGTGCAGCAGATCCTGCCGACGCTGGACGGCATCCGTGCCGCGCTGCCATCCGGCTACCTGCTGGAGACCGGTGGCACGGTGGAGGATTCGGCCCGTGGGCAGAACTCGATCAAGGCCGGCATGCCGCTGTTCCTGATCGTGGTGGCCACGCTGCTGATGCTGCAGCTGCGCAGCTTCTCGCGTGCGGCGATGGTGCTGGTGACCGCGCCGCTGGGCATCATCGGGGCGACGCTGTTCCTGCTGCTGTTCCGCGCGCCGTTCGGGTTCGTGGCGCTGCTGGGCACGATCGCATTGGCCGGCATGATCATGCGCAACTCGGTGATCCTGATCGACCAGATCCAGCAGGACATCGATGCGGGCCATGACCGCTGGCACGCGATCATCGACGCCACCGTGCGCCGCTTCCGCCCGATCGTGCTGACCGCACTGGCGGCGGTGCTGGCGATGATCCCGCTGTCGCGCAGCGCGTTCTACGGCTCGATGGCGATCTCGATCATGGGCGGGTTGATTGTCGGCACCGTGCTGACCCTGGTGTTCCTGCCGGCGCTGTATGCGGCGTGGTTCCGGGTGAAGCCTGACGAGGCGCAATAGCGCCTCGTCGGGCCATGCCACACCCCCGAGAGGGTGTGGCATCCCGGCGGGCGATTCCCGAAGGGGATCCCGACCGGGTGTAGAGCGGACTGTTAGTCCGCTGCCGTTGACGTTGATTCGCACGACCGCGCGGAAAACAGCGGACTAACAGTCCGCTCTACCCCGTCGGTACGATCAGTACCGACGGGGCCATCGGATGTCGTTACTGCGAATTACAACCGCGCCAACACCGCGTCGGTGGCCTGCGTGGTCGATACCGCTTGGCCCTTCGCGGCCAGGTCCGCAGTGAACACCCCATCATCCAATGCCGCATGCACCGCCGCCTCGATGGCGGCCGCTTCGGCCTCCAACCCCAATGAATGGCGCAGCAGCATCGCGGCGCTGAAGATCGTGGCGTACGGATTGGCGATGCCCTTGCCGGCAATATCGGGCGCCGACCCATGGATCGGCTCGTAGATGCCGACCGCACCCGGCTCACCCAGCGACGCCGACGGCAGCAGGCCCAGCGAACCGGCCAGCATCGATGCTTCATCGGTGAGGATGTCGCCGAACATGTTCTCGGTCACGATCACGTCGTACTCGCGCGGCTTGGCCAGCAGGTGCATGGCCATCGAATCGACCAGCTGGTGCTCCAGCGCGATCTCCGGGAACTCCTCGCGGCCGATCCGCGCGGCGACGTCACGCCACAGGCGTGAGGTCTCCAGCACGTTGGCCTTGTCCACCGAGGTGACCTTGCCGCGGCGCTGCTGCGCCAGCCGGAACGCACTGCGCATCACCCGCTCGATCTCGCCCACGCTGTAGCTGCACAGGTCGCTGGCGGTGTCGGCGGTGCGGGTCTTTTCGCCGAAGTAGATGCCGCCGGTGAGCTCGCGCACGACCACGAAGTCGACGCCTTCCAGCAGCTCGGCCTTGATCGGCGAGGCGCCCAGCGCGGCCGGGTGGGTGCGCACCGGGCGCAGGTTCGCATAGAGCCCCAGCGCCTTGCGGATCGCCAGCAGGCCCTGTTCCGGGCGCACCTTGGCATTCGGGTCGGACCACTTCGGGCCGCCTACCGCGCCCAGCAGGATCGCATCGGCGGCCCGGCAGGCATCGAGCGTGGCCGCCGGCAGCGGCTCGCCATGGCGGTCGATGGCGATGCCACCGATATCGTGTTCGCTGAAGTGGAAGGTGTGGCCAAAGCGCTCGGCGACCGAGCCCAGCACCGCCACAGCGGCGGCGGCGACTTCGGGACCGATGCCATCACCGGGCAATACGACAATCTCAGCGTGCATGTTCACTCTCGTAGCGTTCGATTTCGGGGACACGCCCCAACAGATACCCCAACTGGTCCACGCCTTCCAGCAGGCAGGTCTGCGAGAAGCCGTCCAGCGGGAAGGAATAGGTGCGGCCGTCGGGCGTGCGCAGCTCGCGCGCGGCGATGTCGATGGTGAGTTCGTCGTCCGGGCGCTGCATCAGCACCTGCACGTCGGCCTCGGCCAGCACGATCGGCAGCAGGCCGTTCTTCAGCGAATTGCCGCGGAAGATATCGGCGATCTCGCTGCTCACGATCGCGCGCAGGCCCAGGTCGGTCAGCGCCCACGGGGCATGTTCGCGCGAGGAGCCGCAGCCGAAGTTGCGCCCGGCCAGCAGGATGCTGCGCCCGGCGTTGTGCGGCTGGTTGAAGGCGAACGCCGGGTTCGGCGCGCCATCGGCCTGCCAGCGCCAGTCGTTGAAGGCGTGCTTGCCCAGGCCCACGCGCTCGGTGGTGGACAGGAACCGGGCCGGAATGATCTGGTCGGTATCGATGTTGGTCTCGCGCAGCACCACGCTGGTCGAGGTCAGGGTGCGGAAGCCGCTCATCAGGCCACCTCCTGTGCGGCATACAGTTCGCGCGGGTCGGCCACGCGGCCGTTCACCGCCGCCCAGGCGGCGGTCATCGGCGACGCCAGCAGCGTGCGCGAGCCCGGGCCCTGGCGGCCTTCGAAGTTGCGGTTGCTGGTGCTCACGGCCAGCTGGCCGGGCGCGACCAGGTCGCCGTTCATCGCGATGCACATCGAACAGCCCGGCTCGCGCCATTCGGCACCGGCCGCGCGCACGATGGCGTCGATGCCTTCGGCCTCGGCCTGGCGCTTGACGATCTCCGAACCCGGCACCACCAGCATGCGCACGTCGCTGGCGACGCGCCGGCCCTGCAGCACCTGCGCCACTTCGCGCATGTCGCTCAGCCGGCCGTTGGTGCACGAACCGACGAACACCACATCCACCGGCGTACCGGCCAAGGTCTGCCCGGCGTGGAAGTGCATGTAGTCCAGGCCCTTCTGGTCGGCCGCATCGTTGGCCGCCGGAATCGGCGCGTCCACGGCAATGGCGGTGCCCGGGTGGGTGCCCCAGGTCAGGGTGGGGCGGATGTCGGCCGCATCGATGTGCACTTCCACGTCGAAGCGCGCGCCGGCATCGCTGCTCAGCTGCGTCCACTGCGCCACGGCGATGTCGAACTCCACGCCCTTCGGGCCGCGCGGGGTGTTGGCCACCCAGTCGAAGGTGACCTGGTCCGGCGCCACCATGCCGGCGCGCGCGCCCGCTTCAATCGACATGTTGCACAGGGTCATGCGCTGTTCCATGTCCATCGCGGTGATCGCGCTGCCACGGAATTCCAGCACATGGCCGGTACCGCCGTTGACCCCGATCACGCCGATGATGTGCAGCACCACGTCCTTGGCGCCCACGCCCGGCGCCAGCGCGCCATCGACGGTGATCGCCATGGTCTTGGCCTTGCGCTGCAGCAGGCACTGGGTGGCCAGCACGTGGCCGACTTCGCTGGTGCCGATGCCGAATGCCAGCGCACCGAACGCCCCGTGGGTGGAGGTGTGGCTGTCGCCGCACACAATCGTCATGCCCGGCTGGGTGAAGCCCTGCTCGGGCGCGATCACGTGCACGATGCCGCGGTTGGCCGACTGCAGGTCGAACAGCTCGATGCCGTACTCGGCGCAGTTGCGCGCCAGCATCGCCACCTGTGCCTCGGAGGCGGCGCTGGCATACGGCAGCTTGCCGTCGGGCCCGGCCGGCAGGGTCGGGGTGGAGTGATCCATGGTGGCCTTGGTCCGGTCCGGGCGGCGCGGGGATAGGCCGCGTTCGCGCAGTTCGGTGAAGGCCTGCGGCGAGGTCACCTCATGGATCAGGTGCAGGTCGATGTACAGCACGGCGGGCGCGCTGTCCGATTCGGGCACGACAACGTGGGCGTCCCACAGTTTGTCGTACAGGGTGCGGGGAGCTGGGGTCATGGAATGGCCTTGCTGTGGTTCATGTGACGATAGGGCGGTTCGGATATTTCAGGAAGTGCGCAGCCGCGCATCGAAGCGCAGGCGCACGTAATCGGCGGTCCACTGGCCATGCGCGTTGCGCTGGGTCGGGGCCAACAGCGCCACGGTGTCATCCAGTACGCGCTGGCGCTGGGCCGCATCCAGCCCGACCAGGAAGGGAGAAGCAAAGGTACGCAGCCAGCCCTGCATGCCGGTGGGCAGCACGGTCGGGCGCGGCAGGCACTCGATGTGGCGCACCTGGAAGCCGTGCGCGCGCAGGCGCTCGGCGTACTCGTCTTCGCTGGGGAAATACCACGGGAACGTGGGCAGCGCATGGCCGTTGCTGCACAGGGCGGCCTGCAGCGCGCTGGTGATGGTGGCCACATTGCCCTGGCCGCCCATCTCGGCCACGAAACGGCCGCCGCTGCGCAGGGCACGGCGCACCCCGTCGATCACCTTGTCGGGTTCGCGCATCCAGTGCAGTGCCGCGTTGCTGAACACCGCATCGAAGCGACGTTCGAAGGTCATCGCGTGCGCGTCCATCAGGTGCGCGTCGATGCCGCGAGCGCGTGCGCCGCCGATCAACTCGGGCGAGCTGTCCATGCCGGTGACATGGGCGCCGCTGAGGGCCAGGTCGAAGCTCAACACCCCATCGCCGCAGCCCAGGTCGAGGATGCGCTCGCCGCGTTGCGGGTCGAGCAGGCGCGCCACCGCGCCGCCGAGCAGCGGCACGAAGCCGGCGTCGATGGCGTAGTCGTGCGCGTTCCACTGCTGGGTGGCGTCGGGGGCATACGGGCTGTCGAAGGCACTCATGGTTGCTTCCTCAGGCGGCGGCGGTGGCCGCGGGTTGTTCGGCGCTGGCCTGGCGCTGGCGCAGCAGGCGATTGGCCACGTCCAGCCAGGCCAATGCGGAGGCTTCGATGATGTCGCGGCTGGTGCCGGTGCCTTCGTATTCCACGCCGTCATGGCGCACGCTCAGGTTGGCCTCGCCGCGCGCATCGGCGCCGATGCCCACGCTGTGCACGTGGTAGCTGTCCAGCATCAGCTGCACGCCGGTGGCGGCGGCCAGTGCGCCGAACAGCGCATCCACCGGACCGTCGCCTTGGGCGGTTTCGGCCACGCGGTTGCCGTCCGGGTCGGACAGTTCAACCAGCGCGTTGGCACGGCTGCCCACGTCGCTGATGGTCATCGAGGCCAGGCGGTAGCCGTTCTGGGTGGAGCTGCCCTGCATCAGTACCTGCAGGTCGGCGTCGGTCACCACGCGCTGCTGTTCGCACAGGGTCTTGAACTGCTCGAACACCAGCTTCAGTTCTTCTTCCTCCAGCCAGAAGCCCAGTGCACGCAGGCGTGCCTCGACCGCCGCGCGGCCGCTGTGGCGGCCCAGCACCATCTGCGAGTTTTCCCAGCCCACGTCTTCCGGGCGCATGATCTCGTAGGTGCCACGGTGGCGCAGCATGCCGTGCTGGTGGATGCCCGATTCGTGCGCGAAGGCGTTGGCGCCCACGATGGCCTTGTTGCGCTGCACCGGCATGCCGACCAGGCGCTGCAGCAGCTGCGAGGTGGAGACGATGCGCGGGGTGTTGATGCGGGTGTCTTCTTCGTAGAAGGCATTGCGTACCTTCAGCACCATGGCCAGCTCTTCCAGCGAGCAGTTGCCGGCGCGCTCGCCGATGCCGTTGATAGTGCATTCCACCTGGCGGGCGCCACCCTCGATGGCGGCCAGCGAGTTGGCCACGGCCAGGCCCAGGTCGTTGTGGCAGTGCGTGCTGAAGATGACCCGGTCGCTGTCCGGCACGCCGGCGATCACGCGCTGGAACATGCCGCGGATTTCTTCCGGCGTGGTGAAGCCCACGGTATCGGGCAGGTTGATGGTGGTGGCGCCGGCGGCGACCGCCACGCGGGCGACCTCGATCAGGAAGTCCTCCTCGGTGCGGGTGGCATCCTCGGCCGAGAATTCCACGTCGTCGATGTAGCTGCGCGCCAGGCTGACGTGCTTGTGCACCGATTCCAGCACCTGTTCGCGGCTCATGCGCAGCTTGTGCTCGCGGTGCAGCGGGCTGGTGGACAGGAACACATGCAGGCGCGCGTTGGCGGCGGCCTCCAGTGCCTTGGCCGAGGTCTCGATGTCGGCGGCCAGGCAGCGCGACAGCACCGCCAGGGTGGGGCGGCGCACTTCACGGCCGATCATGGCCATGGCGTCGCGGTCGGACTGCGAGCTGGCCGGGAAGCCGGTCTCGATGATGTCCACGCCCAGCTCGTCGAGCGCGCGGGCCATCACCAGCTTCTGCTGCGGGCTCATGCTGCAGCCCGGCGACTGTTCGCCGTCGCGCAGGGAGGTATCGAAAATTCGAATTCGGGGGGAGTTGGGCGTAGTCACCAGGAGGTCTCCTCGACGGCAAGGTCGGATGGGATGGCAGAAACAGGAAGGGGTAAGGAATTGGGGGAGGGCGCGAGCACGGTCGGTAGCGGGGGCCGTGTTCGCTCGCTGGCGCGTCGGCGCGGTTTGCGCGGCGCGCGTGGGCGGATGTCGGCGAGCAGCTGGGCCAGCACCAGCGCATCGATGTTGCCGCCGGATACCACCGCGCACTTGCGCTTGCCGGCGACGCGGCGGCCGGCGGCCAGTGCCAGGGCGCCGGCGCCTTCGGCGATGATGTGTTCTTCCAGTGCCAGCCGCACCAGGGTTTCGCGCAGCTCGGCTTCGCGCACGATCACCACGTCGTCCAGCAGTGCGCTGCACAGGCGGCGGGTCAGGAAACCGGGAATCTTCACCTTCACACCATCGGCCAGGGTCGCCACGGGCGCGATCTCGCGCACGTCACCGCGGATCGCGCGGGCCATGGAATCCACGCCCTCGACCTGCGCGCCGACGATGCGCACGCCCTGCGATTTCAGCGCCAGCGCGACACCCGACGCGAGCCCACCGCCGCCGATCGGCACGATCACCACGTCCGGTGCATGCGCGGCCAGTTCGATGCCCAGCGTGCCCTGGCCGGAGATCACGTCCGGATCATCGAACGCGGACAGGAAGCGGTAGCCGTGCTGGTCGGCCAGGGCGCGTGCGAACGCGTAGGCCTCGTCGTAGCTGTTGCCGTGCTGGCGCACGGTGGCGCCCCAGTGGGCGACACCGGCGATCTTGGTGGCCGGTGCGCCGTGCGGCATCACGGTGATGGCGGGAATGTCCAGGCGGTAGGCCGACCACGCCACGCCCTGGGCGTGGTTGCCGGCCGAGGCGCAGATCACCGGGCGGTCGTCGCCGCGTTCGCGCCCGGCCAGCAGCGCGTTCAATGCGCCGCGCACCTTGTAGGAACCGGTGCGCTGCAGGTTTTCCAGTTTCAGCCAGGTGCCGAACCGCTCCGCATAATGCAGCGGCGTGGGCGGCAGGAACCGGCGCAGCCGCGCCTGCGCGGCCAGCACATCGGCGACGCTTACATCGCCTACCTCCGGTTCCTGCGGGGCACGGCTAGCCGGCATGACTACCCCGTAGGTTGCAGGCCCGGCGTAGAGCCACCCCATGGGTGGCTGCGCGGAAACGACCCGTGCGGCTGTACGGCGACGAGGAGCCTTGAAGAAGACCCCCCCGTACCGGCACCGAAACCACGGCACGGGCGTTCATGCGTTCACTCCACTACCCGATTCCAGCGCGCTGATCCGCACCGAAACGCAGTCGTAGATCTTCTCGATCTGCCGGCACAGCGTCTCCGGCGGACGGGTGCTGTCCACCACCAGCTGCAGGTGCCAGCGGCCGTCGTCGGCGGCATTGGGCGCACCGACAATCGCGCGCGGGGCAAACCCACGGCGTTCGGCCATGCCGATCACGCGCAGCAGCGCGCCTTCGGCCGGAACCAGCACCAGGTCAAGCCGGTATTGCATGGGGGAACTCCTGGGACTGATGGGCGGGGTTGCTTTCCAGCATCGTGCTGTTGGCGTTGTTGGGCGGCACCAGCGGCCACACGTTGGCGCGCGCGTCGATGGCCACGTGCAGCAGGGCCGGGCCCGGTTCGGCCAGCAGCGCAGCCAGGCCGCCTTCGACGTCGTCGCGGTTCTCGATGCGGGTGGCCGGAATGCCGAACACCTGGGCCAGTGCGGCGAAGTCCGGGTTGTCGGACAGGTCGATCTCGCTGTAACGCTCGGCGAAGAACAGTTCCTGCCACTGGCGGACCATGCCCAGCGAGCTGTTGTCCAGCAGTACGATCTTCACCGGCAGGCGGCAGCGGGCGATGGTGGCCAGCTCCTGCACGTTCATCATGAAGCTGCCGTCGCCGGAGACCAGCACCACGGTGCGGTCTGGACAGGCGAACTGCGCGCCCATCGCGGCCGGCAGGCCGAAGCCCATGGTGCCCAGCGCGCCGCTGGTCAGGTGGTTGCGCGGGTGGTTGAAGCGGCAGTGCTGGGCCACCCACATCTGGTGCTGGCCGACATCGCAGGCAATGATCGCGTCGGCCGGGGCCACTTCGCTCAGGCGCTTCAGCAGCGCCGGGGCGTAGATGTGCGCGCCCGGTGCGTCGTAGCGGGCGGCGAAGCGCTCGCGGTGCCCGGCGCAGCGCTTGCGCCACGCCTGCTGCGAGGCGGCTGCGCTGGGCAGTGCCGCGGTCAGCGCACGCAGCGAGGTGCCGACATTGCCCGGCACTGCCACATCGGCGGTGCGCAGCTTGGAGATCTCGTATGCATCGGCATCGATATGGATGACGCGGGCGAACGGCGCGAACTCATTCAACTTGCCGGTGGCGCGGTCGTCGAAGCGCGCGCCGACCACCACCAGCAGGTCGCTTTCCTGCACGGCCATGTTGGCCGCGCGGGTGCCGTGCATGCCCAGCATGCCCAGGTAGTGCGGGTGCTGCGCCGGCAGCCCACCCAGGCCACGCAGGGTCAGCACGGTGGGGATGGCGGTGGCATCAACGAAGGCGCGGAAGTCCTCCACCGCATCGCCCAGGGCGACGCCGCCGCCGGCGTAGATCACCGGCTTCTCGGCGGCCTGGATCGCGGCGATGGCGTCGGCCAGTGCCGCGTCGCCCGGGGCCACCGGCGGATTGACCGTTTCCGGCACGTGCACCGGCAGGTGGCTGGCGTCGGCGACCTGCACGTCCTTGGGCAGGTCGATCAGCACCGGGCCGGGGCGGCCTTCGCGGGCGATGCGGAAGGCCTCGCGAACCACGCGCGGCAGGTCGTCGACCGAGCGCACCAGCCAGCTGTGCTTGACGATGGGCAGGGTCAGCCCGAATACGTCCAGTTCCTGGAACGCGTCGGTGCCCAGCAGCGGGGTGGCGACCTGGCCGGTGATGCAGACCATCGGCACCGAGTCCAGCATCGCGTCGGCGATGCCGGTCACCAGGTTGGACGCGCCGGGGCCGGAGGTGGCCACGCAGACACCGACCCGGCCGCTGGCGCGGGCGTAGCCGTTGGCGGCCAGTGCGGCGCCCTGCTCATGGCGGACCAGGATGTGCTTCAGCCCCGAATCCACCAGGGCGTCATAGAAAGGCATGATGGTGCCGCCCGGATAGCCGAACAGCGTGTCGACGCCCTCGGCTTCCAGGGCCTGCGTCAACCAGCGTGCGCCATTGCGGGGCGCGGTGCTGTGTGCGGAGGTGTTCATGCGGTGACCTTTGCGAAAGCGGGTGGGGGGGCCGCGCGGTTACGCGGCTTGACCTTGCAACCAGACCATCTTGGCGCGCAGTTCCTTGCCTACCTTCTCGATCGGGTGCTCCAGGTCGGCCTGCTTGAACTTGGTGTAGTTCGGCAGGCCCGCTTCGTATTCGGCCACCCAGTTCTTGGTGAAGGTGCCGTCCTGGATGTCGGTCAGCACCGCCTTCATGCGCTCCTTGGTGCCGGCGTCGATCACGCGCGGGCCGCTGACGTAGTCGCCGTACTGCGCGGTTTCGGAGATGAATTCCAGCATGCGGGTGATGCCGCCTTCGTAGAACAGGTCCACGATCAGCTTCAGTTCGTGCAGTACTTCGTAATAGGCGATCTCCGGCTGGTAGCCGGCTTCCACCAGGGTCTCGAAACCGGCCTGGACCAGCGCGGAGGCGCCGCCGCACAGCACGGCCTGCTCACCGAACAGGTCGGTTTCGGTTTCTTCCTTGAAGGTGGTTTCGATCAGGTTGGCGCGCGCACCGCCCAGGCCGGTGGCGTAGGCCAGGGCGTACTCGGCGGCCTTGCCGCTGCGGTCCTGGTAGACCGCCCAGATGCACGGCACGCCACGGCCGATTTCGTACTCGCGGCGGACCAGGGCGCCCGGGCCCTTGGGCGCGACCAGCACCACGTCCAGGTCGTCGCGCGGGGCGATCATGTTGAAGTGCACGTTCAGCCCGTGGGCGAACAGCAGCACGGCGCCCTGTTTCATGTTCGGCGCCAGCACGTCTTCGTAGAGCTTCTTCTGCACCATGTCCGGGGTCAGCACGGCGACCAGGTCGGCGTCCTTCACGGCCTCGGCCGGCGCCTTCACGGTGAAGCCATCGGCCTGCGCCTTGACCTCGGTGGGGCCGCCCGGGCGCAGCCCGATGACGACGTCGAAGCCGGATTCACGCAGGTTCAGTGCGTGGGCGCGGCCCTGGCTGCCGTAGCCGACAACAGCGATCTTGATCTGGGGCAGGTCGTTGGTGCTCATGGGGGAGGTCCTTTGGAGGAAGAATCGGAGGGTTCTGAAACGAAAAAACCCGCACCTGGGTGGGTGCGGGTTTTGATGGATACCTGGCAGTTCTACTTACACGCCGGTCCGTCCCGCACCTGTTGGTTGGGTAATAAGTACGAGGACGAGAAGCGAACGGATGGAGGCCGCGCCGGAACCGGCGGGCTCGATGGATTCGCAAATGGGCGTGTGGCGCTGCAACATGTGATCGAGAAAACCACAGCGGTTTTGCCGCTGTCAACCGTGTTTCGACAAATTCCAACGGTTTCGCCTGTATCCAGCGCAAAGCCCCGCCGCATAAGGATGGTTGCGGCTGAAAGCGTTATGGTGAACGCCAATTCAAGTTTTGAAGCGCGGTTTCTGCGCAGATTGGACTGTCGTGGACGGCCCCGTGCATGACCATTGTCGGATGTGCGCGAGGCCCCGCAGCAGCGACCATCGAAGGCTTGCCCCACCTCTCAGGAACTCCACACCGTGCCCCGACCCCTTGCCCGTGCCGTCCTGGCCACCGCACTGCTCTGCGCGCTGCCGCTGCTGTCCTCCGCTGCCGACCGGGTGACCGGCCACGGCTTCGCCACCCGCTCGGAGGTGATTGCCCCGCATGCGATGGCGGCGACGTCGCAGCCGCTGGCCACGCAGATCGCGCTGGACGTGATGAAGGGCGGTGGCTCGGCGGTGGACGCGGCGATTGCCGCCAATGCGGCGCTGGGGTTGATGGAGCCGACCGGCAACGGGGTGGGTGGCGACCTGTTCGCGATCGTGTGGGACCCGAAAACGCAGAAGCTGTACGGCTACAACGGCTCGGGCCGCTCGCCGAAGTCGCTGACGCTGGCCGAGTTCCAGCGCCGGGGGCTGAAGGACATTCCGCCGACCGGGCCGCTGCCGGTATCGGTGCCGGGCGCGGTGGACGGCTGGTTCGCGCTGCACGACCGCTTCGGGCGCAAGCCGATGGCGGACAATCTGGCCCCGGCGATCCGCTATGCGCGCGACGGCCATCCGGTGGCGGAGGTGATTGCGTACTACTGGGACCGTTCGGTTCCGAAGCTGTCGCAGTACCCGGGCTTCAAGGAGCAGTTCACGATCAACGGGCATGCGCCGCGCAAGGGCGAGCTGTGGAAGAACCCGAACCTGGCCAATACGCTGGAGCAGATTGCACAGGGCGGCCGCGATGCGTTCTACAAGGGGGACATCGCGCGCACGATCGGCACGTACTTCAAGGCCAACGGTGGCTACCTGAGCTATGAGGACATGGCCAGCCACCACGGTGAGTGGGTGGAGCCGGTCAGCAGCAATTACCGTGGCTACGATGTGTGGGAGCTGCCGCCCAACAGCCAGGGCATTGCGGCGCTGCAGATTCTGAATGTGCTGGAAGGCTACGATTTTTCGAAGATTCCGTTCGGCTCGCCGGAGCATGTGCACCTGTTCGTTGAAGCGAAGAAGCTGGCGTTCGCGGACCGTGCGCGCTTCTACACGGACCCGGCGTTCCAGCCGGCGCCGGTGGCGAAGCTGGTGTCGAAGGAGTATGCGGCGGAGCGACGCAAGCTGATTTCGATGGACAAGGCGTTGCGTGAGGTACAGCCGGGCACGCCGAAGCAGTTGGAGGAGGGCGACACGATCTATATGACGGTGGCCGATGCGGACGGGATGATGGTGTCGCTGATCCAGTCGAACTACCGCGGGATGGGCAGTGGCATGGCGCCGCCGGGGCTGGGCTTCATCCTGCAGGATCGCGGTGAGATGTTCGTGCTGCGCAAGGACCACCCGAATGGGTACGCGCCGGGCAAGCGCCCGTTCCAGACGATCATTCCGGGCTTCGTGACGAAGGACGGCAAGCCGTGGATGAGTTTCGGTGTGATGGGCGGGGCGATGCAGCCGCAGGGTCACGCGCAGATTGTGATGAATCTGGTGGACTTCGGGATGAATCTGCAGGAAGCCGGCGACGCGCCGCGCATCCAGCATGAAGGCTCGACGGAGCCGACCGGCCAAGCGACGGCGATGAGTGACGGTGGTGAGGTGAATCTGGAAACCGGCTATCCGTACGAGACGGTGCGCGCGCTGATGCGCAAAGGCCACCGCGTAGTGTTCGCCGACGGCCCATACGGCGGCTACCAGGCGATCATGCGCGACCCGGAAACGGGCGTGTATTACGGCGCTTCGGAAAGCCGCAAAGACGGCCAGGCGGCAGGCTACTGAAGCCTGGCGATCCTGGATCGCCGTATCGCCGGGCGATGCCCGGCTGCTTCACGCATCGCGTAGAGCCGGGTTTTGCCCGGCTGCTTCATGCATCTGTGCGAACAACCGTTGGTTCAATCATGGCCTGAGCTGGGCCGGCGGGTGCGGGTTTGCGGGACACGCCGTGAATACGTCCGTGTAGGCTTGTAGAA
>NZ_JBOHXV010000057.1:0-32207 GCF_050737075.1 Stenotrophomonas sp.
GTTAGTCGGCTGTTCCACCCCGGACAGGCAGCCGACTAACAGTCGGCTCTACCCCGTCGGCGCGAATCCATTCGGCCACGCCCAACCCCTCAAACCACCCGCACCATCTTCCGCATCAAATGCTCCACCACCCCTTCCGGATCCGCGGTGCGCCCCACATGCGTACTCGACATCTGCACGATCGAACTACGCTTCGCGGTCAAAAAATGAAACCGCGCCCGCGCCGGCAATTGCGCGATCGGCCCGGCGTTCGCATCACCCCGGCAGATCGCCACAATCGCATCCAACCACGGCTGCAGCGCCTCCCTATCCAACGACGGCGCAAAGGCCTGCATCCGCACCGGGTCGATCTCAATCGCCGCCTGGAGATGCTTCGCGCCCGGGCAGGACACAATCACCCCGACGTTGATGAACTCTTCGCGTTCCACCCGCGGTACCACGCGGATGACCGCATAGTCATACGTGTGCAGCGTGGGCACGGACGGCCTCCTGTACAAAAGCGGCGCGCGCCTGCAGGCGGCACTTCAGATAGTCGATATACGCCTGGCGGTAGGCCGCCGGGCTGTCGAATGACGGTTCGTCCACCAGCCAGCTGTCCGGCACCAGCCCGACAATCCGCTCGATCTCCGCATCCGGCAGCCGCGCCGCCAACTCGGCATCCACCTCGGCGATCTTCGTGGCAAACGGCAGCAGCACATGGTCGCGGATCAACAGGAACGGCTTCACGCAGGCGTCGCCGGCCGTGGCCCAGTCGTGATGGAAGTACATCGCCGCACCGTGGTCGATCAGGTACAGCTTGCGGTGCCAGACCATCAGGTTCGGGTTGCGGGCGGTGCGGTCGACGTTGCTGGTGAACGCATCAAACCAGACGATGCGTGACGCCAGATCGGCATCGACCGGCATCGCGGCCGGATCGTAGTTGATCGCGCCAGGCAGGTAATCGCCGCCGAGGTTCAAGCCCTCGCTGGCGCGGATCAGGTCCTGGATCTCCGGGTCGGGCTCGGTGCGGGCGAACTCGCGGTCCAGCTCCACGAACAGAATCTCCGGAATGGGCAGCGCCAGGCTGCGCGCCATCTCACCGGCGATCAGCTCGGCAATCAGCGCCTTCGGGCCTTGCCCGGCGCCGCGGAATTTGAGCACCACCATGCCATCGTCGTCGGTCTCGACCACGGCAGGCAGGGAGCCACCCTCGCGAAGCGGGGTGATGTAGCGAAGCGCGTGGACAGTACGCACGGGGCACCATTGACGGAACAAGCAACGCCATCTTACCGTGGCGCGGCGTCGGCCCGCAGGGGGCGGTTCGGCAGCACACCTGAAGGAACTTCATATGGGCAAGGGATGGGCATATCTGGCGCTGGCCGTCATCGGCGCACTGATGCTGTGGGGCACCGGGCAGTTCGGTGAAGTATCCGGCGGCAGCAACTTGAATCAACGCGAGGCGTTCTGGCAGGAACGGCTGGCACAGGAACTCCCGCCCGGCACCGCGCGTGGCGAGGTGGACGCATTTGCCGCGCGCAACGGGCTGGTCCTGAGCTGCCAGGAAACCGCACGCAAGCCACCGGCCAGCGAGTGCCACGCAGACGACCCCAAGGCCAAGGGCGGCACCGCCACCCATCCCATGACCCAGGAAGTGGTGTTCGCGTTCCAGGGCAACCTGCTGAAGAACGCCTCCACGTCCGCGCGCTCGCTGGAATTCGGGCCGCAGTGAAGGGCTCGACAAGCGCATCCGCATTGCAGGGCCGGCAACGCAGCTAGTGCTTTCGGCCCATTCCGGCGCGATGGCCCGGTGCTAGATTCCATGGGATGCCGGCGACATGTGCGCCGCCGGGAACCCACACCTGCAAGGGGATCTGGATGTTCATCCGCCGTACCTGCCTGGCTTCGGCCATTGCCGTGGCAACGCTCAGTGTCGCCGCACCGGCGTTCGCCGACTATGCCAAGCCGCCGGAAGCGCTGCTCAAGGTGCTCAAGGCGCCGCCGCCGCCGCAGCCCAGCCTGGACCCGAGCGGCCAGCGCCTGCTGCTGACCACGCTGCAGACCTATCCGTCGATCGAGCGCGTCGCCCAGCCGTATCTGAAGCTGGCCGGCGTGCGCCTGGAACCGAAGAACCGCAGCCGCCACGACACCCAGGGCGGATACGGCATCCCGGCCTGCGTCGCCGATTTCACCCTGGTCGATGTCGGCACTACCAAGCAGTCCAAGGTAGCCCTGCCCAAGGGCTGCGCCGGCGTGGCGCAGTGGTCGGCCGATGGCAGCCGCTTCGCGTTCCAGAATGCGGTGGATACCTCGGTGCAGCTGTGGGTCGGCGATGCGCAGACCGGCCAGGTCAAGCAGATTCCAAACGTGCAGTTGAACCCGATCTTCGGCTACACCGTGCAGTGGTTGGGCGGTGGCCAGCAGCTGCTGGTCAAGACCGTGCCGGCCAACCAGGGCCCGGCGCCGTCCAGCGGCACCGGGCCGGGCGGCCCGGACATCCAGGAGTCGCTGGGCAGCAGTGGCGAGAGCAGCACCTATGAGGCGCGCGACACCCTGACCAGCGTGCACGACGAAGCGCTGTTCGCCTACTACGGTGCCTCGCAGCTGGCAGTAGTCGACGTCGTGGCCGGCAGCGTGCGCCCGATCGGTGCGCCGGCGCTGTACAACGACATCAATGCCGCACCCGATGGCGTGCACGTGCTGACCGAAACCCTCAAGGCGCCGTTCTCGCACGCGGTGACCTACCAGCGGTTCGCCAATGACGTGGCAGTGGTCGATCTGGGCAGCGGGCGCAGCACGCCCATCGCCAGCCTACCGCTGGCCGACCGCGTGCCGGTGCACGGCGTGCCCGAAGGCCCGCGTGAGTTCGACTGGCGTTCCACTGATCCGGCGACGCTGGTGTATGCCGAGGCGCTGGACAAGGGCGACTGGAAGGTAACCGTGCCGCATCGCGATCGGGTGCTGGCGCTGAAGGCCCCGTTCGCCGGCAAACCGCAGGAAATCGCGCGCACCGCGCAGCGCTTCGAAGGCATCGCGTGGAGCGCCGATCCGGCCGTATCGTTCCTGTTCGAGAACGATGAGAACCGCCACTGGCGGCAGACCCGCATCGTGGACGTGGACAACCCGAAGCAGGAAGGCCGCCTGTTGTGGGACCTCTCCAGCGACGAGCAGTACGCCGATCCGGGCAACCTGGTCTTCAAGCGGTTGCCGAACGGCGCGCCCGTGGTTCGCCAGGACGGCGCCTTCGTGTTCCTGCGCGGGCAGGGCAGTTCGCCGCAGGGCGACCGGCCGTTCCTGGACCGGCTGGACCTGGGCTCGCTGAAGACCGAGCGCCTGTTCCGCAGCAGCGCCGATGCCTATGAGCAGGTGCTGGGGCTGACCGCCACGCCGGGCCGCTACCTCACCTGGCACCAGTCGGTGATGGACCCGCCGAACGCGTTCGTGCGCCAGCAGGGCGAGCGCGACGCGGCGGCGAAGGACGGCGAAGCGCAGTACGCCTCCACCGGTACCGCGCTGACCCACCTGACCGACCCGACCCCGGAAGTGCGCCAGATCAAGAAGCGGCTGGTCACCTACAAGCGCGCCGACGGCGTGGACCTGTCGTTCACCCTCTACACGCCGCCGGGCTACCAGGAAGGCCAGCGCGTGCCGGCGATCCTGTACGCGTACCCGGCCGATTTCGCCAACGCCGCGCAGGCGGGGCAGGTGTCCGGCTCGCAGCAGACCTTCACCCGCCTGGCACCGTACCGCCTGATGCTGCTGGCCGGCTACGCGATCATCGACAACGCCTCGTTCCCGATCGTCGGCGACCCGAAGACCGCCTACGACACCTACCTGGAACAGCTGGAAGCCGATGCAAAGGCCGCCGTGGACAAGGCGGTGGACCTGGGCGTGGTGGACCGCAACCGCATCGGCGTGACCGGCCACAGCCATGGCGCGCTGATGACGGCCAACCTGATCGCGCACACCGACCTGTTCAAGGCCGGCGTGGCCACCAGTGGTTCGTACAACAAGACGTTCACTCCGTTCGGCTTCCAGAACGAACGCCGTTCGGTGTGGCAGGCGCGGGACGTGTACCTGAAGGCGTCGCCGTTCTTCTATGCCGACAAGATCAAGCTGCCGCTGCTGCTGGTGCACGGCGAAGATGACGCCAATCCGGGCACCGAGCCGTTCCAGTCGCGCAAGCTCTACCAGGCCATCCGCGGCAACGGCGGCACCACCCGGCTGGTGATGCTGCCGAACGAGCCGCATTGGTACACCGCGTTGGAATCGAACGAGCAGCTGGTGTCGGAAATGCTCAACTGGTTCGACACCTACGTCAAAAACGCGCGGTAGAGCCACGCCCTGCGTGGCTGCGCTTCGCGAAAAAGCGATGCAGCCACGCAGCGCATGCCCCGTATCCAAGCGGGACGGCCACCCCTCTCCAATGTGCCATTCGTCTCATTGCGGAGCTCGTTTAGATCGATACAATCGGTCCAGCCGCGCGTGGCGCGGTCCCGCCGTATGGGTTCCGACGATTCTTCCTGGGAGTTCGTAGTGCACCGTTCGATGCTGGTTGCTGCTTCGCTTGTCCTGACTGCCGCGCCCTGCGCCCTGCAGGCCGCCGACCTCGCCGCCGAGGTCAATCCCTTCATCGGCACCACCAACGCCGGCAACGTGTACCCGGGTACGTCGGTGCCGTTCGGCATGGTCGCCTTCAGTCCGGAAATGACGCCCTTGCCCGGCAAACGCTTCGCCATTGCCGCCCCTGGCGGGTACGAGTGGCGCGGCAACGGCGTGCGCGGTTTCAGCCTGACCCACGTGTCGGGCACCGGTTGCACCGGCGCCAGCGGCGACATCCCGATCATGCCGGTCACCACCAAGGTGGAGATGTCGCCGTCGTCGGCGGAGGCCGGGCTGCGCTACGCCAGCGTGCTCGACCACACACGCGAGTCGGCCAGTCCCGGCGCGTACCAGCTCACGCTCGACAACGGCGTGGTGGTGAATCTCGGTGCAACCGCGCGCACGGCGGTGGGGCAGTTCCAGTTCCCCGCCGACAAGCCGGCCAACCTGCTGTTCCGCACCTCCGACAGCGAAGTGGGCAGCACCGATTCAAGCATCATCATCGATCCGGCCACGCGCACGGTGCGCGGCTCGGTCACCGCCGGCAACTTCTGCGGGTATCTGGCCGAGGATCGCCGCGAGAGTTACTACACGCTGCATTTCATCGCCGAGTTCGACCAGCCCTTCGAGGTCGGCGGCACCTGGCGCGATGAGACCGTGCAGGCCGGCGCGCGCGAAGGCGGCGGCGGTACCACCTATGGCACCCAGGGCCACCCGCCGGTGGGCAAGGGCGCCGGTGGCTGGATCCAGTTCGATCCCAAGCGCAGCCCGACCGTGACCGCGCGCATCGGCATCTCCTACGTCGACGAAGCTGGCGCACGCGCCAACCTGCGCCGCGAAAGCCCGGCAGGCACCACCGTGGCCGCCACCCAGGCCGCCACGCGCGCCGAATGGAACAAGACCCTCGGACAGGTGCGCGTGGACGGCGGAACGCCCGACGAACGCACCGTGTTCTACACCGCGCTGTATCACACGCTGCTGGCGCCGAATCTGTTCAGTGACGGCGATGGCCGCTATCGGGGCATGGACGGCAAAGTACACGCGCTGTCGAAAGGCCAGCGTGCGCAGTACGCCAATTACTCCGGATGGGACGTGTACCGTTCGCAGCTGCAGCTGGTCACGCTGCTGCAGCCGCAGGTCGGCTCGGACATCGCGCAGTCGCTGCTCAACCAGGCCGACCAGAACGGCGGCGTCTGGGACCGTTGGACGCACCTGACCGGCGCCACCGGCGTAATGAACGGCGATCCGTCGCCGCCGTCGGTCGCCGCCATCCACGCCTTCGGTGGGCGCAGCTTCGATCTGCAGCGCGCCTATGCCTCGCTCAAGCGTGCCGCCACCGTGCCGACCGAACGCGACCTCAGCCGTCGCGGCTGCCCGGTGCTGTGCGTGGGCCAGCGCCCGGGGCTGGACCAGTGGATGGCATTGAAGTACATGCCGGTCGGCGCGCCGGGCTGGGGCACCGCGTCGGACACGCTGGAGATGGCGGCCGCCGATTTCGGTCTGGCCGAACTGGCCAGCGCGGCCGGCGACAAGCAGGGTGCCGCGACGTTCCGCGAGCGCTCGGGCTGGTGGCGCAATCTCTACAACCCGACCGCCACCGCGCAGGCCGGCTACATCCAGCCGCGCAATGCGGACGGCAGCTGGCCGGCGTTCGATCCGGCGTCGGACGAGGAGTTCGTCGAAGGCAGCGGCGCGCAGTATCTGTGGATGGTGCCGTTCGATCCGGCCGGGCTGATTGAAACCCTGGGCGGGCGTGACGCCACGATCCAGCGGCTTGATGCGCTCTTCCGCAAGGAGAATGGCGACTGGGCGGTCACCAAGTCCGGTCCGCTGCATGCCGAGCTGGACAACGAGCCGTCGGTGGCCGCGCCGTGGCTGTACAACTTCGTCGGCCAGCCGTGGAAGACGCAGGAAACCGTGCGCCAGGCGATGCGGCAGATCTGGACCAACGCGCCCGAGGGCATGCCGGGCAACGACGACCTGGGGCAGATGTCGTCGTGGTACGTGTGGTCGGCGCTGGGCCTGTACCCGCTGTACCCCGGCCGTGCCGACCTGGTGATCGGCAGCCCGCTGTTCCGCGAAGCGGTGATCCAGCGTCCGGCGCCACCCTGACCATCAAGGCCGCTGGTGCGGCGATGAACGCACCGTACGTGCAGTCGCTGCGGGTAAACGGCGCGCCCAGCGATGCCAGCTGGTTGCCCGCCAGCTTCGTGCAGAAGGGCGGCACGCTGGAGTTCGAGCTGGGGAAGGAGAAGAACACGCAGTGGGGTTCGGCACAGCTGCCGCCCTCGCATGGACCGCACTGACGGAGCCGCACGCATGCCAGACCGCCGCGCCATTGCCGCTCTACTCGCCGTGTCCCTGGCCGTGCCAGTGACGTGCGCCGCCGCGCCACCGGCGCAGGACCCATTGCTGTCGCTGCCGGTGGAGCGCGTTGTACCCGATCAGATCCGCCAGATGCAGCAGCGTCTGGCCGACTGGCCGCAGCTGCAGCGCTATCGAAGCGAGAATGCCGCGCTGCCAGCGGCGGTCGCCGGACAGCCGCGCGTCGTGTTCTTCGGTGATTCGATCACCGAAGGCTGGGGGCCCACCGGCAGCGACACCTTCTTTGCCGGCAAGGGCTATGTAAACCGCGGCATCAGCGGCCAGACCACCGCGCAGATGCTGGTGCGCTTCCGCCAGGACGTCATTGCGTTGAAGCCGGCGGTGGTGGTGATTCTGGCCGGCACCAACGACATTGCCGGCAACACGGGCGTGGCCACCCAGGGCATGATCGAAGACAACCTGCATTCGATGGTGGAGGTGGCCAAGGCCAACGGCATAGCGGTGGTGCTGGCGTCGGTGTTGCCTGTCAGCGCGTATCCCTGGCGGCCGGGCATCGCGCCGGCAGGGAAGGTACGTGCCTTGAACACGGCCTTGCGCAGCTATGCCAGCGAGCAGCACCTGGTCTGGCTGGATTACTACTCGGCCATGGCCAACGCACAGGGTGGACTGGATGCGTCGTTGGCGACGGACGGCGTCCACCCCACCGCCGCCGGCTACGCGCGCATGGCGCCGCTGGCCGAGGCGGCCATCGCGCAGGCGCTTGCGCAACACAAGGACGGAACTTAGCATCGACCCCGCGGACTCGGGAGGTCCCCGGCCCGTGTCGGTACCGCGCCCGGTTCCCTGTCGCCAGGGGTGGCGACAGCGATGCATGCCGGCCCGCGCGCCATGTGAGTCCAACGCTTTCTGCGACCACTGTCGATACGTATTTGCCTTGACTGAGGAGTTCGCATGCACGTCTTTCAACAATTCGCCGCGCATACCCCTTTGTGGGTATGGGCCATCTTTGCGCTCCTGCTCAGCTGTGGCATCGCCGCGCTGTGGCCGTCGAAGACCTCACTGGGCAAGCTGGCCATCGTGCCGGGCGTCTTTACGTTGTGGGGCTTGTGGAGCGTGGCGAACCGCTATGGGTCCAGCTGGGATGCGTGGGCGGTGTGGCTGGCGGGCATCGCAGTTGGTGCAGTCATTGGCTGGCGGCTCGTCCGTCGCCAATCCATCACGCTGCTTCCCGAGAGTGGTCAGTTGCTGCGCGCCGCCGACTATTCGCTGCTGCTTGTAGTGCTGCTGACCTTCATCTACAGATATCCCTTCGAGGTTGGACTGGCCCTCTACCCCGCCATGACAGACGATATTTCGACCCTGATTGCTTACCTGGGCGTGTACGGTGGTTTCACCGGCATCCTCATCGGCAAGTTCCTGCATTACCTGCGTCTGGTCGCCCAGAGCCGCCGGCAGTTGCTGGGCGCGGGCCAGGCGTGACGGTGCATCCGCTACTGCAGCGGCTCGCGGGCCTGCTGCCTTGGCTGGGCCTGCTGGCCAGCACGGCGATGGCCTTCGTGGCGACGCTGGTCGGCGTGTTGGCCATGCCGCGTTTCGTGGACATGTTCGGCAGTGCCGGGCAGCCGCTGCCGTGGATCACCCAGGCCTTCAGCCAGTGCTACGTGGTGGCCTGGGGGGTGCCGCTGCTGGTGGGCGCGATCTGGTACCTGCGCCCCACGGTACCCGGCCGCATCGCGGCCGGGCTGCTGGGAGTGGGCGCGGCCGTGCTGGGCGCGATCAGCGTGATCTTTGCCATGTACCTGCCGTATTTCATGATGGCGTCGCTGGTCTGAGTCGAGGCGCAACGGTCAATGCGCAGGGGGCAGCCCCAGCAGTTCAGACAGCCCCAGCCAGCCGATCTCCACGCCGATGCACAGGATCACGAAGGCCAGCAGGCGCAGCATCACCTGCATGCCGGTTCGGCCGAGCAGCGCCTGCAACCGGCCGGCATAGCGCATGCACAGGTAGATCAGCGCGCACAGCGCCACCAGGGCGCTTGCGGCAGCGACCACATGCACCACCTCCGGGCCCTGCTCGGGCGAGGTGGTACCCACGGCGGTCGCTACCGCGATCGCGCCGGGACCTACCGTGAGAGGCAGGGTGAACGGATAGAAGGTCTGGGATTCAACGGTGGCATCGAGGTCCAGATCCTTGCGCGCCTCGGCCTGGGCCGCACCGGTCAGCGAGACATGTTCCGGTTGGGCGGGGGCATTGAGCAACCGCCATCCGGTTGCTGCAATCACCAGGCCACCGGCCAGGCGCAGCACCGGGATCGAGATGCCGAAGAAGGACAGCACCCAGGCACCGACGCTGATCGACACCGCCAGCATCACCAGGCTGTTGAACGCCACCGCCCGCGCAACGCGGTTGCGTTGCGCGGGCGTGGCATCAGGCAGCAGGCCCAGCACCATCAGTGCCGCGCCGGGTGGATTGATCACCGGCAGCAGGCTGGTGAAGATCACCAGGAACGCATGGCTGAATTCATTCCACATGGGAGGCCGGCAGGCGCCGCAACGCGCGTTGGGAACAGGAGCCCACCTTGCCGCGTGGGGAGTGAAGACCGTATGCGCGCCCATGCCTCACGCAAACCACGTAGCCCGCCGTTACATACCGACGATCTCGATGAGGATATGTGCGTGCACATCTTCACCACCTCGGCCGCCATGATCGGTGTGTGCATGACCGTCGTCGGCGTGCTTCACGTGGTGACCGTGCTGCGCAAGGTCGATACGTTCGGCGACGACCTGCTGTGCATCAATTCGCTCATCTACCTGGCCTCGTGTCTCACCGCCTACGGGGCACTGCGTACCCGCCGTCGCAAGCGCAACCGGCGCCTGGAACGGATGGCCGACGGGTTCTTCCTGTCCGGCCTGGTACTGAGCACGATCGCCACCGCGTTCATCACCTGGGCCATCACCGGTACCTGACACCGGCTGCCACGCCGTTTCTCAGGGCCTCCAGAACCCGACCTGCAGTTCGGCCAGGGTCAGTTCGTTGTCATGGTTGGTATCGAGCGACTGGAAGCGCATCTCGGCCACGCGCTCCACTTCCTCCTGGCTCAACTCGCCGTCGCCGTTGAGGTCGGCGACGCGGATCCGGTCGGCCGCGGTGAGTTGCCCGTCGCGGTCCGGCCCGAGCAGGGCCTGCATTTCTTCCACGGTCACGCGGTAGTTGTGGTCGGCGTCGAGGGTGCGGAACAGGGCGGCGGCATCGTATTCGTCTTCGCTGACCCGGCCGTCGTGATTCTTGTCGAGGGCGGCGAAACGCTGTGCGGCGGTGTCGCCCACGGACTGCGCGTGGCTGGTGGCGGCCAGCCCGAGGCAGAGCACGAGCGAGCAGGCAAGGTGCGTGGCAAGGTGGGTCACGGTCGGCTCCGCAATACCGGTAGGAAGCCCCAGTGTCCGCCGCCGCCACGGGCGCGGCTACGGCAAACCCTGCGCCTGGCGCCAGTATTTCTACTGGCGCGCCTGCATCAGTCGAAGCGCCAGCGCACGCCGGCGTACACGCTGTGGCCTTCGCCCGGGGTGGAGCGCGCCACGTCCTTGCCGGCGTCGTTGTAACCCGGCGTCACCGTCGCGGCGTAGTGGCGGTCGCCCAGGTTGCGCAGCTCGGCCCAGGCCTGCCAACGCCCGCCGGGCGCATCGAAGCCTACGCGCGTGCCGAAGATGGCGCGGCTGTCGGCCCAGAAACTGTTGGCGTAGTCCACGGCCATCTTCGAGGCAGCCTCGGTGTTGAGTGCCGCATACCAGCCGGTGGGGTGGCCGTAGCGCAGTTCGGCCTGATAGTAGTGCCGAGGCAGGCCGGGCAGGCGGTTGCTGCCGTAGCGCGCATCGTCGCGGTAGCGGAAGTCGCTGAAGGTGTAGGCCTGGCGCAGCGTCAGCTGGCCGGCGGCGCCGTCCCACAGGGTGCTGTCCAGCCCGGCCTCGATGCCCCGGTGCAGCGTGGGGCTGGCATTGTTTTCGGCCACGAACAGGTTCGGTACCGGCAGTACTTCCACGGTGAGCAGTTCGTGGCGCACCTGCGCGTAGTAGCCGGTCAGCTCCCAGTGGCCCAGCGCGCTGTCGCCGCGCGCACCGAGTTCGAGCGTGGTGGCAGTCTGGTTCTCGAGATCTACCGGCGCGCGTTGGCGGCCGCTGGAGGCGCCGTTCCCGGGCGCGAAGGTCAGGTTGGAGCCCCAGATCATCGACCACGGATGCGCCGGTTCCACCGAGCGGCTCAGGTTGCCGAACCACTGCGTGGCCGCGCTCTGCTGCCAGGTGAAGCCGAGCCGCGGCGCATAGTCCCAGTCGTTCCTGGACAAGCGTTCGGGCGTTGCCGGCCAGGTCACGCGCACGTCGCGGCGGGTGTTGATCAGGGCCAGCCCGGTCTGCAGGCGCAGTGTGTCGCTCAGCGCCAGGTCGTTGCCGAGGTGCAGCGTGCTGTCGGTGCCGTGGTGCGAGAAGTCGCGGGTGTGCGTGCCCGCCGGGTAGCCGTTGCTGGCAAAGCGCAGGGTTTCGCGCACGTCGGCATCCAGGTCATGGGTGACGCGCAGGCCCAGCGTGGTCACGCTGTCGCGGCCGAACAGGGTGTGCCGGCGGCGGTAGTCGAGCGTGGCGTTGAGGTTGGTGTAGTCCAACTGCTGACGGTACAGGCTCTCGTTCAGATCCATCGGGTAGTGGTGGTACACCAGCCCGGCCTGCAGCGAGGAATCGTCGTCGATCTGCAGCGTGGTCATGTTGCCCAGCCAGGTGCTGCCCGGCTGTGGGCGACGTGCGTCGATAGCGAGGTTGGCGGGGTTGGCCGCGCGCGGATCGTGGCGGATCTGGTCGCGGGTCAGGCGCCCGGGGGTCTCGTGGTCGGTCTCGCGATAGCGCAGGAAGAAACGCGTTTCCAGCTGCGGCGTGATCTGCCAGCCAACATTGGCCATCGCGCCTTTGCCGTCGCCGGCGGCGTGGTACTGGTAACCGTCGTACTCGGTGTCGGTGTAGGCCAGGTAGTAATCCACGGCACCGGCAACGCCGCCGTAGCCTACGCCGCGCTTCTGGTAACCCCGGCTGCCGGCTTCGTACTGCAGCTCCAGCCCGGGCGAATCGCGCCCGCTGCGGCTCACGTAGTTGATCGCGCCGCCCAGTGCCAGCGCGCCGCGCTCGATGCCGTTGGCGCCGCGCAGTACCTCCACGCGGCTGAGCCACAACGGTTCGAGCAGCTCATACGGGGTGCCGCCGGGGCCGCTGAGCGGCAGGCCGTCGAGCGAGACCGCGATGCCGGAGGCGTGCGCACCCGGGCCACGATTGATGCCCGAGCCGCGGATGGAAATCTTTGCGCCCTCGTTGCCCGGCGACTGCGCGCTGATGCCGGGCTGGTAGGCCAGCACGTCGACGTTGCCGGCCACGCGGCCCTCGGCCTTGCCCAGGTCGATGACGTTGCCGGCGCCGGGCACGCGCTTGAGCGCGGCGCGCGCCTGCGCGGTCGCGTCGGCGGCGGTGACATTGACCGCATCCAAGGTGGTGGGTCTATCGGCCGGGGCGGCGTGCGCGGTGGCGGCGAGCGCTGCAGAAAGGGCCAGGGTCAGCGCGGACAGGGTGGGGCGGTGCAACGACAGAAGAGGGGGCATGCGTCTGGAATCGGTACGGAATGGGGCAGCAGTCGGCAGGGCGGCGCCCTGTAAACCATCGCGAGGGCGCGAAAGTTAACAGGTTGCGCCGCCGCCGTCACCCATTCCGGCCGTCTCAAAGAATCCCGGGCAGGTCCAGCCCCTTCTCCTTCGCACACTCGATCGCGATCTCATAGCCCGCATCGGCATGCCGCATCACGCCGGTGGCCGGGTCGTTCCACAGTACGCGTGCGATGCGCTTGGCGGCCGCTTCGGTGCCGTCGCAGACGATCACCATGCCGGCGTGCTGCGAGAAGCCCATGCCGACGCCGCCGCCGTGGTGCAGCGACACCCAGGTGGCGCCGCTGGCGGTGTTGAGCAGGGCGTTGAGCAGCGGCCAGTCCGACACGGCGTCCGAGCCATCGGCCATCGCCTCGGTCTCGCGGTTGGGCGAGGCCACGCTGCCGCTGTCCAGGTGGTCACGGCCGATCACCACCGGCGCCTTCAGCTCGCCGCTGGCGACCATCTCGTTGAAGGCCAGCCCCAGCCGATCACGGTCGCCCAGGCCCACCCAGCAGATGCGCGCCGGCAGGCCCTGGAACTTGATCTTCTCGGCGGCCATGTCCAGCCAGCGGTGCAGGTGCGGGTTGTCCGGAATGAGCTCCTTCACCTTGGCATCGGTCTTGGCGATGTCTTCCGGATCGCCACTCAGCGCGGCCCAGCGGAACGGGCCGATGCCGCGGCAGAACAACGGGCGGATGTAGGCGGGCACGAAACCGGGGAAATCGAAGGCATCGCTCACGCCTTCTTCCAATGCCATCTGGCGCAGGTTGTTGCCGTAGTCCACGGTCGGCACGCCCAGCGCATGGAAGGCGAGCATGGCGCGGATGTGGTTGGCCATCGACGCGCGCGCGGCCTTCTCCACGACCTTCGGCGCCGACACGCGCTGTTCGTCCCACTGCTCCACGGTCCATTCCTGCGGCAGGTAGCCGTTCACCGGGTCATGCGCGGAGGTCTGGTCGGTCAGCAGGTCCGGCTTGACCCCGCGCAGCAGCAGTTCGTCCAGCACGTCGGCCACATTGCCGAGCAGGCCGACCGACAGCGGCTTCTTCGCCGTGCACGATTCCTCGATCAGGCGCAGCGCCTCGTCCAGGTCGTCGGTCCAGGTATCCAGGTAGCCCGTGCGCAGGCGCATCTCGATGCTGCTTTTGCGGCATTCCACCGCCAGGCACGAGGCACCCGCCATCACCGCGGCCAGCGGCTGCGCGCCGCCCATGCCGCCCAGCCCACCGGTGAACAGCCACTTGCCGGCCAGGCTGCCGTTGTAATGCTGGCGGCCCATTTCCACGAAGGTTTCGTAGGTGCCCTGCACGATGCCCTGCGCGCCGATGTAGATCCAGCTGCCGGCGGTCATCTGGCCGTACATCGCCAGGCCCTTCTTATCCAGCTCGTTGAAGTGGTCCCAGTTGGCCCAGCGCGGCACCAGGTTGGAGTTGGCGATCAGCACGCGCGGCGCATCGGCATGGGTGCGGAACACCCCGACCGGCTTGCCCGACTGCACCAGCAGGGTCTGGTCGTCGTCCAGGCGCTTGAGCGTCTCGACGATGGCATCGAAGCTTTCCCAGTCGCGCGCGGCGCGGCCGATGCCGCCATACACCACCAGTTCCTGCGGGCGCTCGGCCACGTCGGGGTGCAGGTTGTTCATCAGCATGCGCAGCGGCGCCTCGGTCAGCCAGCTCTTGGCGGTGAGCGTGGTGCCGGTGGGGGCGATGATGGTGCGGGTGGAATCGTGACGGCTCATGCAGCACTCCGGGAGTTCGCGAATTCAAGGCAGGCGTTGAGCACCTGCTGCAGCGTATGGCGCAGCGGCGCGGCGTGGTCGGGGTCGAGCGGGGTGGGCCAGCTGTGCACGTCCACCGGCTCGGGTTCGTGCATGTAGCCGCGGCAGGCCAGCTCCATCTGCAGGCTGTGCACGCCACCGGAAATGTCGCTGTAATGGCGGGTGATCCAGCCGCCCTTGAAGCGGCCGTTGCGCACGTGCGACATCCCGCTGAAGCGGCACAGGTTTTCCACCACGTCGCTGAGCGCGTTGTCGCAGGCGGTATCCGGCGCGCCGGACGGCCCCGCCGTGCCCAGGTTGAACTGCGGCAGTTCGCCGTCGAACAGGTGCGGAATATGCGAGCGGATCGAGTGCGCGTCGTACACCACCACGGTGGCGTGGCGTTGGCGCAGGCGCGCGATCTGCGCCGACAGCGCGTCGTGGTAGGGCGCAAAGTAGGTGTCACGGCGCTGAGCGATCGCATCGGCGTCCGGCTCGCGCCCGGGGTGGTAGAGCGGCTGGTTGTCGAAGGTGGTCAGCGGGCACAGGCCAGTGGTGTTCTGGCCCGGGTACAGCGAGACGCCGCTCGGGTCGCGGTTGAGGTCGATCACCGAACGCGAGATGGCCGAGCGCACCGTGGTGGCGCCGATGCGCTGGGCGAAGTCGTACAGCTCGTGCACCCACCAGTCGGTATCGCGGCGGGCCAGCCACGGCGACACGAAATCGTTCACCAACGCGTCGGGCAGCTCGCTGCCGGTATGCGGGAAGCTGACGATCAGCGGCGCATCGCCCTCGTGGACCTGCAGCCAGTCCGGGTGCGCGGTCATGCCAGCGGCTCCACCTGCGGCAGGATCCCGTCCAGCCCTTCGGCCAGTGCGCCGCTGCGCACCAGCGCGGTGGCGGCCACCATGTCGGGGTGGAAGTAACGGTCGTCCTGCAGGGTCGGTACCTGCGCACGCAGGCGGCCGCGCACGCGTTCAAGCGCATCGCTCGAACGCAGCCCGGCATGGAAGTCGCAGCCCTGAGCGGCGGCCAGCAGTTCGATGCCGACCACGTTGGCCGCGTTTTCGGCCATCTGCAGCAGGCGGCGCGCGCCGTGCGCGGCCATCGACACATGGTCTTCCTGGTTGGCCGAGGTCGGAATCGAATCCACGCTGGCCGGGTAGGCGCGCTGCTTGTTCTCCGAAACCAGCGCGGCGGCCGTCACCTGCGGAATCATGAAGCCGGAATTGAGGCCCGGCTTCGGGGTGAGGAAGGCGGGCAGGCCGGACAGTGCCGGGTCCACCAGCATCGCGGTGCGGCGTTCGCTGATCGAGCCGATCTCGCACACCGCCATCGCCAGCATGTCGGCGGCGAAGGCCACCGGTTCGGCGTGGAAATTGCCGCCCGACAACGCCTCGTTGGTATCGGTGAACACCAGCGGGTTGTCGGACACGCCATTGGCTTCGATCGCCAGCGTGGTGGCGGCCTGGCGCATCACGTCGAAGGCGGCGCCCATCACCTGCGGCTGGCAGCGCAGGCAGTAGGGGTCCTGCACGCGCACGTCGTTGTCGCGGTGCGACTCACGGATCGCCGAGCCCTGCATCAGCGTGCGCAGCGCGGCGGCGGTGGCGATCTGCCCGCGCTGGCCGCGGATCTGGTGGATGCGCGGATCGAACGGCGTGTCCGAGCCCTTGGCCGCTTCCACCGACAACGCGCCGGTGACCAGTGCCGCATGGAACACGGTGCCGATCTCGAACAGCCCGGCCAATGCGTAGGCGGTGGAGTACTGGGTGCCGTTGAGCAGCGCCAGGCCTTCCTTCGCGCCCAGCACCAGCGGCGCCAGGCCCAGGCGTGCCAGTGCATCGGCGGCGGGCAGGCGTTCGCCGGCGACGAAGGCCTCCCCCACGCCGATCATCACGCTGGCCAGGTGCGAGAGCGGCGCGAGGTCGCCGGAGGCGCCCACCGAGCCCTGGCACGGAATCACCGGCACGATGTCGTGCTGCAGGAAGGCCTCCAGCAGCGCCAGCGTTTCCGGGCGGATGCCGGAGGCGCCCTGGGCCAGGCTGGTCAGCTTGAGCGCCATCATCAGCCGCACCACGGCCGCCGGCATCGGCTCACCCACGCCCGCGGCGTGCGAAAGCACGATATTGCGCTGCAGGGTTTCCAGGTCGTCGCGCTCGATGCGCACGCTGGCCAGCTTGCCGAAGCCGGTATTGATGCCGTACACCGGCTCGCCCTTGGCGACGATGTCGGCCACGGTCTGCGCGCTGCGTCGCACGGCCTCGGCCGAGGCCGGGTCCAGGCGCACGCGCGCACCGTCGTAGATCGCGCGCCACTGGGTGAGGGTCACGGCGCCGGGCAGCAGGGTCAGGGTGTTGCTCATGGAATCTCCAGACATCACAAAGTTCAGGCGGGTACGCCGCGCATCACGCGCGCGTGCAGCGGGTTGAAGCCGATGCGGTAGACAAGGTCGGCGGGTGCCTCGATGTCCCACACGGCCAGATTGCAGTCCAGGCCGACCGCCAGCCGCCCGATCCGGTCCTGCCGGCCGAGCGCGCGCGCTGCTTCACGGGTGAAGCCGGCAATGCACTCGTCCACGGTCATGCGGAACAGGGTGGCGGCCATGTTCATGGCCAGCAGCGGGCTGGTCAGCGGCGAGGTGCCCGGGTTGCTGTCGGTGGCCAGCGCCAGCGGCACGCCGGCAGCGCGCAGCGAATCGATCGGGGGCAGGGTGGTGTCGCGGGTGAAATAGAACGCGCCAGGCAGCAGCACCGCGACGGTGCCGGCCGCACGCATCGCGGCAATACCGTCGGCATCGAGGTGTTCGATATGGTCGGCCGACAGCGCCCCATGACGGGCGGCCAACGCCGCGCCGTGCTGGTTGCTCAGCTGTTCGGCATGGATCTTCACCGCCAGCCCGTGGCGCTGCGCGGCGGTGAACACCTGTTCGGCCTGCGCGGTGCTGAAGGCGATGTTCTCGCAGAACACGTCCACGGCCTCGGCCAGGCCCTGCGCGGCCACTGCCGGAATCATCACCTCGCAGACCTCGTCGATGTACTCCTGCGCCTGCCGGCCGGGCGGCACCGCGTGCGCACCGAGGAAGGTGGGTACCACCTCGACCGCGCGCTGGCGGCCCAGCTCGCGTGCCACGCGCAGCTGCTTGGTTTCATCTTCCAGGGTCAGGCCGTAGCCCGACTTGATCTCGACGGTGGTGAGGCCCTCGGCCAGCATCGCGTCGAGCCGTGGCAGGCTGGCTGCAAGCAGGTCGGCTTCGCTGGCGGCGCGGGTGGCACGCACCGTGGAGACGATCCCGCCGCCGGCGCGCGCGATGTCGGCATAGCTCACGCCCTGCAGGCGCTGCTCGAATTCGTTGGCGCGGTTGCCGGCGTAGACCAGGTGGGTGTGGCAGTCGATCAGGCCCGGGCTGATCCAGCGCCCGCCGCAGTCCACGCGCTGCGCCGGCTGCAGGTGGGCGGCCCCAGCGGCCGGTCCCGCATAGACGATGCGGCCATCGCGGGCGGCGATCGCCCCGTCGCGGATCACGCCCAGGCCGGGGCCGTCGGCGGTGATCAGGTGGGCATGGGTCCAGAGGGTGTCACAGTGCATGGCGGCAACCACGGCGGCTTATATGTCTATACAATATAGGCGTCACTTCCGGGATGTCCAGTCATGCCAGCCAACCCTGCCTCCACCTTCGCATTCCATGCCGATCACGCGCTGCTGCCGCAGGGCTGGGCGCGCGACGTACGCATCGTCGGAGAAGGCGGCACGCTGCAGGAAGTGACTGCGGGCATGCCGGCGCAACCGGGTGATACGCGTCTGGCGATCGCGCTGCCGGGGCTGGGCAACCTGCACAGCCACGCGTTCCAGCGCGGCATGGCCGGCCTGACCGAGATCGGCGGGCGCAGCGGCGACAGCTTCTGGAGCTGGCGCGAGCTGATGTACCGCTTCCTGGCCCACCTGCAGCCCGAGGCGGTGCAGGCCATCGCCGAGCAGGCCTACGTGGAAATGCTCGAATCCGGCTTCACCCGCGTGGGCGAGTTCCATTACCTGCACCACGCCGCCGACGGCACGCCGTATGCAGACCGCGCCGAGATGGCCGCGCGCATCGCTGCCGCTGCGCAGGGCAGTGGCATCGGCCTGACCCTGCTGCCGGTGTTCTACGCGCACGCCGACTTCGGTGGCGCTGCGCCGAACCTGGCGCAGCGCCGGCTGATCCACGACGTGGACGGTTTCGCCGCGCTGCTGGACGGTTGCCGCCACGCGCTGCGTGGCCAGTCCGACGCCGTGCTGGGCATCGCCCCGCACAGCCTGCGCGCCGTCACCGGCGAGGAACTGCAGGCACTGCTGCCGCTCAACGACGGCCCGTTGCACATCCATATCGCCGAACAGACCCGCGAAGTGGACGCGTGCGTGGCCTGGAGCGGCCTGCGCCCGGTGCGCTGGCTGTACGAACACGCGGCGGTCGACGAACGCTGGTGCCTGGTGCACGCCACCCATGTGGATGCCGACGAAGTGCAGCGCATGCTGGACAGCCGCGCGGTGGTCGGGCTGTGCCCGATCACCGAGGCCAACCTGGGCGACGGCCTGTTCCCGATGCAGGGCTTCGCGCGTGCCGGCGGCCGTTTCGGCGTCGGCTCGGATTCGAATGTGCTGATCGACGCCGCCGAGGAGCTGCGCCTGCTCGAGTACGGCCAGCGCCTGCAGCTGCGCGGGCGCAACGTGCTGGCCCCGCAGGACGACACCTCCAGCGGACGCTGGCTGTTCCAGCAGTCGCTGCACGGTGCCGCGCAGGCGCTCGGGGTGGGCACCGGCCTGCAGGCGGGTGCGCCGGCCGACGTGGTCGAACTGGACCCGCAGCACCCGGCGATGATCGCGCGCGAGGGCGATGCCTGGCTTGACAGCTGGGTGTTCGCCGCACGTAATGGCGCGGTGCGATCGGTATGGCGCGGGGGGCGCGAGCTGGTCCGGCAGGGACGTCACGTGCAGCGCGATGCCGTGGCGGCGCGTTTCGCCCAGGCCCTGCGCAGCGTGCTGACCGCCGCGCGCTGATCCCCGCCGACCCAATCCAGGACTCCCGAGTGACGGGCAAGAAAGCAGCCACCCTCAACCAGCGCATCCGTGCCGATCTGGAAAGCCGCATCCTCAGCGGCGAATGGCCGCCGGGATTCCGCATCCCGTACGAGCACGAACTGATGGAGCAGTACGGCTGCTCGCGCATGACGGTGAACAAGGTGCTGACCGCGCTGGCCGAGAGCGGCATGATCGAGCGCCGCCGTCGGGCGGGTTCGTTCGTGGCCCGGCAACCGCCACACCTGGAGCAGGTGGCGCTGGAGATTCCGGATATTGCGATGGCGGTCGGTGCGCGGGGCCACGTCTATGGCTACCAGTTGCTCGACCGCGCCTACCGCGACCCGGATGCCGAGGCGAGCGAGGAAATGGCGTTGTCCGGCGGCGAGAAGCTGCTGGCGATCCGCTGCCTGCACCGTGCCGACGGCAAGCCGTTCGCGTTGGAGCACCGCCTGATCAGCCCGGTCGGCGTGCCCGAGGTGCTGGATGTTGATTTCGCCGTGACCGCGCCGGGCAGCTGGCTGTTGCAGAACGTGTCGTGGACGCGCGCCCAGCACCGGATCAGTGCCTGGGGTGCGGACGCGGCGGCCGCGGCGCTGCTGGAGGTCAAGCCGGGTACCGCCTGCCTGGTGATCGACCGCCTCACCTGGCGCGGCGAGCAGCCCATCACCTGCGTGCGCCAGATGTTCCTCGGCGACGCGTGGGACCTGGTGGCGAAATTCGCGCCCGGCGCACGTTGACGGTTACAACGTGGCGCATTGGCGCCAGCGCACCGGTTCGTCGGTACCCAGGCGTGGATTGAGCTGGATGCGCACGGTGCGCAGCGCCGGGTAGCGCTTCACCTGCGTGCAGATGTGTGGCCACACCTCGTCGATCTCGGCCGAGCGGTTGATCGCCAGCGTCTGGCGGGTCTGCCAGAACGCGCTCAGCACGCCCGCCTGATGGCCCAGCAGCGTGGCCAGTTCGCGCTGGTACCGGGCCAGCGTGGCGGCATCGGGATCGGCCACGGTGCCGAGGATGTGGGTCTGTTCGTTGCCATGCGGGGCTGCCTCGGCGGCGGCCGGGGCGGGCGTCGCACTGGCGGGTGCGGCGGCAGGTGTCTCCGCGGGCGCCGGGGCGGGCGCCGGTTGTGCTGCCGCAGCCTCCGCCGGTCTGGCTGATTCAGGCGCCGTTGCCGCCGGGTCAACCGAAGCAGCCGCAACGGGAGCAGTCGCGACCGGAGCTGGCTCCGTCGTCCGCGCAGGCTGGTCCAGGCGGGACGTGAGGTAGCCCATGCCCACCAGCAGCCCCAGGGTCAGCGAGCCCAGTGCCGCGATGGAAATCCGGCGGATCGCCTCCCGGCGTGCCTCTTTCTTGACTCGTGCCTCCACGTCGGCGGGCAGGTAGGGTTGCAGCAGCGGCCACAGCAGCGGCCCGTCGAGCACCTCCACATGCTGCTTCTCCGCCGCCGCACGGCCGTCGCGCTCGATCTGGCCTTCGGTGATCAGGATGCCGCCGCGGCCACCGGCCAGGCGCGCGGCAGCGCCCAGTTCGTTCACCGCCGCCGTCCCGATCCGGTAGGCGCGCCCGTGCTTGCACGACACCAGCCAGCGCTGCTGCTGGGCGTCCTGCATGAGGAAATCGCTGCGCGGCTCACGGCTGTCATCGACCTCGCCGGTCACGTCCTGCAGCCCGCGCTGCTCGTGGAGCGCGCGCCGGACCATCTCGGAAAAGTCCCGCCAGTGCATGCCGGCCAAGGCATTGAGGCCCAGCCGGGTCTCCTTGCGGCGGCGTTTCACCAGCCAGAAGTAGGCGGCGGCAAGGGACCAGACAACGAGGGCCAGCAGGAGCGCGAGAATCCAGGAGAACATGAGACCTAGAGGATGAACACGGATGTGCGTAGACAGTTTATATGCGCTCGCACCTGTCTGCGGGGTGTCGTTTTCACCTCGGGTGCACCGCCGGTTTCCGTGTCGGTGACAGAAGTCTCATTTCGCCCGGCCCCGGCGCAGGCACGAAAAACCCGCCAATCCTAAGCCGTGAGGGGAGGGAACAAACGGCGCAGAAGCGATTGGCGGGTCTGTCTGATTGTCAACAACCACGTGCTGCTTTGCAACAATCAGGGATCGGCACCCGGCGACTGGTGGGTGCCCGGGCGCGGGTCCGCATTTGGCGAGGCGTTGCGGGCCTCGGCGCGGTTGACGCGCGCATTCAGCGCATCGATGCGGGCATTGAGCGCGGCCACGTCTTCGGCGGTGGGAATATGCAGGCGCTTGAGCACGCCCTGGACCCGGTCGTCGAAGGCCTTCTCGACCTTGTCCCATGTGCCGGCCGCCTTCTCGCGCGCCTCGCCCAGGTGCTCCTCGACATTGTCGCGCCAGCGCGGCGCGTCGCCGGCCTGCTCGCGGTTGCGCGCGTCGATGGACTCGCCTTCCTTGACCAGGTTGTCGAAGACGCGGCTGCCTTCGGCCTGCGCGCGACCGAACGCGCCCAGCCCGGCCAGCCAGATCTGCTGTGCCGAATCGGTCAGCTTGCGCGAGAAGCGCTCGGCCTGGTCCTGCAGCGAGGGCTTTTCGCCCGGGGCGCGGTCATCGAAGTCATCGTGTGAGTTCATGGGGCGATCCTGTGAGTGGCCACCCGCCGATCCTACCCAGCCCCGCAGGTGCGCGGCGTGATGGTCGCGCCCGCTGGCAGCCGGGGTTCAGCCCAGCTTTTCCTTCAGCACGCGCTCGATTTCGTTTTCCACCATGCCCTTCATCATCGACACCGGGAAGCCCAGTTCGGCGGTGACGTGGACCTGGCCGGGGAGCAGCGCGATCAGCCCCTTGGCCCCGGAGCCCTTGAACTCCAGTGCGTCGCCCACCCAGTTGGTTTCCAGCGAGAACTTCTCGGTGAGCTTGGCGGCCATCGCCTCGATCGCCTGGCGGGCGCTGTCGTCGGGCAGGGCGTGGGCGTGGCGGATATCAATGCTGGACATACAGGCTCCTGGCGGACGAATAGGGGAAAAGGGCGTGCATTGTGCACACTTCTATCTTCCCGCACACCCAACCTGCTAGGCTGCGCCGCGTGCAGAACCTGCTAGTTCACTTCACTCATCGCCAACACCCCGACCAGCCGTTGCGGCCGGGGGTGCAGCGCATCGTGCGCCATGCCTCCGGCAGCGTCCGCCTCGGCGGCGACGCGGCTGGCACCCTGTTGCTGGCCCAGTTCTGTCTGGACGACCGCGGCCTGTGGCTGCAGGTGGCCAACGGCATCCGGGGCATTCACGTCAACGGGCGCCCGGTGCGGCGCATGGCGCTGCTGCGTCCGGGTGACGCGGTCTACGCCGACGGCGTCGAGATGCTGATCCAGGGGGAGTGCGAGGCGCTCAACCATGCCCCGTCGCGCAGCGATGACGGCGGCGACGACCCGCGCCTGCTGCGCGGTGTCGGCGGCCAGCACCACGGCCGCAGCTTCACCCTCGACCGCCCGCGCGTGATCGGGCGCGGGGCCGAGGCGGACATCGTCATCGACGACCCGGCATTTGCCGAACAGCACGCGCGCCTGGAGCGCCATGGCGAGCGGCTGCTGCTGCGCGATCTTGGCGCGGGCGAATCGACGCGGGTCAACGGCGTCATCGTGCGGCACTGCTGGCTGCAGCCGGGCGACCAGCTCGTGTTCGATGCCCAGCACCGCTTCGTGCTGGAAGTGCCGCATGACGGCCGCAAGCGCGTGGTCAGCGACGAAGAGGACGAACTGCTCGACCTGCCCACGGCAGCGGATGCTCCGGCCAAGCCGAAGCGGGTCAGCCGCTGGCCCTGGTTGCTGGGCAGCGCGCTGCTGCTGGCGGCCCTCATCAGCCTGCTGCTCTGGTTCGGCGCGCGCTGAACCAATAGATTCAAACGCAACCAAATTGGCCTTGTGCTGCAAGGCCTAAAGGCTGGTGCGCTGCGGCATACTAGGGGTCTTGCCCCATAGGTGTGACATGACGCGCGCGTTCAATTTCAGTGCCGGCCCTGCAACCCTGCCGGAATCGGTCCTGCGCCAGGCGCAGGAAGAGATGTTGGAATGGAACGGCGCTGGCGCCTCCATTGTCGAAATGAGCCACCGCGGCCCGGAGTTCATGGCCGTCGCCGCCCAGGCCGAGGCCGACCTGCGCCGCCTGATCGGCATTCCGGACGACTACGCCGTGATGTTCCTCGCCGGCGGTGCCACCACCCAGCAGGCCTTGCTCGCGCTCAACTTCGCCACGCCCGGGCAGACCGTGGACTACGTGGTCACCGGCCACTGGGGCAAGACTGCGATCAAGCAGGTCAGCCCCTACGTTTCGGTCAACGTCGCCGCCAGCAGCGAGGCCGACGGCTACCACGACATTCCGCCGCGCGCCCAGTGGCAGCTCTCCGACGATGCGGCCTACGTCCACATCACCGCCAACGAGACCATCCACGGCGTCGAGTTCCGTGACACCCCGGACGTGGGCGACGTGCCGCTGTTCGCCGATTTCAGCTCCTCCATCGCCAGCGAACCGCTCGACGTGTCGCGCTACGGGCTGATCTACGCCGGCGCGCAGAAGAACCTCGGCCCGGTCGGTGTCTCGGTGGTGATCGTACGCCGCGACCTGCTCGAGCGCAGCGGCCAGCCGCGCGCGGACATCTTCGATTACCGCTCGCATGTCGCGCGCGATTCCATGCTCAACACCCCGCCGACCTGGAACTGGTACCTGGCCGGCCTGGTATTCCAGTGGATGCTGGCCGAAGGCGGCGTGGCCGAATTCGCGCGCCGCAATGCCGCCAAGTCCGCCCTGGTCTACGGCGCCATTGATGCTTCCGGCGGTTTCTACCGCAACGACGTGGTGCCGGCGGCGCGCTCGCGCATGAACATTCCGTTCTTCCTGCCCGACGAAACGCTCACCGCGCGCTTCGTCAGTGAATCCAAGGCTGCCGGGCTGCTGGCGCTGAAGGGCCACAAGGCGGTCGGCGGCATCCGTGCTTCGCTGTACAACGCCCTGCCAGTGGAAGGCGCGCAGGCGCTGGTCTCCTTCATGCGCGATTTCCAGCAGCGCAACGGCTGACGCTCTCGACTCTACCGGGGCGCCCGCCGCCCCACTGCAATTGGAACCCCTGATGGCCACCAAACCCGCCAAGCCCAAGGCATCCGCCGCCAAGCCTGCACCGGCCGCCGCGCCCAAGGCCGCGCCGAAGCCGGCCAAGGCCAAGGTCAAGGCTGATGCCCTGCCTGCCACCGCCGCCCCGGTCCTGTCCGATGTGCGCGCCAAGATCGACCACATCGACCGCAGCATCCAGGCGCTGATCGCCGAACGCGCGCAGTTCGCCCACCAGGTCGGCAAGGCCAAGGGCAAGCTGGCCGCCGCCGTGGACTATTACCGCCCCGAGCGCGAAGCGCAGGTGCTGCGCATGGTGGTGGACCGCAACGAAGGCCCGCTCAGCGATGAAGTGCTGGTGCACGTGTTCCGCGAAATCATGTCGGCCTGCCTGGCCCAGCAGGAGCCGCTGAAGATCGGCTACCTCGGTCCGGAAGGCACCTTCAGCCAGCAGGCCGTGCTCAAGCACTTCGGCCGCTCGGCGCTGGGCCTGCCGCTGGCCAGCATCGAAGAAGTGTTCCAGGAAGTGGAAGCGGGCAACGCCGATTTCGGCGTGGTGCCGGTGGAAAACTCGGGGCAGGGCACCATCCAGATCACCCTGGACATGTTCCTCACCTCCAACCTCAAGATCTGCGGTGAGGTCGAACTGCGCGTGCAGCAGTACCTGATGTCGCGCAGCGGCCGGCTGGAGGATGTCGAGCGCGTCTACGGCCACCCGCAGTCGTTCATGCAGACCTCCTCGTGGCTGCGCGCCAACCTGCCCAAGGCCGAAAAGGTGCCGGTGTCGAGCAATGCCGAAGGCGCGCGCCGCGCCCGCAATGCCGACGATGCCGCCGCCATTGGCGGCGAGAGTGCCGGCCACGTGTACGGCCTGAAGAAGGTCGTCACTAAACCCATCCAGAACGATGCCGACAACACCACCCGCTTCCTGGTGGTGGGCCGCCAGTTCTTCCCAACCTCGGGCCACGACCGTACCTCGGTGCTGGTGTTCATCCACGACAAGCCCGGCGCGCTGTTCGATGTGCTCAGCCCGTTTGCCCGCCACGGCATCAGTATGAACCGCATCGAATCGCGGCCGTCGCACAACGCCAAGTGGGAGTACGGCTTCTTCATCGACCTGGCCGGCCACATCGACGATGCGGCCATGCAGGCCGCGCTGGCCGAACTGAAGGCGCACTCGGCGCAGATCAAGGTGCTGGGTTCGTATCCGGTGGCCGTGCCCTGAGCCTGCCGGCGCAGCCGCACCGCGCGCTGCGCCGCGCCACCGCCTTTCCGCATTACCGCCGCCCGCACGGGTGGCCCGACAGGATTCATCGATGACCGCTTCCGCTTCCTGGACCGCCCGCAAGGGCCAGCCCCTGCAGGGCAGCCTGACCATTCCCGGCGACAAGTCCGTTTCGCATCGCGCCGTGATGTTCGCCGCGCTGGCCGACGGCGTCTCGCATATCGACGGTTTCCTGGAAGGCGAGGACACCCGCGCCACCGCCGCGATCTTCTCGCAGATGGGCGTGCGCATTGAAACGCCGTCGCCGTCGCAGCGCATCGTGCATGGCGTCGGCGTGGATGGCCTGCAGGCGCCCAACGCGCCGCTGGATTGCGGCAATGCCGGCACCGGCATGCGCCTGCTTGCGGGTCTGCTGGCCGCGCAGCCGTTCGACTCGGTGATGGTCGGCGACGAATCGTTGTCGCGCCGCCCGATGCGCCGCGTGACCGGCCCGCTGGCGCAGATGGGCGCGAAGATCGACACCGAGTCCGACGGCACCCCGCCGCTGCGCGTGCACGGCGGCCAGCCGCTGCACGGCATCGACTTCGCCTCGCCGGTGGCCAGTGCCCAGGTCAAGTCGGCGGTGCTGCTGGCCGGCCTGTACGCCGAGGGCGTCACCGCCGTGACCGAACCGCACCCGACCCGCGATTACAGCGAGCGCATGCTGCGCGCGTTTGGCGTGGACATTGAATTCTCGCCGGGCAAGGCACGCCTGCAGGGCGGTCAGCGCCTGCGCGCGACCGACATCGCGGTGCCGGCCGATTTCTCGTCCGCGGCGTTCTTCCTGGTGGCCGCCAGCATCATTCCGGGCTCGGAACTGCGCCTGCGCCAGGTGGGCCTCAACCCGCGCCGCACCGGCCTGCTTGCCGCGCTGCGGCTGATGGGCGCGGACATCGTGGAAGAGAACCACGCGGAGCAGGGTGGGGAAGCCGTGGCCGACCTGGTGGTGCGCCATGCACCGCTGCACGGCGCGGAGATCCCCGAAGCGCTGGTGCCAGACATGATCGACGAGTTCCCGGCGTTGTTCGTCGCGGCAGCGGCTGCGCAGGGCAACACCGTCGTGCGCGGCGCGGCCGAGTTGCGGGTCAAGGAATCGGACCGCCTGGCGGCCATGGCCACCGGCCTGCGCAGCCTGGGGGTGCAGGTGGACGAGACCGAGGACGGCGCGACGATCCACGGCGGCCACCCGCTGGGCAGCGGCACCATCGAAAGCCACGGCGACCATCGCATCGCCATGGCGTTCGCCATCGCCGGCCAGCTCAGCACGGGCGAGGTGCACATCAACGACATCGCCAACGTCGCCACCTCGTTCCCGAACTTCGACGGCCTGGCCCGCGGCGCGGGGTTCAACCTGGCGTAACCAAACCAATTGCCCAACGGCGGTTACCAACGCTGGGTAGATCCGACTGGGTAGAGCCGACTGTTAGTCGGCTGCTTCAAAAAAAAAGGGCCGATCAAATGATCGGCCCCGGCTCCCCCGCCGTTGTTCGTCGAATGGGTTAACGCTCCGTACGGAAATCCACCGGCACGCGCACCACACTGGCCACTGCACGGCCGTTATGCATCGCCGGCTCAAACTTCCAGTCACGCACCGTGGTCAGCACCGCACGGTCCAGATCGCGGTCACGCGTACCGTTGCGCTCCACGATATTGGCGTCGGTCACCTGGCCACGCGTGTCCACATTGAGGCTGGCGACCACACTGCCTTCCACACCGCTACGCAGCGCGGTGCGCGGGTACGCCGGCTTGGCATTGCTGGTCAGCGGGCGGGCATCACGATCACGCACGGCAACCACCGCGCGGCGCTGCGTGGTCGCGGGTGCCGCTTCGCGGTTGGCCGGCACAGGCGTGGTGGCAACCGGCGTTTCAGTGGCCGGCAGCATGCGCTCGCCGATCGGTGCACTGACGTCGTCCGTGGGGTTGGCATAGCGCAGCCACACCAGCGCAGCGGCGAACATCGCGACAATCAGCGCCATCCACAACCAGGGAGAGGTGCGGCGGCGGGCCGGATCATCGGTGACGTCGCGCTGATGCTGCGGCGAAGTGGGCATCTCGTGTGCGTGAGTAACACTCATGGCGGACTCCTGGTGTCGAGTTGACGACGCCAGTCTTGCCTGTCACGCGTTGAAGGTGTGTCACCGCGACGTCAACGCGGCGACTGCATTCCCGTTGGGGTTCAGCATGATGAGCCCGGTCTTTACGCGAGCATTACGGGATCATGATCCGGTAGGTACCGACCGTTGGTCAGTACGCAACACACGGCGTATGTACCAAAGGTGCATACCTGCCCGCGCACAGCAATGGGTGTATGCACTAACAGTGCATACCTACCGGCGCAGTTTTACTGCGCCTTGAAATCAAACGGGACTTCGATGCTGCCGGTTACGGCCACGCCGTTGCTTTGCGCCGGCAGGAAGCGCCAGCGGCGCACGGCGTCGGTGGCGGCGCGATCCAGGTCGCGCGAGCCACTGCGCTGCACGAGGGTCACGTTCATCGGCACGCCGGTGGCATCTACATCCACGCGGACCACCACGCTGCCGGTCTCGCCCCGGCGCAGTGCGGCGGGCGGGTAGGTGGGCGGCGGCGACTGGTCGGCAATCGGCTGCGGGCGGTCGCCCGGGGCCATCGCGGACTGCGCGGGCGCCGTCGTCGTCGGCGCTGCCGGTGCAGTCGGCGCCGGGGGCGGCGGTGGGGCGGTTTCCACCAGCTGCGGCTTCTCTTCGTCGGCCGGCGGGGCCTTCGCGTCGGGCATGTCGCTGGAACCGGCGGCCGCGGCCAAGGGTTCGGGCAGCGGCTCCACCTCGGCCACCTGTTGTGGCGTCTGGGCCGGGCCGGCCTTGTAGAAGTCGCTGTTGCGGTTGCTCAGCCACACCACCAGGAACAACAGCACGCCGACGCCAAAGGCGATCCCGGCGATCTTCAGGCTGCGGCGGGGCAGGTGGAAGGTGATGTTCTTGCCAGACGAGGAGCGGGAAGCGGACATGAGCCATACCAGAGTGAACCCCCCGATTCTGCCACGCCCGGAATGAACCGGGCGGCAGAAAATCGGATTACAGGCGATAATCCCCCTCCAGACCCGCCAACACCGCCCAAACGCCATGCTTGATCCAGCCCTGCTCCGCCAACAGCCCGCCGACCTTGCCGAACGCCTGCGCACCTCGCGTGGTTTCGAGCTGGACGTCTCTGGACTGGAGTCGCTGGAAGCCGACCGCAAGCGCATCCAGGTGCGCACCCAGGAGCTGCAGAGCTTGCGCAACAGCCGCTCCAAGGCGATCGGCCAGGCCAAGGCCAAGGGCGAGGACGTCTCGGCCATCATGGCCGAGGTCGCCGCCTTCGCCGACGAACTCAAGGCCTCGGAAGTGGCCCTGGACGAGCTGCGCGACAAGATCGAAGTCATCGCCATGGGCATTCCGAACCTGCCGGCCGACGATGTCCCGGCAGGCAAGGACGAGTCCGAGAACGTCGAACAGAAGCGCTGGGGCACCCCGCGCAGCTTCAATTTCCCCGTGCTGGACCATGTCGAGCTGGGCGCGCGCCTGCATCGCCTGGACGGCGAGGGCGGCGCCAAGCTGTCCGGTTCGCGCTTCACCGTCCTGCGCGGCCCGATCGCGCGCCTGCACCGCGCCCTGGCCCAGTTCATGCTGGACCTGCACACCGGCGAGCACGGCTACGAAGAAACCAACGTGCCGGTGCTGGTCAATGCCGAATCGCTGCGCGGCACCGGCCAGCTGCCCAAGTTCGAGGACGACCTGTTCAAGACGGCCGTGGGTGAATCCACCCGCTACCTGATCCCGACCTCGGAAGTGTCGCTGACCAATATCGTGCGCGACGAGATCGTCGACGCCGAGCGCCTGCCGCTGTGCATGACCGCCCATTCGCTGTGCTTCCGTGCCGAAGCGGGCAGCGGCGGCCGCGACGTGCGCGGGATGATCCGCCAGCACCAGTTCGAGAAGGTCGAGCTGGTCACCGCGTGCGCCCCCGCCGACAGCGAGGCCGAGCACCAGCGCATGACCCGCGCCGCCGAAGTGGTGCTGGAAAAGCTGGGCCTGCCGTACCGCAAGGTGCTGCTGTGCACCGGCGACATGGGCTTCTCGGCAGTGAAGACCTACGACCTCGAAGTGTGGCTGCCTTCGCAGGACACCTACCGCGAGATCTCCTCGTGCTCCAACACCGGTGATTTCCAGGCCCGCCGCATGCAGGCCCGCTGGCGCAACCCGGAAACCGGCAAGCCGGAGCTGCTGCACACCCTGAACGGCTCGGGCGTAGCGGTAGGCCGCGCCATGATTGCGGTGATGGAGAACTACCAGAACGCCGACGGCAGCATCACCATCCCCGATGCCCTCAAGCCCTACATGGGCGGCCTGGACACCATCGCGTAATCACATAAAACCCGCCGAAAGGCGGGTTTTTTGTAACGCAAAAAAAACGGCCCCGCAAAGCGGGACCGTGGGGTGGGCCGGAAGGGGGAGGGGAACTCCGGCCCGGGCAGGGCGTCCGACGAGGAATCAACGCCTGCCCTGGAACACTCAGGCCGCCGTCACTTCCTCAAACTCGGCCGCCGGCAGGCTGGCCAGCGCCGCCGCGATGGCGTCGGTGCGGTGCTGCGGCGAATAGGCAATGCCCTCGGCGCGCACGAATTCCACATCCGTGATGCCCATGAACGCGAACACCTGGCGCAGGAACGGCTCCTGGAAGTCGGCCGGCGAATCGGTGTAAATGCCGCCGCGCGCACTGGCGATGATCACCCGCTTGCCACCGGCCAGGCCCACCGGGCCGTTCTCGGTGTACTTGAAGGTGCGCCCGGCCACCGCCACGCGGTCGATCCAGGCCTTCAGCGTCGAAGGAATGCTGAAGTTGTACATCGGCGCGCCGATAACCACTACGTCTGCCGCCAGGAACTGCTGCATCACCGCTTCCGCGTCGGTGGCTTCGGCCGCGTCGGCCTGGGCCAGCGAATTGCTGGTCAGATGCGGAATGGGGTTACGATCAAGGTCGCGATAGGTCACGTCGAGGTTTTCGACGGTCTCATCGAAGCGTGCGACCACAGCCGCCGACAGTTGGCGGGAAACCGAGTTGTCGCCCAGCACGCTGGCATCAATGTGAAGAAGCTTCATGGCAATCACCTGTTATCCGGGGAAGGGCGGTCAAGGCGCCGCCGACGGAAAGCAGGTTAGGTTGTTGCGCCGCTGGGATAAAGGTGGTTGAATACCACGTATTGTTCTATATCTGGAACTTCGGTATGCACGACCTCAATGATCTGTACTACTTCGCCATGGTGGTCGACCACGGCGGTTTTGCCGCGGCCGAACGTGCCCTGGGCATCCCCAAATCCCGTCTGAGCCGCCGTATCAGCCAGCTCGAGACCGACCTGGGCGTCCGCCTGCTGCAGCGCTCCACGCGCCGCTTCGCGGTCACCGACGTGGGCACCAGCGTGCACCGCCACGCCCAGACCATGCTTGCCGAGGCCCAGGCCGCGCGCGAAGTGGTGGACCGCCTCAGCGCCGAGCCGCGCGGGCTGGTCCGCGCCAGCGTGCCGGTGTCGCTGGCGCAGATGCAGCTGCCCAAGCTGCTGCCCAAGTTCCTGGCCCAGTACCCCAAAGTGCGCCTGCAGCTGAACATCAGCAACCGCCGGGTGGACATCATCAACGAAGGTTATGACGTTGCCCTGCGCGTGCGCTCGCGCCTCGACGACGACGGCAGCCTGGTCATGCGCAGCTTCGGCCAGGTGCAGGAACTGCTGGTGGCCAGCCCGAAATACCTCGATCGCGCCGGCCGCCCCAAGGACCCGGACGAGCTGGCCAACCACGTCACCCTGAGCATCAGCGAAGACGAAGCCCGCCAGCGCTGGGAACTGCACGGCCCGGATGGCGCGGTACGCCGCGTCGACCTGCAGCCGCGTGTGGCCGGGTTCGATTTCCCGCTGCTGCAGAGCATGGTCAAGGACGGCTTCGGCATCACCATGCTGCCCGAAACCGTCTGCGCCGACGCCGTGCGCAGCGGCGAGCTGGAAGTGGTGCTGCCGGAATGGTCGCTGCCGCAGGGCGTCTGCCATGCCGTGTTCGCCTCCCGCCGCGGCCTGCTGCCGGCGGTGCGCGTGTTCATCGACTTCCTGGCCGAACACCTGCCGCCCCAGCTCGAGGCCTCGCGCCTGGACTGCGGTGGCGCGTGCGAGCGGGCCAAGGAGAAGATCCGCGCCAGCGCGCTGGGCGCGTTGGCGGTGGATGCGGGCTGAGTTGACGCGGGCGGCCTTGGGGAAACCGGGTCGCCCATGCGAGAATACGCGCCCGGCTGAGGCCGGCGCACGACATCCGGAGAGATGGCCGAGCGGTTTAAGGCACCGGTCTTGAAAACCGGCGAAGGGTCAAACCTTCCGTGGGTTCGAATCCCACTCTCTCCGCCAGATACGCAAAAAGACCCTTACTCGGTGCGTTATTCGTATCTGGCGATTATAGCAAAGCCATACGGGGCTTCTATTAGACGGCAACTAATGAACGGCTAG
>NZ_JBOHXV010000058.1:0-32181 GCF_050737075.1 Stenotrophomonas sp.
CTTCATGAGTCTTGGGCAACATTGAAGCGCTATACGCATCTCCGGCCCGAAGATGTTCCGGAGCGCTGAATCTTGGAGAAGATTGCTACTAGCTGATGCGGCCGCCAAGTGGAACGGACGGATGTGAACACGATTGCGCCGTACACCAGCAGTACATACGCCCGAAGACAGGAGCCGATCCCCACGACAAGGCCGGAGCCGCCTTTGCCGCCGGCCCTTCCCCTAAGTGGATGAATACTAAGGCCATTGACACCCCCCCCCCTTCCGAGCTGTTGATGTTGGCCTCATCTGACCAGTCTCGCCCCATGCTCTTGCAAGCCCACCCTCAGGAATATCTGTTACGCTAGCGGCAAACGGTCGGTGACCGCAGCTACCGTGGATAGGGCTTAAGTGACCCAGGCGGATGCGAGCCATTGACGACCCTCTATAAGGGGCTATTCTTAAGGCTGCACTTGGAGAAAGAAATGTCGAACAGCCTGCTCAGCAGTGGCGGATGCCGCTTCTGCGGCATAGTCAGTGGAGCGCTGGGCGCCCAGACGAATGCGCTCGATACTCCTTGGCTGACTAGCGCGCACTACGCTGCCATCACTTCCGTGGGAGGTTTCATCCCAGGGTGGTCCCTAATCGTACCTCGCAGCCACAGGTTGAACCTTACTGTGGATTACGATCGGGATGACTTTGTGGCGTTCACGCGCGGAGTGATCTCCCTTGTCGAAGCAAAGTTCGGGCCGTCATGCGTCTTTGAACATGGCACTACATCTGAAGACTCCGACACGAGTTGCGGAACTGCGCACGCGCATCTGCATGTCGTTCCCTTTGCTGGTGATCTTGAGAGTCTTGCAGCGCAATTTGATGTCAGCCTCGAATGGAAGACCGTCAAGTGTAGCGACCTACCTAACGCGAGCCTTGGTAGCGAATACCTTTTCGTGGCCAATGAGTTCCGCGGGAGAGAGTCCACGGGGAAGCTAGCATTGCTTAGCCAGGGACGTTCGCAGTTTTTCCGCCAAGTACTCGCTAAGGCAGTGGGCAAAACGGGATCGCACAACTACCGCGAGGACCCTTGCACTGCCCAGTCATTGCGAAGCGCCCACGTTATGCATGGCCTTACTGAACCCTACCAAGAGGTCGCCTGAGTGCGCTCGCCACGGAGGGCGGGCATCCGGACACGATTGAGCCTTCATCGCGCTGTGCTGCGCACGCGCAAGCCGCTGCCCGCCCAGAGGATCAGCGCCAAGGTCCAGCGCGCCAAAGATCAGTCGGTGGCGCCTGGTCCGGAAGATGAGATTCTCAATGATGACGAGCGCAAGTTTCTTGCTTGGGAGACTCGCTATCCATCTCCGCGAGCACAGGGACAGATACGCCGAGAAACGTACTACACGGTTGCCGTTGTATTCGCCTCGATTGCAGGCCTTTTTATTGCATGGCACGGCCTGCTAGCCGCGTACGCATCTTCGGGTTGCGTCATGTGCGACCCACTTACGTTGAGGCGTTATCTGTATTTGGCGTTCTCCGGCCTGCTCGGTGGCGCGTTGTTCGCGCTCAAGTATCTGTACAAGGTCGTCGCTCGCGGTTACTGGAATGAAGATCGGGCCCTTTGGAGATACACGTCACCAATCCTTTCGTCCGGCCTGGCCCTCGCGATTGGCGCGCTCACTGACGCCGGATTGTTCGGCTTCGCGACCAACCAGTCCGCGTCCGGGTCATCATTTGTCGCACTCGGCTTCATTGTTGGATACTTCGCCGACAGCGCTTCTAGGAAGATGCAGGAGGTCGCCGAAACCTTGTTTGGGCATCCTCTCAAGAAGCCGCGCAAGCAGTAGAGCTCCGCATGGAATTCACTTATCGAACGGAAATCGTCTGCATCACGGCTGATGGTGTAGAACGCAAGCGCGCAACCGAACTGACTAGCGAGCAGGTCGGAGCGAAGGCGCACGGGTTGCTAGGGGTTCCTCAGAGCTGGGTTCCCGACTTCTTTTGTATCGCTGCCGACGCTCAACTGAGTAGCGAGACACTTGCCAAAGCCGCTGCGCTTGCCGGCATGCAGCTTGATGAGCCCGTCTACGTCCGCTCAAGCGGCAGCTTGGAGGGCATTGAACAGCGTGGCTCCCTGATAAGTAGTCAATCAACGCTGCGAGAAGTGCCCCGCATCCTCTCAGAAATGCGAGCAAAGATGGCTGACATAGAAGGGGCTTCGAGGCAGAGCATTCACGCTCTGGTCCAGCGACGTGTCCCGACGCGAGCCAAGGGCCACCTCTCAAACGAGCGCAGGGTGTCGCGTGTCGCTCGCGACTGGCTTGCAGAGATCGAACCATCGCAAGGACATGAAGCTGAATCTCATCCTGTGGCGGTTCGGAACTGGCGTAGCACCGGGGGCCGGGGCTCAAGCTTGCACTGCACCCTCCGCGCGCAGATCTTTCGCACTCTTCGCGAAGTAGCCGCCTGGGCGGGCCCGAGACGCCTCCATATGGAGTGGGTGTGGGATGGCGGACAGCTTTGGGTGGTTCAGTGTGAAGATGCTCTAGACGCAGACGGGGTGAAACCAAAGGAACTCGTCAAGCTGCCCGCCGCATTCGACTCTAACGCGCTCCAAGGCCTTGTTCACTTTCGAAGAGCCACTCCGTCCGACTTCGAGGCGTATCGCAAGCTGAAGAACGCATCTTTGTATGTACAACTAGGCTACGAATTGCCTCCGTTCTACGTTCTTGATGACCACCATCTGCTTGATTCAATCCAGAACGGCGCTGACATTCCAGGATCGCTGCGAGCCGATCTCGTCATGCTGACGAAAGGGCCGCTGATTCTGAGGACTGACGGGAAAAGTATCCCTAACGAGAAGAGAGAAATGCTTCCACGCAGCGACGAGCTGCGCGACGAGCCAAAGGCAACCGAATGGTTAAGGAGTGCGCTATCGGAGGCTCTCGCAGAGATCCCATGCGAAGCTTCCGAGCTCGCACTCATTGGCCATCACTTCTTGCCGGCCGTGGCTTCCGCATGGGCACTCGCAGAACCTGAAAAGCGGCGGGTAAGGATTGAATCCTTGTGGGGAATTCCGGAGGGGATCTATTACTACTCTCACGATGTCTTCGACGTTGACGTCGCGAGAGTTGGCGCGGACAAGGGGGACCTAGCCGGAATTCAAGGCATATCTCGCCGAATTAGGTACAAAGACCAGTTCATCGCGCCCGACCACGCTGGATCATGGATCGTCCACAAAGTTGCGCCACCTGCTGATTGGAGCCCAAGCATCGCCTCAGACGAGGCGCTCAAGGAGATTGCTAATACCACTCGGCTGATCGCTGAGAATGAGGGGTCGCCGGCCGTTGTGATGTGGTTTGTAGGTCTGGCTGGATCGTCTAGCGATTCAGTACTCCCTTGGTGGCACGACGTCTGGAACGTAGAGCTTCCTGCCGAGAGACCACTCGGCAAGACTGAGAGAATCGGCTCGACCTTTACGGTCGCCAATGCATTGGACCTCCAGACCCTAGAAGCTGACGCCAATGGTGCCGCCAACTACAAGCGCGTAGCGGTGAAGCCAGAGTCCAGCGAGATTGTCAGAGACCGTGGATTCATCGACAGGCTCGCCGTTTTGGCCAAAAACCGAGGCTACGTGGTGGAGTTGCGCGGTGGAGTTTTGTCGCATGTGTACTACACGCTACGCCGCCATAATTGCGACGTCGTTTGTGTGGACGACTTTGCGACAACTGACGAACGCCTAGAGTTCAACAAGATCGTCAGGGACAAAATTCCCGACCTAATTGCCTCGCGAGGCGAGCGCACGGATGTTGCGAGAGTGGAGGGTGATGTACTCCTTCAGGGGCTTCGGCAGAAGCTCGTGGAAGAGTCACTCGAGGTCGTGGATGCCAAGAGCCTGGAAGCCATTTCCGAGGAACTGGCGGACGTCCTCGAGGTAGTCAAAGCAATCGAAGATACGCTTGGCGTAAAGCGAAGCGAAATTGAGCGCATTCGACAGGCGAAGGCCGAAAAGAGAGGCGGGTTTTCACAGGGCATCGTACTGAGGGAGACGAGCCTCGCTCCCCCTATGGCCGGAGCGCTCCTGGGCAATTCAACGGAGCGCTTTCCGCCGCTGGAACCCTCCGTAATACCCACCTTGCCGACGACGATCCGAGCAATCAATGTAGATCGCCGTACGCAAGGGCCCCAAGAGGAGCGAATCGTGACCTTCGCCTTCCCCATTGTTCAGCAGGACTACCGATTCTCTCGGGGCGTTTTTGATCTCCAGACCCTGTCAGGCGAGAGTCATCCAATGCGGCTTGAGGCTGAAGTTAGCCGATCAGGCGCGGAGCTGAGGGTGCGCTTCAAGCTCGCGAACAATGCCATCCAGATGGATCTCTTTGAGAAAGCCAAAGCCGACCCAGCTAACGATGAAGATACGGCGCCCGCGGCAGATTGAGGTTGCCGTAGAACATCAGCTCTTGAGCCTTGGGACGCATTAGATGCGTCGAGTAATGCAACCCGAATCGTAGGCAGCTGGCGCCGACATACAGCTCAGAGATCTCTGGACGATCATCGTATGTAACGAGCCACGGGCATTTCATATCCAGCATTAACGATGCGACGCCAGCATGGTCGGCGGAACTATAGTGACTCTTGTAAAGCTGGTGCCCTTTCTCGTAATAGGGAGGGTCGCAATATACAAAATTGCCCTTTACCTTGGAGATCGACCCAAGTAGGTCCGAGGCATCGCAGTTCGTAACCGTGACGCGTTTGCGTAGAGCACCAAGGGCCTCGATACGGCTAGCGAGTCCTTCAGCATTGAAACGAGCATCCACCTTGTACTTTCCATCTTGCTTACGCCCGCCTATCGGGCCGCCACTAAGAATTCCAGATCGGCTGGTTCTATTGAGCATGAAGGTGGCAAATGCCAACTCAATCTGTGATGCACAAGCTGCGTTACGAACCGTCTCTTTGGCCCTCTCCCTAGCTGCAAGAGTCACCTCGGCACAAAGCACCATGCTCGCTAGACTTTTAGTCTGATTAAAGACTGCGCGCCAGAACGCGAATATAAGAGGGTCCAAGTCGTTAATGTGGATGCGCTCAACGAGCTTCTCCTTGAGAAGGAAGGCTGCGGCTCCAGCCCCTCCTGCATAGGGCTCAACGTAGCATCCATCTCGCAAGTCGTTGTGCGAAATTACCTCCCCAAGCCAGTGGCCTAGTCGCCCCTTTCCGCCTGGGTATCTAAGTGGGGTAACGAATGCCATGGGTGCTCCTCTGCACTGATTGTACAGTCTTAACCTTGGCGCTGCGCGCCCCGCCGCCGCCGCCGTCAGCACGTGCCACAGACGTCATCTGTGCGCTCAAGTATTGCGCTTATGGCCTGCACACGACATCGCTTTGCGGCTGCCTGGACGAGCGCATCTCAGTGCTGGTCGATCGCGCCCCTGCATCACACTCATACCCAAGGGGGGGGGCAAGAGTTTGGATGGTGGGTCGCGGTGCGTTAGCCCTCCGGTCTGATAGGGACGGAACCCTTCTTACGTTAGTCCGTCGGGCCTATCCGGCGCTATGCCTCGGAACCCAGCTACTCAAGCCGCAAATGCCATGCAGCCCACCCGGGAGCCATGCGGCGCGCAGGACGCGCGACTCCGGTGAAAAGCGTACGTGCCCTTCCGACTCCGGGGGCAGTAAATTTGCGGCGGCCGCAAATTTGGGATGCCCGACGGCGTCTGAGCTTGGGATGCAAATGGGATGCGGAACCGGCTCAGTGGGATGCGGTACTTTTGTAATAGTATCAATACGTTAACGCGCCAAATGCGGTCCCTCGCATCCCACCCTTTATGTTCCACTATCTTTCGCTTTGGTTGATGGTGTCGCTCTTCGCTCGTATGCCCCACCTCCACTCGGCCACCCACGATACGGCGATCTGAGCCGGGACAAAACGACAGAGCCAGCTGGGAAGCTGCGACGTCCGCAAACCTCAGGGCGGGCGAGTTGCATAGGTGGAGCCGAAGGCTGCGGTAGCTGCAATTCATGAGGGACAGAGGAAAGTCGAATAGCAGGGACAAGAATCACGGCCTGAGCCAGGCAACCTCGATCCGCGCCGCCCTGCGGGCGGGAAACTGCCGAGGCGGTCGCAATGTACATACAGCCAAGCAATTGGACACCGTCGCCAAATGAACTGGACACTGGCACCAAACAAACTGGACGGTGCCACCAAATGAACTGGACAGCGGCACCATACTGGACACCACCTCCCAATGGGACCGGCCCCATGAAGTGGCCGAGCGCATGGGCGCGGCCCGTGCCTGAGTGCGGTTTGGGCCGCGCGGGACTTTAACCAAAGCCGGAACCAACACGCCCGTCCCCGGATCTCAGCCCATGCTCATGCCGCGCGCCTGCCCCTGCTGCTCGCGCTCATTCTGCAGTTGCTGCTCCAGCTGCTGCGCCTGAATCCGCTGCTGCTGTTCCTGGCTCACCACCTCGAACTGCTGCAGCGACGCTTCAACCGGCGTCTGTGCGGCCTGCTCGGTGGGCATATGCGCACGCTGGTGCGCGGGGTTGCTAGGCTCGCCCTGTACAACGAACACATGGTGCGCCGCGCTCTTCTCAGGGGTGGCATTGCTCAACAACACATGGTCAACACGGTCCAGCCCGTTGCCCTTTGCCAGCACCAGCAGGCTGGCTGTCATCCGCTCGCTGGTGCCATCGAAGCTGCGCCCGTGCTTGGCATCCAGCGCTGTTACATGCTCACGTATCTGCTGGTAAAGCGCATGGTCGGGATGACCGGCCTGCATGGGTGTAATCGGCTCAGGTGCGCGGTGCGCAGCAGGCTGGGCTGAACCGTCGACAGTCGGTACTGGCCGCGCTGCGTAGGGTGCCAGATGTTCGCCATGCGACCGCACCTCGATTGCTGGTTGCGCCGCTTGGGACTCATCTATCTGCGGAACGTGTACGCGCCTTTGCGGCAGATCCGGAGCAGGGGAGTCCGGTCTCCGTGCCTGGACCTCCTTCAACGCCTGCTGCAGCTCTTCGCTGCTGGTCACTGCGACCTGGCGGACAATCCTGTCGGGCCCAGCCTGGTAGTGAACAATCGGACTGTCGTAACCACGCGTGTCCATTCCATCGGGCTTGAGCTGCTGCATCGTGTGGCCGGTGATGCCGTTGGCCTCCCGCGTCCGTTGCACCGCCAGCCCGATGGCCTGCTGGGTGTATGGGTTCACGTTCAGGTCGATGCCTGCACTGCGGTAGCGGTGCAGCAGTTCGTTCTTCTCGACTTGGGCAGCACTGGGCGCAGGAAGCGCTTCAATGGCCGCCAGCTCGTGTTGTGAGCGTTCCAGCGAGGGTTGGCGCATCTGGCTGGTTAGTTCCAGCTCCATCGCCAGGTTCCCGCTGGCGAGCCCGTCCCGCCCGGACCACTGCCCGGCTTCATCGCGCCGGTAGAGCTGCTTGTCTGAGCCAAGCACGGCATCGGGCCTGCCCTGAGCTGACAACACTGCTGCCGGAACGCCTACACCGTGATGCTGCGCCCGCTGTGCGGCATGGTTCTCCAGGTACGCTGCCGCAATTGCCTCCCGCCCGGTGGCGATATTCGTCTCGATGCGGCCCAGCGCCTCCTGGTTGAGTTGCTGGGCGCGCACGGGTGTTGCAGTCTGGGTCTCATAGGTGCCTCGATCGTTGGCACCGGACACGCCGGTTTTTACCTGGCGCTCCCACGCTGACGTATCTGCATTGCGGTGCCAGTCCTGGTTGTCCAGCCCGCGCTGATCGCTGGCCTGGGCAGGAATCGTGAAAGGATCCTGCGGCGGCGGGACCTTGCCGAGTGCCAGACCCACCGCCACTGCGCTGGCCATGGCGCCCAATTCCTGTGACTTCTCATAACTGGCTGTCACACGTTCACGGGTTGGGTTCCTAAGCCCATCCGCCGTGAGGTCAAAGGACGCCTGGCGTTCCCAGCGTTGGCCGCTGAACTCCCACTTCACGCCCGACGTGTCGGTCTGGTGGTAGACGGCACGATTGTCCATCAGGTCGGCACCCTTCTCGAATGCCTTGCTCAACAACAGGGCATCGGCGGCTACTACGGCTGCGGGCACAAACCCGCTGCCGCCCAGCGCCAAGGACATGGCGGCACCGCCACCCCATCCGCCGACATTTCGCGCGACAGCGTGGTTGAACTCCGACTGCGCAGCGGCGGTATTGCCTTGTTCCAGCAGTTCGGCAGTGCGGTGAGCCGTCAAGATGGCATCGGCGCCAGTGGCCAGCAGGCCGCCCGAGCGGACAAGGGTTCGGGCCGACGCTTCGCCCATCAGCAGTTGGAGCGACACCGCACCCTGCTGGCTGGGAGGAACGCGGATCCGATAGCCGGACTCCTCGCCCAATACCAGCTCGACGCGGCGAATGCCCGGTTCGGACAGGACCACCCGACCGTCGTGGTGGGCATTGGCGATTGCAAGTGACAGCCCACTGCGTTGCAGCGGGACGTCGCCGCCACGGATCATCGGCGTGCTGTCCACGTCGATCTTGTTGAGCATGGTCACAATGCGCGATTCGGTATGCACGATGGCACCCCAGCCATGGTCCACGCCATGGAAGCCCTTCAAGGCCTCAATCTGCTGAGCGTGGGCCTGGAAGTAGGTGGGGATATTGTCGAAGAAGTACCGGACCCTTTGGGTAGTCGCTGCTGGGGTTTGGCCCAAGGGGGTGTTGGTGTTCAGGTCGCCATTGACCAGTCCCACCTTGACAGTGTCGCGAAGCTGCTCCACGCGCTTGGTAATCCGATCTATCGCTGACGGATCACCCTCCAAGGCGGCCTGCCCATCGCGGGATTCCTGCAGCGCATCCAAGCGATCCAACATACCCTCTTGATACGCGCGAAGCGGGCCACCGCTGTGGGGAGTGACGCCTATAGCATGCGCAAGCCGAGGGTCGGCGGGTAGGAACAGGCGGTTCTCTGCGGCGTGGATGTCGAACGTTCCCGCCTTCTGCAGCCTGGCAAGCAGTGGGCTGGTCCTCAGTGTCTGCTGCTCGATCGCATGGTGATCCTGGAGGTGCGTACGGTAGTTGGGCATGGTCAGGTTCCTTCCCTGTCGCTGATGCTGCCGGCTCAGCAGTTCACAACGTCTTCAAACCAGAGCCCGTTGGATTTCCTGGGCGTGACGATGCCGGCAGCCTCTACGGCATCCTTGAATCTGCGGTCGCAGAAGACCCCCCCATTGAAAGGAACCCTGAACACGTGGGCGGAACCCAGCACCTGTTGCTTAAAGGCCAACCGGACGTCACCTGTAAGAAGGTAGTACTTGCCTGCCTCATAATCGTCACTAATCACGATGTTGAGCTGGGAGGCATCCTCATCCAAGGCGTCCAACGTACGCACCACATCGCAGAGGTAGTAGGTGGGCCCCTTTGAACCGTCGGCCAAGCGATAGTCGGTATCGGCGAAAACGAACGCATCGGGGTCAACCGCTTCCATCACCTGACGCAGGCGCTCGGAGACCAGCCAATAGCCACTCATCCCGCCTTCCAGATCCTGGGGAAGTACACCTTCGCGAGGGTGATAGACCAAGCGCGGGGTTTCGCGCAGCGGTGGGAAGCCACCGGTCTTGGGCAACAGAATGAGTCTGGGGGGGGTAAGTAAGGCGTCTTCGTTCTCAAAGACCACACCATGGCCCTTACCCCCACGAGTGGCGTCCGGCCGCAGCTTGAAGAACTCGCCTTTCCGAGGCTGATTTGTGAGTGTCGATTCCATGTATTGGGTCTTGTCCATAAGGGGGCTGGCTCTGGGTGCCCCGACAGGTTAACTCGGCCTACTGATGGTAATCCACTTCCCGAACTCTCTCTTGCCTGCCAAGCACCCAATCCGTGTTCCGCTGAGGATCAAGGCACCTGGCCCAGCAACCGCATACTCAGCAGTATCAACGCCTGCACTAGTTTGCCCAGCTTGCGGGCGCGCGCGCCGATCGGCGGTAGAGAGAACGAGATGGCCTCTGCAATGGGTCAAAGCCGACAAATGGCCGCTAACCCGTAATGCCATGGGCAGCTACGGCGAACTCGCAAGATCGTCAGAGGCAATGACTCACACCATCGCGTCCAAATACCCGAGAGGGTCAAACGCTCGAACTGTTCAGTCCGGCTGCGGCGTTCAGTCTGGCGCTGCTGTCCAGTTCATTTGGCGCCGCTGTCCAGTTGGTCTGGTTACGGGTGTCCAGTTGGTTGGCATTTTGTACGCAATGCTCGCTCACGCGCAGCCTCCAACGTGCGGTCACTGTAGTCCTCCGCGCGATTAGCCCCCTTTGTGCGCGACCTGGCGAGGGGAGCGCCCGTCTCGACTGCACCTCTCTCGTTGGCCACGGTTACTTGTCGATCCTGATCTGCCTCTCAGAGCTATCTGCCGCTGAGCCAAAGATTCATCGAATGCGCGTGGCTGGTCTGCGGCTGCAAGGAAGCCGCCCGCGCGATCAAGATTCCGGCGGCGGCACACTTGGGAGCAATGGATCTCACAACTCGATTGCCGGGTAGCGACGAAGGAAATCCTCAAATACGTGGCGACCGCATCTTGGAAAGGCGAAACCGCATGCGTCGAAGGCTAGGTAGCTCCGGGCTCAGCGTCCAAATTTGCGGCGGCCGCAAATTTGGAGAGGCCAGATGGCACGGCTCCATTGCTTGGCAGCATCGAGCAGAGAGCCCAAATTTGCGGCGGCCGCAAATTTGGCCAGGCCGAATGGCACAGCTCCATTGTCCGGCAGCACCCAACAGAGAGCCAAAATTTGCGGCGGCCGCAAATTTGGAGAGGCCGAATGGCACAGCTCCCTTGTCCGGCAGCACCCAACAGAGAGCCAAAATTTGCGGCGGCCGCAAATATGGGAAGCGGCCCACCGGAGTCTGTACGCTTGCAGCTCTGGGGGCTTCCAGGTCGACTAGACGGAAGTGACTCACCTCACCCATTTGGGAACCTAGCGCGAGGTCGGGGCCGACTTTCACGGCGTTGATGACGCCGGCGAGGATGTTGCCAGACCCATTCGGTGTCATCCTCCACTCGATCAACGCCGCGAACAGATGCTCATCCTGTCGTGGATACCCAAGCCTTCCAAACGTGGGGATGAGGGCACACAGGTCACCGACTGCGCTCGTAGTCCCTTCACCGTCCTCGGTTCCGCCTTATGCCTATCGCCTGCAAGGCGATGGTAAAGCGGCCCGCTACAAACGGGCCGCGCGGATAGTTCAGTTTCCGATCTTGATTGGCTTGGGCTTGAAGTCCGAGCGCGTGTTGCGGTACCGGGTAGCGTCGCGAATCGATTCTTCGCGAGCTCGGGTCGCCTGCGTTTGCGCAGCCATGTAGGTGCCTTCGGCTTGCATTTGGGCAACCATCAATTCCCGCAAACTCTGCATCTGAGTCACCTGAGCCAATGCGATTTGATTGGCCGCATCCAAGGCCTCTTTTTGGCCACCGGTGGACCCTGCCGCCTGCTTCAATGCATGCAAAGCCTGCTGCTCGTCCTTGTACCCTGTCGCCTGCAGGTTAGCCACTTTCATCGCACCCAACACGCTGTCTCGCGTGGTCGTACTCCACCTGTCATAGCTTCCGCTGAAGTCTTTCTCGGCCTTGTAGCCAGGGAACATTGATTGAAACTGCCGAGCGTAATCTTTGCCAGACACCGCCAAGGAATTTCCGGTCTGAAGTACGTTGGCTAGGCGGCCAATGGTGTCTGAACCTTGTTCCCAATTCCCGTTCACCAGCGAACTCGTGTTCCGGGCCTGGTACTTCAGCTGTTCCAGCTGGTGCTGGATCTGCTGTGATTCGTTGAGGTTTGACTGCACCGCCCGTAGCTGAGTCATGAAATTGGCGACGTAGTTGGTTGGATCGACCACCACCCACTGCGCGGACGCCGCTGGCATGTGAGTGGTGGCTAGGCCGGCGAATCCAACTGCAATGGCGAGCGCGATGTTCTTACAGAGCTTCATGATATGTGTCCTCATTCTTCGGTATCGATGCGGATAGAAACGGAGCTGCTCGGTGCGGTGTCGGGGGGTAAGGTCGGCGGGGTGAGACGGTGCCCGGAGCCATTGCGGGTCGCCCTTCCGTCGAACCCATTGCCCGCTACCGGCGTTGGAGACCCGCTCCCCCCTCCGCCAGGGACGACGGGAGAGCCTTGACGCACAGGGGGAGAGCCAGCGCTTCCTATCTCGCCGCCTTCCTGACCTGTCAGCGACGTGGGGGCACCGGCCTGAGCCTCCTTGGCAGCCTGTGTTTCCTGGAGCAGGCTGTTGGCTGCACGAGTTCCCAAGCTGCCCACCGTGCGCCCCCGCTGGTCGGTGGCATTAGGAGATGGCGGAGCAAGACCGGCCATCGCCTTCAGTGCGCTTCCTGCTTCTTTTGCAGTGGCATTGGTCGCATGCCCAAGTCCCTTCAGAGCTGCAGATGCGCCTGAGGCGCCGTGCTGCGCCGCGAGTGCGGTGCCAGCGGTCGTCGCTTGCACGGCGCCCTTGGTTGCAGCCGCAAGCGTGGACGCCCCACCGGTAGCAACGGCAGCACCTGCGGCGGCGCCTGTTGCGGCAGCACCGGCCGGCGCGAAGGCGTCGGAGGCACCCATGCTGACGGAGCCACTAATCAGGCTTGCAGCAGCTTTCGGGATTGACCATGCGAGCGAGGCAAACACCAGGGCAGCCACGAACAGCTGCAGGACCTGCCTCAAGATCGCGTCTGGCGTGGTGTCGGTTGAGAGACTCTCAGGCCAGCTATCCGCCAGCTGCATCCCCAAGCCCACCAGCACATAGACCATGAACAGCTGCGCTCCGCAGCTGATGGCATAGGACAGGTAGTTCCTTGGGATATCGCGTGTGAACGAAATTCCGCCAAAGCCCAGGAGAAGAATTCCGCCATAGATGACCATGTGCATTTCGATCAACCGGATCATCAGCAAGATTGCCACCATGGCAAAGCAAACAAGGATCGCGATACCACATAAGGCTAGGGGCAGGCCGAAGGCGGCTGTGTCGCCCCACCCCATTCGGCCAATCGCGTCGAACGTCCGAAAGCAGGTATCGAAGCCAAGCACGACGATTCCCGACGGTGAGAGCTGTCCGGCCTGTCCGATCTTGGAGCCTGCGTCAGTGAAGTAGCGCATGAACTGCATCAGGTAGTCCGGGCCAACATCGATTAGCCACAGGAAGAATCCTGCTTTGAGAATCTCTAGAGCGAACTTCCCGATCAGAGACGGAGCGTCGTTCCCGTTCAGCGAAGCGCGAATCCAGAACAGCGCAAAGCTGATGATGGCCAAGGAGCCGTAAAGCTGCCTTGCGAGCGGTTTGAGAACCGCTGCCATCTGCTGAGATTGCGTGACATAGAACGCAGTCGTGTCATCAAGCATGTTGTCGCCCATCGGTCCTGCTTGCGCCTGGGCATCAGGCGTTAGCAGGATCATGGTCACCAACAATGCAGCCACGATCAGCCATGGCTTAGCCTTGTCGAGGTGCGTTCCCTGGCGATGAATTTCTCCGACAAAGATGGTGTCGTGCAGCGCAGGAAAATGCCGGCGGACGTTGCGGAACAAGAGGCGTTCCCCGCAGAATCGCAGCACTGTCCGCAACGCCTTTACGGCGCGTGGCGACTGAGTTTCAGCTGACGATCCGTGCCGATGAAACAGCAAACACAGCGCGATTACGCATGCGACGACTACTGCCATCCAAGCCTGCAGGAGCCACACGCCGAGCTGGACCAGCTGGATTGCCGACTGGTCAGTGGCGTACATCGCTTTTCTCCTCATCCAGCTCCGGGCTACGCCCAACGACTACTGGCTTAGGTCTGAAGCCTGCCCGCGGATCTCGGTAGGTGGTCGCCTCGCGAATGCTTGCCTGCGTTTCAGCTTGCGCGCGGTCTGCATGGGCCGGGCTCCGTGGCTTCGGCTCTTTGCTGCAACCGTTGGTCGCCAGGAGCACCGCCAGGGCAAGCGACGCGAGCCCTAGGGACTTCTGATTCTCGGTCAGCATGGCTGCAACACCGGCCAACGACAGGCTCGCAATGAAGCCCCCGACCAAGTGGCCCGACGCGACGCCGGCGATTGCGGCTGCGGCGGCAAGAGTTACGAGGACGCAGCCAACGCGGCCCTGCGTGCGGCGGTGCTGCAACTTCAAAGTATCAGGTGGCGAAGTGGGAATGACGCGGAACTCAGCGTCGATGATTCTTGCATCGGTGTTGCGCATGGCGCTGCTCCTGAAGGACGACAAAATTGCACGTGAGGTCATCGGCCCGGCCTACTTGGCGGGCGGATCTTCGACGTGATCTGTCGGCTCAAGAGCGCACCCAAAATCCCAGGCATGCTATTGGAAGGCCCCAACCATGAAGGCGGAGGTTAAACGTCAACGAGCATCGTGCCCGCTATTCTTGCTAGATGTTGCGCGAGACAGTGAAGCTGTTAGTGGCGGGAGGCGCGGCACCACTGGCGGAACGCAGGATTCTCATCGAGGCAACCAATCACAAGCCCTTCAGCAAACTCATCGAGCGAGCCATTGACGCTTTCAACCTGGCTGACGTACTGGCTGTACTGCTGCAGAAGCGAGATTGTCTGTGGGTCTGTGAGAATTACGCTGAACTCTGCATCTAGCATTTCCAAATCGGTGTCGCGCATGGCTTGGCTCCTGAGCGGTGGAAGATTGGCATGTGAAGCCACCGGGCCGACCTGTATGGCGGGTGGCTCTTCGACGTGACTTGTCGGCTCAAGAGCGCCCGCTAATTCGCGGGTTTGCTAGTGGAAAACCCGCAGCGGCGAGTCTGGAAGCAAAGCTTAACGGGGATCTACGTCTAAACGGCCATCAGCCTCTTTTGCCTGGCTGATGTGCTTGCTGTTCTACATCGAGAACGCGATCGCCGACGGCTCGGTGATGTTGATCGCGACGCCGGCCGGCTGCCTTCCTGAACCTGATTTCCCCAACGACTCCAATTTACTATCAATGGGGTTCGATGTCTGCATCGTATCGCGCTCTCGCTGCTGCTTTCGTTGAACTCTGTCTGACCAATTTTGCGGCGGCCGCAAATTTGCACACCACGTACCTCGCTGGCGGAGATGTTCGCCTGTTACGCCAACGCCTGCTTCCTAGCTTGAGCGCACGCGAGTGCCAGTTTGAGGCGGGATGAAGCGGCCGCCTCGTTCGATTCCGTGCAGCGCCTCACGGTCAGATTGAGCTCTGTACGACTTCCAAAAAGGAGACGGTGTTTGTTCTTTGTGCTTACTGTGCTTTCAACCGTAGGTTGATTGAATGGACTACCAACTAAGAAGGACAAATAGGGCAACTTATCTAAAAGCTATCCACAGTCGCCCCCACAGACTTTGTGGATAGCTCCTGGATTAGGGTGAGAGGAAGTCCTCAGTTGGGTATAGATCGCCGGTGGGCGCTTGATGTGCGCCTTCTTGAACTAGCGCACAAGGCTGATTCTCTGCTATTTCGGTGCGGAGCCAATAGCTGCCCGCGCCGTCTATAGTCAGTCGAAGGCGGAGCCGAAGAAGTCGCGTAGCAGGGTCGTGGAATTTCCTCTGCCTGCCGCAGTGGGCGGCCCTGCAGCGGCTTGAGGTCGGCCGAGCCTCAACTCGGCTTCAAGCCTCTCGATCTGTGCCCGGTTGTTCTGCAGTCCTTGATGACGCGCCTGCAGCTTCGCCTTGGTTTCCTCAATCATGGCGGTATTGGTGCCGTGCTTCTGATCGGCATGGCGTCGGTCACGCTGCAGTAGCCAGGTCGTGCCCGTCATGTCGCAGATCCGCTTGAGGTTCAGGCGGCGAATTCCTGCGTCGCTGCGGAAGCTGGCGTCGCCGGTGTGCCGGCGAACCTGCTTGGTGGGGTAGGCCCAACCAAGGCTGACCATGACTGATATCGCGCGACTGGCGCGGCGCACGTCGCCTTTTCCCTGGGAGCCGTAGGCCAGCTGGGCCATGTCGCGCAGCGTATAGCGCTGCCAGCGCCCGCCGCCGACTCGTGGCTTACCGATGAAGCCAGTTCGCACGTCTGTCATGTACAGCAGCGCGACGATCATGGCCAGTAGTGACTCAGCGCCATCTGAGCGGAAGGCGCGCACGCGATTTCGCGAGCGCTCGATGGTATAGCCAGCGACGTGCGCTTGGTCCTTGATGCGTGTCCAGATCGAACCGCGCCTGTGCTCCAAGCATCGGACAAGCTCGGCGCGCGTGGCGTCGATTACGCCGGGACGGCGGGCGCCACTGGGCTTGTTCCAGCGCACGCGCTTGTGCCGAACCACCTCCGGTCCTCCGTGACCTGCAAGATTTTCTGGCGACGTCATCACCGTACGGCGGGCATGCGAAATCTCCGCGGCTAGGGCCACGGGGTGATTTCCATCTGCATGAGGGATTTGACGGGTTCGGAGACCTACTGCCCCGAGGGACATACGATCGCGATGCCGGAACGCTTCAAGTGGCGGTGCGAGCTCATCACGCCGCCCTGTGCTCCCGCAACGGGCTCACAGCACCACGAACACGCCGCCATTCCTCTTCGGCCAGCGCCTTCTTCTGATCCAGATATGAGGCCAAGGCATGCACATCCACAAGCCAGGGCGATTTCTGGCTTGCCAGGCGATAGGCTGGGACAGGCAATCCTGCTCTCGCGGCTCGCTTCGCTGCCTCTGGCGGAGTCAACCCGAACATCGGGCATACCCTCTCCAGAGGAATCTGTGCGGTCTCGTACTCCGCCATGAGCAGGAAGACGGTGTTCATGCGCGCGCTCCTGTGTACCGTTCCTGCTGTCCATCAAGAAGCTCGCCGATCCGCTCCGTGCGGAAGTAGACACGCCGACCTACGCGGATCCTGGCTGAAGCCAGCATCTGACCTGAAGCGCTATCGCGCCTGCTCAGATTGGTCCGCAAGCTCGCCGCCGTCCTGTCGAGGATCTTGGCCAGCTGTTCGTAGGTCAGCAGAGGACCATAGAGGTCCACCAACAGCGCTCGGGTGCTCACATTGCTTCCAATGACTTGTTGTTACCTGACGCGACGATAGGTCACTAACGCGCTTTTATGGGCTCTCATTTATGTCAGAATAGGTTGACATGAAATCGATCAGCGCTCGCATCCACCAATCGGTCGCGACCTATGAGAACTGCCCTGCAGCGCTCAGGTCAGGCGCGTCTGAGCTTGCGAACGCGCTTTCGGCATCGCACACGCTGACGTCGCGACGATACTCGGTGTGGGCTTTGATCAAGCTCCATTTGGATCAACCATTTGCTGCAGCCCTCGCCTACTCGGGGCCTTGGGACTCGGAGCTTCTCGAAGGGTTCCGCCCGTCTACCGGTTGGCGTCAGCCTGGCGCTTCCGTATTGGCGCGACTGGCGACGTATCCTTCTGTGCGTCATCTATGCGCTCCAAGTTCTCATGCGCCGGACACGTCACCGGCAGACGAGGCGATACACGCCATGGAGCGTTGGATCCAGTGCCTGCGCTTGGCTATCCATTCCTGTGACGATGCCAAGGGCATCGCACCGCCAGCGTCAACCTCCTTCAGCAGTTCACTCGATCTGATGCGCGAGATCTTGCATTTACTGAAGCGCCTTCGCCCCAGTCACAGAAGCCATGCCGTGTTGGGTCGGGTGCCGGATCAAGCGCCCGGAAGCGAGATGTGCTGTGAACTTTGCTGGCGTCCCAGTATGCGATGGGTGGCTACTACCGAATCCCCGCACCTGCTGAGCAGCGGCCTGAAGAGCGCGCGCTTCTGCGACGTCCATGACCCTAGCAATCCGAAGTCCCGATATCGAACTGACTTGCGATACAAAGCTGCCTTCCTGCAAGAGCTCGATGCTGTCTGCAACTTTTCGGCGTCCGCTTACGCTTTTGAGTTGCCCGGGTTGCCGCACCCGGACGAGCACATGCTTCGACGCTTGGCTTACGACCGTGTTCACTCCGGTGTAAGGTCGCCTAACGCTCGCAAGGATCCGAGCCTTAAGGAGCGAGTCTGGGTGCTTCTCCGAGATGGTCGCTCGCAGTCTGACATTGCCAGGGAGCTTGGCATATCTAGACAGGCCGTCAGTTCCGCTCAACAGAAGCTGCGGTCAATCTGGGAAGATCACCAGTTGCGACTCAAGGACTATCTTCTCCCGTGACCTTAGAGCGGGGCGCATCGCACTACTTGGCCCGCCTTCTCCAGGCGCCGTTGCAGACCCGATGCCCCCTCAGATACGCCGAACGGGCGTGGAAGACTTTTAGAAACGCCTGAATCGATGCTGTCGCTCCACGATAGGCTTCGAGCACCTTGAATCGAGTGCGAGATCTCGTCCTCCTACACGCGCAGAGAAACGCACCGATCCTGGCCGGGACGTTTCGCGCCCGCCGCTGGAGAATTAGGGCGAGGCTGTGCTGAGCTACCGCCTCGCTGGCCTAAGCGTCAGTTAGGCACCGGCTATCCAACTATGAAGAGGGGCTTGTCGCTCAGCAACTGTCCGCCCCGCGACAGCCATACCTCGAACTTCTTGAACATCACGAAGGGCGCCAGTTCGTGCTCTGCTTCTGCAACAGGAGACCCGTCGGGTGAGAATCCGTAGCGATGAGCTACAGAGCCTTGGATGTGCCCCCAAAAATGGTAACCGCCTTGCGGGGAGATGACGACTGCGGAATGCGTGGTGTGACTACCGTTTACGATGCGGTTTTCGGGCAGAACTCTGACCTCAACGTTGACACCTGGTGCTGTGGCAAGCCCTGTGTCAGAGAACCTTCCATAGATCGCACCCGCTTCAGGGCCAGTCAGAATCAAGGTTTTGTCGACTCGACCTTGGGAGCCAGGAAGGTGAGTAATCAGGGCCCAAACGTCCCTCACGTACACCAGTGCGCCATCTGGCGCTTGCCCATCTGTCACCCGCACAAACGCATCTGCTGGGTAGCTCATCACCATCTCCTTGGTCACCCCGGCCAATCCGGGGCCTGGTCGCATCCTACGCTTTCCGTTGATGGACGCGAAGGTGCCCTTATCCAGTCAATCACTCTCCCGAGCGCTTCCAGTCCTTGGGGCCATAGCCAGCTTCCCAGACGTCTAGGACATGCGTGACCTGGCTTCCCAGCTCCGGAAATGCTCTCCGGAGGATATCCATGGCTTGCGCCCGGCTTTCATGGCAATCGTCCGTCCGGACTACGGCATACGACCAGTCTTCCACGCTCCAAGACTTCACAGGCCGAGCCAACAAGAGCTCCCACCTAGAAGGCTGCCAGTCTATTCGCCCAATGTCGCTGGCATCGTATTCGCTCATAACACCCCTGCCGGCCACGAGTCCCTGCACCTGCATTGTCACCAAGTGGGCTGCTTCCGTACGCTGCCCCTGCTTCATCGGACAATCCGCACACGCCGTTTTGGAGCGGCATGGATCATGCAAAGCACCGAAAGTGCTACATGAAACCTATCCATCTCAGTAAGTGATTGATTCCAATACACCTTTAAAAATAGTTCGTCCAGTCCATCATCGGGGCAACGGACAGGCGCAGGGAGGCGGCGTAGCGGTCTGCGGGGGCGGCAGGCAGGGTCATGGGCGTTGGAATCAGGCAGGAATGGCTGGCTTTGCCAGCGCGATCAATAGTTTACACCGATCGGCTGAACGCCAAGAGCGGGGCTCGGACAGGCGCCGCGCCGATGCAATGGTTGCACCGGTGCAATGGTTGCACTAGCATCACTCCACGCCGACGCTCGTCAGACTGCCCAACTGCACCGTCACCATGTACCCCGCAGACCAATCCATGAACCACAAGCACTTCTTGCTGACTGCGGTGATGGCCATTGGCCCTACGCGATTGGCGCTGCGCTATGCCGATGACCAGGCGTTCGAGCTCGACCTGGGCGAGGTAATCAACAAGCATCCGACACTGGCCAAATTGCGCGACCCTGACGTGTTCGCACAGGTGGAACCCGATGAGTGGAATCGCGGTGTTGTCTTCGCAGGCGATGACGACTTGGCCTTGGCGAGCGACAACCTGCGCGCCATGGCAATTGAACAGTCGGGAGAGTTCTCGCACCAGCAACTGCTGGTGTGGATGGCCCATCACGCGATGACCTTGGATGCGGCTGCGGCCGCGCTGGATGTCAGCCGGCGGATGCTGGCCTATTACCGCAGCGGCGAAAAACCCATTCCTCGGACCGTTGGCCTGGCCATGCTGGGTTGGGAAATCTACCTGCTGCGCGGTTCGGAACACGCCTTCGAGTACAACGCGGCAGCGTGAAGCAGGCCCGCCATCACCCGCACCGCTGAGGTATGACCGAATCGCCGGTGGCGAGCACCTTCGTGCACCGCCACCGGCATGCCATCGCTTACATCCCGCGTGCGCGGTTCTGCTCGCGTTCCTGGTGCTGGTTCTGGTTCTGCGACTGGGTGTTGAGGTCGTCGGCCTGGCGGGTGCTGCTTTCCACCGTCTGCGAGATGGCCTGGCTGTGCTCGACGCAGGCGCGCTTGGCGGCCGGGTCGCCCACGTTGCCCTGTACGGCGAAGACACCGGAGCCGTCGAGGCGGGCAACCACCGTGTCAATCTGCTGCATGCCCGATGCCTTGGTGGCCACCACCAGCTGGCCGGCGGCGCGGTCGAGCTGCTCGGCGTCGGCAAACAACGGCTGCATGCCCGCCTGCGTGCGCTGCTGCTCCATGGCGTTCAGCTTTTCCTGTGCCTGGCCGAAGCGCGCGTGGTCGGGATGCGATGCGTCACGCATCGTGGGCTCGGCGTGTGCCGGCGCACTGCGCTTGGCTTCGATGCTCGCATCCAGCTGGCCCAGGGTCTTCTCGCCGGCCTTGCCGTCGTCCTTCAGGCCATGGTCGCGCTGGAACTTGGTCACCGCGGCACGGGTGTCGTCACCGAAGTAGCCGGTGGTCGACAGCGGATTGCCGTCCGCGCCCTGGTAGCCCAGCGCCGCCAGCTTGGTCTGCATGCCCTTGACCGCGTCGCCGCGTTCGCCGTGCACCATCACGCCATCGGCCATTGCGTTCTGCGCGGGCTGGCCCGGCTGTGAGCGGGTGTGCGTGTTCGGGACCAGGGTAAGGCGATCATTGAGCATGTCACCCAGGTACTTGCGGTACTGCTCCGGCTCCAGCTCGATATGCGCATGCACCGCGCCTGGCGTGCCCGCGTCGGACTGGCGGATCAGCGGCGCGCCGTATTCCACGTAGTCGCCGGTCTTGTACGGCGTGGTGCCGCGTGCGCCGTGCAGCACCTGGCCGACCAGTTCGCGATCCGGGTGGCCTTCGGGCTGGCTCCAGATGCTGATCGAGTTCCACTTGTCCTGGTTGACCTGCGCGTAGCCGGCCACCGGGGCGGGGATCATGATTTCCCGATCACCGCGCGGGTTGCTCAGGATCAGGTCCTTGTGCACCAGCGGAATGCCATTGCGGTCGCCACGGTTGCGGACGGTTTCCAGCTCACCCTCGATCATCTCGGAATGACGGTCGGCCAAGGCCGCATTGCCCGTCCGCACGGCTTCGCGGTTGGCATTGGGGTGGTGGATCTTCATCTCGCGGAAGGCGTCCTCACCACTGGTACCGTGCGCGATGGTGCGGTTGGAGCTGCCGTTGCCGAATGGTTCCACCACCCGGATGCGCTCGCCACTGGTGAGGTCGGCGGCGGCGGCGTCGCGCGCGGGAGCAGCCGGGGCTGCCTGCGTCGAGGGCGTCTGTGTCTGTGTCGGTGCCGTTTGGGCCGGTGCAGTCGGTGCAGTCGGTGCAGTCGGTGCGGTCGGTGCGGTCGGTGCAGCGGGCGCGGCAGATTGCGCCGGCTCGTGCTGGCGCGCGGCGGCAGCCAGCGCACCCAGGGTGTTGGCCCCGGCCTTGCCGTCAACCGTCAGGCCATGGGCCTGCTGGAATTCGCGCACCGCATGTTCGGTGTTGGGACCGTAGTGCTTGTCGGCCGTCAGCGGCTGGCCGTCCTTGCCGGTATAACCGGCCTGGATCAGCTTGTTCTGCAGGGCTTCGACCTCGGTACCGCGCTCACCCGGGGTGAGCATGCCGTCGGCCATCGGGGACGCGCCGCCTTGGCGGCGACCCTGCTGGCGCGGTTCGGGCTCGCCGAAGGCCTGCTGGTAGTCCTTGCCCTGGTAGGCCTCGGGGTTACGGTTGACCTGGTCATACCGCGCCAGCGCCACCAGTGAGGTCTCTTCCTTGAGCGCGCGGTCGCGCAGCGAGTCCCACAGGGCCGGCGAGCTTTCAAAATGCCGCTGCACGTTGTCGTGCTTGTAGTCCTGCGCGGCGCGCACGATCTGTTCGTCGGTCAGGTCGGCAAGATTGAAGTCCTCGCCGTAGGCCGCCTTGAGTCCGTTGTGAAACACCGAACGGGTCATGCCGCGGTACTGCACCGAGGTGCTCCACAGCGCGTCCTGCACGGCGGGGCCACGGTCGGACAGGTCCACACCGACCGCCTTCAGGCGGTCCATCTGGACGTCGTAGTACTTGTGCTGGATGAAGTCGTGCTGGTCCTGGGCAAAGGCCGCGGGATGCGCGGCGGCGACTTCCTTCCAGCGCTCGGTGAACGCGGCGGTGCCCGGCTGCAGGCCGGTGAACTCGCTGGCGTAGCGCGACGCACGCACGTACTCGGCGGCGCCACCGACATTGGTGGCGTACTGGTAGCTGCCATACGAGACGCCACCGTGATCGCCCTGCCCCGTGGACACATGGCCCGGGCCGCGGCCGCCGGTTTCGTACTGCGCGGAGGTCTGGCCGCGGTGCCAGCCGTCCATCGCCTGTTTTGCCTGGGTAACAACATCCATTGCCTACACTCCTTTGCGGGGGGAATTACTTCGAGATGAGCGCTTCCAGCTGGTCGGCCCGGTTGGCGGTGCGGTTGATGCGGCACGACTGCGCGTCCAGCATCTGGCCCTGCCCGTCTTCGTCCGGGTTTTCGCTGCAGTAGCGGTTGGTGTCGCTCATGTAGGCGGCCTGCTCGTCCATCACGTCGTCCTTGAACTTGCCATCCGGGCCGTCGGCGATCTTGCTGACCGCCGCGACCAGCCGGCGGTCCTGCCAGGCCAGCTCCTCGTCACCACACGCCTGCAACGCCGGGGTCACGGCCTTGCTGGCCTTCACGCACGCGAGGTACTGCGGGCGGAGGTTGGCCTTGCGGTAGGACGCGTCCGGGGTGCGTGGCCCCATGTCCTCTGCTTCCATGGCGAGGTCCGCCGCGGACAGTTCGTGCTTGCCCGGCTGGGCTGACGGTGCCTCGGCGGCCGTCGCGGCCGGCTGGGTTGCAGGGGCGGGGGTCGACGCCTGTGCGTCCGGGCTGTCGGGTGCCACGGGACCGCCAAGTGTGACGGCCTCGGAACTGGGCGCCTGGCAGGCAACCAGGGCGAGACTCAGGGCCAGAATGCTCCAGCGTCCATTACGGCGCAGGCCGTGGCCGAGGCCGGCAAGCGGGTTCACTACGTGCATCGTTCGCTTCTCCTTGCGGGTGGCCGGGCATGACCGGCGCACCTCAGATGTCGGGTATCCATTCTGCGCGGCGATCATGACGCCGGCGATGCGCTGGCCGCATCGGAGCGCCTGCCCATCCCCTGGCGGCGCCTCATGCATGCACGATACCTGCGTCAATCCATTGACGTCCAGCGCGCCACAAGAATCGGACCCATCTGATATATCGCGGCCAGAACGACTTCTACACTGGGGCCTATCCATTTTCCGTCGCTCACAAGGGCTTTCCGGGCAACCCGGTAATCCGGAAACTCCGTTCCACCCCAGCGCTCAGGCATCTGCAATGCCGCTTGTTGCGCCTGTCCAGCACTCATTTTCGACTGGATAACGCAGCGCCGAGCGCCCGATCCGGGAATCATCCAGTGAATCGCATCTATCGACTTGTGCTCAACCGCACCACCGGGTTGTGCCAGGTGGCGCCCGAACATGCCCGGCGGGCGCGCGGCGGGCGGACGGGCGGCACAGCCGGCCGCACCGCGCCGCGGATCACTCCGCTGGCCTGCGCGTGCGCGTTGCTCTGCGCCGCGTCGGCCGCCAACGCAACGGACTTCACCAGCCAGATCAATGGTCCCTTCACATTGAATGGGGGCGACACGGTATCGGTCACCAGCGGCAGCGCCTTGAACGCGCCGGCCGCCAACGCGCCCATCGTGGTCAACGGCCGGGTGGTGATCACCGCCGCAAACGCAAACGGCGCCATCGCGAACGGCGGCACCATCACCTTCCTGCCCGATGCCACCGGCAATGCCTCGATCACGGTGAGCGGCAGCACGCGCTACGGCCTGTACGCGCAGTCCGCGGGTTCACTGATCTCCGCAACCGATCTGGATGTGTTTTCCTCCGCGACCGGTTACGCCGTGTATGCCACCAACGGCGGAGCTGTGAACCTGACCGGCGGTTCGATCGTCAACCGCGCCGCGGGAAGCTACGGGCTGTACGCCGCAGGGGGCACCATCACCGGCAACGGTCTGCTGGTCAGCCTCGTGCCTGGCTCGGCGGGCAGTGGCGCGGTGGGGACCAACTCGGCTGGACGCGTCCAGCTCAACAACAGCGTGGTGTACGCCACTGCCAGCGCGGGCTCGGCGGCCTATGGCGTAAACGCCACGGCGGGAAGTCAGGTGATCCTCGATGGCACCAGCATCTACACCGGCCTGAAACTGGATCCTGCGACCGGCCAGGCGCTGGATGTGAATGGCAACATCACCCGCGATCCGACCCAGTTCGTGTCGGCCGGCATCAATCCGTCGGGCGTCACCAACTACGCGGTCTACGTGAGCAACAGCGCCACGGCATGGATCAATGTCGACCCCGCAACGCAGGCACCCACAGGACAGACCAGCACGATCCGGCTGCTTGGCGATAATCCCACCGCGGGGGCCACCGCCCAGTCCACCGGCACGTTGTGGATCGCGAACACGACCATCGACTCTGCAGGTGCGGCGAACCTGACCGCCCTCGGCAACGCCGCTGTACACGCTACCGGGATGACGCTCGTGGGCCGCGGGGTTGGCAGCATGGTGTCCTCGAATGGGCTGAACGCCTCGCTGGCGCTGAGCAGCAGCAAGGTCACCTCGCTTTCGGCGGCGACGGGGCTTACGGCCGTGAACAGCGGCGTCATGAACGTGACCGACACCGACGTACGCATTCTCGGCGCCGCCGCGATCACAAATGCCGCGCAGAGCTACGGTGGCGGCAAGCTCTACATGACCGACACCCGGCTGGTGACCTCCGGCAGCCGCGCGTATGGACTCTATGCCTGGAATACCGCGACCGCCGTCGTCAGCCTTCAGGGGGGCTATGTCTATACCGGGATCCGCCTCAATGCCAACGGCGACCCGGTCGACAGCCTGGGCAATGTGACCACCGATCCCGCGCAGTTCGTCGCCTCCTCGTCCTACGGCTCGTACGGCGCGTACGCGCAGCTCGGCAACGTCTACCTCAATACCGATCCGCTCACCGGCCTTCCGACCAGCACGGCCACCGACATCGTGGTCAACGGCGGCTTGACGGGCTCCGCCACCCACGCCCTGTATGCGAGCGCGGCAGGTGCCAGCGTGCTCGGCGCCAACGTGGATGTGTCCCTGCTGGGCACCACGTCCCTGACCAGTACCGCGATCGCCTCACGCGGCGCGGCCCTGCGCGCCACCGCAGGCGGGGCTGTTTCACTGCTGGGCGGCGGCAACCAGGTCACCGTGAACGGCAATCGCAGCGCAGGGCTGTATGCCGATGGCAGCGGTTCGAGCATTCGCGCCGACAACCTCGGCCTGCAGGTCTCCGGCACCTCGGGCCACGGTGCCTACGCGCAGAATGCCGCATCGATCTATCTGAACGTCGATCCGCTCACCGGCATTCCCACCGCAGGATCCGGCGGACAATGGACCGTTGCCGGCGTGGGCCTGTTGAGCCAGGCGGCGGGTTCGCAGATCAGCGCCGCCAACCTGCAGATCGGAACGCAGGCCTCGAACAATGCCGCCTCGGGCAATTTCGTGGAGGCCAACGGTGCGGGCCTGGTGGCAAGCGGCGGGACGATCAACGGGGATGCGCTGGTGATCACCAGCGCAAACACCGGCACCAGCCAGACCACCACCGCCGCGGGTGCCTACCTGAACTCCGGCGGGCAGATCAGCCTCAACAATGGCCAGGTCAACGCCTCCGGAACCAACCAGGTTGGCGTGCTGATCGATGGCTCGGCCAGCCCTGGCAGCAGTGCCCGCTACGCCACGTCCTCCAGCTTCCAGGGCACCGGGCTGGCGATCCGTGCGACCGGGGCCACGGGGGCCGGCCTCTACGCCTACAACGGAGGCCTCGCTTCGCTGCTCGGAGGCAGCGTGGCGACAACGGGCGCGGGCAGCCATGCATTGCAGGTGGACGGCGGCGTGCTGGACCTGCAGGGGGAAGACATCCTCACCCAGGGCGCCAACGCCTACGGCCTGCTGGTGACCGGCGCCACCGGCGCAAGCGCTGCGTCGCTGGCCGGCAGCTACCTCCACACCGAAGCGGACGGCGCCAGCGCGGTGGTGCTGCGTGCGGCCAACGGCACGATTGCGTTCAACGACAGCGCCAACCGGATCGAGACGCTGGGCGCCAATGCCCATGCGATCAGTGTCCAGGGCAGTGGCAGCAGCATGCTGCTCAACGGCGCCGCGGGCGGCTTCCTGCCTTCCACCGTCCGCGTTTCCGGTGCAGGCGCGGCCGTGCTGGACGCACAGGGCGGCGGCCGCATCACCCTGGGCGGTGCGAACGCGCTTGGCGCGGCGATGACCCAGGGCGTCGATACCTGGGGCGCCAGAGCCGAGACGGCCAGCCGCATCGACTTCGTCGACCAGGCCGACAGCGGCGGCAGCGGTCTATGGGCCGCCGGCACCGGCGAACTTCACCTCGCTGGCAACGCCACGGCCGCAGGCTCACGCGTGCGGTTGGACGACAGCGCCCTGCTGGATATCTCGGGCAGCCTTGGCGGCAGCAGTATCGGTTCGCTTGAGAGCACCTCCACCACTTCCCGCGTAGTACTGGGCAACCAGACGCTGCGTATCGGGACCGACACCGTGGCCGGCGACGGCACACGCGTGGCCGCTACCACCTATGCCGGCACCCTGAGCGGCGGGGCCGGCAGCGGCCTGATCGTGACGGCTCCGGCTGCAGACGATACGGAGCTGACCCTCAGCGGCGCGGGTTCGAGCGTGGGCAGCGTCGATGTGCAGGCCGGGCGGCTGAGCTTCGTCGAACCCGGCGATTTCACCACCCTGGGCAACTACACCACCCAGGCCGGGGCGACCACGGCGCTGGGCCAGTTCAATTCCACGCTCAACATCGGCGATACCTTCAGCCAGATGGCAGGCGCCACGCTGGAGGTCACCCTCGGCGCGAGTCCGGATATCCGTGCACGCAGCGCGGTACTCGGCGGCGAACTGATCGTTCACGGCTTCAGTCCGGACCCGGTGCCGGTCAGGGCCAGCGATGTGATCAACAACCCCGGCTACACCGTGATCCACACCACCGACGGCATCAGCGGCAGTTTCGACAACAACCCGCTGACGCCCAGTGGCATGGACTACCTGCTTGAGGAGGGCTTCATCTCCGCCGACGGCAGGGACTACAACCTCGGCTTCCGGCTGGCCTGGACCGACGGGGGCCAGGACGCGGGCACCGGCAACTTCACCGTGGCCGCCAACACCGCCTTCGATGTGGATCTGGCGCTGGGCGACCAGACCGTGCCCAGCGGTGGATTCGCCACCGGTTGGGATGGCACCCGCCTGTTGAAAGCCGGTAGCGGGTTGCTGCGGCTGTCGGCCGCCAATATCTACAGCGGTGCCACGGTCGTTGACGAAGGCACCCTGCAGACCGGCATCGACAATGCATTCGCCAACAGCAGCGAGGTGCTGGTCGGCAGCGAGGGCCTCCTCGACCTGGACAGCCATGACCAGCAGGCCAACCGGCTGGGGGGCAGCGGCAGCATCGCGCTCGGCACCGCCACCCTGACCGCCATCAACGCCACGGCCAGTGATGACTCGCATTTCGATGGCGTGATCAGCGGCGCCGGTGGCGTGACCAAACAAGGCGCGGGCACGTGGGTGCTGGGCGGCGACAACACCTACGACGGCGTGACGGTGGTGGATGAAGGCACCTTGCAGATCGGCGCAGGCGGCAGCGCAGGCAGCGTTGCGGGCGATATCGCCAATCAGGCCAGCCTTGTATTCGATCGCAGCGATGACAGCGTGTATGCAGGCGTGCTGTCAGGAACAGGTTCGCTCTCCAAGCAGGGGGCCGGCACCCTGAGCCTGGCCGGTGTGGGCTCCAACCAGGGCAGCGTCGATGTGCAGGCCGGGCAACTGAGCTTCGTCGGGGCCGGCGACTTCACCACCTTGGGCAACTACACCACCCAGGCGGGCGCGACCACGGCGCTGGGCCAGTTCAATTCCACGCTCAACATCGGCGACACCTTCAGCCAGATGGCGGGCGCCACGCTGGACGTCATCCTCGGCGCGAGTCCGGATATCAACGCACGCAGCGCCGTGCTCGGCGGCGAACTGATCGTCCATGGCTTCAGTCCCGACCCGGTGCCGGTCAGGGCCAGCGACGTGATCAACAATCCGGGCTACACCCTGATCCACACCACCGACGGCATCAGCGGCAGTTTCACCAACAATCCGCTGACGCCCAGTGGCATGGACTACCTGCTCGAGGAGGGCTTCATCTCCGCCGACGGCAAGGACTACAACCTCGGTTTCCGGCTGGCCTGGACCGAGGGCGGCCAGGATGCGGGCACCGGCAACTTCACCGTGGCCGCCAACACCGCCTTCGATGTGGATCTGGCGCTGGGCGACCAGACCGTGCCCAGCGGTGGATTCGCCAGCGGCTGGGATGGATCGAGCCTGGTGAAGGCCGGTACCGGTCTGTTGCGGCTGTCGGCAGCCAACACCTACAGCGGCGCCACGGTCGTTGACGAAGGCACCCTGCAGACCGGCATCGACAATGCATTCGCCAACAGCAGCGAGGTGCTGGTCGGTAGCGAGGGCCTCCTCGACCTGGACAGCCATGACCAGCAGGCCAACCGGCTGGGGGGCAGCGGCAGCATCGAGCTCGGCACTGCCACGCTGACCGCCATCAATGCGACCGCCAGCGATGCCTCGCGCTTCGATGGCGTGATCAGCGGCACCGGCGGGGTGACCAAACAAGGCGTGGGCGCGCTGGTGCTGGGCGGCGGCAACGTCTATGCAGGCAACACGTGGGTGCAGGCCGGGACACTGCAGGCGGGCGCTGCGGGCGCCTTCAGCGCTGCGTCCGCGTTCCGCGTGGACAGCGGAGCCATCATCGACCTGGCAGGCGTCGACCAGAGCGTGGCTCGGCTGGACAATGCTGGCACCGTGCTGCTCGGCAGTCGCTCAAGCATTGCCGCATCGGCATTCCAGCCTGCCGCCGTCTCCCTCGCCAGTGACACATTTACTGGAACCACGCTGACGGTATCGGGCGACTACGTCGGCAGTGGCGGAACACTGGTCATCTCGACCGCGCTGGGTGGGGACGACTCACCCACCGACCGCATGGTGGTCAAGGGCAGCACGCAGGGCCAGACCAACCTGCAGGTGATCAATGCGGGCGGCGTGGGAGCGCAGACCGACAACGGCATTCGGGTGATCGAAGTGACGGGCGCGTCCGATGGCGAGTTCACCCTGCAGGGCCGTGCCGTGAGCGGGGCGTATGAGTACTTCCTGCACAAGGGCGGGAAAGCGGATCCGCTCGACGGCGACTGGTACCTGCGCTCGGAAACCGGCGTCGAACCGACGCCTACGCCCGCGCTGCGGCCGGAGGCAGGCGCTTATCTGGGCAACCAGATCGCCGTGGTCCGCATGCTGCGCCACACGCTGCATGATCGCGCCGGGGAGCCGGGCCTGGGTATTCGCCAGGACGACGCCGGGACCGGCGCGTGGGTACGGGTGCAGGGCAACCAACTGCAGCCCGGCAAGGTGGAAGGTCAGCTGGATATGCCGGTCGATATTGATCTTCTGCAGGCAGGCGTCGAACGGCAGTACGTACGGGACAGCGGCGCGGGCGTGCGACTGGGCGCGATGGCGAGTTCGGGCCGCGCTGTCACGCACGCCACCTCCGCACCCACCGGATTGAGCGCGCGCGGCGAAGTCTCCGGGAACACCTTGGGACTCTACGGCACCTGGTTCCAGCACGACGCGGTAGCGGCCGGCCTCTACCTGGATGGCTGGCTACAGTACGGGCGCTTTGACAACGAGGTGCAGGGCCAGGGCCTTGCCACTGAACGCTACGACTCCCGCGCCTGGTCGGGATCGATCGAGGCCGGCTACGCACAGCAGGTGTTCGTCACGGCGCATGCTGGCATCTACCTCGAGCCGCAGATGCAACTGCTGTACACCGACTACAGCAGCGACGACCACCGTGAAACCAATGGAACGCAGGTACGCAGCGTGGACGCGGGCGGTCTTACTACCCGCGTCGGCGTGCGGCTCTACAGCCGCCCGCTGTCGACGCAGTACAACCGCGTACAACCGTTCCTGGCCGCGAACTGGTGGTCCGGTGGAAACGGCTCGGCGATCGCGATGGATGCCGTCACCGTCCGCCGCGACCTTCCCGATGACCTCTACGAGATCAAGGCCGGCGCACAGTTTGAGCTGCGCAAGGGACTGACCGGCTGGGGCCAGTTCAGTCGGCAACAGGGCAGCCAGGGCTACCGCGATGTGAGCGTGCAGGCAGGTCTCAAGTTCGCCTGGTAGTCGTGCCCCGCGCGCATTCGGCGCGCACACAGGACGCGTGAGAGATGCCGGCCGCTGTGCCGGCTGTCGGCTCACGGGTATGCGTCACGCCCTCTGACGACCCCAGGATCTGGGCGCGTCATTGTGTCGCACCGCGTCAATACGCCGGCGTTCGAGCGGGAATGGAGGCCGCGCGCATTCCGGCATAAGCAGCACGCACATAGGTGGTGCCACGCAGGCACGCATCTCGCAACACATTGCATTTCGCTCGCACTGCGTAGTTGCTAATCATTCGCCCACTCGAACCGGGCTGTTCGAACACCGACATCCACAAATCACCCGATTTTCCCGCAAGCGTGCCGGACGATCTCGGCAACGCTTTGCCCAAATTCTACTGAGGGTAATGCTTCGATGAATCGCATCTATCGCAAAGTCTGGAACAAGTCGTTGGGCCTGTGGGTGATGGCCTCGGAACTGGCCACCAGTGACAGTCCGGGCGTGGTCATCGACCAGCGTAGAAGCGCAACGCAACGTAACGCGCTTTGCGCGGCGATCGCAGCCTTGCTGTTGAGCGCCAGTGGCGGTGTGATGGCGCAGGCGGTGGAGATCGGCGGCAATGCGAACTGCGTGGTGAACGGCAGCGTTGCCGACAGCTGTGTGGTGGATGGAAATGCAAGCGCGACGGGTATCAACGCCATAGCGATTGGCACCAACACGGTAGCCAGTGGCGATTACAGCACCGCCAGCGGCAGCGGCTCGACGGCCTCCGGCCTGCAGGCCACGGCCAGTGGCTTCCGAAGTGCGGCGACCGATACGGGCGCATCGGCTTTCGGCAGCTACAGCGCAGCAACCGGTTGGCTGTCGAGTGCACTCGGGTATGGTTCGGTCGCGTCCAACGACTACAGCACCGCCGTGGGTGCGGCGGCGACTGCCAGCGGCATCAGCTCTGTAGCGGTCGGTGAGTACAGCGAGGCCACCGGTGATGAAAGCGTCGCGGTCGGTGGCACCACTTACTCCGGCTTCATTCCGGCGCAGGCGTCCGGTACCGGCTCATCCGCCTTCGGCGCCGGCGCCTGGGCGACCGATGACTACGCCACGGCAATCGGCTGGAATTCATGGGCCAGCGCTGCCAGCGCCACCGCCGTCGGCGAAAGCGCAACGGCTGCTGCAGTAAACAGCGTGGCCTTGGGTGCCGGCTCGTACACGGATCGTGCCAATACCGTGTCGGTTGGCGATGTGGGCAGTGAGCGCCAAGTCACCAACATTGCAGCCGGCACCGAGGGCACCGATGCGGTCAACCTTGACCAGCTCAACGCGGTGGCCGATGTAGCCGAGAACACCGACAAGTACTTCAAGGCCTCCGGCAGCACTGCAAGCGATGCCGGTGCGTACGTGGAAGGCGACAACGCCACTGCTGCTGGCGAAGCCTCCAATGCAATCGGCAATGGGGCTTCGGCCTACGGCAGTGGCGCGACCGCCTATGCCGACAACGCGACCGCGCTCGGCTTCAATACCCTGGCCACCGGCGACGACGCGGTCGCCGTGGGAAGTGGTGCACAGGCTACCAGCGACAGCGCGGTTGCCGTAGGCAGCGATGCAC
>NZ_JBOHXV010000059.1:0-31993 GCF_050737075.1 Stenotrophomonas sp.
GATGGCCTTGCTGCCGTAGTTCTCCGGCTTGGCATCCGGCTTGTTGCCCGTATAGGCGCCAGCGAACGCCGGGTGCTTTGCGATGCGGTCGCACAGGTCGCGCCAGGCACGCTCGATGGGCTTGGCCTGGCCATGGTACGGCGTGGCCCAGTGGATCTCGCAGCCCATGGCGGTCAGGACGCCCGTGGGGTCATCGTCGCGGACCTTGAAGCGGAAGCGGTTGGCGGTGCCGCCGGTGAGCATCTTGGAGGCGAATCCGCGGCCGTTGTCCAGCCAGACCTTGGCGGGAATGCCGTAGCGCTCCATCACGTCACGGAAGGCGAAGCGCGCCAGGTCTGCCGATTCGGTTTCTGCGATGCGATAGCCCAGCAGCTTCCCGCTGTAGAGATCCTGGACGCCGACCATGATCGGCCGCGCCACCGTGCCATCAGGCCACTTTACGAACACGTCGAACTTGTGGCCGTCGCTGTTGACCGCTTCCAGGGCATGGAAAATCGAGCGATCACGCTCCTGGGCCGGGAACGTTTGATCGAACTTCTCCTGACCCTGGCGGGCGAGGATCAGCACCGCACGGGGAAGCTCGGCTTCAATCCGCCGTTGAAAGGTCTTCAAACACGGTAATGCCGGCCATTCCTTGACGGTGGCGATACGCTTCAGCCGGTCGTAGCAGCTGCTTGCCGTAGGCGCTTCCACTCGCAGGTAGTCGCCTTTGAACAGGTCCCAGGCTTCGGACGGGATTTCCGCCTTGACCGTGCGCCCGGTATAGGCCGGCACCAGCAGTGCGAGCCGGTGATGTTTGTCCACATTCGACACCAAGGCAGCCCACCGCCCGAGACTGGCAACGCTCGCCCCTCGGACGTTCTCGCGCTGCAACTGGGCCGCGACCAAGGTGCGCGCCTCCATCAACGGGCGACGATCAGCCACCAGTCCTTCCACGGCCTGCACTGCGCGGAGGCGACGCTGTGCCTCATCTTTGAGGTGCTGGGGTACAGCGTCGTAACGCTGCCAGGCCGAAGCAATTTGCTCAGCGGACAGACCCGTGGTACGGAATTCACTTGCCTTAACTACGCGGGGCGCTTGATTGAGCAGCAACGCTGCGTGCACGTCGTCGGGCAAGCTGGCGGTAGTGAAGAAGCGCTTCTGGCCACCGCGCATCGAGCGTGCTTCAAACGACCAGCCTTCCTTGATTGATCGACGTTCTACAGAGCGTTTGGTCACACGCAATGCAACAGAAATAGCGGCCAGGTCCAAGGACGGCGGCAAAGCGCTGCTAGAATCCAGCCCTATGTCAGCTGAAATCGATGCCAGTACCTTTGATGAGCTGTTTTCTGGAACCACCACGCTCATGGCTTCCGCCCCCCTGCGGCGAGAACTTGTACTATTGCGCGCAGCGCTGCCGCCAAGCGCGCCAGAAGATTGGCTGGTGCGCCCTCTTTATCTTGAGGACGCACTTGGTTTGTCGGGGCACATCCAGCAGCTTTTGCCGCCTGTTCCGCCCGATGACGTCGCTTGGCTTCGGCAAACGCTAGCGCCTCTGACACGTCGGCAAAGCCGGGGCGTTCGGAACCTGATCGGCGCTGCCTACCAGACAATGCGTGAGATTCCGGAGAATCCGCAGCTATGGCTGGTGCCTGCGGTTTGGTCGCTACGAATGGAACAACTGCTGCTATGCCAGATGTTTCCGGCATCGATTCGATATTGGAGGCGGGCTTGGCGCTCGATGCCGCAGGCCTGACCATCACCGCACCCTCCTGCGCAGGTCGCGCAACTGCTTGAGTCGCGCCGCCGCGCTGTCCACTTCTTGGCTGACACGGCCGATCTCGGCATCCAGCGTTTCGGCCCCAACCAGAAACCGACCGCCGCGTACCCCCACGAGCCACTGGGTCAACCGCGTGCTACTGCATACCGATTCCAGTACCGGCGCCAGCCAATACGGAATATTGAATTCCTCGCGCGACTCGGCGGTGTAGCCATCGAGCATGGCCTTGGACACGTCCTTACCGGTCAGTCGGCTGGCTTGGCTGGCGATCTCGTAGCGATCCAACCCCGCCGCTGCAGCTATTGACAACATGTCTCCGACCAATGCGCTGACGCCCTGGCGGTAATCCATGGACCCCGCGACCGGGGCTGCTGCGCGCGGAATGGCGAACAGATCCCCGGTCCGGGCATCTCCCTGTGCCATGGGCCTGCTGCGGCGGTTCATCGGCGGCTCCCCGCACGGGCCAGCCCAACCAGGACCGACCGGCACAAGGTCGCGCACCGATAGATAGACAGGGTGGTCATTGGCCACCTGCCTTTTGCGCATTGCGAACTACGCGCAGTACGCTAGCCTTAGCATCGCTGGGTAGCAGGGCGCGTTGCCCGCTGGGGCCGCGGTTGGGCTTACCGTCCGGGCCGTATCGGGTGGGCCAGATGTCGGACGCCGGTCGGCACAAAGCCTCGGCGATAATTGCTTCGGCCAAGGGGTAGGGACGACGTAGGGCGGTGGTCATACTATTTGGATTGCCGTAGCCGTTGAGCAAGGCCAGCTGGCGCAGGGAGAACCCCTTCATGCGCAGGGCCGCAACGACTTCAGCAGGGTGCCAGTCCTGAAGACTGGTTTTTTTTGCGGGCTGATGTGCTGACACGTGAGAACTCTTCCGTAGGTGATGTCTACGGTGCAGATATTACGCACGTTTGTGCACCTGTCAAGCACCTTCGTGCGTCGCACTTTGGTTTTGTGACGCACGTTCGTATGAGGCAAAGCAAATGTCTGAAAATCAATTGGTTACTGAAAGTGCGACGCGGGCAGCGTCGGCTCGCTGTCGTGTCGCACTTTTGGCTCTCGAAGTGCGACGCGAATGATGGAGACGATAGGTCGGCGAATTACGCACATACGTGCCTTTCGCTCTCAGCGTGATTTCGCTGAAAGCCTCGGGGTGCCGCTGCGCACCTTTCAAAACTATGAGCAGGACAAGCGAGAGCCGGATCTACGGACGCTGGCGGCCTTGCACGAGCGTGGCTGGAACCTCAATTGGGTTCTGATGGGCGAGGGTCCGGAGCAGTTAGATACCGCTGCTGGCGCGGCTTCTGGCCAACTTGAGGGTGCAGGCGACGATTCGTGTCGCAATTCGCCTATTCAGTCGCAGGACTTGAATCAGGACCGCTTGATACTGGCAATGCAGGCGGTCGATGACGCCTTGGCGACCAGGAATGCGTTTCTCCCGGCGGCCAAGCGCGCTGAAGCCGTGATGCTGGTGTATGAGCTGCTGGGAAGCGGATTGCCTGAAGCTGAGGTCATCCCGCTCGCTCGGCGTGCAGTCGGTTTGGCTCAAGGAGGTGCGGTTGATGGAAAAAGCAGGGCAGCGGCTACTGGTCGCTAAGTTGACGCGATTGATGTCGGAGGTGATCTGGGCCAACGGCACGGTCGAGTTCAAACGCGCCGAGATAATTTGTGCGGCAGACGATCAGTTGGTTCGGAGGCGTGCCATAGGCGAAATAACCCGTATATCAATGAGATACGGGTGGCGATCAGTGGTTGATCAGGCGCTGGATCAGGCCCAAGCCCCCACGCTTCGGCACATGGAGACTTGCCAGCTCGAGGCCCTTGCTGCGGCTCTTCTGCGCCTGGTAGACATCGCCATGACTGGCTGCGATTTGGCCGATGATTTCCCGGCGCGATAGAGTTTCTTCAAATGCCCATCGAACGGCCGATCACCAGATCGGCCGTTTCGCATTTCTAGTGTCCAGAGGGAACGAAATCCCCTCATTTTGCAAACCTAGCGGCACGACGATCCTCAGCCGACGTATCAGGCCGAAAGCCAGCAGCGGCGGAGATTCGTCCCGTTTTTTCCCGCTTTGTTTCGCTCTTTCCCGCTATTCTCAATCCTCTAGTCCCCCCACACCGGTAGCGCCGGGCGTTGGCGGGACCCGACCATGGCGGACGGTACTGGAAGCCGGCCAACGGCCGGCGCTACCCGGACGGCCGGAGATTGGGCTTTCCCTTCGTATGGTTTAAGATCGGGGCATCCACCTCGAGGCAACAAGGTGACCCGCGCCAAGCGCCGGTCCAGCGTGCGACATGAGCACTACCACCGCCCAGCGCTGAACGTCATGACGGCCCCTTGCCCAGGCGCCTTCGTGGCGCTTTTCTTTTATCCGGCCGCGCGCCCCGGACACCCTCGACCCCCGTTTCCCTGGCCTGCGCCGCAGGCCCACCAGCACAAAGCACAGTCATGATCGCGATCACGCTCCCCGACGGCAGCCGCCGTGAGTTCGAAAACCCCGTCAGTGTCATGGACGTCGCCCAGTCGATCGGCGCCGGCCTGGCCAAGGCCACCATCGCCGGTTCGGTGGATGGCGTGCTGGTCGATGCCAGTGACGTAATCGACCATGACGCGACCCTGCGCATCATCACCGCCAAGGACGAGGAGGGCGTGGAGATCATCCGCCACTCCTGCGCCCACCTGGTCGGCCATGCGGTCAAGCAGCTGTACCCGGACGCCAAGATGGTGATCGGCCCGGTGATCGCCGAAGGCTTCTATTACGACATCCAGTCCGAGCGCCCGTTCACGCCCGACGACATGGCCGCCATCGAAAAGCGCATGGGCGAGCTGATCGCGCAGGACTACGACGTGGTCAAGAAGGTGACCCCGCGCGCTGAAGTGGTGGAGATCTTCAAGGCCCGTGGCGAGGAGTACAAGCTGCGCCTGATCGAGGACATGTCGCCCGACATCCAGGCCATGGGCATGTATTACCACCAGGAATACGTGGACATGTGCCGCGGCCCGCACGTGCCCAACACGCGCTTCCTGAAGGCCTTCAAGCTGACCCGCATCTCCGGCGCCTACTGGCGTGGCGATGCGCAGAACGAGCAGCTGCAGCGCATCTACGGCACCGCCTGGGCCGACAAGAAGCAGCTCGAGGCCTACATCAAGCGCATCGAAGAAGCCGAAATGCGCGACCACCGCCGCATCGGCAAGCAGCAGGACCTGTTCCACCTGCAGGAAGAGGCCCCGGGCCTGGTGTTCTGGCACCCCAAGGGCTGGGCGCTGTGGCAGGTGGTGGAGCAGTACATGCGCAAGGTCTACCGCAAGAGCGGCTACGGCGAAGTGCGCTGCCCGCAGATCCTGGACGTGAGCCTGTGGAAGAAGTCGGGCCACTGGGACAACTACCAGGACAACATGTTCTTCACCGAATCGGAGAAGCGCACCTACGCCGTCAAGCCGATGAACTGCCCGGGCCACATCCAGGTGTTCAACCAGGGCCTGCACAGCTACCGCGACCTGCCGATCCGCTACGGTGAGTTCGGCTCCTGCCACCGCAACGAGCCCTCGGGCGCGCTGCACGGCATCCTGCGCGTGCGTGGCTTCACCCAGGACGACGGGCACGTGTTCTGCACCGAGTCGCAGATCGAATCGGAAGTGACCGCCTTCCACCAGCAGGCGCTGGCGGTGTATGAGCACTTCGGCTTCGACGACATCCAGATCAAGATCGCGCTGCGCCCCGAATCGCGCCTGGGCGACGACGCCACCTGGGACAAGGCCGAGGCAGCCCTGCGTTCGGCGCTGTCCCGCTGCGGCGTGGAATGGCAGGAGCTGCCGGGCGAGGGCGCCTTCTACGGCCCGAAGATCGAATACCACCTCAAGGACGCCATTGGCCGTACCTGGCAGCTGGGCACCATGCAGGTCGACTTCATGATGCCGGGCCGCCTGGGCGCCGAGTACGTGGACGAAAACAGCCAGAAGAAGCACCCGGTCATGCTGCACCGGGCCATCGTGGGCTCCATGGAGCGCTTCATCGGCATCCTGATCGAACACCATGCCGGGCAGTTCCCGTCCTGGCTGGCGCCGACCCAGGCGGTGGTGGCCAATATCACCGATGCCCAGGCTGAATACGTGCAGGAAGTGACGAAAACCCTTGCAGATCAAGGCTTCCGGGTAACGTCCGATTTGCGCAATGAGAAGATCGGATATAAGATTCGCGAGCATACGCTGCAGCGGGTCCCATATCTGCTGGTGGTGGGCGACCGTGAGAAGGAAAATGGCGCCGTGGCCGTGCGTACGCGCTCGGGCGAAGATCTGGGCAGCATGTCCGTCCAGGCCTTCATCGAGCGGTTGCAGGCAGAACAGTCTGTGTAAGAAAGTCCCGGCCCTGCGGATGATCCGCGAGGGCCGGTTTGATTCCTCTGGGAGATTGCAATATCAGTACCCCTGACAACAAACAGAACCGCAAGAATCAGGAAATCCGAGTGCCGCGCGTACGCGTGATCGGCAGCGACGGTGAAATGATTGGCGTGTTGACGCGTGACGAAGCGCTGTCGATGGCCGAAGAAGAAGGTCTGGACCTGGTCGAGATTCAGCCGCAGGCTGATCCGCCGGTGTGCAAGATCATGGACTTCGGCAAGTTCAAGTTCGAAGCGCAGAAGAAGGCCAACGAGGCCAAGAAGAAGACCAAGCAGGTCGAGATCAAGGAAGTCAAATTCCGTCCGGTCACCGACGAAGGCGACTACCAGATCAAGCTGCGCAAGATGCGCGGTTTCCTGGAAGAGGGCGACAAGATCAAGGTCAACATCCGCTTCCGTGGCCGTGAAATGAGCCATCAGGAACTGGGTCGCGAAATGGCCAACCGGATCGAAACCGATCTGGGCGAGGACATCGTGATCGAGTCCCGTCCGCGCCTGGAAGGCCGGCAGATGGTCATGATGATCGCGCCCAAGAAGAAATAAGGGTTTGACGCGTAGAGCCACCCCATGGGTGGCTTCGCGGTCCAGAACCACGCGCGGCCACGCGGCGCGTGGCCGGACGGGGCGTCGCTCCGTTCAGGTTTGTGGTCGCCTGCAACCCCAGCGCAGCAAACCCCGCCCAATCAAAGGTTTGCAACCGTCACAGTTCCCATGCATAATGGGCGACCCCGTTTTTGCGGGGCTGCTGTTTTGAACGGTTTCAAGCTTTTCAACGGCAACAGGACCGGCCTGGTTCCCATCGGGGATCCCGGGCTTACAAGCAGGCAAGGGCACGGACGGAAAGTGTGGCAATGCCACCGCCCTGGTCAGTGACAAAACATCATCAAGGACATTGCAATGCCCAAGATCAAGACCAACCGGGCGGCGGCCAAGCGTTTCCGCAAGACCGCCTCCGGTAAGTTCAAGGCTGGCCACGCCAACCGTAGCCACATCCTCACGAAGAAGTCGACCAAGCGGAAGCGCAATCTGCGTCAGACGAACCATGTTCGTGCAGAAGACGCAGGCCGTTTGAACCGTATGCTTCCCTACCTCTGAGGACTGACCCATGGCACGAGTAAAGCGTGGCGTACAGGCGCGTCGCCGCCACAAGAAAATTCTGACCCTGGCGAAGGGTTACTACAACGCTCGCCGCAAGGTCTTCCGCGTTGCCAAGCAGGCCGTGATCAAGGCACAGCAGTACGCCTACATCGGTCGTAAGCAGAAGAAGCGCAACTTCCGTTCGCTGTGGATCACCCGCATCAACGCGGCTGCCCGCATCAACGGCCTGAGCTACAGCCGTTTCATGAACGGCCTGCTCAAGTCCGGCATCACCCTGGACCGTAAGGTTCTGGCTGACATCGCCGTGCACGACGCAGCTGGTTTTGCTGCACTGGCCGAAAAGGCCAAGGGCGCGCTGGCGGCATAAGTCCATTCCCCGCCGTTGCCGTGCAAACGCAACGGCTGCGGGTAAGGCAATGCATGGGGAAGGGCGCAAGTCCTTCCCCATTCTTTTTTGTGGCGGCGGCAGCCCAATCGGGTGCCGCCCCGACAGCGGTGGCGACGGGGGTCGGCCCGGCGCGCATCGCGATGGCATACCGACGCGAGGTCCAGGCTATCCATGAGTGACATCCAATCCCTGACCACCCAGGCGCTGGCCGACGTGGCCGCCGCCCAGAGTCCCGATGCGCTGGAAGCCCTGCGCGTGGCCCTGCTCGGCAAGAGCGGCAGCATCACCGCACAGCTCAAGCAGCTGGGCACGCTGCCCGCCGACGAACGCAAGGCCGCCGGCGAAGCCATCAACCTGGCCCGTGACGCGCTGACCAGCGCGCTGGGCGAACGCAAGGCCGTGCTGGAGAACGCCGCGCTCGACGCGCGCCTGGCCGCCGAAGCGATCGACATTACCCTGCCGGGCCGTGGCGCCGAACGCGGTGGCCTGCACCCGGTCACGCGTACCCTGGAGCGCATCACCGAGATCTTCGGCCGCCTGGGTTACGAGCTTTCCGAAGGTCCGGAAATCGAAGACGACTGGCACAACTTCGAAGCGCTGAACTTCCCGCCGCACCACCCGGCGCGTGCCATGCACGACACCTTCTACTTCGGCGACGGCCGCCTGCTGCGCACGCATACCTCCGGTGTGCAGGTGCGCTACATGGGCGACCACGCGCCGCCGCTGCGCATGATCGCGGCCGGCAAGGTGTACCGCAGCGATAGCGACCAGACCCATTCGCCCATGTTCCACCAGGTGGAAGGGCTGCTGGTGGATGAGCATTCGACCTTCGCCGACCTCAAGGGCACCTTGTCCGAGTTTGTGCGCGCGTTCTTCGAGCGCGACTTCGAAATGCGCTTCCGCCCCAGCTACTTCCCGTTCGTTGAACCCGGCGCGGAAGTGGACATCGCCTGGCAGCAGCCCGACGGCAGCACCCGCTGGCTGGAAGTGCTCGGCTGCGGCATGGTGCACCCGAACGTGCTGCGCAACGTGGGCATCGACCCGGAGCGCTACACCGGCTTCGCCTTCGGCCTGGGCGTGGAGCGTTTCGCCATGCTGCGTTACGGCGTGAACGACCTGCGCGCGTTCTTCGAGAACGACGTGCGGTTCCTCAAGCAATTCGCGTAGCTCGTAGAGCCGGGCTCTGCCCGGCTGCCGGACAACCCATAACACGCATCATCAAGGCTCAAGGCGCCTGCGCCGGGCCCACCAGGGTGACACCATGAAATTCTCTGAAAACTGGCTGCGCAGCCACGTTCCCACCACCGCCTCGCGCGACGAGCTTGGCGCGGTGCTGACCGCCATCGGCCTGGAAGTCGAAGAGGTCACCGACCTTGGCGCGGGCCTGGACCACGTGGTGGTGGCGCGGATCGTTTCGGCCGAGCGCCATCCCGAAGCCGACCGCCTGCAGATCTGCCAGGTCGACGCTGGGCAGGGCGAGCAGCTGCAGATCGTGTGCGGCGCGCCGAACGCGCGCCCGGGCCTGGTCGCGCCGCTGGCGATGATCGGCGCCAAGATCGGCGAGCTCAGCATCAAGGCTGCCAAGCTGCGTGGCGTGGATTCCAACGGCATGCTGTGCTCGGCCAAGGAACTGGGCCTGGACAGCGACGCCTCGGGCCTGTTCGAACTGCCGGACGATGCGCCTGTGGGCCAGTCGCTGGTGGAATACCTGGGCCTGCCCGACGCCAGCATCGAGATCAAGCTCACCCCTAACCGCGCCGACTGCTTCAGCGTGCGCGGCATCGCCTTCGACGTGGCCGCCGCGTGCGCCAGTGAAGTGGTGCCGTTCAACGCCGCGCCGGTAGCCGCCGTGGGCAGTCGCGAACTCAGCATTTCCCTGGACGCCGGCGCCGAAGCGCCGCGCTACCTCGGCCGTGTGATCGAAGGCGTCAACCCGCGCGCCGCCACCCCGCTGTGGATGGCCGAGCGTCTGCGCCGCAGCGGCGTGCGCCCCGTGTCGCTGCTGGTCGACATCACCCAGTACGTGATGCTGGAACTGGGCCAGCCGATGCACGCCTACGACCTGGGCACCCTGCAGGGCAGCATTGGCGTGCGCCGCTCGCGCGCCGGTGAAACCCTCAAGCTGCTCGACGGCCGCGACGCCGCGCTGGACGACAGCTTCCTGGTAGTCACCGACGCCGACCGTCCGGTCGGCCTGGCTGGCCTGATGGGCGGTTACGACAGCCGCGTCACCGACGACACCACCGCCGTGTTCCTGGAGGCCGCGCACTTCGCGCCGGCCGCCATCATGGGCCGTGGCCGCAAGCTGGGCCTGCACACCGACGCGGGCCACCGCTTCGAGCGTGGCGTGGACCCGGCGCTGCCGCGCACCGCGATCGAATACGCCACCCGGCTGGTGCTGGACCTGGCCGGCGGTACCCCGGCCCCGGTGACCGAGGCGGTGCGCGAAGGCGACCTGCCGGCGACCGCGACCATCGGCCTGCGCCGCGCGCGCATCGCCCGTGTGCTCGGCCTGCAGATTGCCGATGCCGACGTGGAGCGCATCCTGCGCGCCCTGGGCATGGACGTGGCTGCCGCCGCCGACGGCTGGCAGGTCACCGCGCCGAGCCGCCGCTTCGACATCGCCATCGAAGAAGACCTCATCGAAGAGCTGGCCCGTATCCACGGCTACGACCGCATTCCCACCACCCTGCCGGGCGGTGCCGCGCGCGTGGCCATGCCCAGCGAGACCCGCCTGGACGACCTGAGCACGCGCCGCCAGCTGGTCGCCCGCGACCTGCAGGAAACCATCAACTTCGCCTTCGTCGATGCCCACCTGCTTGCGCAGTGGCAGCTGGCCGACGGCCTGGTGCCGCTGGCCAACCCGCTGTCGGCCGAACTGGCGGTGATGCGCCCGTCGCTGCTGCCGGGCCTGGTGGCCACGCTGGGCCGCAACGCCGCCCGCCAGCAGGGCACCGTGCGCCTGTTCGAGCTCGGCCGCGTGTTCCACCAGCAGGCCGGGGAGGGCGCGCCGGCACCGCTGGAAACCCAGCGCGTGGCCGCCGCCGTCTGCGGCGACGCCGATTCCCTGCAGTGGGGCCTGGCCACCCGCAAGGTCGATTTCCATGACCTCAAGGGCGACCTGGAATCGCTGGCCGCCGCCTCCGGCGCCGCGCTCAGCTTCGTGCCGTCCACCCGCCCGTACGGCCACCCGGCGCGTTCGGCCGAGGTGCTGCGTGATGGGGTCAACCTGGGCTGGATCGGCCAGATCCACCCGCGCCTGGCCAAAGCCATGGACATCGACGTGGACGTGTTCGCCTTCGAGCTGGACCTGTCCCCGCTGGCCGCCCGCACCCTGCCGCGCGCCAGCGAGCTGTCGCGTTTCCCTTCGGTGCGCCGCGATTTGGCCTTCCTGGTTCCCGAGGCGGCCGCCTGGGCCGACTTGGAAGCCACCCTGCGCCGGGCCGTCGGTCCGCTGCTTCGCCAGGTGACCCTGTTCGACCGTTACGTGGGGCAGGGGGTAGAGCCGGGCTTCAAGAGTCTCGCTATGGGCTTGATTTTGCAGGACAAGTCGCGCACTCTGACGGACCGCGACGTGGATGCGGTGGTCACCGAGGCGGTGGCCGCAATGGAGCGTGAACACCACGCCCGGATCCGCGGTTGAGCGGGCAGCATGGGGGTAGCAGGCAATGGCATTGACCAAGGCTGAGATGGCCGAAAAGCTGTTCGACGAAGTGGGTCTGAACAAGCGCGAAGCCAAGGAATTTGTCGACGCGTTCTTCGATGTGCTGCGTGAAGCATTGGAACAGGGACGTCAGGTGAAGCTGTCCGGCTTCGGCAATTTCGACCTGCGGCGCAAGAACCAGCGCCCGGGCCGCAACCCGAAGACCGGTGAGGAAATTCCGATTTCCGCCCGTACGGTGGTCACCTTCCGTCCGGGCCAGAAGCTCAAGGAAAGGGTAGAGGCATATGCTGGATCCGGGCAGTAACCGCGAGCTTCCGCCGATACCGGCCAAGCGCTACTTCACCATTGGTGAAGTCAGCGAGCTGTGCGATGTAAAGCCGCACGTGCTTCGCTACTGGGAAACTGAATTTCCCAGCCTGGAACCGGCCAAGCGCCGTGGCAACCGCCGCTACTACCAGCGCCACGACGTGCTGATGGTGCGCCAGATCCGCGGCCTGCTCTATGAGCAGGGCTATACCATCGGCGGTGCCCGCCTGCGCCTGGAAGGTGCCGGCGCCCGCGACGAATCGGCGCTGAGCAACCAGATCATCAAGCAGACGCGCATGGAGCTGGAAGAAGTGCTGCAACTGCTCCGTCGCTGAACCATTTTTCGATCAAACCCGTTATACTTGTCGGCCTGCTGCAAAGCAGGGACAACACCAGCATCATCGGGGCGTAGCGCAGCCTGGTAGCGCATCTGCCTGGGGGGCAGAGGGTCGTCGGTTCAAATCCGGCCGTCCCGACCAAAACTGGTTGTAGAACAAAGGCCTACGCAGCAATGCGCGGGCCTTTTTTCTGAGCCACCCTATTCCCACCCTATTTTCACCCTATCGAAGCGTCTGCCATAGTTGCGGACAGCGCTTAACACGGTTGTCGCCCCGGTTGAGACGGGCATATGCTCCGATCCAAAGTGAGCTCTGCAGGTGAACGGTATGAAGGCGCAGGTGAAAGGAATGAAGGTGATCGCTTGGATGCGCAGCCACAAGATGGACTGCCTAGTGTTGGTCATGTGTGCAGCAATGGTTCTATTCGCGCCAATTTATGCAATGGCTGGCGCCGGTGAGGGGCCGTCTTGGACGAATGCGTACAATCTGACCCCAAAGGCGGCAGAACCACAGGCGCCTCCTGTGGAGGAGCCATTCGGTAGGCATCTCGATACCTTGACCAGCTTCTATGGGACAGTGATCACTGTACTCACAGTATTGCTAGCAGCTGTGCTGTCGCTGGCCTTCTTTACGGTCAAGGCTGGTAGCCGTTCCGAGATGGACCGAGCTCTTCGAGAGATCGTGGAGTCGAAGGACTTTAAGGATTTCCTGCGAGACAAGATTCAGGTGAATGTTGCCTCCGGCATTGAGGAACAGCTGGGCAATGTTCAGGACTTGGTTGAAGAGCTACAACGACTGTACGAAGCATTGGACGACATTGTGGTAAGTAGAGAACGAGAGGTCGAGGATGGCGATCGTTAAGCTGAACAAGCCTGCTAGGGCTGCAGCCGTGGCTCCTGCGGAGCTGCGTGACGTTGCTTCCCTGGAAGAGTTGCAAGCTGTCATGGCGCGAGAGAAAATCAGCTCATCGCCATGCGACGTGAGCGGAATTGCGGGCGCCCTAGGGATCAAAGTTGTGTATGAGGCCATGGATGATGAGGTCTCTGGATTCTTGGAACAACGCGCTGGTGGCTGGGTCGCTGGGATAAACTCCTACCACCACCCTGTGAGGCAGAGATTTACGCTCGCACACGAAATTGCCCACTTCGTCCTGCATCGTGGTGACCAGAGTTCTTTTTCCGATAGAAGCTTCGCCCGCCGCAGGGATGATCGGCAGCCGATGGAGCGTGACGCGGATTCTTTCGCGGCGGCGCTGCTCATGCCGACAGGCGATGTGAGGGCCGCGGTTGACAAAGGGTTGAGAAACCTTAACGATCTAGCGAGGCACTTCGACGTATCCACATTGGCGATGCGTTTTAGGCTGGAGAAATTGGGCTACCGCATGGGATAACGAATGGACAGTATCGCTGGGAAGCACTACGTTCCGATCCTTCGGACTCGGGACGCAGAGATTAAAGGGTTCTCGGAGCTTTCGGGAGCGGTCAAGGACTTCGTTTTACCTGTCATTGAGTTCACCAAGTCAAGACGCACTAAGAAGAACGTCGATGGCGCCGTCGCAGTATGCGTGGACAAGATCGAGGCAGCGTTGGCAGGTAGGGCGTACATCGCCGACGTAACCTCCATGGAAAGCCTAACTAACCCAGAGATTGAGAAGCTGTTGGATCCGTCCGGCGGCTTTCGTGCATGGCGAGGTTTCGTCCTGGCCCAGCTGGATTCATTGTCCATTCCCGTTGTCCACTTGACCGATCCCCTCGATCCGAAGAGCATTTCACTTCAGTGCAATGCCTTTCTTAATCGGCATCGGCTTGTGGCCATTCGAGTGCCGCATAACTATGAAGAGGTGGAGTCGCTTGCTGGCATCTTGAGGGAGCAGCTTGGTACGCTGGATAGAGTTGTCTTCATTACTGACGGCGGCTACGTCCAAAAGGCCTCTTATCATGATGTGCAAATTGGTTGTTCATCATCGTTATCCGTAGCCGGGCACGGTTTTGCAGCGCGTGTTGTCGCGTCCAGTGGGTTTCCCAGTAGCGTCGTTTTGCCGGACTACGGCGGAGATGCCTACGGAAAGTTTGGCCTACTTGAAGTCAGTCTATCCTCGGTCACGCAAAGCGAGCCCGGTATGCATGACATCCTCCATGGTGACTATGCGCTAGTCCATCCTGCCGACTTCGTTGGCGTCGTGACAAATTGGGTTCCCCGAGTGGACGTTCCACTGAGTGGAGAGCTTTACTACCATCGTTATCGAAGGAATGCGGGGGGCTATGAAAAGGCTGCATTCATGGCTTACAACGATGCGGATTACTCTGCTCTTCCTTGCTGGGGTGACCACAACATCGCGAGTGCCGCTGACGGGAAGGTGCTAGGTAAGTCACCAGCGCACTGGATTGCCGTGCGCGTAAATTTCCATATCACTCGGCAGGCTGTGAGGCTTGGGTTAACGGATCTTGGTGGGTAGCTGGAGCGTTTCGATATCATCGTGCGTCAGCCGCTCGCCAAGTTCAGAGCGGAAGATGTCGTAACGTGCTTTGGCTCTGTCAAAGACCGATTTTAGTGCTGCATTTGACAGTTGAACGCTGCTCAAGTTTGCCACTGCATGCTCTCGAAGATGCTCAATCGCCTTTCCCTTGGATGCGGGTCCAAGCAACCTTTGTAGATCGCGCGTCTGCAGCCAATGAATGGCGCCGTCCTTGGGGAGACAGGCTCGTCGAGTGGCTTTCCGCCGATGCTTGACCGCATCGGAGGCCAGCTCAATTATTCCTACTTGTCGAGGCATTTCCTTTGAAAGTTGCGGGATAAATCGCGTAGCAGCTGCAACGTACACTTCCTGAAATCCCTGGAGATAATCGGAAATCTGAGGATGGAGCTTCTGCAGGTTGTCTCTCGGGCCTTTCACTTCGATCGCGGTCAGGCGGGATGGCGAGAGAATGGCAACGTCGGCCTTTCTGCGGACATCCTTGTACGCAAGCTCAACGGCCAATATCTCATCAGCAGCCAGCTGAGGGAGTAGCCATTGCATTATTCTTAGAATCTCGTCTTGAGCGTAGTTCATCGAGGTTTCCTGCGTAGGAGGCAATTGTGGCATGACAGGGGTTATCGCAGCAGCGTGGCTCCGGCACAGACCTCCTGCCAAGTTGTTTCGTGACCTTCCAGATAGTGTTCAGTCATCGCTACGGAAGAATGCCCCATCAGGCTTTGCACCTGATCAATTGCCCAGCCAGATTCGCTCAACAAGGCTCCGCCGAGGCTGCGGATTTCGTGAAAGCTTGGCGGATTCGCACCGCTGATGCCGGCTGCCTCGCGTGCATCTTGAAAAGCTCGCGTCAGCTGTTCGGGCATGACCTGGGTGTGGTGTTTCCGTGCTGCTGCCCGCTTGTCGGATGGGCGCGCACGATCCGGGAGACGATGGACCACGAACGGAGAAAGCACAGCGTCGCGCGCCTGTGCCAAAAGAGCAGCCAGCTGCTCGCCAATATTGATCTTCAATTTTACCAGTGTGCTTCCCTCGGTTTTCAAGGGCACCACCCAAAGGAAGCCGTCCCGCACGTCTGTGAACTTTAACGACACAACGTCTTCGCGGCGCAGCAGAGTGACCAGCGATAAGTCCATAGACAGGCGCAGCCAAGGTTCGGCCTGTTCCCAGATCGCCGCATACATCTCCTTGGTGAGCCGTGCGCGCTTTCGCTCGTGCTGGAACCGACGTGTGGCTAGCACTGGGTTGGTGTCGATCCAGCCCTCCTGGACGGCACACGCCATGATCCACCCCAGTACAAGCCGGAACTGCTGACGCGCACGATCGGACTGGGTCACGGCGCGGATGAACTCGGCGCAATCCTTGACCGTAACGTCTCCCGCCAGACGACTGCCCATGCCCGCCTCGATTCGGCGGATCACGCTCTCGTAAACCTCTGCGGTCTTCGGTGCCCAGCCGCGCGCGGGGATGTCATCGCGGCGGAAGACCGCGATCGCTTCGGCCACTGTCTCGCGCGAGCCTACGACGCGATCTACCAGGTCATTGCCCGGCATGAGCATGGCATTCAGCTTCCTGGCAGCGGCGAACGCCTTAGCCTGGTCCCGACCCATGAACGTCTCTTTACGAGTGACCGGGTGCCGGTACTTGAACCCATCCCGGTTTGGATAGAGATTGGCCGGCCATCCTTGGCGAGCCTTACTGCGTGGACGTGGTGTCATAAATCATCCTGCTTTGAGTACCCGCTCGACCAGATCGTCTCCGTCAGCGAGCCATTCGTGTTCGTCGATGAACCCAAGTGCCGCCTACTTTTTTGCCAGGGATCTTTCCGTCGCGGAGCCAGCGTTGAAGCGTAGCGACGCTGGGACGGCTGGCGGCATCGAAGTAGACGTCGAGCCACCTATCCGTGGTTAAGAGTTTCATCGTGCGCCCTCCCCAGACCGAACTTGCCGCTCAATGCCGTACGTCTCCGCTTGCTTGTCGAAGCGGTCGCCGATCATTTCGGAGTCCGGCCAGCCGGCATCAAGCATTTGCTCCTTAGGTGTGTCCGACAGGAGCGAATTTTCGTCCAGGTCGAGCAATGCGAAGCCGTCCGGCGCGGAGCGCTGGGCGCCATCGGTGGATGCAACTTCCGCCGCGTATGGCGCAACTCGTGCTCTCCGAAGGTTCGTAGCGCGCCAATGCTCTCCGCGCGCGTCATGCTCTCGCGCCAGCAGCTCGCTGGTCCGCTGTTCGAAATCAGCCATGTTGAGATCCCATGGTTGCGTGGTGATAAGCTTGGCCGAATCCCGGACTAAGGATTGTCGAATGAATGAGATTCGCGAGGCCTCTGACGAAGTGTTTCTGGTTTGCCAGGACAACGTAGTTGCCACCATCCACGTGAATCGAAGTCCGCCCAGCTGGTCGGTCCATGTGTTCGAGATTCAGCAGCCCAATCACACCACTTTGTATTTGGATCGCGGTTTCGCAGCTGTTGGCACCCTTGAGGATGCGCGGCGGCTTGGGACTGAGGCCGCGCTGAAAAGCATTGCGGAGGTCTTGCACCGCGAGGTAGACCAGGGGGGCCACGTCGTTCGGGTGGTTGCTCATGAGATCGCGAATGATCCTGGCAACTACGAAGGCTATGTCGAGGCGATTGATCGCGACGGCTTCGTGACTAATAAGCTTCTCGCGACGTTGGCGGGGCGCACGTATCAAACGGCGCAGCAAGCTGTCGAGATAGGCCGGACCGGGCTGAAGCGGGTCGTGGGTGTGAGCGAAGATGGAGAGATCCTTATCTAACTTCATTCGGATGCCCCGGGCGGCAGTGCGACAATGGCGGCACGGCCACGGTCAATGTGGCGCGACGCACTGGCGCGTGTTTCTTCGCAGACGGTGCCTTGCAGCGTTTCCACATAGGGCACGGCTGCAGGCTTTACCGTGCTGCGGGTCTGGATCTTCTGGCCGGCCAGGATGGCGCAAACCGTGGGCCCGTTGAACAGGATTGGGCGCTCACGCATGGTCGGCCTCCGTGGGCAGCTGGGTGCGCAGGTCGCGCCTCGGGGCGACGTTGGAAAGAGTGGTAGGAGTGCCGAGCCGGTTTGCAGCAGCGGCGTCGTTGATCTGTCGTCGGCTCAGCTCTCGCCGTACTGGCGTGTTGCCCAGAACTTCCACCTTGCCGCCCGCACGTCGAAAAGCGGCGAGAAGATCGGCGAGCTCCGCGCGCTCGCGATCCTTATGCTGGACGGTGGTGCTGTTGTGGCTGCCAGTCGGCAGGGATCGTTCGAAGGCCGGGATTGGACGTTTCACGCGGTTTCCTCGGTTGCTTGGTCACGCACGCCCACGCCATGCCGGTCCAGCCAGCGACGCGCCGATTGCATGGATTTTTTGGAAAGCAGGTAGTCGCAAGCACCAATCCGGAGCCGGCGGCCGCGCACCGACGCGACGAGCCTGGTGGCGGCCGATACCTCAGCGGGCGTGATGCTGTAAGGGCTGGGATACAGGCCAGCCCAGATCCAGCCGGCGCAGACCAACAGCACCAAGTTGGTGCCCTGGATGCCCGTAGGGAAGGACTGCTCGACGGGCAGAACGTGCGCGCTCACAACACGCCGTCCACACGGGCGATGGCGGCACGGATCCGCTCCAGCTTTTCGCCCTCCACACCGAACACCGTGAGCATTGTTTCGGCAAGTTCCAAGGCGCCGATGGCTTGCTCAACTGCGGCAATCGCCTCCTTGGACCGAATTTCCGCCACTGAATCGGTGGTGCTCAGATCCTCGCGAAGCATCAGCTTGGTAAATGAGAGATCGGCGTTGGAGCGGAGCAACGCAATGAGCTTGCTTTCCATCACGCCACTCCCGCTTTCTGCAAGGTCGCTGCGATGAGCGCGCCGGCTTGCTCCTGCCCAAGCCTAGTGAGCGTTGCTTTGGTCGGGAACTGAGGGTCGTCGTAATCGACCAGGGCGCGTTCGTAGAGCCAGTTGACGACGCGCCGGGTGAAGATGGCAGCCGGCTGCTTGGGTGAATAGAAGCCGCCGCGGGTGCGCTTGAGGGCATGGCCCGCGGCACCGCTGGCGGTGATGAGCGCGGCGCGCTCGAGGGGCTTGAGAGGGGTGGCCATTGCGTTCTCCAGGTCAGGCCACGTGCTGGGCGGGCAGTCGCGCCAGCACGTCGCCACGGGCGCGGGCGAGGTGGGAAATCGGGATGAGTTGTGCTGCTAGGCTAGGGTCGGTCCAGCGCAGCTCGGCAATAGCGAGCGACGGACTGGGCACAGTGGCCTTCTGGCAGAGGTGGCACTCGAAATGGATCAAGGCCGGGCACGGAGCGCCCAACTGGTGTCCGGTGGGGGCGCCAAGGGTGGTCACGATTTGCGGGCGGTGACCCGGCTTGCACAAGGGAATCGAAGAAGGTGTCGGGCGGGCCGTCTGCATGGCATCAGCCCCGAACCGAGGTAAAAGCGGCGAAGCGCGCCTTGGCTGCATCGCGGTCCGCGTGTCCTTGGCTGATTTCAGCCAAGCGAAGTGGCACGACGATGGCCGCGACGAAGGCGAGGGCGGCCCATGCGACTCTATACCGGCGGTTCATGCCCGCACCTCGGCCGCCATGTCCCGAGACTCGGCCTCAACCCGGTGGGCAGCAACCCCCATTCGGCGCGAACGGCGCAGTTGATTCCTGCTGTGTTCGCCAGCGCTCCTGGCGCGGAGTACGTTGGCACGGGTATGGTCCCGAGCAGCCTGCGCCAGCAGGCAGGACGCGGCTTGGACTGGCCGCGGGGCCTTGGGCAGGGAGTCGACGGCGGGTCGGTAGGACATGGCGTTCTCCGTAGGAGTACCAGGGCGCTATGCTCTGGAGACAGGAACTTAAGGAATTCGGAAATGGCAGGGATTGACGTTTTGCAGGGCGTCACACTGGGAATAGCGGTGCTAGGTGCCGCCTTGGGTGTGTTCAATGCTGTCCGCTCGGTGATCCGTGACGGCGCGCGGTTGCGAGTGCAAGTCGTGGTGCAACGAGCTGCTGCGAGCTCGACCGCCAGCGGTGCCAAGACCTTCAGCGAGTTCGCGAACGCGTTGAGTTATGCAGACGGCGGACAGGTTGGCCTTAGGATCACGAACATCGGGCTGTTGGACGTCACATTGAGCAACGTCGGACTGACCTCTTCCGGCCTTTGGGCGCGGCGTGTTCGTCGCGACAGAATTGTTCGATCTGCTGTCAGCCGCGACGCGGAGGGACTGTCCGTATTGCCAATGCCCATCAAACCCCGGCAATCCATCACCATCTGGATTGCCCGCATGGACAACGAGCATCTGTGCAGTCGGTTGAAGGTCGTTCGTCGTGTTTATGCTTCCACCGAATGCGGTAGCACTTTCTTTGGCCGGAGCGCTCTCTTGAGGGCGCTGCGTAGAAGAGCGATCGCGCGCCCCTGAGGCTGTAACCCAGCAACCCCGACGAGCCTCAAATTGCTCACCAGAAGTCAGCCAGCTGAAGTCCAGGTGTGTGTAGTCGTAGGTGTTGTCATACAGCGCCCCAGGCGCCGGCGGCCAAGGCCCCATCCAGAACGGGGCGGGAATCGCCTCGAAGTCCTTGCGCAGTTGCTCGATCTGCCAAAGGCATGCGGATGCAAGAGCGATCGCGATCAGCCCGATCGCTAGTGCAAGCCCTGCGAGAAGTTGATATGTCGACATGGCGCTCTCCGTATAAAAGGAGGGCGCCGGCGGGCCTAGCGCCTGGGGAGAGGCGACTACGGCTCAGCAGGGGAGAGGCTGGGCCGCGATGACGACCCGCCGGTCGCCCGTCGGCTGGGGCGCCGACGGGCATATTTATCTCACAGCTAAATTAAGGACGCAATATCTGTCAGCTAAATTCTTTCATGGCCGCCGCTGATCCTTGCTTGGATGATCGATAATCCGCTGTGCACACACACAAGGAAGATGGGGATGCTCAGGATCACAGTCGCGTTCGGGATGACCTTTATGGCCCTGGCCTGCAGCAATGAAGCCGCTGCGCAGGTCTACAAGTGCAAGGGGGCGAGTGGGGAGGCTGTCTACTCGCAGAGGCCGTGCGGTGCCCAAGCTGAGGAGATGAAGGTTCGTTCGTCCAAAGCGGCGAGCTCGACGGCAGGAGAAGCTGCGACTCGCGCTGCCGTTTACCGTTCGACGGACCTGTCAGACGCAGCGATCGCTGAGCGGAACTGCCTGGCGTCATCGAGCTCGAGCATCTACCAGCCGGTCAATTCGCGCATCGCTGGATATCAGCGGCAGATCGGGGAGCTCAACGCTGCAGCGGCGCGGGCGAAGAACAACCTGGCGGGCGCGACGTACGAGGCGGGAATTCGGACCCAGCTTGCTGGTCTTCAGCAGACGATAGCGACTGAGCGCCAAGCGGCAGATGCGAGCATGAATCTAGCGCGGCAGAGATGCGCTAACGACAGGCGTGAGCGGCAGTCCGCTATCGAGAAGAAGTATCAAGTCGAGAATCCTTGACTCCGAAGGTCCGGCGCGCTGAGCGCGCCGGCTATGGATCAGTCTCGGATGGCGATGTTGCGGATGAAGCCGGCCTCTTCAATAGAAACGCCTTCGACGCAACACTCGCGGGCATCTTCCATTTCACGGTGAAGCTGCATCAATTCGGCATCTTCGAGGCAATCGATGCCGGGCGTGTTGAACGTCGCTTGTTCAATGAGGCAGTTGAGGTTGTACTGGTCTCGCAGCCAACGAATGCGGCGAAGAATGCAGTCCCGGGTGATCGCGTCGATGATGTTTGGCTTCGGCGTCTTGATGACGCGCAGCTTCGGCTGCTGCTTATGCTTTCCGACGCGCTGGGCGATGACCGCTGCCAGTGCTTCCATTGTCCCTGGCTGAGGCGCCTTCTTCTTCGTTTCCATTCTTCTCCCTGAGTCGTTCGGCGAGTGCCTTACTAAAATCGATCAGGTTGTCGGGGGTGACCAGCTGCTCGCCGCGCTTGAGTAGATACTCGTACGCATACGCTAGTGGCGTGCCATCCTGCTCGTTATCAAAGTCATCGATATCGAGATTGGCAAAGGTCAGCCGCAACAACCTGAGTGCGGAGGCGATGATCTCAGGGTCGATTCGCAGGGAGTGAGATGCGCCATTTGCGACACTCTCAGCATCTGGGCTGTCGTGAGCCACATCCATCCAGCCGTGGGGAAGGTTGGCCTGGCGCTCGACCTTACGGGCGACATCGTCGCCCATCTTCTTGCCGCCCAGCAGTTGATTGAGGTAGGACGGAGCCATGTCTAGCCGTATGGCAACAGCCTTCTGGGTGACCAAATTGGCCGAGAGCCCTTCAACGAGGGTGCGGAGATTGCGCTGTCGGGTGCTGGTCACGTCCATGGTGCAAGCGTAGCTATCAGCTAAACAACCATGTTTCGCCACCAGCTTGACACAATGGTTTAGCGCAGGGCTAAATATGCCCACATGGACCTCCTAACCTTCATTTCAGATCCCGAGCGGAAGCGGCGCCTAGCAGTCCTGACGGGCGCGTCCGAAGGGTACCTATGGCAGTGCGCGACTGGCTGGCGAGGAAAGCGCACTAGTCCGGAGCTCGCCCAGAACATTGAGCGAGCCTCTGTGACCATCGGCTCCGAGATGGGCGTGGAGGGCGTATCCCGCTCTGTGCTGCGTCCAGACATTTGGTCACCCGGTGAAGCGGCATGAGCCCGTCGTCCATACCTTTGGACTGCGCCCTCTCGAATGGCGAGGTGGGTTGCCTGGTTGACATCGAGCTCATCGAAGCGCGTCACCCTGACGGCCTGTCGCTGTCGGCGGATCAGTGGGCCAGCTTGCACGGCCAGCGACGAGACGTAGGCCGGGCGCTTCGTTGGTGGGAGGTGGACTTCCATGGATAGGCTTGCCGCCGCTGGGCGCGAAGAACACTGCGACCACACCGCCTGGGCCGAGATCAGCGTCGAAGGTGCGCAAGGCTGTGAAGCGCATGCGCTGCTGAAAGCCAATGATTTCGCTCATGGGGCGCATCTTGTCGCCACACCCCCACACAACGAAACGATGAAACTCGCTGCGTTTCGGGGTGAATCTTGACCTGCCAGCGGTCCGACATCTACTGGCGTGACGCGCTGTACAGCGCCGTCTCCCAAGCGCCAGGCAATGTGCAGGCCGCCGCCGCATACCTGAAAGCACGGCGCGGAAAGGCCATCACTGGCGAGAGCCTGCGCAAGAAACTGCGGGGACTGGAAGGCGAATCTCTGTCGATGGAAATGGCGGAGATGCTCACCGAGTACCTACAGCAGTTCGTAGACACAGCTGACCTCGCGACCGACTGGATCGCCTCACTCGGTGGTCAGTTCAATCTGATGGTGGACTTCGTGCCGCCGCCGGCCGAAGGCGGCTGGACCGACGAGTTGGACGCACTGCAAAACAAGCTACTGCAGCTGCACTCGATGACTGGGAAGCTATCGGGCACGGCGTTGGACGCTGTTGCAGATGGCGACCTCAGCGTCAGCGAGGCCGACGAAATGCAGGACCTGGCCCGCAGTATCCGAACGCTGTGTTTCCGTCTTGAGCGAAACGCCTGTCGGGCCGCAAAGAAGACGGTGGCGCGTGAGTGACGTGGCCATCTACCGCGCGCCCCGGGCACGAACAGTGGACGGTCGCCGCATCATCAGCGCCGCAGTGCGTGCAGAGATGGAGGTCATTGAGCGCCTGCTGTCCGGTGCTGAGCACGGACCGGTAGGCGACGAGGCTCTGGCAGAGCGAGATCGCCTATGGAGCACGCATAGAAATGCGGAGGGCCAGCAGCCTGATCTCCCGCTTGAGAACACTGTTCGACATGCAGGTAACACTGCTTCCCCTTCCCCCCGGGGAGGCATAGAAGGGCCGCGTGGACAATTCAGTTCTGACGCGCCCTCTGACCTGAACCTCGAACCTGAACGGCGGCCAGTCGATGGGTCCTCCCCAGGCCTCCCTGACGCGGGTAATCAAACGCGCACTGGCCGTGTACACAGCAGCTCTGGAACTTACTGAATGTCTGCCAATTACGATGATGTGCTGGGCCAACTCGCCGATGTCGGCCTGATCCTCGACAGTCTGGACACCAGCGGTCGCATGGTGCGCTGCCGGGTGGAAGGCTCGCGCGAGCGCCGCGGTTGGTACGTGTTGCACGAGCTCAACACCAGCAGCGGTGACGTGCTGATCGTCGGTACGTTCGGCGTCTGGCACGGGAACGACAACGGCGCGCAGAAGATCGAGCTGCACAAGCGCGATAGCGCTTTCAGCCAGGAGCAGCGCGAGGCGCTCAAGCGCCGGCTGGCCGAGGACCGTCGACGCGCGGAAGCGGCGCGGCTGGAGCAGAATCGGCGCGCCGCCGCACGGGCCACGGCAGCCTGGAACAAGGCGCTGCCGGAAGGCGAGGCCGACTATCTGCTCGACAAGGCGGTGCAGGCGTTCGGGCTGCGCTACGGTCGCAGCGGCGTGGCGCTGGTCCCGCTGTTGGATCCCAACGGCTCCATACACGGCTTGCAGGTGCTGCGCAGTGCCAAACAAGCCAAGGCCGCGAACAAGCCGGCCAAGGAATTTTGGCCGGCAGGCCTCGCCAAGAAGGGTCACTTCCACCTGATTGGCGGCACGCCGCAGTGGATCCTGCTGGTAGCCGAGGGTTACGCCACCGCCGCCACGCTGCACATGGCCACCGGCTACCCGGTCGCCGTGGCATTTGATGCCGGCAACCTGATGCCGGTCGCAGCCACCCTTGCCAAGCGCTACCGCAGCGCCAAGGTATTGGTCTGTGGCGATGACGACGTGCTCCAGAAGTGCCGCCACTGCAAGTCGCGCCTGGTGCTGGCAGAGTCGCCGGAGTTCTGTCCGACCTGTTGCCAGCCGCACGAAGCCTCCAACGCAGGCCTACTCGGAGCCGAGGCCGCGGCACTCAACGTCGGCGGGGCCATGCTGTTGCCGGAGTTCGCCGATGAGCCGGGCCGGTGCGAGCGCTTCATCGACACCGGCCGCAAGGTCAGCGACTTCAACGACCTGCACGTGCTTGAAGGCCTGCACGTGGTGCGCAGCCAGGTCGAGGCCCGCATCACGGAGCTTTCGTGGCGACCTCGTAGCGAAAACCGCAGCGCTTCCAGCACCTCCACCGGGGGCGCGGGGCAGTCCGATCTCAAACCCCTGGATTCGCTCGATGAGCTGCTGGAGCGGTTTGCGCTGGTGTACGGGCAGGGCGGCACGGTGTTTGATCACAAGGAGCACATGCTGATGGCGTTGGGCGACATGGGCCATGCCTGCGTGCGCCGCGAGCTGCACCGGGCGTGGATGGAACACCCGGGTAGATCCATCGTTCGGGTGCGCGAGGTCGACTTTGACCCGTCGGGTACGAAGGAAGGCGTCACTTGCAATCTGTTTGCAGGCTGGCCGACCACTCCCAAGGCCGGCGAATGCTCAAAGCTGCTGCACCTGCTCTGGCACATGTGCGGCGGCGAGGCCAATCAGAAGGCCCTGTACGACTGGGTACTGAAATGGCTGGCGTACCCGCTCCAGCATCCCGGAGCCAAGATGAAAAGCACCATCGTCATCCATGGTCCGCAGGGCACCGGCAAGAACATGTTCTTCGATGAGTACATGAAGCTGTTCGGCGACTATGGCCGCGTGCTGGATCAGGCCGCGCTGGAAGACAAGTTCAACGACTGGGCCAGCCGGAAGCTGTTCCTGCTGGCCGACGAGGTGGTTGCCCGCACTGAGGTATACCACCTCAAGAACAAGCTCAAGGCGCTGATCACCGGCGACCGGATCCGCATCAACCCCAAGAACCTCCAGGCGTATGAAGAAGACAACCACGCCAACCTGGTGTTCCTGTCCAACGAGGCCATGCCGGTCGTGCTCGAAGAGGACGACCGGCGGCATGCGGTGATCTGGACACCGGAGAAGCTGACCGAGGCGTTTTACCTGGAAGCACTGCAGGAGATCCGCAACGGCGGAACGGCCGCCTTGCACGACTACCTGCTGCGCCTGGACCTTACGGGGTTCACCAACGGGACCAACCCGCCCATGACGGACGCCAAGCGCGAGCTCATCGGCCTGAGCCAGGACAGCCCGCAGCGGTTTCTGGATGAGCTCTACGGCAACGACATCCCTGGGGTGAAGCCACGGCCGGCCCTGTCGAAGGAGTGGTACGAGCTCTACAAGGTGTGGTGCGGCAAGGAGGGGGTACGCCCTGCGCCCAATCCGAAGTTCGTCAACGCCCTGGTGCGCAAGCGGCAGATCATCCACCCGGACCGGGCGCGCAAGCGCTACACAGTCGGGCAGACAACGCTGGGCCCACACGGCTTCCTGATGCTAGGATCTTCAGCTCCCCCGGATGAGCGCACCGAGCAGGCCTTCCTTGGCGATGAGCTCGTGGCGTTCCGTAGCGCGTTCAACGACTACCGGGGGCGTGCATGAGTCACTCGGCTACGGACGTGCGGGACGTGCGGGATGACGTGCGGTCATTTGTGCGGGCATTTGGCCTAGTGGCAGTGGGCGTGTGCGGGACGTGCGGGACTTTTTCTGCTCACGTGTGCGGGTGCGCGCGTGCCCACATGCGCTCACATCACATGCGTGTGTCACGCGCGTATAGGTGCCCGCACGTCCCGCACGTCCCGCACAGCGCATGTGCCGCAGGCGTTTCGCGGATTCTCACGACCGCACGTCATCCCGCACATCCCACACACCCGCTCGCGCGCGCGTTTTCTTCTGTCACTGCTCTTTCGAAAAAGATGGAAGGGGAGGCTGGCAATGGCTTCTGAGGACGTACAGGTCTCGGGCAAGGATCTGGCGCTGCTGATCGGCTGCCGGCCGTCCTACATCGTGGAGCTGAAGAAGAAGGGTCGCCTGGTCTGCGCCGAGGACGGCAAGGGCTACCTGCGCGACGCCTCCCTGGCGCTGTACGGCCAGACCCAAGACCCCAGCTACAGTGCCGTCGCTGCCCGCCATGCGCAGGCGCGTGGCGCGTCGCTGGCAGGGGCAGGGGAGGGGGCCCACCCGGACTCCGATGCGGATGCCGACGATCTGGAGGCCGATGGCGAGGCAGAGAGCGGGGAGGGTGCCGCCCTACCGGTCACGCCCGATTCCAAGCGCAAGGCCAAAGCCCTGGCCGACAAGGCCGAGATCGACGCCAAGGCCGCCGCCCGCGACTACGAAGTGAGCATGGGCAAGCTGCTCGATGCCGGTCAGGTGGAACACGTGCTGGCCGAGGCGGCCACTGCGATTCGGGTGGAGCTGGAGCTGGAGCGCATGGCCGATGCGCTGGCACCGCAGCTGGCGGCCACCTCCGATGAGGCCCGCTGCCGGGAACTGATCTGGAACGAGGTCAGTCACGCCTTGGAAGAGATGAGCCGAGGCTTCCGTGTGGCATCGACGGCGGTGGCTGAATGACCGCCCAGGCTCGCCTCCACACCGTGCTGGCCCGGTCGCTGCAGCCGCGCCGTCCGCTCACCGTGTCGCAGTGGAACGATGAACACATGCGCCTGTCCAGCAAGGGCAGCAGCAAACCGGGCCGCTGGGTCACCAACCGCAACCCGCCGCTGCGCGAGCCGATGGACAACATGTCCGCGCGCAGCCCGGTGCACGACCAGGCCTGCATGTTCCCGATCCAGTTCGGCAAGAGCCAGATCGCGACCAACGCCATCGCGTATTGGATGGACTATGCCCCGGCCCCGATCATGTATGCGCTGCCGGGCGAAGCATCCATGAACAAGTGGGTGAACCAGAAGCTCAACCCGATGATCGAGGTGTGCAAGGCGGTGCGCCGGGCACTGAGCAGCACCGCCAGCCGCGATAGCTCCAACCAGCGCACCTTCAAGGACTTTGCCGGTGGCCAGCTCTACGTGGAACACATGGGCAGTCCGCAGCGCCTCAAATCGACCACGGTCAAGAACCTAGTTGTCGATGAGATCGACGAAGCCCCGCAGGTGCTGCTGACCGGCGATGATCCGGTGAAGATGCTGGACGGGCGCACGTCATCTTTTCCGACCACCTACAAGCGGCTGTACATCAGCACCCCGGGCATCACCGGCTTGAGTCGCATTGCCCGGCTGTATGAGAAGTCTGACCAGCGCCGTTACCACGTGCCGTGCCCGCACTGTGGGCACTTCCAGCACCTGCAGTGGAGCGGGCTGCATTGGTCGCCGGACGCCAAGCACGCCTGGTACGCCTGTAGTGATTGCGGCGTATGCATCGAAGAGCATCACAAGGCGGACATGATCTCGGCCGGCCGCTGGGTGCCTGGCAACCCGGATTCGCCCATCCGCGGCTATCACATCAACTGCCTGTACTACCAATTCGGCCTCGGCCCGCGCTGGATCGACCTGGTGCGCGAGTGGCTGGATGCGCAGAACGATCCTGCCTCGCTGAAGACATTCGTCAACGACCGTCTGGCCGAGACGTGGGAAGACCCGAAGATGCGGGCGGTCAAGCACAACGTGATCGCTGACCGCGCCGAACCGTACCGCCTGCGCTATGCCCCTCGCGGTGTCTTGGCCATCACGGTGGGCGTGGACACGCAGGACAACCGGCTTGCCGTCCATATGATCGGCTGGGGGCGGGGCATGACGGCGTGGACCCTGGACTATGTCGAGCTGGCCGGTGATCCGGCCGAAGAGGATGTGTGGGTCGCACTGACAGACCTGCTCAACCGCCCCATTGAACGGGAGGACGGGGTCCAGCTGCGCGCGTTGGCCACCGCCATTGACGCCGGCGGCCACCGTACCGAGGCGGTCAAGAACTACGTGCGCCAGCGCAAGCTCACCCGGGTGATGTGCATCTTCGGCGCGGTCCCCAACAACGCCCCTATCTTGTCCAAGGGCAAGCTTGCCGATGTCACCTGGAGGGAACGCACTGACAAGCGCGGGATCATGATCCACCACGTCGGCACGGTTGCGGCCAAGCACTACCTGTACAGCCGGCTCGCCGCCGATGCAGAGCGGCAGCCTGAGGCAAGGCTGGTGCGCTTCAGTGATGAGCTTCCCTCAGAGTTCTACCCCGGTCTGGTCTCGGAGGTATACAACCCGGTCAAGAACCGGTTTGAGAAGCGCGTCACCCGCAATGAGCCTCTCGATACGTGGGTCTACGGCTACGCCGCCGCCCATCACACCGAGGTGCGGTTGCACCGATACACCAAGTCAGATTGGGACGCGCTGGAGGCGCGGCTGGCCGCCACTGCTGGATCAGTGGTCGCCGATTCCCGTGAAACATCAACCACTGGAAGCAGCGGTGCGGAGACGGTCGCCAAGCAAAGCGTGCCTGATACGCGGTCGCGCAGTTCTGGATTCGGCCGCGACGGATGGGGGCTGTAATGGCAAAGCGACAAGAGACCAGCGAGCAGCTTCGCGAACGCATCCTGGCTGCAATGCGGGCCGACATTGGCATCAGCGAACGAATGGCGCAGCCGTTCGTGGAGTCGGTGATGCAGTGCTTCGCTGGCGAGCAGCCGTATTTCCCGGCCCTCGCCAAGGTGTATCCAGTCGACGCAATACGTGCCGCCTTGAAGGACGGGATTCCCGTGAAACACGTCATGCGGCAGTTCAACGTTTCCCGCTCCAAGCTGCACGAACTGTTCCCTGGCGGACTGCCCAAGCCTGGTGAAAGCGAGCGATCCAGGGCTTCAATGAAAGCGGCGACAAATTAGTTTTTCGCCCTTTCTAAATCAGCATCTTGTAGCGGCTGGTGTCCACGAGTTTATTGAGGTTCCGGACATTCCAACCCCTAGCCTATGTAGTCATGAAGACTGCTCAGCAAATGCTGGATCTGTATATCCAAGCCGAATCTGCCGTCCTGCTTGGACAGTCGGTTCGCTTCGGTGAGCGGCAGCTGACCCGCGCGGATCTGGCTGAGATCCGCAACGGTCGTAAGGAATGGCAGGCAGCAGTGGACCGCGCTGCAAATGGCCGCCGTCGGGCCCGCTGGGCCAACGCTGACTTTGGCGGTGTGACCTGATGTCCAGCGCGCTCACGGCCAAGAGCCGGCTATCAACTGCCATCGGCGCTGACCGGGCGATCGCAACCGCACGAGACCAGCTGGCACCGGTGTTGGCCCGCGCCCATGAAGTCACTCGTCCGTCGCGCAACCGCAAGCTGGCCCGTGACTGGGGCAGTGGTAGCGCCATTGCCGGCATGGATGCACGTCAACTGCGCGACCAGGCACGCCACCTTGAGCGCGATCTGGATCTGGCCGACAACGCCCTCAACGTGCTGGTACAAAACACGGTGGGCTCGGGCATCGATGTGCTCTCCGCTCCCCGCCTGCCGGGTCAGCCGATTGACCGCGCGCTCGCCCTGCAGCTGGATGATCTGTGGGATGCCTGGTGGGATGCGCCTGAGGTCACCGGCTCCCATGACTACGGCATGTGTCAGCAGCTGCTGGCACGCAGCTGGTTCCGCGATGGCGACGCGTTCTACCAGGACCTGATTGGGCCGGTGGCCTACCTGGATCATGGCTCGATCGTTCCATACAGCTTTGAGATGCTCGAAGCAGACCTGGTGCCGCTGGACTTCAATGACCCGGCGCGCAATATCAGCCAAGGAGTGGAGTGCAATGCGTGGGGTAAGCCGATTGCCTATCACGTGTTCAAGCGGCATCCGGGCGATCCGATGGGGACGCGCACCGAGACCAAGCGGGTGTCTGCCGACTTCATGCACCGCATCGCGTTGGTGAAGCGGCTGCACCAGGTTCGCGGGCTGAGCGTCTTCGCCAGCTCGATGTCGCGCTTTGAGGACGTAAAGGACTACGAAGAGTCCGAGCGCATTGCCGCAAAGGTCGCAGCCTCCATGACCTTCCAGATCAAAAAGGGCTCTGGCGAAGCCTACGGCGGCGATCTGGGCGGCAACGCGCTGGTTCAGGACGGCGTGCCCATTCGCGAGCTGCGGCTGGCACCAGGCGCGATCTTCGATGATCTGCTGCCGGGCGAATCCATCGAAAGTCTGGGCACCGACCGGCCCAATCCTAATGCTGCGACATGGCGAAAAGAGCAGCTGCGCGCCGCCGCCGGCGGCATCGGCGTGAGCTATTCCAGCCTTTCGCTGGACTACAACGGCACTTACTCGGCGCAGCGCCAGGAACTGGTGGAGAAGTGGGGCAGCTACCTGATGCTGGCCGAGCGCTTCATCGCCTTGTGTATACGTCCGCAGCGCATGCGCTTTGTCCAGGCATGCGTGCTGTCCGGGCGGATCCGCCTACCGCGCGGCTGGACGCTTCGCGATCTGGCGGCATCCACCTATGTGCGCCCGGTCATGCCGTGGATCGATCCGCTCAAAGAGGCCTACGCCAAAGGCGAAGCTGAAGACCGGGGCTGGGTCTCTCCGCAGCAGAACACGCTGCAGTACGGCAACAACCCGGCCGATGTGCTGCGCCAGCGCGAAGACTGGCAGGAACAGAACCGCGACCTGATGCCGCCGGCATCTAACACCAGCGCTGAAGCCCGTGCCCAGGTTGTGGCATCGCTCCAGCACGATCTTTCCAGGAGCGAATGACCATGCGTTCATGCCTGTTGGCCGCCGCCATCGAACACAGCATCCGGGCCGACGCCGGACATGACCCCGAGCTGGGTCCGGCCTTGTATCAGATCCGCGCTGAGGCCGACACCGCCGAGGTGATGATCTACGGCGCTATTGGCGGATTCCTGTTTGAGCAATCGGTGTCGGCCAGCGAGCTGGTCGAACAGATCGGCCAGATCACCGCCGCCACCATCCATGTGCGCCTCAACAGCGTTGGCGGCATCGTCGCCGATGGACTGGCCATCCACAACGCGCTCAAGTCCCATACGGCGCGCAAGGTCATCACCGTGGAAGGGCAGGCCGCCTCCATCGCCTCGCTGATCTTGCAGGCCGGTGATGAGCGCCAGGTCTATGCCAGCTCGTTGGTCATGGTGCATGCCCCGCGCACGGTGGCCGCCGGCAGCGCTACTGCCTTCCGCCAGAACGCCGATGCGCTCGATGCCCATGCCGCCGCAATGCTGGAAGCGTATGCCGCACGTTCTGGTCGGCGCCAGGACATGGAAGGCCTGCTTACCGACGATGTGGACCACTGGTACTCCGGCCCACAAGCGGTGGAAGCCGGGTTGGCCGACACCGTCGTCGATGCCGATCCGGGGGCCGGCGCTCGCTGGCAAGGTGCGGCCGCTGTGGCCATCAGCGGCTACTTGCAGTCCCTTGACGGCGCGCAGTCACCGGTCGCCACCCAGCTACGCGGCCACATCGTGGCGTGCCTGTCCCCCCAAGTATTCACCTCTCTTCCTGAGGTCAGCCAGTCGGCCGTGATCGGCCATATCGAGGATCCCACCATGAACCAGCAGTATCGCCACATCCTCGCCAATGCCGGCCGCACCAGTGCGCCCCCGGCAGGCGCGCCCGTCACTCCCACTCCGATCGCCGCCCCGGTAGTTGCCGCCCCGCCGGTGACGGCTGCGGCCGATCCTGTCCAGGTCGCGATGGCCGCGTTACGCGAGCGCAATACGCAGATCCAGGCGATGGCCACTCCGCACATGGCCAATGGGCAGGTGAGCGAGTACGTCAATAGCGTGATCGCCCACGCCGACTCCAACGTCACCGCCGATGCGGTCGGACGCCATATCCTGGCGTTGCTGGCCAGCAA
>NZ_JBOHXV010000060.1:0-30811 GCF_050737075.1 Stenotrophomonas sp.
TGCCCAGGCCCTCGGCGTCGCCAAATGTCAGCTGCATGGATGGCTCCTCAACATGTGCTGCCATTGTCTCTCAGGTTGCCGGCCAGCGGCCGGCACTACCGGAGGATTTATTCAGAGCATCCCTAATCCGGAAACATGCATATGCAACCTCCAACAGAAGATCTCCCTTGCCAAGATGGCGAGGGGGGGTAGGGTCATCCTCTAGTGCGAGATTTCAGTCTCCGGGCCACACCATGCGCGAACATGCAGACAATGAGAAGTCGCTTGTTTCTTCCGATGTGCGGGGTTTAGTTGATGGACCCTACTGTTTGACGCATCTGACTTTTCTCGATGTATTCGCATTAAGCCACGCAATCAGTCGATCGCCTTGACCAAGCCGGTTCAAATCGAGCTATCAAGCCGCCGAATGGGATCTCAGACGTTACTCACTCCCTAGGCTTCAGCAAGTTGCGGCTCGACCATCTCCCGGGCGGCTGCAATAGCCGGCGTGGACTGCGCCGGAATCAGAATTGCGTCACCGCATAGCTCGCAGGCGCCGATCAGCACGTTTCGTGCAACGCCCTGCCGATCGCGGAATGGCACATCCCGCTGAACGAAAACCACTGTGACTCTGCCATCGCGATGGCAGAGGGCCCGCTTCCTGTCACCAGGCATAAGCATCTTCATTGGTTGACTCGCAACTGAGGCGTTGATGCCGCAGCGGGGCACACTGCACCCTTGCCTGCCAAGTGTGAAATCGTTCTTACCTAACGGATAGTTTGCTTCAGTAGGTCGCCGCTAACGATTCGACGCATCAAGACTGAACCAGCAAACCGCGACCTCTCTGGCACACCCCTTGCATCTCCCAGAGTTGAAATCCGCGCCACCGAAATAAGGTGACGCAGCTCTCAAAACCGCTAGAATCGCGCCAGCCGAGGCTGCCGTTATTGGCCTGCAGGCGGGGAACGCGTGCCAAGCACGCCATTGCAGCACCGTAGTGCCGTAGTCCAGGTCGGGTCCGCCGACCAAACGTCAATCTTTTGTCACCAGGAAATCCGCGGCCGCGCGCATGCCAGCGCATGCACGTTCGTGGATGTTGTTCACGGACCGATTCAGGGGGAACACATGTCCGCACCACGCCTTTTCCGCCCGCTCCTGCGGGTGGTGCTCTCGTTGTTGCTGCTCGCAGGCATTGCAGCGCCGTTGTCGGCGCTCGCCGCAGTGGTCAGCTTCAGCCAGGCCGGCCTACCGGCGACGCCGATCCTGCAGGATGGCCAGGCCGGTTCGGCCGATATTCCCGGCATCACCCTGCAGGTGATGAACGTGGCCAGCGACAGCGGCGGCGCGGTTGGTACGGTGGCGCTACGCGATGACGCGACGTTCTTCTTCACCGGTGACCCATCACTGAGGGCGGTGACTCACGAAGATAATGATGGCTATTACGGCATGGCGATAAAGTCGTCCAACGCCCGCGTGTTCGCCTTGAAATCGCTGATGTATTACAACTGGGGCGAAACCAGCGACGCGAACATCCGCATCCGGGGCTACCGCGCCGGCAGTGCCGTGTCCGGCGCGAGCTACACGTTCGTGTGGCCAGCCAACTCCACGACTCGGATGCAGATTTCGCTGCCTGCCGCATTCGATCAGGTGGACGATGTGCGCGTGGTGATCAGCGGCGGAGGTGCCAATGGCATGACGTCCTGGCACGCGGTCAACGACCTGGACGTGACGTTCACCAACAGCCCGCCCACCGCCATCAACCTGAGCAACACCAGCGTGATGCAAAGCGGCGGCGCGAATGCGGCGGTCGGCACGCTCACCAGCACCGACGCGGACCCGGGCAGCACCTTCACCTATTCCCTTGTTGCCGGCACGGGCTCCACCAACAACGCCTCCTTCAACATCGTCGGCAACGTGCTGCGCGCCAACAGCCCCGCATCGCTGCCGGCCGGCAACTACAGCGTGCGCGTGCGCACCACCGATGATGCCGGCGGCACCTTCGAGCAGAGCTTCGTGGTCAACGTGGTGGACAACGTCGCCGCCACGGTGACCAGCATCGCCCCGGCCAACAGCCCGGCCGCTGCGGCGACCAACGTGGATTTCACGGTGACGTTCAGCGAAGCCGTCACCAACGTGACCGTCGACGACTTCCTGCTGATCACTACGAGCGGCAATGCCACGGGCGTCCTGTCCTCCGTCAGCGGCTCTGGCACCACGTACACCGTAAACGTGGGCAGCATCACCGGCTCGGGCACGCTCAGGGTGGACCTCAAGTCGTCCAATGACATCGTGGACGCAGGCAGCAATCCCACCCCCGGTTACACCGCGGGCACGACGCACACCGTGTTGATTCCCGTTGCGCCGGGTGCGCCGACCATCACCGGCGTCACGCCGAGCGCCGGCCAGGTCGTGGTGAGCTTCTCTGCACCGGCCAGTGACGGCGGCTCGCCAATCACCGGCTACACGCTCACCGCATCGCCGGGTGGCGCCACGTTGAATGGGCCCGGCAGCCCGATGACCTTCACCGGGCTGACCAACGGCACCACGTACACCTTCACCGTGAGCGCGACCAACAACACCGGCACCAGCGGGCCCTCGGCGGCGTCCGCGCCGGTGACGCCGCGCGTGTCCCAGTCCATCACGTTCAATAATCCCGGCGCGCAGGACTTCGGCACCCAGCCCACCCTGTCGGCCACGGCCAGCTCGGGCCTGCCGGTCACCTTCAGCAGCAGCGCAACGGCGGTATGCACCATCACCAGCGGCGGCGCGCTGACCTTCATCCGCGCAGGCTCCTGCGTGATCGTGGCGAACCAGGCGGGCAGCGCGTCCGTCGAACCGGCCGGGTCGGTCAGCCAGACGTTCACGGTGAACGCGGTGGCGCCGGGCGCGCCGACAATCACCAGCGTTGCCGCCATCGATGGGGGCGTGGTGGTGCGATTCACTGCACCGGCCAGCGATGGGGGCGCCGTGATCAACACCTATACCGCGACCGCCAGTCCGGGCGGACTGTGGGTCTTGAGCGGCAGCAGCCCGCAGCAGCTGACCGGTCTGGACAATGGGGTCGCGTATACGATCACGGTGACCGCCACCAACAGCGCCGGTACCAGCGTGGCGTCGTCGCCCAGCGATGCGTTCACCCCCGCCGCCCGGCAGACGATCACCTTCAACAACCCAGGCACGCAGACCTTCGGCACCAGCCCGACGCTGTCGGCCAGCAGCAACTCGGGTCTGTCGCCTACGTTCTCAACGGGCACGCCTTCGGTGTGCAGCGTCAGCAGCGGGGGGGTACTCACCTTCGCCAGCGCGGGCAGCTGCATCATCCGTGCCGACCAGGCAGGCAACACCAGTTTCCTGCCCGCCATGCAGGTCAGCCAGCAGTTCACCGTCGATGCGGTGGCCGCGGGCGCGCCGACCCGGGTTACCGCTACCCCCTCGGGCACCGGTGAGATCCGCGTGGACTTCAATGTGCCGGCCAGCAACGGCGGCGCGGCGATCACCCAGTACCAGGTCACGTCGTCCCCGGGCAACATCGTGGCCACCGGCAACGGTAGTCCGGTGGCGGTCACGGGGCTGACCACGGGTCAGTCGTACACGTTTACCGTGGTGGCCATCAACGCGGCGGGCAACAGCGCGCCTTCGGACGCCTCCAATGCAGCCGTCGCCGCCGATGCCCTGGAGACGCGCCCGTCCAGCAGCACGCTGGCCTACGGCACGGCCACCACGCTCACGCTGGACTACAGCGGCCTGCCCACCCAGGTCATCGTGGTCACCCCGCCGAGCCACGGCACGCTGACGTTCAACGGCCTGCAGGCCCGCTACGCGCCCCTGGCGGGCTATGGCGGCCCGGACCAGTTCGTCTATCAGATCACCGACGGCAACCTGACGTCGGCGCCCGCCACGGTGAGCCTGACCGTGTCGCCGCCGAACCTGTCGCTGGATCCGGGCACCCCGCCGCCGGCCACCGCAGGCGCGGCCTATGCGCAGCCGTTGCCGGTCAGCGGCGGCGCCGCCCCCTACACCTACGTGGTGGTGGGCACGCTACCGGCCGGCATGGCGTTGAGTCCCACCGGCGAACTGAGTGGCGCGCCGACCACGGCCGGCACCTACACCTTCAACATCAGCATCACCGACAGCAGCACCGGCGACGGCCCGTACACCGTGCTGCGCCCGTACACGCTGCAGGTGGCCGCACCGCAGATCGCATTCGCGCTGGCGGCACTGCCGCAGACCATCAACGCCGCGCAGTACAACCAGCCGCTGCAGGTGACCGGTGGCGCGGCGCCCTATGCGTTCCGCCTGGCGTCCGGTGCACTGCCGGCAGGCGTGACGCTGGGCGCGACCGGCACCCTGAGCGGCACGCCGACGGCGACGGGCACGTACGGCTTTGTCGTCGAAGTAAAGGACGCCAACGGCTACACCGCCACCGCCACCTATGAACTGGTGGTCGCCGCAGGCGAGCAGCAGATCACCGGCTTTGCCGCCAACCCGACCGCCCCGGTGTACAGCGAGGGCGGCCAGTTCGCGGTCAGCGCAAGCGGCGGCGCGTCGGGCAACCCGGTGGTGTTCACCACCACCACGCCCACCGTGTGCAGCGTGCAGGGCGGCACCGTGAGCATGCTCGCCTCCGGGCGCTGCTCGCTCAGCGCCACCCAGCAGGGCAACGCGCAGTACCTGGCCGCGACCGCGCAGAGCTACGACGTGGATATCAGCGCGGCCGTGCCGACGCTGGAGTGGGTGCAGGCGCTGAACAAGATGCTCGGTGAGACCGCCTTCGAGCTGGTCGATCCGCGCAGCCCCAGCCAGGGCGCTTTCAGCTACAGCAGCAGCAACACCGCCGTGGCCAGCGTGCAGGGCCGCACGGTGACGCTGGTGGGCGAAGGCAGCACGGTCATCACCGTGACCCAGGCCGCGGCCGGCAGCTTCACCGCCGCCAGCGCGCAGTTGCAGCTGAGCGTCACCGCGCGCCCCGACCCGACCCGCGACCCGGGCGTGGTGGCCGGCCTGCAGGCACAGGTGGACGCCAGCGTGCGTTTCGCCAGTGCCCAGCAGGGCAACATCCGCGACCGCCTGCGCCAGGTGCGCAGCGGTGGCAATGCCTCCAGCAACCAGCTGGCGTTGAACTACGCCGGTGACGAACGCCGCCAGGGTATGACGGTGCCGCTCTCGGCCACCGGCGCGCCGGCATTGCCGGCCGGCTGGGGCATGTGGGCCGCCGGTACCGCCACCTTCGGCAAGGGTGACCGCCGCAGCAGCTATGACTTCGATTCCGACGGCCTCACGGTCGGTGTGGACCATGCACTGGGCGAACAGCTGCTGCTGGGCGTGGCCGGCAGCGTGGCACGCAACGACAGCGACTTGGAGGCCGGCGATTCCCGCGTGCAGGCACGCCAGCGTTCACTGGCCGCGTACGGTCTGTGGCGCGCCGGTGAGCACGTGTTCGTGGACGGCGTGATCGCCACCGGTGCGCTGGACTTCACCACGCGCCGCTGGAGCCAGGAGGTTGCCGCCTTCGGGCGTGGCAGCCGCGATGGCGACCAGTGGTTCGGCTCGGTGTCGTTCGGCTACGAGCATCGCGGTGAGGGCATGGTGCTGACGGGCTACGGCCGCATTGAAGCCAGCCGCACCACGCTGGATGCGTACCAGGAAACCGGGCTGGACAGCTACGACCTGGTGTACCGCCGCCAGCAGGTGGAGAACAGCGCCGTGGCGCTGGGCCTGGAAGGCAGCTTCCTGCCGGCCGATGCCAACAGCCGCGTGCGCCCGTTCTGGAACCTGGAATACCGCGAGGCGATCGACGACAAGGGCCAGGCCTACCTGAACTACGTGACCGCACCGCGTGCCGACGACTATCGCCTGGACATGCGCAGCTACAACGATCATGCGCTGTCGATCGGCGCAGGCATGGACGTGCGCCTGCAACGCGGCTGGTTGCTGTCGGTGCTGTTCGGCCATGAACAGACGCGCGGTTCCAGCAGTGCCAGCAGCGTCGGGCTGCGCCTGACCTACGGCGGTGCAGGCAAGGCCGGCGCCGGCATGAGTGGCGCGACGGCTGACCGTGCGGAAAGCCCGCGCTGCACCGGCAACCGCCGCACCTGCGTCCAGCAGGGAGCGGCAGCGGCGGCCCGATAGGCCGCTGCCAAGGGGCGGTGCCGGAACTCCCGGCACCGCCACGCAGGCACCGCCTTGACGGCCTGTGCGGTGGATCGGCGATACTCGGCCATCACCGCAGGACGCGGTCAGGGAGCCACACCGAATGAAATCCATACGCGCGCTGGCCTTGCTGGCCATGTTGATGCCATTGACCGCCCTGGCCCAGCCGGGTGTTCGTGATGCACAGGGCAACCTGCTGCCGGACACGTTGGCCACGCAGACCGTCGGCGATTTTTCGGCGTCAATCCTGATCACCGCCGATCCGAACTGGCAGCAAAAGTGGGAAACCCCGCCCGATGTGGCGCCGCAGTTTGAACCTGCCACCGAGGTCAAGGAGGGTGGCGACCTGTACATCCTGTCCTTCGTCGTCAATCCCAAGCTCGACGACAAGGGCATGACCAATGTGCGCTGCGACGTGCGGCTCACCCGACCGGACGGCAGCCTGAGCGGCGACGAGCATGACCTGCCCTGCTTCGTCACCCCGTTGGAAATGGATCCGCGGCTGGTGTACCTGACCTCGATCGGCGTGAAGTTCACGGCCGAAGCCGGCGATCCCAAGGGAACCTGGAAGGTCGCCATCACGGTGCGGGACAACAACCGCAACGTCACCCTGCCCTTGCAGTCATCCTTCGAAATGCGCTGACCGGAGCGCCCATGTCCCTTCGCTGCCTGCTGCTCGCGACCCTGTTGCTGGCCTGCTCCACCGCGCACGCGGGTGACACGGCCCCAGCTCCACCGCCGCCATTAAGCGCGGCAGACACCGCCGCCGCCCTGTCGCGCGCGGAGCGCGTAGGCCAGGCGATCTTCCTGCATGACCTGGCTGCCGAGCGCGCGACCGATGCCATCGTCGCGCAGCATCGTGCGTTCCGCAAAGACAAGCGCGTGCGCGGCTGGATCACCGAAGAACATGACGGGCGCTTCCGCGTGAGCTACATCGACGCGACGCCGGCGGTGCTGTACCGCGCCGAGATGACGCCGGACGGCACGCTGATCGGAAAGGTGGAGGTGCTGGCCGAACCGGCGCCGCTGAGCGCCTACGAAGCTGGCGCCGCCGCAGCCCGTGCGCTGGCGATGACCGCGCAGGTCATGCAATGCGCCAAGAACTACAACAGCGTGGTGCTGCCCGAAGGCGATGACCGCTGGGCCGTGTACCTGCTGCCGGGCACTACCCTGCCGAATGTGGTGCCATTGGGCGGCAGCCACCGGATGGACATCGCCGGCGGAAAGATCACCGCCAGCCGTGGCTTCACCCGAAGCTGCATCCAGCTGGGCCGCGCGCCGCCTGCACAACGCACCAAAGTGGTGGGCATGATGGTCACGCATCTGCTGGATCCCACGCCCACCGAGGTGCATGTGTACTGGAGCCTGTGGGCACGCACGCCGATGTTTGTGGCCACCGGCGAAGACGCGATCTGGAAGATCGAGAACGGCCGCATACAGCGCGTAGAGAATGACGATGCTGTGGCCACAGCACTGTCCGGAACATGAGCGACATTGGTTGAAGCGCATCATTGCACTTTTACTGTACGTATCCAGGCTGCGCACTACTGCTGACCGACGGCCACATCAGCCAATTGCTGCAGGCGTTTCCGGTAGCGCATCTGCCGAGCTACGGGCCACGAAATCCGGGTGTAACTGCACTGCACGCACAGTGGCTGCCAGATGCCCTTGCCCTGCTGTACTGCACCGCCGTGATATCGCTCCTTGTGGCGGCTGGGATATGGCGATCCGGGAAGCAGATTGCGAACCGCCCATTCGCGCTATTCGCACTGGCCGCGGTCGATTATTCCTTGAGTCTGTTCTGCTGCCTGGCGTTGCTGACGGCCTGGTTCCTGCTGTCTCGGCTGGCCAAGCTGCACTGAGTAGTTGTGTCGCCAGCCGGCCAAATGCCCGCAATGCGGCAATCGAGCACGCAAAGCATATGACCTGATTAGCTCGATGCCCGCGGCAGAATGAGCGATTCGACCCTGGAATTAATTTTGAGTTAGGATTAAGTAGTATCGCCTAGAAGCTGGGCGATTCGGATGGCTAACTCAAACGAAACAGGGGGCATTAGGATGATGCAATGGGATCAGCTACTTAATTCCACAAGACTTGGCCAAAGGGATGCCAAGGTCGAAGATGGTCGCTCACCGTTCAATTCGGACCACGACAAGGTCATTTTTTCTGGCTCATTTAGACGCTTGGCCAGAAAGACGCAGGTCCATCCGCTGGCAACCAATGATCATGTACACAATCGACTAACTCATAGCTTGGAAGTAGCCTGCGTAGGAAGAACGTTGGGCATGAGAGTTGGCCATGACTTAGTGAAGCACAAGAAGGTGCCCGACAACTTCACTGCGGCGGATATCGGCGACATCGTGCAAACGGCGTGCCTTGCTCATGATATTGGAAACCCGCCTTTTGGCCACACTGGTGAAGAGGCCATCAGACATTGGTTCCAGAACGATTCCGGGTCGATCCTTGAGGGTCTAGGGCCGCAGGAGGCTGCAGACCTTCTTTCCTTCGAGGGCAACGCGCAAGGATTCAGGGTCCTCACGACCTCCGAGTACCATGTATATGATGGCGGAATGCGACTTACCTATGCGTCACTCGGCACTTTCATCAAGTACCCGTGGACATCGGCAGATGCTGCAAACGGCAAGCGGCCCAAGAAGAACAAGTATGGAATCTACCGCTCAGAGGCAGATATATTCAAAGAGGTGGCAACCCACACCGGCCTAATTAGCAAAGGTGATGACTGGTACTGCCGTCACCCGCTCGCGCACTTGATGGAGATGTCTGACGACTTCTGCTACGCGCTCCTGGATCTCGAGGATGGTATCGAGATGGGCATTCTAAAGTGGGATGAAGTTTTTGAAGTTATCAGACCGATCCTTGACGAAACCAAGATTGATGGCTTGTCAAAAGAGCTCAAGGATCTAAGACCCGGGCGCAGACCCCCCTTGGTTCGAGGAAAGATCATTTCTTCGTTTGTTGATGCTGGCGCGAACGCGTTCATCTCCAATGAAAAGGAAATCCTCAGCGGCAACATTGACGACCTCCTCAGCAAGTGTTCGCCTGCCGTTAAAGCCTGCGTTAAGAGCGCTAAGGATCTTGCCAAATCTCGCGTCTTCCAGCATCCGAGAAAAGTTGAGCTGGAGATCGGAGCGTACAATACGCTCGCAACAATTCTTGACGTTCTCTGCAACGCCGCAGTGAATTTTGCTAGAAATGAGCATGAGAAGGATTACAAGTCCAAACGCGCGCTCGACCTCATCGGGAAGAATACCTTCGACCCGCGGGTCCACGAACACGACCATGATGGACCCACGCGTGAGTATCTAGCGCTCATGCGAGTTATGGATTTTGTGAGCGGGATGTCTGACAACTATGCAACGCATCTAGCTCGACAGTTCAACGGCTCGGGTGATGTTCGATAGTTGATTAGACCTGATTTACGAAGAGCCTCATTCCTTGAGGCTCCTAGTACACGATCAAATCCTCCTGATCTCCGATCACCCAGATCTTCGGCTGCGCCAGCACACGCATCAAGAAGGAATTTTCATCGTGAATGCGCGCATTGAATTCACCGCGTGTATAGAGCGTGGGGTTGATCGGACGTCCCAGCACCTGCTGCGGTGCGTCCAAGCGCTGCATCACGTCGGCGTAGCCCAACGTGTTGGACACGATCATCAGGTCGATGTCGCTGCTCGGGGTGTCGGTGCGCTTGGCCACTGACCCGTAGACGAAGGCGAATGCGATCTGCTCGGCAACAGGCTGCAGCGCGTCTTGAAGCGGGCCGGCCAGTCCGATGGTTTTACGGATGATGGAAACGAGTTCGTCGTGGACCGGTGCATCCGGATTGGCTTGATAGCGCCGCTGGTTGGCCGACGGGCGGACCGTGAGCAGCCCCGCACCGATGAGTTTGGCGAGCTCGCGCTGGATGGCGCCAGAACCGCCACCGCTGGCCGCGATAAGTTCTGAAACGGCGAAGTCGCGGGTGGGCTGGCCAAACAGCAGGCCCAATACCCGTTGCTGGGTTTGGGTGAAAAGTGCATCGGCCAGGCGGTTGCCTGACGGAGCGGGGGTGGCGGCGACGGATTTGATACCCATATTGGGCATAGTAATGCCCAATATGGGTAGGTTCAATGCCGAGGCGAGAACGCAGAAGCCCCGCTTTCGCGGGGCTTCTGGTTTGCCGGGCAGAGCCCGGCGCTACGCCGTTTCAGCCTGCCGGGCAGAGCCCGGCGCTACCGTTGGCTTAGGCGAACGGGTCCTGCAGGACCATGGTGTGGTCGCGGTCCGGGCCGGTGGAGACGATGCTGATCGGGCAGCCGGCCAGCTCTTCCAGGGCGCGCAGGTAAGCGCGGGCGGCGGCCGGCAGCTTGTCCCATTCGGTGATGCCGTGGGTGTTTTCGTTCCAGCCCGGGAACTCCAGGTACACCGGGGTGCACTCTTCCCAGCCCTGCGCGTCCAGCGGGGCGTACTCGGTACGCTTGCCACGGTATTCGTAGGCGATGCAGATCTTCAGCTTTTCCATGCCGTCCAGCACGTCCAGCTTGGTGATGCACAGGCCGCTGATGCCGTTGATGGCCACGGCGCGCTTGAGCGCGACGATGTCCATCCAGCCGCAACGACGCGGACGGCCGGTCGACGCGCCGTACTCGGCGCCACGGTCACGGATGCCCTGGCCGACTTCGTCGTCCAGTTCGGTCGGGAACGGGCCGCCACCGACGCGGGTGGCATAGGCCTTGGCGATGCCGAGCACGTAGTCGATCGCGTCCGCGCCCACGCCCGCACCGGCCAGCGCGCCGCCGACGGTGGTGTTGGAGCTGGTCACGTAGGGGTAGGTGCCGTGGTCGATGTCCAGCAGCGCACCCTGCGCGCCTTCGAACAGCACGCGCTTACCCTGCTTGCGCAGGTCGTGCAGGATGCCGGCCACGTCGGACTTCATCGGCTCGACGTATTCGCCGAACGCCAGGGCTTCGTCGTAGGTCTTCTGGAAGTCGATGGCGTCGGTGTTGAGGTACTTGGTCAGCACGAAGTTGTGGTAATCCAGCGCGGTGCGCAGGAGTTCTTCCAGCTGCTTCGGGTAGTGCAGGTCGGCGATGCGGATGCCGCGACGCGCCACCTTGTCTTCATACGCCGGGCCGATGCCACGGCCGGTGGTGCCGATCGCCTTGCCGCCGGCAGCGCGTTCGCGCGCCTGGTCCAGGGCGATGTGGTACGGCATGATCAGCGGCGCGGCCGGGGAGATCTTCAGGCGCGAACGCACTTCCACGCCGGAGGTTTCCAGCTCGGCGATTTCCTTCTGCAGGGCCGCCGGGGAGATCACCACGCCGTTGCCGATCAGGCACAGCGCGTCTTCACGCAGGATGCCGGACGGAATGAGGTGCAGCACGGTCTTCTTGCCATTGATGACAAGCGTGTGGCCGGCATTGTGGCCGCCCTGGAAACGCACTACGGCACCGATTTCCTCGGTAAGCAGATCGACGATCTTGCCCTTGCCTTCATCGCCCCACTGGGCACCAAGCACTACGACAGACTGACCCATGACGGGCTCCTCGAATTGTTGCGGCCATCGGGGCCGCGGACGGGTAAACCGTAGCAGGACCGGTCATCGCGGGGGTGACGGCTCCAATCGGGGAGCGGTCGGCGAAGGCAGGCCCAGACACGGAAAAAGCCGAACGGGGAGGCCCGTCCGGCTTTTGTGCATTATCCGGGTTTCCGGGGTCGCCCGCCACCCCGGAGGGTGGCGGATTCAACCGGCGGTCAGCGGTCGTTCTTGAGGTACTGCAGGAACGGGTCGTTCTTGTCCAGCACGATCACGCCGTTACCGTCGGTCATGGAGCTGCGGTAGGCCTCCAGACTGCGGTAGAACGAGTAGAACGACGGGTCGGCCGAACCGGCCTCGCCGTAGATCCGGGCGGCTTCGGCGTCGCCGGCACCACGCAGGCGCTGGGCGTCGCGTTCGGCCTCGGCCACGATCACGGTGCTCTCGCGATCGGCCTGGGCGCGGATGGTGAGCGACTGCTCCTCACCCTCGGCGCGCAGCTTGGCGGCTTCCTGCTTGCGCTGGGCGCGCATGCGCTCGTACACGTCGTTGATCACCTGGCTGTCGGTCGGCAGGTCGATCTGCTTGATGCGCAGGTCGATGATCTGCATGCCCAGGCCCTTGACCGCCTCGTTGATGCCGGTCAGCTGGCCGGCAATCAGCTCGCTGCGGTCGCCGGACACCAGCTGCTGCAACGAACGCGAGTTGATCTGGTTGCGCAGCGAGTCGGTGATGATCGGTGCCAGGCGCGCCGAGGCCACGCTGGCATCGCCGCCGGTGGCGCGGTAGTACGCACGCACGTCGGAGATGTAGCCAATGGCGAAGAAGTCGACGCTGACGTCCTTCTGCTCGGCGGTGAAGTAACGGGCCGGCGCGGTGGACAGCACCTGAAAGCGACGGTCGAACACGCGCACCGATTCCACCAGCGGCACCTTGAAGTGCAGGCCCGGCTTGATGTCGGAACGGACCACCTTGCCCAGGTTCAGCACCATGGCGGTCTGGTCCTCACGGACCACGTACACCGACCCCAGCAGGGCCAGCAGGGCGGCAACGGCCAGGCCGATCCACACGGAACTCTTCATCGGATGGCTCCTTCACGACCGGTCGGTCGCGTGGTCGGGCGCTCGGGGTTGCGCACGCCATCCACCGGCGTGCTGGCCGGCAGCGACGGCATCATCACTTCCGGGGTCACCAGCGGGGTGGCACTGCCGGTGGCCGGCGCGGCGCGGTTGTCGGGCATCGGCACGTAGATCAGCTGACGGCCATCGCCGCCGATGACTTTGCGGTTTTCCTTCAGCACGGTTTCCACGGTTTCCAGCCACAGGCGCTTGCGGGTGACTTCCGGTGCGTTCTTGTACTGGGCCTGCAGCAGGCTGAAGCGCTCGGCGTCACCCTGTGCGCGGGCCACGGCCGCCTGCTTGAAGCCTTCGGCGGTGGTGCGGGCACGCGAGGCCTGGCCACGCGCTTCGGGCACGACCTTGGCCGCGTAGGCCTGGGCTTCGTTGATCAGGCGTTCCTTGACCTGCTGGGCACCGTTGACCTCGTCGAAGGCCGGCTTGACCTCTTCCGGCGGACGGGCATCGGGCAGGGTCAGGCCGGTCACGACCAGGCCGGTGCGGTAGGCCTTGAGCGCGGCCTGCAGACGTTCCTGCGCGATCACGGCCAGCGGGCCGCGGTTGTTGAGCACGGCGTTGAGATCGGCACGGCCGACCTGTTCGCGCACGGCGCTCTGCGCGGCCTGCTCCAGCACCTGGTTGGCATCGACCGAGCCGAACAGGTACAGACGCGGGTCATCAATGCGGTACTGCACGTTGAGCGAGACGCGCACGATGTTCTCGTCGCGGGTCAGCACCGGCACTTCGCTGTTGAAGGTCTTGATCTGGGTCGCGTTGACCTTGGTCACCGACTCGATCGGCCAGGGCAGCTTGAAGTTCGGGCCCGGCTGCAGGATCCGCGAGAACTGGCCGAAGCGCAGCACCACGCCGCGTTGCTGTTCGCCGATCAGCTGGAAGCTGGAGAACAGCAGCAGCAGAACGACTGCCACCGCCACCCAACGCAGGATGCCGCCATCGAACAGGTCCTTCAGCGGTCCGGGCAATCCGCCCCAACCACCGCCGCCGCTACCACCGCGAGGACCAAACGGCCCCCGTCGATTATCGTCGGGGCCTTGTCCGCCCTTGTTGCCGCCGGGTGTGTTCCAGGCCATGCACGCTCCATCAGTAAAGGTTGCCTGCGGGCCAGTCCCGCACCGTCAACCGTTGAATCCCGCCCGATTCTACTAGATGGGGCGGATCGGCAGGATTGGAAGGGGCAACAGGTCACAGGGCGCGATTCATACCCGCGCGGTAAGGTGGACGCCCCCACCCCCAAGGCAGCCCCATGGCCCTCCCCGACCGCTTTACCGCTTTCCGCATCTACCAGGACGAGCAGGGCCATCGCAGCGGCCTGGAGCAGATCGGGCTGGACCAGCTCAACCCGGGCCAGGTGCTGGTCCGTGCGGAATGGTCGTCGGTGAACTACAAGGACGCGCTGGCCGGCACCGGCGAGGGGCGGATCCTGCGCCGCTTCCCGCTGGTGGGCGGGATTGACGTGGCTGGCACGGTAGTGGCCTCGACCGACCCGGCCTGGCGCGAGGGCGATGCGGTGCTGGCCACCGGCTGCGGGCTGAGCGAGACCCGCGACGGCGGCTACAGCCAGTACGTGCGGCTGGAATCCAGCGCGGTGATCGCGCGGCCGGCCGCGCTGAGTGCCCGCGAGGCGATGATCATGGGCACGGCCGGCTTCACTGCCGCCCTGGCGCTGCTGCGCATGGTGGACAACCGCCTGACCCCGGAACACGGCCCGCTGGCGGTCACCGGGGCCACCGGCGGGGTGGGATCGCTGGCGGTGGACATCTTCAGCCGCGCCGGGTTCGAGGTGCACGCGATCAGCGGCAAGGCCGAACAGGCCGCCTACCTGCGCGGACTGGGCGCCCGCGAGGTGTTGCCGCGCGACACGCTGGCCACCGCCCGCCCGATGGAATCGGCGCGCTTCGGCGGCGGCCTGGACAACGCCGGCGGCCCGATGCTGGCCAGCCTACTGGCCCAGACGGTGCCCTACGGCAGCGTGGTCAGCGCCGGCCTGGCCGCCAGCCCGGCGCTGGACATGACGGTGATGCCCTTCATCATCCGCGGCGTGTCGCTGCTGGGGGTGTCGTCGTCGTCCGCGCCGCGCGCGCTGCGCGAGCAGGTGTGGGAGAAGCTGGGCGGCGACTGGAAGCCGCGACACTTGGACGCAATCTGCACCCGCGAGATCGGCCTTGACGCGCTGGCGACGGCGTTTGAAGGCATGCTTGCAGGGAGTTCGCTGGGTCGTACCGTGGTCCGAATCGACTGAGCGTTGCAGCTGGGCGACAGACGGCGTGGAGGATGCTTCACGCTGACACGGGCACGGCACTACACTGCGGGCATCACTTGGGGAACAACATGGCACGCATTCTGATCGTCGACGATTCACCGTCGCAGCAGCTGGGCATCAAGCGCATCGTCGAGAAGCTGGGGCATGAGACGTTGACCGCCGAGAACGGCGCGGAAGGGGTCAAAGTAGCCAAGGCCCAGCTGCCCGACCTGGTGCTGATGGATGTGGTGATGCCCGAGCTCAACGGCTTCCAGGCGACCCGCACGCTGGCGCGCGAGGCCACCACCAAGCACATTCCGGTCATCCTGGTGACCACCAAGGACCAGGACACCGACCGCATGTGGGGCATGCGGCAGGGCGCCAAGGCCTACATCACCAAGCCGTTCTCGGAAGACGAACTGTCCGAGGTGCTGGAGCGGGTGTTCAGCAGCAAGGAACCGCCGGGCGCCTGAAAGGCGCCGTGGTGCCGGGCTCTGCCCGGCAGAACGAACATGTTGCCGGGCAGAGCCCGGCATTGCGTCATACTTTTTCGCCGAACGCCTTGGCCAACGCCTTGTAGGCCTTCTTCTGTGCCTCGTCGGTCGGCACCGGCGCGATGATCTCGATCTCCACGATCTGGTCGCCATCCGGGTTGCCCGGCAGGCCGCGGCCGCGCAGGCGCAGCTTGCGCCCGGCATCGGAGCCGGCCGGCACCTTCAGTTCCACCGCGCCGCCCAGGGTCGGTACGCTGATCGACGTTCCCAGCGCGGCCTGCCACGGGGTGACATCCAGCGTGTACAGGATGTTGCGTCCATCCACCTCGAACTGGGGATGCGCGGCATATTCCACTTCCAACAGCAGGTTGCCGCCGTTGGTGCCCTGCCCGGTCAGGCGGATCACCTGGCCGGGGCGGATGCCCTTGGGCACGCGCACGTCCAGCTGCTTGCCGTTGACGGTGATGCGCAGGCTGTCGCCCGCATAAGCCGCTTCCAGCGGTACCGACAGCTTGGCGCGGGTGTCGCGGATCGGCTGGGGGCCGGCACCGGCACCGCCGAACCCACTGGCGCGCCCTGCACCGGCACCGCCGCGCTGCCGCGCGAACAGGCTTTCGAAGAAATCGCTGAAGCCACCGCCGCCAGCGCCGCCGCCGAACACCTCCTCGAAATCGAAGCCCTGCGCCCCGCCGTAGTTCGGCGGCGCATGGAACTCCTCGCCCGGGCGGTAGCCCTGGGCCTTGAGCTGGTCGTAAGCGGCCCGCTTCTGCGGGTCACGCAGGGCCTCGTAGGCCTCATTGACCGCCTTGAACTTCTCCTCCGCGCCGGTCTCCTTGCTGACGTCGGGGTGGTACTTGCGCGCCAGCCGGCGGTAGGCGGTCTTGATTTCGGCATCGCCCGCGCTGGGTTCCACGCCCAGCGTGGCGTAGTAGTCCTTGAATTCCATCCATACACCTCGAATAAGTTCGGCCCCCCGCGCCGGCGGAGGCCATCCCCGCAATTCTAGCGGCTGGCAGCCCCGCCGCCGTGATCGGGCGCTTGATCCTGCGCAACGCGGCGGCCGTGTGGCTGCGCTACGGTGGCCCCAGTACGGACCCACGGTCCGTACCTACCCTGCGGCTAGATGGGAATCGCCGCCCGGATTTCAACGTTTTGACGCCGCCGTTCCACCCCGCTCACTACCCTGCCGGTGAACCAGGAGCTCCCATGACCATCCAGATTGGCGACCGCATTCCCGAAGTCACGCTCAAGCGCATCCGCGAAGGCATGGAGACCCTGGACACCCATGCCCTGTTCGACGGCCGCAAGGCGGTGCTGTTTGCCGTGCCCGGCGCTTTCACTCCCACCTGCTCGGCGCGCCACCTGCCCGGCTATGTGGAGCACTTCGCCGACTTCCGCCGCCGCGGTATCGATGTGTTCTGCATGGCGGTGAACGACCCGTTCGTGATGAAAGCCTGGGGCGAGAGCCAGCAGGTACCGGACGGGTTGCAGCTGCTGTCGGATGGCAACGGCGACTTCGCCCGTGCGCTGGGCCTGGAAATGGATGCCAGCAGCTCGGGCATGGGCATGCGTTCGCGCCGCTTCGCGCTGTACGTCGAAGACGGCGTGGTGCGCGAAACCTTCATCGAAGAGCCCGGCAAGTTCGAGGTCTCTTCGGCCCAGTACGTGCTGGAGCATCTGCCCAGCTGATCCCACCGCAACAAAGGAACCCGGCCAGCCATGTCAAAGCCAGCCAAGCAACCCAAGCAGACCAAGTCCACGGCACCCTCCGCTGCACCGACCGCGCCGACAGCCCCCGGCATCAGCGACACCGCCACCCTGCGTGCACGCGCGCGGAAGAACATCGATGACGGGGCGATCACCGCCACCTACAGCGCCGACCGCAAGGCGGTGATCAAGCTGCTCAACGATGCGCTGGCCACCGAGTACGTGTGCGTGCTGCGCTACTACCGCCACTACTTCATGGCCAAGGGCATGCTGGCCGACGCGGTCAAGGGTGAATTCCTTGAGCACGCGCAGCAGGAACAGGCGCATGCCGGCAAGCTGGCCGAGCGCATCGTGCAGCTGGGCGGCGAACCCGACCTCAATCCGGCAACGCTGACCCAGCGTTCGCACGCCGAATACAAGGAAGGCAAGGACCTGCGCGACATGGTCCGCGAGAACCTCATTGCCGAGCGCATCGCGATCGACAGCTACCGCGAGATGATCAATTTCGTGGGCGACAAGGACACCACCACCAAGCGCATTCTGGAGGAGATCCTGGCGCAGGAAGAAGAGCACGCCGACGAGTTCGCCGACCTGTTGGAAGGCTGGATCGGGGAATAACACCTACCGCAATATGCGGAACCGCACCTGGGTCCAGGCACCGTCGGCCGCCAGCGCGGTCAAGGTGTGCTCGCCCACTTCGTCAAAGTCGCGGCGGAAGGTGCGTGCGCCTTCCGTGCGTGCGATCCAGCGGTCATCCAGCAGCCAGTCCACGGACTGCTCGCTGCCCAGCGCGCGCAGCTGCAGGCGCACGCCATGTTCGGCATTGGGCGCACGCGCCAGCGTCGCACGGTCGTTGAGCCCTTCGATATGCAGGCTGCCGGCGCTGCTGCGGCCATCGTCGCGGCAATCGGGCGACAACGCCGGCAGCTGCGCGGCCTGCCGCTGCGCCTGCGGCAGCCAGGGCGATACCAGCGCCGGCCAGCGCGCGATTTCGCGGGACTGCGCCTCATGCGGCTGCGTGCACTCCGGCGACAGCCGCAGGCCGGTGCGCGCATCCACCTCGAAACGCTGGCGCCCTGCCTGCCACAGGCGTGCGTCGCGCTCGGCGAAGGTCGGCGGTACCACGTCGTCCAGCACGAAGGCCTGCAGGCGGCGCTGGCATAGTGCGGCCGGGATGTCGTCGGCACGCTCGCCGGTGGGCCAGCACACCTCGGCCTGCGACACGCTGGCCGGCATCGGCGCGGCGCTGGCATCGCCACTCTGCCTCGGCAGGCTGTCCACCACTTCGAACATCAGCGGCAGCGCGGTCACGGCCCCGTATTGCCCGGGCAACGGTGTGCCGTCCGGGCGGCCCACCCAGACCCCCACGGTGTAGTGGCGGGTGGTTCCGATCGCCCAGGCGTCGCGGTAGCCATAGCTGGTGCCGGTCTTCCAGGCCACGCGAGGGCGCCCGGTGACGTCGAACGTGCCCGCGCCGTAGCCCGGCCGCGGATTGGATTCGAGCATCTCGCGGGTGATCCACGCGGCGCCCGGCGACATCAGCCGCCGCTCGATCACCGGGTCCTCCGCGGTGTAGCGCACGCGCCCGGCGATGCCATTGCGGTTGAACGCCGCGAAGGCGCCCACCAGGTCCTCGAGCCGGGCCCCGGTACCGCCCAGAATCAGTGACAGGTTGGGCGCGCTGCCCTGCGGAAACCGCAGGTTGATGCCCGCGTGCGACAGCCGCGCGGCGAAGCGTGCCGAACCCACCCGATCCAGCAGGTCCACGGCCGGCACATTGAGTGACAGCCGCAGGGCGGTGGCCGCGCTGACCGGCCCGTTGAAGGCGGCATCGAAGTTGCCGGGGCGGTAGCCGGAGAAGCTCTGCGGCGCGTCCACCATCAGACTCTCGGAATGGATCACCCCCTCATCGATGGCCATGCCGTACAGGAACGGCTTCAGGGTGGAACCCGGCGAACGCCAGGCCTGCACCATGTCCACATGGCCGAGCCGCTGCTTGTCGCCGAACGCCACCGAGCCCACATAGGCGCGTGCCTCCAGGGTGCGGTTGTCCACCACCAGCAGTGCCGCGGAGGTGCGTTCGGGCAACTGCGAGAAATACGACGACACCCGCTCCTCGAGCGTGCGTTGCAGGCCGATGTCCAGCGTGCTCTCGATGCGCGCGGCGCGCGGCTGCGCCGAATGCAGCCGCTGCGCCAGCAGTGCGGCGTGCAGCGGCGGCTGCAGCGCGCGGGTGACCACCGCTTCGATACGCGCATCGTCCACTTCGTCGCGCGACCACACGCCGAGCGCCACCATGCGCTCCAGCACCTTGTCGCGCGCCGCCTGCGCCGCCTCCGGATGCCGGTCCGGGCGCAGCCGGCTGGGCGACTGCGGCAGCACCGCCAGCAGCGCCGCCTCGGCGTGCGAGAGCTGCGCCGCCGGCTTGCCCAGGTAGGCCCAGCTCGCCGCTTCCACGCCCTCGATGGTGCCGCCGTACGGCGCGCGTTCCAGGTACAGCGCCAGGATCTGCGGCTTGCTCAGGTGCAGCTCCAGCTGCACGGCACGCAGCAGCTGCTTGGCCTTGCCCCACGGCGTGCGCGTATGCGGGTCCAGGATGCGCGCGACCTGCATGGTGAGGGTGGAGCCGCCGGAGACGATGCGCCGCTCCAGCACCCATTGCTTGCCCGCACGCAGCAGCGCCCACGGATTGACGCCCGGGTGGCGCCAGAACCAGCGGTCTTCGTAGTTGAGCAGCGCCTGCAGGTACAGCGGCGAGACGCTGCCGGCGCTGGCCGGGTAGCGCCACACCCCGTCGGCATCCGCGAAGGCACGCAGCGGCGTGCCATCGCGTGCCACTACCAGCGTGCTGGTATCGCGCTGCTTCGGCAGCGGCGGCGGAAACGCCAAGTCCAGCACCAGCAGCAGCGCCAGCAGCGCAGCCACGCCCCAGCGCAGCGCGGGCCACAGCCACGGCCGCCAGCGGGTCCAGCGCAGTCGGGAACGGAGGGAGATCATTGCTTCAACGGCCGCAACGCGGACCCCGGCGTCGGCCGGGGCCCGCACTTGATCACGGCTGGACCACCGTCAGGGTGGTCGGGTTGCTGCGCCCCACCCCGCGCAGGTCCGGACGGTACATGTCCTCGACCAGCGGCGGCGGCACGGTGTAGGTACCCGGCGTGACGGCACGTACCAGGTAGAACACCTTGGCCGTGCTGCCGCGCGAGAGCTTGAGCGCGGCCACGTAGCGGTCGTCGCGGAACTCCTCATGGCGCACCGTGGCGGCTTCGCCGCGGTCGTTCACGGCCAGGCCGTCCACCACCACGTCAGCCCACTGCTTGGCATCGCCCAGGTTGAAGTTCTCGATCTCCAGCCCGGCCGGCAGCAGGTCGGTCAGCAGCGCATCGGGCATGTCCACGTTCGGGGTGACGCTGACGCGCACGATCAGGGCTTCGCCTTCCTTCAGCGCGCGCGGGGTCCACGGCTTGCCGTCGGTGGTGTACCAGGTGCGTTCCACGCCCAGCGTGCGGCTGTCCGGCTCGGGTGCGGTACGCGGGATGCCGGCCACTTCCAGGCTGGCGAACATCGGCGGCTCGCCCTTCGGGCTGAAGCGCACGCCCTTGGCCAGGGCCGCGTAGTCGAAGCTGCGGCCGAACATGCGGCGGGCGGCGATGGCGTCCACTTCGCCCCCGATCGCCAGGTCGCCGGACACCTGCTTGGTCTGGTTGGCGGCCAGCGCCTTGCCCAGGCGCGCGATGGCCACCTGTTCCTGGGTGCTCAGCCACATCCAGCCGCTGTTGCGGCGTGCGTCCAGCGCGCGGCCCAGCTCCACGGCGCGTGCGTCGTAAGCCGGCTTGGCCAGCTTGCGCTCGTGCAGCAGCGCGATCATCAGCGCGTCGTCGCGCACGGCGCTGCCGTAGTCGCCGAAGTACTGCGGGCGCTCGCTGCTGGGCTTGGCGAAGCCGGCCGCGATGGCCGCGTCGCCGCGCTTGTGGTCGCCCTGCAGCGACAACGCGATGCCCAGGTGCACCATCGACAGCCCGGTGAGCGACTTGCTGCGTTCGTTGTCGTACAGCGCGCGCAGCGTGCCCAGCGGGGCGCGGTTGACCCGTGCCAGTACGTAGCCCGAGTAGGCCTGGTTGGCGAACTTCAGGTTCTCGCGGCGGTCTTCGCCGTAGAACTGGTTGCCACCGGACAGCAGGTCCTCGCTGAGGCGGTTGAGCGCCTTCTGCAGCACGTTGTCGGGCACGGCGAAGCCGGCGTCCTTGGCATCGAGCAGGAACTCGGTGATGTACGGGGTCAGCCACGGGTTCACGTAGCCGTCGTCGCCCCACATGGAGAAGTTGCCGTTGGAGACCTGCATCGAGGCCAGCCGGCCGAACGCGCCTTCCATGCGCTCGCGGCGGGTCTTGGCGTCCAGCCCATCGGCGCCGAGCATGGCCGAGGTGGCCTCATCGAGCATCAGCGCGGCGTAGCCCTTGCTGGTGGTCTGTTCGGCGCAGCCATACGGATACTTCAGCGCACCATCGAGGGCGCTGGCGAACGGAATCGGCGGCAGCGCGCTGACCAGCATGCGCGCGGTGACCGAGTCGTTCATCAGGCCATCGGCCAGGCCGATGCCCATCTCCACGTCGGCCAGCGGGTCCAGCGTGCGGGTCTGCGCACGCAGCACCTGCGGCCAGGCGGCACGCACCGGCAGGTCATAGCGGCGGTCGACCTTGAAGCCGTTGCCGTCCACCCGCACCCGCACCTTGGCCACGGTGTAGCCCTCGCGTGCCACCAGCGGGAAGCTCAGCGTGCTCTTGGCATCGGCATTGAGCTTGAGCGTGCGGCTGGGTTCACCGAGCGTGAGCGGCCCGATGCCATCGACCTGCACCTTGAACTCGCCCGGCTTGCCGGTGAAGTTCTGCACGTCCAGGGTGACGGTACTGCGGTCGCCCGGGGCCAGCACACGCGGCATGCTGGCCTCGGCCAGGATCGGCGCGCGCACCACGGTTTCCATGTCGCGCTTGCCGTACTGGTCATCGGAATACACCAATGCCGAGATGCGCAGGGTGCCGTTGAAGTCCGGCACCTTCAGCGCGATCCGCGCGATGCCCTTGGCATCGAGCTTCACCGGGCCGGAGAACAGGTCCACGGTCTGCACCCGCGCGGTGGGCCGCTTGGCCTGCGGCAGCGCGGCCAGCGCCATGTCGCCGCCGAACTTGAGCTTGCCGCTGCTGCCGTCGAAGCTCTCGATGACGCGGCTGTAGATGTCATAGGCATCCACGTCCAGGCGACGCTGCGCGAAGAAGTGGCCGGCCGCATCGGGCACCGGGAAGCGGGTGATGTTGAGGATGCCCACGTCCACCGCAGACACGGTGACGTGCGCCAGCTTGCCCGCCAGCTGCGGCGCGCTGACCGTGACCGGCAGGGTCTGCTCGGGCCGCATCTGCTTGGGCGCGGAAAGACCCACGGCGACCTGGCGTGCCTTGCGGTCCATCGGCACGTGCACCACGCCGACCGCACGGGCCGGGGTGATCTTGCTCGGTGCGCTGCCGCCGCGGAACACCAGCGCGGTGATGTAGACGTCGTGACGCTCCCATTCGGCGGTGACCGGGATGTCGAACGTGCTGCCCGGCTTGGCGTCGATCTCCTGCACGTAGAGCATCTTGTCGCTCTCCACCATCAGCACGCCCTTGCCGGCATGCGGCGGGGTGACGGTGACGCGCACCTTGTCGCCGGCCCGATAGCCGGTCTTGTCCAGGCCCAGCTTGACCTTGTCCGGGCGCGCATCCAGGCCGCGGTTCTCGTCGTTCCAGCTCCAGCCGGCATTGAACGGGTAGCGGCTGGTCAGGCCCGTACCCGGGTCGAACACATCCAGGCGGTATTCGCCCCACTCCACCGGGAAGTCGACGCCGACGGCCGCGCTGCCCGCGTCGATGGTGCGGGTGTCCTTGTTCTCGAAGCGGCGGCTGAAGTCGTAGTCCCAGCGGTTGTCGTTGAAGGTCCAGTGGTAGTCGCGCAGCTCGCGCACCAGGGTGACCTTCAGGCCCTTGCCCGGCTGCGGCTTGCCGGCGGCATCCACGCGCAGGATCTCGAAGCGCGCGTTGCTGTTGGCATCGGCACCGTCTTCCGGGTTGAACAGCGGGCGCACGCCCACCAGCACCGGCGCCGGCCACATCACCCGCTTGAGGGTACGGCTGACGGTACGGCCACCGGTCTCGTAGACGCTGCCGGACAGCACCACGGCGATAGGCGCGCTGGCCTTGACCTCGGCCGGCAGCTCCACATCCTGGCGCAGCTTGCCGTCGGCGGGGAACTCGGTGTCGATCACATCGCGCGCTTCGCGCGGCAGTTCAATGGTCGGGTCGCCGAAGAAGTACCCCGGCAGCGAGTCCACCGGCGACTGCTCGGCGGCGACGGCCAGGCGCGCGGTGAAGCGGTTGCCATCGGCAGGCGCACCGTACAGATAAGCCGCATCGGCCTGCAGCTTCAGCGGCTCACCCGGCTTGAGGGTCTTCTGGGCGCTGTCCAGGTCCAGCTTCATGCGCTCGGGCAGGAATTCCTCGATGCGCAGGGTCATGCCCTGGATGGCTTCCTTGCTCGCCGGGTTGGTGCGGAACTCCACCTGCCAGCGCCCGGTCGGCGCCTCCACCGGAATGGTCTGCTCGAAACTGAGGTAGCCCTGCTCGCCCGGCTGCAGGCGGGTCTCGCGGAAGGTCTTGCCGTCGGGCTGCTTCAGGCGCAGGAACACCGGCTGCGGCTTCACCGGCTTGCCGTCGTTGTCGCGCAGCAGGGCGGAAATGCGCACGGTCTCGCCGGGGCGGTACAGGTCGCGGCCGGACCAGGCGAACACGTCGAACCAGGCATTGTCGCGGCCGGCCACGGCGAATTCGCTCAGGTCCAGCGCCGGCTGGTTGAACGGCAGCATCGAGGTGTCTGCGCCGCTGCTGGCGATCAGCACGTGGCCCGCGTCCAGGGTGTAGTTGAGCAGCGCGTTGCCGTTGCCGTCGGTGGCGCCCTTCAGGACGACCTCACCCTTGGCGTCAAGGATGCGCAGGTCGATCTTCTTCAGCGCCGCACCGCTCTGCAGCGATGCGGTGTGCACGAACAGCTTGTCCTTGTAGGCGCGCGTGTGCAGGCCGATGTCGCTGACGGTGAAGAAGGCGGTGTCGAATTCGCTCTCGAACGAGCCGCTGCGCTTCATCACCGCAAAGTACAGGCCGGGCTCCTGCAGTTCCTTGATGTCCTGGGTGGGCAGGTAGGTCAGCACGCGTTCGTTCTGCTTGCCGCCCAGCACGAAGCGGTTGACGTAGACCGGCTCGGCCAGCTGCGACATCGGCGACTTGTCGCCGTACTCGCTGTCCAGCTCCCAGCTGCCGCGGCGCCCGCCGCGCTGGTACTGGCTGAAGAAGTTGGGCAGTTCCTTCTCGCGCACGCGCAGGAATTCGACGTCCACTTCCTTTACGTTGACCGACACCACCGGCAGGCCGCGGCTTTCACGCGCCGGCAGCACGCTGCCCTGCGAGGCGAAGCCGGCCACCGGCTTGAGCTCGCCGCTGAACACCTTCTGGCGCAGCTCCTTGCCCAGCCGGCTGCCATCGGCGGCCAGCAGGTCGGGCGAGACGATCAGGCTGTATTCCTTGGCGGCCTCCACGAACGGATAGCGCAGGGTCTTGCCGTCATCGGAGAGCGACCAGCTGCTGTCCTCGGTGCCGACCGTTTCGCCGAAGCGCACGAGTTTGTCGAAGTCCTGGGTGCCGACCAGCGGGCGCGAGAACTCCAGCGCCAGCGACAGGCCGTCGTTCTTCTGGTCGGGGTAGGCCCGCACCAGGGTGAACTCGGTGACCGCCTCGGCCTTGGCCGCGATCGGTGCGCCGGACGCGGTGGGCAGCTGGCCGCTGTCGTTGCGCTTGCAGCCGCCGATCCCCAGCGCCAGGCCGGCAACCAACGCCGCGCCCACGATTCCCTTCCAACCCCACTGCCGAACCCGACCGTGCGCTGCCATGATGCCGCTCCTCGAACAAGGCAGGCAGTATACGGCCGGCCGGTTGGGTCGCATCTGTCAGGAAATTCCGAAAATCGGGATGGATGCGTCAGATTGCGGCGGGACCCGACGATGGGCAGCCGGGCAGAGCCCGCGCTACACGTACAGACGGCCGGGCAGAGCCCGGCGCTACGCCACGTACAGGGACACGTAGTCGTGTACCGGCATCGCCTCCAGCACCACCGGGTCGAGCGAGGCGTCCAGGATGCGCCGCTGCTGCACGGTCGGGAACGTGGCGGTCAAGTGCGCGCGGAACTTGTCTTCCAGCCGCGGGATGCCCTCCGCACGGCGCCGGGCATGGCCGAGCGGGTACTCCACCGTCGCTTCCATCCGCGCGCCATCGGCGAAGTGCAGCGCCAGCGCGTTGGCGATGCTGCGCTTGTCCGGGTCCAGGTAGTCGGCGGTGAAGCGCGGTTCCTCCACGCATTGGATCTTCGCGCGCAGCGCGTCGATGCGAGGATCGGCGGCCACGTCGTCCTCGTAGTCCGCCGCCACCAGCCGGCCGAACAGCAGCGCGATGGCGACCATGTACTGCACGCAGTGGTCGCGGTCGGCCGGGTTCTGCAGCGGGCCGGACTTGTCGATGATGCGCAGGCAGGCCTGCTGGGTGCGCAGGGTGATGTGGTCGATGTCGTCCAGACGCCGGCCCTCGGCGCGCAGCCTTGCATGCAGCTGCATGGCCGCCTCCACCGCCGTCTGGCCATGGAACTCGGCCGGGTAGCTGATCTTGAACAGCACGTTTTCCATGACGTAGCTGCCATAGGCGCGCTGGAAGCGGAACGGCTGCCCGCCGAAGGAGGCATCGTAGAAGCCCCAGGTCGGGGCGGTCAGCGCGCTGGGGTAGCCCATCTCGCCGGCCGCCGCCATCAGCGACAGGCGCACGGCGCGGCTGGTGGCATCGCCCGCGGCCCAGCTCTTGCGCGAGCCGGTGTTGGGCGCATGCCGGTAGGTGCGCAGCGCCTGCCCGTCCACCCAGGCCAGCGACACGGCATTGAGCATGCGCTCGCGGTCCAGGCCCAGCAGGTGCGCGACCACGGCGGTGGAGGCCACCTTGACCAGCACCACGTGGTCCAGCCCGACCCGGTTGAAGGCGTTCTCCAGCGCCAGGCACCCTTGGATCTCGTGCGCCTTGATCATCGCCACCAGCACGTCGCGCATGGTCAGCGGCGGCCGGCGCAGGGCGACGGCATTGCGGCTGAGCCAGTCGGCCGTGGCCAGGATGCCGCCCAGGTTGTCGGACGGATGGCCCCATTCGGCCGCCAGCCAGGTGTCGTTGAAGTCCAGCCAGCGCACCATGGCGCCGATGTTGAAGGCCGCCTGCACCGGGTCCAGCTCGAACCGGGTGCCGGGGACGCGTGCGCCGTTGATGACGCGGCTGCCGGGCACCAGCGGGCCCAGCAGCTTGCTGCACGCCGGGAAGGCCAGTGCGGCCAGGCCGCAGCCAAGCGTGTCGATCAGGCAGTGGCGGGCCGTGGTGAATGCCAGGGGCGAGACGACCTTGTAGTCGCGGACGTAATCGACGATGTCGGTCATGACCGCGTCCCACGCGATGCGGTCGTTGGACGGCGGGTTGCCTGCAGTCATCGTCGCGCTCCTGGGTTGTCCACGGTTCCGCGGTGCAGCGGGGCAGAGCCCCGTGCAGCCGGGCAGAGCCCCGTGCAGCCGGGCAGAGCCCGGCTCTACGTCGTTCAGGCCGGGACGCGGACGGCGCCTTCCATCAGCACGCGTGCGCTGCGGCTCATGATGGCCTTGGTGACTGTCCACTGGCTGTCAACGAGTCGGGCTTCGGCGCCTACGCGCAGGGTGCCGGACGGGTGCCCGAAGGTCACCGCGCCGCGCTCGCCGCCGCCGGCGGCCAGGTTCACCAGCGTGCCGGGGATGGCAGCGGCGGTGCCGATGGCCACCGCAGCGGTACCCATCATGGCGTGATGCAGCTTGCCCATCGACAGTGCACGCGCGTGCAGGTCGATGTCACCGGCGCTGATCTGCTTGCCACTGGAGGACACGTAGTCCTGCGCGGGGGCAACGAAGGCCACCTTCGGCGTGTGCTGGCGGGTGGCGGCCTTCTCGATGCTGTCGATCAGGCCCATGCGCACCGCACCGTGCGCGCGGATCGCCTCGAACCGGGCCAGCGCGGCCTTGTCGTCGTTGATCGCCGGCTGCAGCTCGGTACCGGTGTAACCCAGGTCCGCCGCATTGAGGAAGATGGTCGGAATGCCCGCGGTGATCATGGTCACCTGGAAACTGCCGACGCCGGGCACGTCCAGGGTGTCCACCAGGTTGCCGGTGGGGAACATCGAACCGCCCTCGCCTTCGCCATCATCGGACGGATCGAGGAACTCGAGCGCGATCTCGGCGGCCGGGAAGGTCACCCCGTCCAGCTCGAAGTCGCCGATCTCCTGCACCTGCCCGTCAACGACCGGCACGTGCGCCAGGATGGTCTTGCCGATGTTGGCCTGCCAGATCCGCACTGTGCAGACGCCGTTGTGCGGGACGCGCGCCGGATCGATGAAGCCGTTGCTGATCGCGAACGGCCCCACGGCAGTGCTGAGATTGCCGCAGTTGCCGCTCCAGTCCACGAACGCCGTATCGATGGAGACCTGGCCATACAGATAATCCGCATCGTGATCGGGCACCGACGGTGGCGAGATGATCACGCACTTGCTGGTGCTGGAGGTCGCCCCACCCATGCCGTCGGTGTGCTTGCCATACGGATCAGGCGAGCCGATCACGCGCATCAGCAGCGCGTCGCGGGCCGGGCCCGGCGTCTGCGCGGCAACGGGGAGATCCTGCAGGCGGAAGAACACGCCCTTGCTGGTGCCACCCCGCATGTAGGTTGCCGGAATGCGGAGTTGGGGAAGATAGGTCATGTCATGCCACCTGCGAGGATTCCAGGAAGTCCTGCGCAAAACGCTGCAGTACTCCGCCGGCTTCGTAGATCGAGACCTCTTCGGCGGTGTCCAGGCGGCAAGTGACCGGCACGTTGAGCTGCTCGCCACTGCGGCGGTGGATGACCAGCGTCAGCTCAGCGCGCGGCACGCGCTCGCCGACCACGTCGAAGGTCTCGGTGCCGTCGATGCCCAGCGTGGTGCGGTTGACGCCCGGCTTGAACTCCAGCGGCAGCACGCCCATACCGATCAGGTTGGTGCGATGGATGCGCTCGAAGCCTTCGGCGGCGATCGCCTCCACGCCGGCCAGGCGCACGCCCTTGGCGGCCCAGTCGCGCGAGCTGCCCTGCCCGTAGTCGGCACCGGCAATGATGATCAGCGGCTGCTTGCGCTCCATGTAGGTTTCGATGGCTTCCCACATGCGCATCACCTGCCCTTCCGGCTCCACGCGCGCCAGCGAGCCCTGCTTCACCTGGCCGTCGACCACGACCATTTCATTGATCAGCTTCGGGTTGGCGAAGGTGGCGCGCTGCGCGGTGAGATGGTCGCCACGGTGGGTGGCGTAGGAATTGAAGTCTTCCTCCGGCAGGCCCATCTTCGCCAGGTACTCACCGGCCGCGCTGCTGGCCAGGATCGCATTGGACGGCGAGAGGTGGTCGGTGGTGATGTTGTCGCCCAGCACCGCCAGCGGGCGCATGCCACGCAGCGGGCGCTCACCGGCCAGCGCACCTTCCCAGTACGGCGGGCGGCGGATGTAGGTGCTCTGCGGGCGCCAGTCGTACAACGGGCTGATCGGCGCGCCGTGTTCCACCTTGAAGGTGAACATCGGCTCGTAGACCTGGCGGAACTGGTCCGGCTTGACGCTGGCGGCAACCACCGCGTCGATCTCGGCGTCGCTCGGCCACAGGTCCTTCAGGGTGATCGGGTTGCCGTCGGCGGTGTGGCCGAGGGCGTCCTTCTCGATGTCGAAGCGCACCGTGCCGGCGATGGCGTAGGCCACCACCAGCGGCGGCGAGGCCAGGAAGGCCTGCTTGGCGTACGGGTGGATGCGGCCGTCGAAGTTGCGGTTGCCCGACAGCACCGCCGTGGCGTACAGGTCGCGGTCGATCACTTCCTGCTGGATCTTCGGGTCGAGCGCGCCGCTCATGCCGTTGCAGGTGGTGCAGGCGAAGCCGACGATGCCGAAGCCCATCTGCTCCAGCTCACCGAGCAGGCCCGCCTCTTCCAGGTACAGCTGCACGGCCTTGGAACCGGGCGCCAGCGAGCTCTTCACCCACGGCTTGCGGACCAGGCCCGCGCGGTTGGCGTTGCGCGCGAGCAGCGCCGCGGCGATGACGTTGCGCGGGTTGCTGGTGTTGGTGCAGCTGGTGATGGCGGCGATGATCACCGCGCCATCGGGCATCAGCCCCTGTTCCTGTTCCAGCTTGCCGGAGGCCAGCTTGCCTTCGTCGGCGATGCCGCGGGCGGCCAGTTCGCTGGTCGCCACGCGCTTGTGCGGGTTGGACGGGCCGGCCATGTTGCGCACCACGCTGGACAGGTCGAACTGCAGCACGCGCGGGTACTGCACCTGCGCCAGGTCGTCCGACCACAGGCCGGTGGCCTTGGCATAGGTTTCCACCAGCTGCACCTGGGCATCCTCGCGGCCGGTCAGGCGCAGGTAGTCCAGGGTCTGCTGGTCGATGGAGAACATCGCCGCGGTGGCGCCGAACTCCGGGGTCATGTTGGAGATGGTGGCGCGGTCGCCGATGGTCAGCGCGGTGGCGCCTTCGCCGTAAAACTCGATCCACGCGCCGACCACGCGTTCCTTGCGCAGGAACTCGGTCAAGGCCAGCACGATGTCGGTGCAGGTGATGCCGGGCTGCGGGCGGCCGGTCAATTCCACGCCGATGATGTCGGGCAGGCGCATCCACGAGGCGCGCCCCAGCATGACGTTCTCCGCTTCGAGGCCACCCACGCCGATGGCGATCACGCCCAGCGCGTCCACGTGCGGGGTGTGGCTGTCGGTGCCCACGCAGGTATCGGGGAAGGCGACGCCGTCGCGCACCTGGATCACCGGCGACATCTTCTCCAGATTGATCTGGTGCATGATCCCGTTGCCCGGCGGAATCACGTCGACGTTCTTGAACGCCTTCTTGGTCCAGTTGATGAAGTGGAACCGGTCTTCATTGCGGCGGTCTTCGACGGCGCGGTTCTTCTCAAACGCTGCCTTGTCGAAGCCCGGGTATTCCACCGCCAGCGAGTGATCGACGATCAGCTGGGTCGGTACGACGGGGTTGATCTGGGCCGGATCGCCGCCAGCGTCGGCAATGGCATCGCGCAGACCGGCCAGGTCCACAAGCGCGGTCTGGCCGAGGATGTCATGGCACACCACGCGCGCGGGATACCACGGGAAATCCAGGTCCTGGCGACGCTCGATCAGCTGCCGCAGCGAGGCCTCCAGCGTGGCCGGGTCGCAGCGGCGCACCAGGTTTTCGGCCAGCACGCGCGAGGTGTACGGCAGCGTGGCGTAGGCACCGGGCTGCAGCGCGTCGACCGCGGCACGGGTATCGAAGTAGTCCAGCGAGGTGCCGGGAAGGTGCTTGCGGTAATCAGTGTTCATGGCTGGCGGTTGCTGCTTCTGTTTGGCGGGCCTTGCGGAATGCTGACAGACGGACAGAGGCCGCCTCTACGGGAG
>NZ_JBOHXV010000061.1:0-30160 GCF_050737075.1 Stenotrophomonas sp.
GGTCACGACCGTTGGTCGTGACCGGCATCGGCCCCGGCCTTGTATTTGTCATCTCCGGGTGCGAAAGTCCCTTGCCGCTAGATAAAGACGGCACGCATGACCAAGAAGATTCCGCTGTTGATCGACACCGATCCGGGTGTCGATGACGCTCTGGCCCTGTTGATGGCCTTTGCCGATGAACGCCACGATGTCGTTGGCCTGACCATCGCCGCCGGCAATGTCGGCCTGGACCACACGGTCCGCAATGCGCTCAAGCTGTGCGAAGTGGCCGGCCGTGAAGACGTTCCGGTGTATGCCGGCACCCCCGACCCGCTGCTGCACCCCTCCGTCGATGCTGCTCACGTGCACGGCGCCGATGGCTTTGGCGACGTCAACCTGCCGGCCGCCAAGCGCCAGGCCGAGGCCGAGCATGCCGCGCTGGCCATCCTGCGCCTGTCGCACCAGTACGCCGGGGAGCTGTTCCTGGTCGCGCTCGGTCCGCTGACCAACCTGGCCCTGGCCCTCAAGCTCGATCCCACCCTGCCGCAGCGCGTGAAGCGTTTCCTGGTGATGGGCGGGGCAGTGACCTGCCACGGCAACATCACTCCGGCGGCCGAATTCAACATCGCCTTCGATCCCGAGGCGGCCCACGTGGTGTTCACCGGCTTCCCGCAGATCGAAGTGGCCGACTGGGAGGCCACCGTCGCCCACGGCCTGCTGCACAAGGATGTCGAGCAGTGGCTGGCCTTCGACAGCGACAAGGCGCGCTTCTACGAGCTGATTTCGCGCCAGACCCGGCTCTGGTCGGAAGACAGCCGTGGCGACCGCTGGTTTGCCGCCGATGCCCTGGCCATGGCCTGGGCGCTGCAGCCCGACGGCGCGCTGCGGGTCGAATCGCGCCCGCTGAACGTGGAACTGGCCGGCGTGCACAGCCGGGGTGCTACCATTGTCGACTGGAACCGCCAGACCGGGCAGCCGGACAACACGCAGCTGCTGATGGCCTATGACCAGGGGCGCTTCGAAGCCCAGGTCCGGGCCGCCCTCGGGGTCCAGTAAGGCCGCCACGGCGTGCCTGTTCATGTAGCGGGGGTCCCGGCTTGCCCTTGACGGGTGCCGGGACTATAATGCCGCGCTTACGTTTTTCATATTCTCTACGGTGTGTCCATGAAGGCCGATATCCATCCGAACTACCGTGACGTCGTGTTTCAGGACGTCACCTCCGATTTCAAGATCCTGACCCGTACCACCATGGCTTCGAAAGAAACCACCACGTGGGAAGACGGCAACGAGTACCCGCTCGTGAAGATTGAAATCTCGTCCGCGTCGCACCCGTTCTACACGGGCAAGCACAAGGTGATCGACACCAGCGGCCGTATCGACAAGTTCCAGAAGCGTTTCGGCAAGCCGGCTCCGGCTGCTGCTGCCGAGTAAGCTGTCGACGTTGCTGCATGAAAACAACGGTCGCCTCGGCGGCCGTTGTTTTTTTTTGCCTGCGATCCAGTGGCGCCGCCTTTGCGACGCGAACCCTGCTGCTGCATGAACGGCGGTTCATAAATTCACCCGGCAGGGTGCAACGCAGTGTCCGAAGCACCCTCTCGAAGGCGTCGCCAGCCTTGCGTGGGTGGGGCTTGGCGCGTGCGCGTCTACGACTTCCGTCCTAGGGCGTGGCAAATGTTGCTGTGCGATAATGGCGTGATCCACAGCACAGGTTGTGGACTTCCTTCACGTGCCTGCCCCATGCGCTTGGGTGGGCGCCTTCCCCTGAGGAGCGCACACAGTGTCCGATCTTGATCAGGTCACGCTCAACGCCGGCGATAAGTCGGTTGTTTTGCCGGTCATCAAACCCACGCTTGGCAACGAGTGCGTCGATATCTCGAAGCTGACCAAGGAAACGGGTCTCTTCACCTACGACTCCGGCTTCACCGCCACCGCCAGCTGCAAGTCCGCCATCACCTACATCGACGGTGACAAGGGCGTGCTGCTGTATCGCGGCTACCCCATCGAACAGCTGTCGGAGAAGTCCAGCTACGTCGAAGTGGCCTACCTGCTCATCAATGGCGAACGTCCGAGCGCCGAGCAGCTGAAGGCCTTCACCGACGAGCTGGCTGCCGAAGCCAACGTCGATGCGTCGATCAACACCCTGATCGGCAGCTTCGCCAAGGACGCCCATCCGATGGCGATCCTGACCGCCGCCATCGCGCAGCTGTCGGGCATCTACCACGCCTCGCTGGACCTGTCCGACGCCGAGCAGCGCCGCCAGGCCGCCGTGCGCCTGATCGCCAAGGTGCCGACCCTGTCGGCCCTGATCTACCGCCACGGCAAGGGCCTGCCGGCCAACAAGCCGGACACCTCGCTGGACTACGTCAGCCGCTTCCTGAAGCAGACCTTCGAGTCGGCCGATGGCCAGTACGAGCTGAACCAGGACGTGGTCAAGGCGCTGGACCTGCTCTTCATCCTGCACGCCGACCACGAGCAGAACGCCTCCACCTCGACGGTGCGCCTGGTCGGTTCGACCGGTGCCAACCCGTACGCGTCGGTCGCCGCTGGCGTCACCGCGCTGTGGGGTCCGGCCCACGGCGGTGCCAACGAAGCCGTACTGAAGATGCTCGAGGAAATCGGTTCGGCCGACAACGTCGAGTCGGCCGTGGTCAAGGCCAAGGACAAGACCTCGGGCTTCCGCCTGATGGGCTTCGGTCACCGTGTGTACAAGAACTTCGACCCGCGCGCCAAGGTCATCGGTGAGATGACCGGCAAGGTGCTCAAGCAGCTGGGCGTGCAGGATCCGCTGCTGGACGTGGCCGTGAAGCTGGAACAGGCCGCGCTGCAGGACGAGTACTTCGTTGCCCGCAAGCTGTACCCGAACGTCGATTTCTACAGCGGCATCATCTACAAGGCGCTGCAGATTCCGACCGAAATGTTCACCGTCATGTTCGCCCTCGGCCGTACTTCCGGCTGGGTCGCACATTGGCTGGAACAGCAGGTCGACCCGGAAATGAAGATCGGCCGCCCGCGCCAGGTCTACACCGGCAGCGACGTGCGTGACTACCAGGGCTGATCGCCCTGCTGTAGCGCGATGAAAGAACGCCTCCGCAAGGGGGCGTTTTTTTTGCAATGACGCGTTCGACGACAGAACGCCATTCCGCCATGCGGCGGCGAGCATAGGGCAATGTGGTTCGTCATGCGCATCGATTCCGCTCGGAATGCTTGCGTTGAAGCAGGTTCGCGCGCGCTGTCGCAGAACCGTGTGCCGCGCCCTCGGTTTAAGAATGGTTGAGTGGGGGCGTGCACGGCGTTTGCCTACCGTGATCGTGTCGCCGGCACTGCACACCGCCGTGTTGCCGACCGCCTCGAACGAGGTGCTTTTCAATCACGGGAGAGAGACTCATGTACCGCACTCTGAAGCAGGCCGCGTTGGGCCTGGCGATCTGCATCGCCGCACTGTCCGTCCATGCCGCCGAAGCGCATATCACCGTCTGGGCCAACGTCGACCCGACCCTGTCGCTGCTCAAGGCCGATGGCAGTGCGCTTCCCGATGCCGTGCAGCTGCCGTACCGCGCCGGGCAGGGATTGAGCAGCTGGAGCGAACGCGTGCGCGTGTTCTCCAATGACACCAGCCTGGACGTCGATGTGCGCCTTGCCGAACCGGCCGTGCTGATGCCCAAGGTGACCGCCGCCGGCGCGGTCGATGTGCCGCTGGCCGTCAGCCTCAACGGTCGTGAGCTGGGCCTGGCACCGATCGCGTTCACGTCCGACCAGCTGTTCCAGGGCGCCATCCCCGGCGCGTCCATCGAAATGCCGCTGACCGTGGCCCAGGCAACGCCGGGGCCGATCGCCGCCGCCGGCCTCTACGACGGTCCCGTCAGCCTCGTGCTGGTGCAGAAGGCCAGCAGCCTCTGACCGACCACGCCGATGTCGGCCTTCGCAGGCCGGCATCCGTGCGGCCCTGCCATGCGCATTCCTGCTCCCGCCCTCGTCCGGCTGGCGGTGGCGCTCGCCCTGTCGCTGCCTTCCGGGGCTGCCCAGGCGAGCCCGGTGCCGGTCGGCTTTGAAGATCTTGTCAGTGGCCAGCGTGAGCGGGTGGAGGTGCGCGCCTTCGGGCGTTCGGCCGGCCTGTGGCCTGCGTGGGTGAGCCTGGACCACGTCCAGCTCGAACACCCCGTGCAGGTGCTCGCCGCGCTGGGACTCTCTGTCACCGCCCAGCAGGCGCTGCAGCCGGCATTGCAGGCACCGTTGCCGCGTGACAGCCACCTCGCCTGCATTCATGGCCAGCCGCAGCCGGGTTGCGGCTGGCGCCCCCCGTCGGAGGACCCCGCACACGTGCATGCCATCTTTGACGAAGGCGAAGGTGCGTTGCTGCTGTTTCCCGCACCGCGGTGGCTGCCGCGGGCCGAGCGCGATACCACCGGCCTGCATGCACCGAGCGAACACGCCGAAAATGCGCTGCTGCACCAGCAGAACCTGGCGCTCAGCGGCAACGGCCGCGAATACGCGTTCAATGCGAATGGGAGTGCCGCGCTCGGCATCCAGCGCGCCGGCCACCTCGGCGGTAGCTGGAACTACGCCCGCAACGCGTGGCCGGGACAGCGCCCCCGTGCGCGGTTCGAATTCGATGACCTGTACTACCGGCATGACCTCGCCCGGCGGCACTACCTGCAGGTCGGGCGCATGGACCGGCGCAACCTGGCCAGCACCCAGGGCGGCCAGTTCGGCCTCGGGCTGCTGCCGCTCGAGCGCTTCGATGGTGTGCGCATGGGCACCACCCAGGCCTACGTGGACGCCGACGCGGACGCCGGTGCGGCGCCACTCACCGTGTTGCTCGCCCGCCAGGCGCGGGTGGATGCGTTCGACGGTGAGCGCCTCCTGCAGACCTTCTACCTGCCCGCCGGCGTCAGCGACCTGGACACCCGCCAGTTTCCGGGCGGCAGCTACGCGGTGACCCTGCGCATCTACGAGGACGGCCGCTTGGTACGCACCGAGACGCTGCCGTTCGCGCGCGGCCAGGACTGGGGCGAACCGGGCCTGCAGTGGTTCGTGCAGGGCGGCAGGGAGCGTTCGCACGCCGACGACGTCGGAACCGGCGGTGGCGGCGTACAGGCCGGCGTTCGCGTGCCGTTGGCGCGCCAGTCCGGCATGAGCCTGGGCGTGTCGCAGGTGGCCGACGGCCGCTATGCCGAACTGCGTACCGGCACGCGTCACCGCGTCGCCGGGCACGACCTGCAGGCCGAGCTGGGGGCCCTGCTCGGCAGCGAGGGCAGCCGCGGCAGCCAGCAGCAGCTGAGCGTGCGCAATGCCGCCTCCTGGAACCTGTACCGGCAGCGCCTGCGCGGCCGCCACTGCCGTAGCGGCGTGCGGATGGGGGATGACCGGCTGGGGTGCGCCGACGTGCTCAGCGCCTCGCTGAGCGTCCCGTTGGCCGGCGGCAGCCTCTACCTGGGGCATACCCGTCGGCGCTCACTGGCGACCGCCACTGCGGCCCGCGATACCCGCAGCGTGCAGGCCGGCTACAGCCTGACGCGCCACTGGCGGGGCGTCAGCATCGGCACACGACTGGGTGCGTGGCGGCAGGACGGCCTTGGAACCGACCGGGGCGTGCAGGTGGCCATCACGCTGTCACGGCTGCACCACGGGGGCGACAGCACCGGCCTGCGCCGGATCGGCGTCGAGGCGCGCCAGCCGCACGCCGGTGCCGCGGAACGCCGTTTGCTGCTGGCCCAGTCCTGGCGCCAGGAACAGGACGGCGCCGCGCGCGATGCCGCCGCCGAGCTCAGCGTGCAGGACGGTGGGGGTTCCGATGTCCTGCTGGCGGCGCGCGCGTATACCCCGCAGGGCCACACCGGCGCCGTGCTGAGCCACCATCGGCACGCGCACGCCAGCGAAACCGCGTACAGCCTGAGCCACGGTTCAGCGCTGGCGGTGTCCTCCCGCGGTGTTTACTGGGGCAGTGCCAATGGCGCCGACGCGGGCGTGGCCGTGAGCGTGGCGCATGCCGACCTCGCGGCGCTGGACGGCGCTGCCGCCGAGGTGCAGGCCGGTTCCCAGCGCCGCCAGGTGGTGCGCTTCGGGCAGCGCCGGCTGCTGCCGCTCAGCGGCTACCAGCGCCACCGGGTGGAGGTGCACGATGTTGCCGGGCAGGCGCACGACGCCGCCGTACGCGTGGCCCAGCCGGGCACCGCGCACCAGTCGTTCCTGCTGCCGGGCCGGGTGATCGCACTGCCGGTGGGGGTGGAGGCCACCTTCACCTACATCGGCAGCGCACGCGACGACACCGGCGCAGCGCTGGCCGGTGCGCGCGTTCTCAACGCCGCCGTGCCGCCGCTCGGGTCCGACGGCGGCTTCATCGCCGAGCTGCCGACCCGCGCGGCGGTGCTGTACCTGCTGCAGGAGGGCCGCCTGCTGCACTGTCCGCTGCAGGTGCGTGAACAGCGCAGCGTCGTGCTGCTGGTGGGGCAGGTCGCCTGCGCGCCGCTGGCACGCGCGGCGTTGCCGGCCACCATCTCGCAGCAGGCGCGGGTACAGCGCCTGCTGGACGCCGCCGCACCGCTCAGCGTGCGCCTGCCATGACCCGCGCCCGCGCCTTCACGCTGCTGCCTGCGCTGCTGATCGCGTTGCCTGCCGCCGCGCAGCGTCCTCCTGTGACGGTGCCGGTCGGCGGCACCACCGTGACCGCCGTGACGCATGCCTTCGACCGTTCCGCGCCGCTGCCCCTGCAGTTGTGGGCACCGCGCACGGTGCTGGGCTTCGACGAAGTGGCGCAGGGCCATGGCCGCCTGCATGTGACCTGCACGGAGGTGGCGGCGCGCGGCCGCTGTCCGCGCAGCGACACCGGCGAAGGGCCGACCGGGCGCCGGCCGATCCTGCTGGAGTTCCACGAACAGCGCAGTGGCCAGCGCAGGGACGTCGCCGTCACCGGCTGGATGGAACGGGTCGAATGGGAGCGCAGCTGCAGTGACGACTACTGGGACAAATCGGAGTACCCGCTGTGGACCTCGGCGACCCGTGAGTGCCACGTCCAGCCGGCCGGTACCGCTGCGACCCTGCAGGTGGCGGCCATGGACATCGCCGGGCTGGTTGCCGGCCGCTGGCGGGCGGAGCTGCACCTGGATGTGCGCGGTGGTGCAGGAGGGGCCGTGCTCGGCCGCCACGTGTTCGTGCTGGACGTCACCGTGACCGACCCGGGCCGCGCGGCCATCCACCTGCCCGAATACGGCGGCTCGGCCGCGGCCGTGGACCTGCAGCTGCAGCTGCGCAGCCAGCCGCCACCGGCCAGCGTGGGCGGCGAGGCAGTGCTGGACATGTGCCTGTACGACGGGCTGGGGTCGCACAGCAGCCAACTGGTGCTGATCGCGCGCGATGGCATGCCCGACACGCCCGGGCGGCCGCCGGGCCTGTTCTCCGTCTGGCACCAGGGCGGTGGACGCGAGGCGTACGAGCGCATCGATTACCGCCTGCAGCTGCTGCATGCGGGCAGGACCATCCCGCTGCACCCCGATGCACACACCGTGCTGGACGACATCGACAGCGCCGAGGTGCGCCCGGTGCTGCTGCCCGGCATGGACCAGCCCGTGCACTGCGTCCCGACCCCGCTGACCCTCATCACGCCCCGCGTGCCGGCAGCGGACAAGCGCGATGGACGCTACCAGGGCGATCTCACGCTCGAAATGCGCCTGCCCACCCGCCGCCCCTGACTTCCGGAGACTTCCATGCGCGCGCACCGCGTCACCCTCCTGCTGCTGTTCCTGCTGCCTGCCGCGCCGGTGCTGGCGAACCTGGATGTGCATCCGATGCGCGTCCACGTCGATGCCGGCCGCACCAGCAGCATCCGCGTGCAGGCGCAATCGCCCCGCACCCAGTACATCCGGGCCACGGTCCGGCGGGTGGTCGCGCCCGCCACCGACGAAGAACACGAGGTGGAGCCGCCGGCGGGCGACGCCTCGGCGATTGCCGTGACGCCGGGCATGTTCGCGCTGGCGGGCGGCGGCAGCCGGCTGGTCCGGGTGATCGCGCTTGCGCCGGTGACCGAGGAGACCGCCTTCCGCGTGTATTTCGAGGGTGTGCGGGGTGCCGAAGCCGGCGCCGACGTCGAGCCCGTGGAAACGGCCAGTGCAACGATTGGCGTCAGCCTCGTCTGGGGCGTGCTGGTCAACGTGCTGCCCGCCGACGGACAGGTGGACATGCGGCTTGCCGAGGGTCGCCTGGTCAACCGCGGCACCCTGCGGCTCGGCATCCGCCGGATCCAGCACTGCGTCGCCACTGTCTGCAGCACCCATGACATCGAACGCAGCGTGTATCCCGGCGCTGCGCTGGCGTTGCCGTTCCAGCCGACGGCGGGGTCGCGCGTGCGCGTCGACTACCGCCTGAGCCGTGACGGCTACCGGGAACACCAGCAGACCCTGCTGCCATGAAAGGAACCACCATGAACTGCTCTCTTCCCGCCTGCGTTGCCGCGCCTGTCGCGCTGCTGATCCTGCTGCCGGGCGCTGCCCTCGCCACCCTGCCGGCGGTGCCCTCCGACCCGGCACCCATCGCGGTGCAGGACGATGGAGCGCCATCCACCACGCACGCGCTCGCGTTCGCTGGCGAGCTCGGCGTGGGCGTCGGCGTCGCCGGCGTGTTCGGGCGTGATCGCGTGACGCACTGCGAGGCGCCACCGCCGCAGGTCCCCAGCCCACCGCCGGAATGGTCGGATGCCCTGTGGCAGGTCAACGCCAACGGCGAGCTGATTGCCCGCAACCGCACCGACATCGCGCTGCTGCGCGACAGCGTGCTGGGGGTCAGCGCCGACCTGGGCGACGTGGTGCGCTTCGACAAGGACGCCACCGTGCACCTGCGCGGCGCGCGCCTGGTGGCGCTGGGGGAGGGCGAGGTCAGTGCCGACAGCCACATGGCGGTCAACGGGGCGCAGCTGTTCGCCGCCACCAAGCGCGTGGCGGCGCTCGAGTACACGCAGCGGTATGCCCGCGTCGGCGCCGACGAGATGAGCCTGCCGGCGCAGGCGGGGCACCTGGGCACGGCGATGGGCAGCGATGCCCGCGCACAGGGCGCGGGATCGACCGCCATCGGCAGTTTCGCCACCTCGCTGGGCAGGAATTCGGTGGCACTGGGGCGCGCGGCGATCGTCCTGGAAGGTGCCCACGACGGCTTCTCGCTGGGCTCGCGCTCGCGCGTGCTGGCCGAAAACGGCATGGCCATCGGCGCCTCCACGCAGGTGTGGGAGGGCGCGCATGACAGTGTCGCGCTGGGCTTCGGCTCGATCGTACAGAACCCGTTCGAGGTGTCGGTGGGCGGGCAGGGGATGCGCCGGCGGATCACCAACGTCATGCCGGGCATTGCCGCCGATGACGTTGTCTCGGTGCGGCAGCTGTCCGCGCTGGCCGGCGTGCTCGGCACCGGCATCGACGCGCAGGGCGGGGTGCGTGGCCTGACGTTTGCCGTACAGGGGAAATGGCATGGGACGGTGGCCGGCGCGCTGGATGCGCTCGATGACGCGGTCAGCGCGGCGCACGACGCGGTAGGCAGCATGGGCGAGCGGGTGGATGCGCTGGCGGCACGGCAGGGCGCGAGCGGGGAGGGCGCGGTCGTCGTCGACCCGATAGTCGCCCGCGCCAGTACGCCGGCAGATGCGCCGGCCGCCGCGGCAAGTGATGACCCTGCGGCGGCGGGTTCGCCCCCCAGCGATGAACCCGTACGGGGCGCCGCGCCGCGGGTCGAAGCCCCCCTTCCGCCGGTGGATGCGCGCGCGGTCGACGACGCGGTGCAGCGTGCCAACGCCTACACCGACCAGGCGTTGGCGGGTGTGGATCGGCGCATGGATCGCCTCGACCGGCGCATGAACCGCATGGTCGCGATGGGCAGCGCGCAGGCGGCGATGGCCATGAACACGGCCGGGCTGCCGACCTGGAACCGGCTGGGGGCCGGCATCGGCCATGCCGATGGCGAGGCGGCGTTGGCGGTGGGCTACCAGCGCGTACTGGACCGGCGCGCGACCACCAGCGTCAGCCTCAGCGGCGCCTTCAGCCAGGGCGGCGAGCACACCGTCGCCCTGGGCATGGGCATCGGCTGGTAACTACCCGGCCAACAACGCGCGGACCTGTGCGGCCGAGGCGCGCCGCATCGGTTTCTCGTCGATGGCCGACAGCGGCGGCTGGCGCAGCACGTCGTAGGGCAGCACCGCCACATCGAACGTCAGTTCCTCGGCGCTGAACACCCACACCGGCACATCCAGCGTGCGCTCACGGTCCAGGCGCACGCGCCGCGTGCGGGATTCGGCCGGGATGCGGTGGTCTTCCAGGAAGCGCTGCACGTCGTCCTCGTCGTCGCAGTGAACCTGCAGCTGCACGGGGCTGTTGGCATCGGCGGTGCCGTCCAGCACCGGGCCGCACAGGCGCGGGGAGAACCCCTGCAGGAATTCCAGGGCACGCAGGGCGGCCTCACGCCGCTGGCGCAGGTGCACCTCGTGCCCTGCGCCGGCGAACAGGCGCTGGTACTCGCGCAGCGCGTCCTCGATTTCGGTATTGCGCGGCAGCGAGGCATCGTCATGGATGCCCAGCCGCCCAGCGGCCTTCAACTTGGCCTGGTGGTAGTCGCGGATGCCGCCCTCGGCCATCAGCCGGGCGGCTTCATGGGCGAGCCGGTGGCGGCGCTCGCGGGTCTGGCTGTCCGCATGCTGTCGGGCCCGATGCATGAGCAATCTCCCCTATCGACCTGCCACCGACTCTACATCAGAAAATATCAAACGCCGCGTCGTCGGCCTGAGGCGTCTGCGTATTGAAATCGTACTCGGCCAGCTTCTCCATGTCCTCGACCTTGACCCATTCGGTGGCGCCGTTGAGGGTGGCCTGGACCATGCCCGACGGCGGTTCGTTCTGCGCCACCGGCGTGTCCTTCAGCGCCACGCGCATGTAGTCGATCCAGATAGGCAGCGCAGCGCGCCCACCGTATTCGCGGTAGCCCAGCGAACGGAAGTCGTCGCGGCCCACCCACACGGTGGTGGCGTACGGGCCGCCGAAGCCGGAGAACCAGGCATCGCGATGGTCGTTGGTGGAGCCGGTCTTGCCGCCGACGTCCTCGCGACCCAGCACTTTCGCGGCGGTGCCGGTGCCGCGCTGGACCACGTCGCGCATCATCGACACCAGCTGGTAGGCCGTGCGCGCATCAATGGCACGCGGCGCCACGCGGGCATCCGGGTTGGCCGGGCGGGCGGGCTCCGAAGGTTGTTCCGGCTTGGCCGCAACGGCGGCAGCCGGTGCAGTCGCCGGTGCGGCAGCCGCGCCGAAGTTGAAGCCGTCCACCACCTGGCTCACCGGTGCCCCGCCGCTGGTGCCGGCGCAGTCGCGGCAGGCCAGGGCCGGGTTTTCCTTGAACACCAGGTTGCCATCACGGTCGGTGACCTGGTCGATCAGCCAGGTGTCCACGCGTGAGCCGCCATTGGCGAACACGGCATAGCCGCGGGCGACCGACAGCGGGGTCAGCGACGCGGTGCCCAGCGACATCGACAGGTTCGGCGGCAGCTCGGCCTCGGCGAAGCCGAACTCGCTGATGTACTTGCGCGCGTAGTCCACGCCCATGCCGTCGAGCAGGCGCACCGACACCAGGTTGCGCGACTGCACCAGCGCCTCGCGCAGGCGCATCGGGCCGCGGAACCCGCCGCCGTCGTTCTGCGGCTGCCAGGTCTTGCCGCGGCGGTCGCGGAACACCACCGGGGCGTCCAGCACGATCGAGGCGGGGTTGAAGCCCTTGTCGAACGCGGCCGCGTAGATGAAGGGCTTGAAGCTGGAGCCCGGCTGGCGGCGTGCCTGGGTGGCACGGTTGAACTTGTTGCCGGAGAAGCTGAAACCGCCGACCAGCGCCTTGAGCGCACCGCTTTCAGCGTCCAGTGAGACCAGCGCGGACTGCCCGCGCGGGATCTGGTCCAGCAGCCATTCGCCTTCCTTCTCCCCGGCGCGCACGCGCACGATATCGCCGCGCTGCACCAGCTTGGCCGGCGTCTTGCTGGTCCACTTGGCCGCCGATGCGGGCAGCACGATCTCGCTGCGGTTGGCCAGCACCACCGTGGCGCTGCCGTCCGCACCGGTGCCGGCCACGATGGCCGGCAGCAACCCGGTCTGGCTGCTGATGCCGCGCAGGTGGGTGGCCAGGGCCGCGGCATCGTCGCCCGCGCCCAGCGCCACCTGCTGCTCCACCCCGTGCCAGCCGTGGCGATGGTCGTAGGCCAGCAGGCCGTCACGCACGGCCAGGTTGGCCGCGGTCTGCATGTCGGCGTTGATGGTGGTGGTGACGTGGTAGCCCTTGTTGAGCACGTCGCCGCCGAAGCGGGCGATCATCTCCTGGCGGACCAGTTCGGCCACGTACGGGGCCTCCACCTGGACCGGCGGCTCATGCGCGCTGGCGTGCATCGGCACGGCCTTGGCGGCGTCGGCCTCTGCCTGGCTGATGAAGCCCAGGTTGGCCATGCGCTGCAGCACGTAGTAGTCGCGGCGCTCCTGGGCGCGCTCGGGGTTGCTGATCGGGTTGCCGCTGGAGGGGAACTTGGGGATGCCGGCCAGCGAGGCCATCTCGTCCAGGTTCAATTCGCCCAGCTTCTTGCCGTAGTAGAACTCGGCCGCCGCGGCCACGCCGTAGGCGCGGTTGCCGAAGAAGCTCTTGTTCAGGTACAGCTCGAAGATCTCGTCCTTGCTCAGCTCCTGCTCGATCTTGCGCGCCAGCAGGATCTCGGCCAGCTTGCGGGTGTAGCTGTACTCCGAGCTCAGGAAGAACTGGCGGGCGACCTGCTGGGTGATGGTGGAGCCACCCGGCACCCGCTTGTCGTTGGTCGTGGCCAGCAGCCAGACCGCGCGCGCGATGCCCTTGTAGTCGACCCCCCCATGCTCGTAGAAGCGGGCGTCCTCGGTGGCCAGGAAGGCCTGCTTGAGGCGCTCGGGGACCTCCTTCATGGTGATCGGGGTGCGCCGGGACTCGCCGAAGACCGCCATGAGCCGGCCATCGCTGGCGTAGACGTACATGGGCTCCTGCATCTCGATGTCGCGCAGGGTCTGCACGTCCGGGAGACGGGAGGAAACGGCGTAGTACAGGCCCCCGGCGACCGCGGCGCCGATCAGTGCCAGGACCAGGAAGGCGACCAGCAACCAGCGCATCCAACGGCGAAGGCGAGTCATCAGTGACAGATTCCGATTGCGAATTTCGTGGCCGCAGAGTATAGATTACGCAAGGGAACGGCTGGGGTTGTTCCCGGGGAGAGCATTTCAGTCACCGTCAGGGGACGCGTGAAACGAGCAGTAGTGCACGTTTTGCACGTTGATGGTTGCGATTTGCAAAAAATACGTTATTAATGCGCGGGCGCAGGTTATGCGTCCAAGTGCCCGTCGGCAGGGGAGAAACCGTGGGGCTTATCCCAAAAAGCCAGTTGATGCTTATTGGCGTCGATATCAGTTCGACTGCAGTGAAGCTCTTGCAGCTTTCCCGCAGCGGCAATCGTTTCCGCGTGGAACATTACGCCGTGGAACCACTTCCGCCGAATGCGGTCGTGGAGAAGAACATCGTGGAAGTGGAGGCCGTGGGTGAGGCCATCCGCCGCGCGGTGAACCGTTCAGGCTCCAAGGCCAAGTACGCTGCCGCCGCTGTGGCGGGTTCGGCGGTCATCACCAAGCTCATCCCGATGCCGGCTGACCTGGACGAGAACGACATGGAAGCCCAGGTCGAGCTCGAAGCGGTCAACTACATCCCGTATCCGATCGAGGAAGTGAACCTCGATTTCGAGGTGCTGGGCGCCATTCCCAACAACCCGGAGATGGTCCAGGTGTTGCTGGCCGCCTCGCGCTCGGAGAACGTGGAGCTGCGCCAATCGGCGCTGGAGCTGGGCGGTCTGGTCGCCAAGGTGATGGACGTGGAGGCCTTCGCGGTCGAAAACGCCTTTGCCCTGGTCGCCAGCGAACTGCCGATCGCCAGTGATGGCGTGGTCGCGCTGGTGGACATCGGCGCCACCATGACCACCCTGAACGTGCTTCGCGGTGGGCGTAGCCTGTACAGCCGTGAGCAGGTGTTCGGCGGCAAGCAGCTGACCGACGAGGTCATGCGCCGCTATGGGCTGACCTACGAGGAAGCGGGCCTGGCCAAGCGCCAGGGCGGGCTGCCGGAAAGCTACGAGATGGAAGTGCTCGAGCCGTTCAAGGAAGCCACGGTCCAGCAGATCAGCCGCCTGTTGCAGTTCTTCTATGCAGGCAGCGAGTTCAACCGGGTCGACCACATCGTGCTGGCCGGCGGTTGCGCGGCGCTGGCCGGTCTGCCCGAGATGGTGGAGGAACAGCTGGGCGTGGCCACCGTGGTGGCCAATCCGCTGGCACAGATGACGCTGGGTCCGAAGGTTCAGGCGCATGCCCTGGCCCAGGACGCCCCGGCGCTGATGATTGCCACCGGTCTGGCGCTGAGGAGCTTCGACTGATGGCAAGAATCAATCTATTGCCCTGGCGCGCCGAGCGGCGCAAGCAACGCCAGCGCGAGTTCATGACCATGCTGGGCTTTGCCGCCATTGCTGGCGTCGTGCTGTCGGCGCTGATCTGGTTCTACTACGACCGCCAGGTCAGCGGGCAGGGGGATCGCAATGCGTTCCTGACCGCCGAGATCGCGCGGGTGAAGGAACAGAACAAGGAAATCGACCGCCTCGACCGCCAGAAGGACCGCCTGCTGGCGCGCAAGAAGGTGATCGAGCAGCTGCAGGCCAAGCGCTCGCAGATGGTGCACCTGTTCGACGCCCTGGTCCGGACCATCCCCGATGGCCTGGTGCTGACCGCGCTGAAGCAGGAAGGCGACATCCTGACCCTGGAAGGTCGCACCCAGTCCAATGCCCGGGTCAGCGCCTACATGCGCAACCTGGAGAATTCGGGCTGGATGACCAAGCCGGAACTGTCGGTTATCGAAGCCAAGAAGCCGGACGAGGACAAGGACAAGCCGATCGGCCCGGTCGCGGACATCTCGGCGCTGCCGTACATGTTCGTGGTCAAGGTCACCCTGCCGGCACAGAGCGAAGCCGTCGACGGTATCGCTCCGGATGGCAGCGTGGTGGCACCGGGTACCGATCCAGCCGCCGCACCGGCCGCCGCGCCGGGTGTCGCACCGCTGGCGCCTGCACCGGCCGGAGGCACTGCACCCGCAGGCCCGCCGCCGGCACCGCCGGCGCCCTCGGGTAGCCGCATCGTCCCCGCCCCGACCGAACAACCGGCCGCGTCGAGCACGCCGCAGAAGGGGGCCGCATGAGCCAGAAGAAAGTCAATCTGAAGGACCTGGATTTCAACAACATCGGCAGCTGGCCGCAGCAGGCGAAGATCGTCTTCTGCGCGCTGCTGGCCCTGGTGATCATCGTTGTCTCCTGGTTCCTGCTGATCAGCGGCAAGCGCGACGAGCTGGCCTCGCTGGAGCAGACCGAAGTGGGGCTGCGCGCGGACTTCGAGAAGGAACAGGGCCGTGCGGTCAACCTGGAGCCGCTCAAGCAGCAGCTGGCCCAGATGGAGCAGGTGCTGCAGCAGATGCTGCGCCAGCTGCCCAGCAAGACCGAAATGCCCGACCTGATCATCGACATCTCGCAGACCGCGTTGTCCAGCGGCCTGGTCAACGAGCTGTTCCAGCCGGGTGAGGAAGTGCCGAAGGAGTTCTACGCCGAGAAGCCGATCGCCCTGCGCATGGTGGGCAGCTACCACCAGTTCGGTGCGTTCGTCAGCGGCGTGGCCTCGCTGCCGCGCGTGGTCATCCTGACCATGCACGACATCAACCTGAAGCCCAAGGACCCGAAGACCGGCATCACCGCGCGCAGTGGCGCGCTGGAGCTGTCCGGCACGGTCAAGACCTACCGCTATCTGGACGACGTTGAAATGGAAGCGCAGGAGAAAGCCGCCGCCCAGGCCGCAGGCCCGAACGGAGGCACGCCATGAACCTGGCCAGCACCGTGCGTATCTGCGGTCTGCTGATGCTGGTCCTGCTGGCGGGCTGCGCACGCAGCACCACCAGCACGCCGGGTGACGCGCCGAACCTGGAGAAGTGGGTCGCCGACGTGCGTGCGCGTCCGGCACCGCCGCTGGAGCCGCTGCCGGTAATGCAGCAGTTCGAGACCTTCGAGTATTCCGCGCAGGGCATGCGCGATCCGTTCACCGACGCCTGGGCCAACCCCCAGGCCGGTGGCTCGGGCCTGCGCCCGGACCCGAACCGCCGCAAGGAGCCGCTGGAAGCCTTCCCGCTGGACGCCTTGGACATGGTCGGTTCGATCGGCAAGGGCGGCGCACTCGTCGCGCTGGTGATGGCGCCGGACAAGGTCACCTATCGGGTGCGTCCGGGCGTCTATCTGGGGCAGAGCGACGGCCGGGTGACCGGGGTCTTCGAAGACCGGATCGAACTGATTGAACTGGTGCCGGATGGCGCGGGCGGCTGGCTGGAACGGCCTGCATCGCTCTCGCTTGAAGATCAATGAATGATTATGGGGATAGCACGATGACCTTTTCCAACGCCATGCTGCAGCGTCCCGCCCGGCGCCCGAAGCTGATCCACCTGTGCGCGCTGGGAGTCGCGCTCATGGTGGCCAATGGCACGCTGATGGCGGCAACGCCGGCGGCGGCTGCCACGACACCGGCGGCCAGCGCTGCACCGGCTGCCGCACCGGCATCGCTGGCGGTGTCCAAGATCGACTTCAAGCGCGGTGAAGACGGCGCTGGCCGGCTGATCCTGCAGTTCGACGGCAAGGGGGCCAATCCGGACCTGCGCAACCAGGGCAACAGCGTCGTGATCGACGTTGGCAACGCGACCCTGCCGGAGAACCTGCAGAAGTCGATCAACGTGACCGACTTCGCCACGCCGGTGCAGCGCATCGATCCCAAGCCCTACGGTGGCGGCACCCAGCTGGTGCTGAACACCAATACCGCGTTCGACTCGCTGGCCTACCAGACCGGCAACGAGTACGTGGTGGAGATCACCGCGCGCAAGAATGCGCCGGCGAGCGGTGCGATGAACGCAGCCACCGTGACCCAGGCCGCCGCAGCGGTGGCCCAGCGTGGTTACAGCGGCAAGCCGGTCACCTTCAACTTCCAGGACGTGCCGGTGCGCACGGTGCTGCAGTTGATCGCCGAAGAGTCCAACCTGAACGTGGTGGCCTCCGACAGCGTCGAAGGCAATGTCACCCTGCGCCTGGTCAACGTGCCGTGGGACCAGGCGCTGGACATCGTGCTGCGTGCCAAGGGCCTGGACAAGCGTCGCGATGGCGGCGTGATCTGGGTGGCGCCGCAGCCGGAGCTGGCCAAGTTCGAGCAGGACAAGGAAGACGCCCGCATCGCGATCGAAAACCGAGAAGACCTGATCACCGACTACATCCAGATCAACTACCACAACGCGGCGGCGATCTTCAAAGCGCTGACCGAGGCCAAGGGCATCGGCGGTGGCGGTAGCAGCAACGGCGGCAGTGGCGGTGGTGGTTCCTCGCAGGAAGACAGCGGGTTCCTGTCCTCGCGTGGCCGCATCGTGGCCGACGAGCGCACCAACACGCTGATGATCAGCGACATCCCGAAGAAGATCGCGCGCATGCGCGAGCTGATCAACGTGATCGACCGCCCGGTCGACCAGGTCCTGATCGAAAGCCGCATCGTCATCGCCACCGATACGTTCGCACGTGAGCTGGGTGCCAAGTTCGGTATTTCCGGTAGCCGCAACAACGTATGGTTCGGCGGCAATACGGACCAGAACCACGCCAACATCACCGACAATGCCGAGGCTCAACGCGCCTACCAGGAAGCGCTCGCGGATCAGGCGGCCAATGGCGGCCCGATTCCGGTGGCGCCGGGGCGGGTCTTCAATACGCCCAATCTGAACTGGAACCTGCCGGTTGCCGCAGCCAGCAACCCCGGCTCGCTGGCGCTGTCGATCCTCAACGCGGGCTACCTGCTGGACGTCGAGCTGTCGGCGATGCAGCAGGAATCGCGCGGCGAAGTGATCTCCAACCCGCGCGTGGTCACCACCAACCAGCGTGAGGCGGTGATCAAGCAGGGTAAGGAAATCGGCTACGTGACGATCACCGGTGGTACCGGTGGCCAGGCCGCCACGCCGAACGTGCAGTTCAAGGAAGTGCTGCTGGAGCTCAAGGTCACCCCGACCATCACCAACGACAACCGCGTGTTCCTGAACATGTCGGTCAAGAAGGATGAAGTCGAGAGCTACATCTTCCTGGAAGGTTACGGCCAGGTGCCGACGATCAACCGTCGCGAAGTGAATACCGCCGTGCTGGTGGACGATGGTCAGACCGTCGTGATCGGTGGCGTGTATGAGTTCACCGACCGCAACAGCGTGAACAAGGTGCCGTTCCTGGGCGACGTGCCGTTCCTCGGCAATCTGTTCAAGAAGCGCAGCCGCAACAAGGACAAGGCCGAACTGCTGGTGTTCGTCACCCCGAAGGTGCTGCGCGTGGCCAAGACCAACTAAGTCGCTGCGTCAGCGAACCGTGGGTCCACAAGGATCCGGTGCCACCCCGTGGCACCGGATTTTTTTTGTCCTCCGGTTCACCGCACGCTGGGGCGCGCAGGACTATGCTGGCCACCACGTCAGTTCCACAGGTATCGAGTTTCATGACCGTGGCCAACTGCTCCCGGTGCTCCGCGCAATGCTGTCGGCTGACCGCCGTGCTCGCAGCGTCCGAACACCTCCCGCCGCACCTGATCACCGACATCGGCGGTGGCCAGCGCGCGATGGCGAAGGGGGAGGACGGCTGGTGCGTGGCGCTGGACCGGACCCGCATGTGCTGCGGCATCTATGACGAGCGGCCGCAGGTCTGCCGACGCTTCAAAATGGCCGGCCCGTATTGCAGCGCGATCTTCGATGGCGACAGTGACGTAGCGCCCAGCCGGTAGCGATCACCGCGTTCAGGCAATCTTGATCCCCCTGCGTGGCCGCGCCTGCCATCATGTGCGCGGAACCTTACGCCTGTTGCGTGGGTCAGATGGACGCCATGAACCTGCCACCCCCCATGCCCGGACTCGACGCCCCTCCTTCCTCACCTCCCTCTGCCGAACACGACCGCCTGCATGACGGCTTTCGCGCCCTGCGCGATGGCCTGTCTGCCGAGATCGTGGGGCAGGGCGCGCTGGTCGAGCGCCTGCTAACCGCGCTGCTGGCCGACGGCCACCTGCTGGTCGAGGGCGCCCCCGGCCTGGCCAAGACCACCGCCATCCGTGCCCTGGCGGCACGCCTGGAGGCGGAGTTCTCCCGCGTCCAGTTCACCCCCGACCTGTTGCCGGCCGACCTGACCGGCACCGAGATCTGGCGGCCGCAGGAAGGCCGCTTCGAGTTCGTGCCGGGGCCCATCTTCCATCCCATTCTGCTGGCCGACGAGATCAACCGTGCGCCGGCCAAGGTGCAGTCGGCCCTGCTGGAGGCCATGGGCGAACGCCAGGTCACCGTCGGGCGGCATACCTATGCACTGCCGCCGCTGTTCCTGGTGATGGCCACCCAGAATCCGATCGAACAGGAAGGCACTTTCCCGCTGCCGGAGGCGCAGCTGGACCGGTTCCTGATGCACGTGCGCATTGGCTACCCGGATTCGGACGCCGAGGCGGAGATCCTGCGGCTGGCACGCGAGCGCGCCCGCGATGCGCTGGGCAACGCACCGCCGCCGCCGCCGCGCATGCCGCTGGAGGACGTGTTCGCCGCACGCCGCGCGGTGCTCTCGCTGCACATGGCGCCCGCACTGGAGCGTTACCTGATCGAACTGGTGCTGGCCACCCGCGACCCGGCGCGCTACGACCCGGCCCTGGCACGCCGGATCGCTTGGGGCGCCAGCCCGCGTGGCTCGATCGCGCTGGAGCGCTGCGCGCGGGCGCGCGCCTGGCTGGCCGGCCGCGACTTCGTCACCCCCGACGATGTGCGCAGCGTGGCCCTGGACGTGCTCCGCCACCGCGTGCTGCCCAGCTATGAGGCCACCGCCGAAGGCTGGGACGGCGAGCGCCTGGTCGCCGAGTTGCTGACCCGCGTGCCGGTGCCCTGAGTCGGCGATGGCGTTTCCGCATGACAACGGCACTACGGTGCTGGAGGGCAACGGCCTGCAGCCGAGCCTGGCCGAGCTGGTCGCACTGCGGCGCAGCGCGCACCGGCTGGCACCGGCCCGGCGCGGTCGCATGGCGCATGCCGGGCATGCGCCGTCGCCCATGCGCGGGCGCGGCATGGAATACGCCGAGTCGCGCGAGTACGTGGCCGGCGACGATGCGCGGCATATCGACTGGCGGGTGACCGCACGCACCGGCCGCGCACATACCAAGCTGTTCCAGGCCGAGCGCGAGCGGCTCACGCTGCTGGTCGCCGACACCGACCCGGTGCTGTATTTCGGCACCCGGGTCCGCTTCAAATCGGTCCAGGCCGCACGCGTAGGCGCAGTGGCCGCATGGCTCGCGCAGCGCCAGGGCGACCGCCTGGCCGCGCTGCGTGGAAGCCGCAGCGAGGCTCCGCTCAGCCCGGCGGGCGGCACACGCGGGGTATTGCGCGTGCTGGACGCGTTGACCCGTTGGTATGCGGCGCCGCCGCCCGACGATGCCGGCCTGGACCAGGCGCTGCAGCAGGCCGCGCGCCTGCTGCGGCCCGGCGCCCGCGTGGTGGTGCTGGCCGACCCGGCGCGGGCGACCGCCATCGACCCCGCGCGGTGGGCGGCGCTGGCGCTCCACCATGAAGTGCAGCTGATGCTGTTGACCGACCCGCTTGAGCTGGCCCCGCCCGATGCGCAGCTGCCGTTCCTGTCGCAGGGGCGGCGGGTGGTGCTGGATCTGGACAGCGCGTCCGTGCGCGGGCACTGGCACGCGCGCTTCGTCGCACCGCTGGACGCGCTGCAGCAGACCCTCGGCGCGCGGCGCATCCAGGTGCACGTGGTGAGCAGCGACGATGCCAGCGATGGGTGGCTGGGCCCGGTGCCGTCGGCCGTGGTCGCATGAGCGCCGCCACCACCCTGCCGCTGCGCGATGTGCACCTGCCGGCCATGCCATCGTGGTGGCCGCTGCCGCCCGGGTGGTGGGTCGTGCTGGGCGCGCTGGCGCTGTGCGTGCTGGTGGCCTGGGCATGGCGCGCGCACCGTCGCCGCCAGCGCCGTCGCTGGTATGGCGTCTTCGATACCGCGCTGACCGCCGCGGCCACACCGGTCGACGAAGTGGCCGCGATCGCCGAACTGCTGCGTCGTGCTGCACGCCGTCGCCAGCCCGGCGCCGAGCTGCTGCAGGGCCAGGCCTGGCTGACGTTCCTGGATGCGCCGGGCAGCCGCGCCTTCTCCGAAGGCGACGGGCGGCTGCTGCTTGACGGCGGCTACCGCCGCGAACTGGATGCTGAAGCGGTCCTCCGGTTGCGCCCGCTCGCCCGCGAGCGGTTCGTGGACCTCACGCTCGGGCGTGCGCGATGATCGCCGTGAGCCTGCCGGCATGGTTGTCCTGGCTCGACGGCCTTGCGTGGCCATGGGCCTTGCTGGCCCTGCCGCTGCCGCTGCTGATGTACGCGCTGCCCGCGCGTGCCGGGGCTGCGCCGGCGCTGCGGGTACCGTATGCCGCCGATGCGCTGGCCTCGCTCGGCACGGCGGGCGTGGGCGCGAGCATGCGCGTGGGCCAGCTGCTGCTGTGGCTGGCCTGGGCCAGCCTGTGCGTCGCCCTGGCACGCCCGCAGCAGCTGGGCGAACCGATCACGCCGCCGCAGCAGGGACGGCAGATGATGCTCGCCGTCGATGTGTCCGGCAGCATGCGGGAGGACGACATGATGCTCGGCAACCAGGTCGTGCAGCGCCTGTCCGCCGCCAAGGCGGTGCTGGCCGATTTCCTCGACCGACGCGCCGGTGATCGGGTCGGCCTGCTGATCTTCGGCGAGCGTGCCTACACGCTGACCCCGATCACCGCCGACCTGACCACCGTACGCAACCAGCTCACCGACAGCGAAGTCGGCCTGGCCGGTACCGATACCGCCATCGGCGACGCGATCGCGTTGGCGGTCAAGCGTCTGCGCGAGCAGCCCGAGGGCCAGCGCGTCCTGATCCTGCTGACCGACGGGGTCAGCAACGCCGGCGTGCTGCAGCCCCTGCGCGCGGCCGAACTGGCCAAGGCCGAAGGCGTGCGGGTGTACACCGTGGCGTTTGGTGGCGACGGCAGCTACCGGATGTTCGGCATGCAGATCGCCGCAGGCGATGATCCGGTGGACGAGGCGACCCTGCGCCGGATTGCCGACCTTACCGGCGGGCGCGCGTTCCGCGCGCGCGATACCGCCGAGCTGGCCGGCATCTACGCTGAACTCGAGCGCCTGGAGCCGGTGGCCGCCGCCGGCGCCGCCGTCCGCCCGCGGATCGAACGCTATGGCTGGCCGCTTGCGCTGGCGATGCTGCTCGGCGGGCTGGCATGGCTGCTGCCGAGGCGCTGGGCATGAACCTGTCGCTGGCCAGCGTGCACCTGGCGCGTCCCGAAGCCCTGTGGGGACTGCTCGCCTTGCCGCTCATCGCCCTGCTGTGGGCGTGGCGGCGGCGACGCGGCAGTGTCTGGCGGCAGAACGTGGACGCACACCTGTTGCCACACCTGCTGGTGGCGGGCAGCGCGCGCGGCTGGGGCGGGCTGCTCCTGCTGCTGGGCGGCTGGACGCTGGCCGTGCTGGCGCTGGCCGGCCCCGGTTGGCGCCAGCTCGCCCAGCCGCTGTGGCAGGCCCCGGCGCCGCTGGTGGTGGTGCTCGACCTTTCTTCGCGGGTGACCGCCACCGACCTTCCGCCTTCGCGGCTGCTGCAGGCGCGGGCCAAGCTGTCCACCCTGCTGCGCGAGCGCGCCGGCGGCGAAGTCGCGTTGCTGGTCTACGCCGACGATGCCTTCACCGTGGCGCCGTTGACCCCGGACCGCGCCAACGTGGCGCTGTACCTGGACGCGCTCGCCCCGGACGTGATGCCGCGCGATGGCCAACGCGCCGACCGCGCGATCGAGGCCGCCGTGCTGTTGTTGCAGCAGTCCGGTGCCAAGGCCGGCGACATCCTGCTCATCACTGACCAGGCCGATGACGCCGCACGCGCCGCTGCTGCAGCGGCGGCGGCGCAGAACATGCAGGTCTCCGTGCTTGGCCTGGGCAGTCCGTCGGGCGCCGCGTACCGCACCAGCGACGGCCAGATTGCCCGCGCGCAGCTGGACCCGGGCAGCCTGCGCGCACTGGCCGACGCCGGTGGCGGACGCTATGCGCGCATCGCCGACGACGACGCGGATCTGCAGGCGCTGGGCGTGCTGACCCCGCGTAGCGGGACCGGCGAGAGCCGGCAGGGGCAGGCCCTGGCCTGGCGTGACGAGGGCTTCTGGCTGCTGCCGCCGCTGATGCTGCTGTCGCTGTGGGCCTTCCGGCGGCGCGGCGCGGCGGCCCTGATCGCGCTCTGTGTGGTCCTGCCGCTGGCCGCGCCGGTACCGGCGCAGGCGGCCGAGCGGTCGTGGTGGCAGCGCGACGACCAGCGCGACCAGGCCACCCAGTCCAGCGGCGTGGACGCTTACCGCCGCGGCGATTTCCAGGCCGCGCAACGCCAGTTCGACAACGTCAATGACGCCGAGGGACGCTACAACCTGGGCAACGCGCTGGCGCGCCAGGGCCAGTACGACGCGGCCATCGCCGCCTACGACGAAGCCCTCAAGCTGCGCCCGGGCATGCCCGACGCCGTGGCCAACCGTGCCGCCGTGGACGCCGCGCGCAAGCGCAAGCCGCCGCCGGGCAAGGGCCAACAGCAGCAACAGCAACAGCAGCAGCAGTCAGGGCAGCAGTCGCCCGATCCTTCCGGAAAGGGCGAGCAGGGCCAGCAGCAGGGGCAGACGCCGCCGCAGCAGAAGCCTGATGAGGCCAAGCCCAACGCGGCCCAGCAGGCCCGTGCCGACGCCGCCCAGCGCGAGCGCATGCGCGAGGCGCTGCAGCGGCAGCAGGCCGAGGCCGGGCAATCGCCGGCGCAGCGCAGTGACAAGGCAGAAACCGCGCAGGAACGCGAGCAGCGCCAGGCGGTGGAGGCGTGGATGCGGCGGGTGCCGGATGATCCGGGCAGCCTGCTGCGCAGGAAGTTCCAGCTGGAAAACGATCGCAGGAAACGGGAAGGACAATGAACGCAGCGACCTCAACGCGACGTTGGTGGCGCGCCTGCGTCTGGCTGCTGCTGGGCATCAGCGGCTTGGCCAATGCGCAGACCCGCGCCTGGCTGGATCGCGATGCGATCAGCGACACCGACACGGCCACGCTCACTATCGAAACCGATGCCGGCGCGCCGGACTACGCGCCGTTGCGGGCCGATTTCGAGCTCAGCGGGCAGACCAGCAGCCGCCAGGTGCAGTGGAGCCAGGGCGCCATGAGCGCGCGTTCGCGCTATGCCGTCATGCTCAGCCCCAAGCGCAGCGGCGTACTGACCGTACCCGCGCTGCAGGTGGGGGCAGCGCGTACCACGGCGCTGCCCCTGACCGTGTCGGCCAGCGTTGCGGCCACCGCCACCGCACCCGGCAATGCCACCGCCTTCGTCGAGACCGAGGTGGACGACGCCACCCCCTACGTGCAGCAGAGCGTCGGTGTGGTGGTACGCCTGTACTACGCCTCGCAGCTGCTGTCGGGCGAACTCGGGCTGGACACCCCCGAGGGCGCCTCATTGCAGCGGGTAGGCGAGGACCGCAGCCTGGTGCGCGAGATCAACGGACGCCGCTACAACCTGGTGGAGCGGCGTTACCTGCTGATCCCCGAACGCAGCGGGCCCTTGCTGCTCGCCGGCGCGCGCTTCAATGGCCGCAGCGCCGGCGGCTTTTTCGACGACATGTTCGGCGGCGACGGCCGACTGCGCGCGAGCGCGCCCGATCGCACCCTGCAGGTGCGCGCGCAGCCGGACGCGGCGCCGCAGCCCTGGCTGCCGCTGCACGACCTGCGGCTGCGTTACACCGCTGCGCCGACCCGCGCCCGTGCCGGTGAAGCGGCCACGGTGGTGGTCGAGGCGGTCGCCGACGGCGCCACCCACGCGCAGTTCCCCGAACTGCCGTCGCTGGATGTCGGGCCGGGCGCGCAGGTGTTCCCCGAGCCGCCGCAGTACGACGAGACCTTCAACGGCGGCACGCCGCGGCTGACCCTGACCAGGCGCTATTCCATCGTGCCGCGACAGGCCGGCACGCTGGTGGTGCCGGGCCCCCGCCTGGCCTGGTGGGACGTGAAGGCGGGGCAGGCACGCATGGCCACGCTGCCCGACCTGACCCTGGCGGTCGCCGCCGGCGTGCCCGGCAGCACCCCGCCGCCGGTGGCGCTGGATACCACCGCTGCGCTGCCGGGGTCGAACACCGCCGCCCCGTCCGACGCGGTGGTCGTTCCCGCGTTGCGCGGCCAGCCGTGGGGCTGGATCGTGGCGGCGGCCGGGTTTGCGCTGCTGTGGCTGCTTACCCTGGTATGGGGTTGGCGCCGTCGCCGTGCGGGCGCGGGACCGGCGCCGGCTGCGGCGGGCGCTGCCGGCACGCCGTCGTCGCCGGCGCCCTCGCGCGCCGATCTGCGCCGCGCGCTGGACAGCGGCAGCCTGGATGACGTGGTGTCGATCCTCGGCGCGATGGGAGGCGTAAGCGGCCTGGAGGCGGTGCATGCGCATCTGGCCGACGCTGCCCAGCGCGATGCCCTGCGCGCCATGCAGGCGGCCCGCTGGAGCCAAACGGGCGGCGACGTGGCCCAGGCGCGTCAGGCGCTGCGCCGCGCCTTCCATGACGGACCACACTGGCGGGCGCCCCCTGCGGCGGAGAACACTGTCCTGCCACCCCTCTATCCTTCGGGCCGCTGAGGGGCGTGCCGGTCCCGGTGGCCGGCTTTGCTAAGCTCATTTCATTTTTTCAAGGAACGCCGCTCCATGACTGAGGCCGCAACCCCCCGGCAGAAGCTGCCATTGCATTGGAAAATGGCCATCGGCTTCGGGCTCGGCCTGATCCTTGGACTGCTCGTGCATGCCGTCGGCGGCAGCATCCCCTGGATGCCCGACGCCGCCCGCGCGGTGATGACCTACCTGACCACGCCGCTGTCGGGCCTGTTCCTCAACCTGATCTTCATGCTGATCGTGCCGCTGATCTTCTCGGCGCTGGTGATGGGCGTGTCCGAAATGGGCGACATCCGCTCGCTCGGCCGGATCGGCTGGAAGACCCTGGCCTACACGGTGCTGCTGTCGGGCATCGCGGTGGGCCTGGGCCTGGTGCTGGTCAACCTGCTCAAGCCCGGCGTGGGCGTCGACCCGGCCATGGCCCAGCAGCTGCTGCACGAAAACGTCGAGCGCAGCCGCGAGATCGTGGCCAACATCGGCGAGCAGCCCAAGGGCATGGATATGCTGCTTTCGATCGTGCCCAGCAACGTGCTGGCCGCGGCCTCGAGCAATGGCGCGATCCTGTCGCTGATGTTCTTCGCGCTGATGTTCGGCATCGGCATGGTGCTGTCGCCGGACGAGAAGACCGAGCCGCTGCGCAAGGTGATTGAAGGCGTGTTCGAGGTCTCGATGACCCTGATCAACCTGGTCATCCGCCTGGCGCCGTACGCGGTGGCCTGCTTCATGTTCAACCTGGCGGCGATCTTCGGCTTCGACCTGCTGATCCGCCTGGGCGCCTACGTGGGCGTGGTGGTGCTGGCGCTGGGCCTGCACATGGTGGTGACTTACGGCGCGGCGGTGTGGTTGTCGGGCCGCTCGCCGATCGGCTTCTTCCGCGACACCCAGGAGGCCACGGTGATGGCCTTCTCCACGGCGTCCAGCAACGCGACGCTGCCGACCGCGCTGCGCGTGGCCGACCAGATGGGCTTGCCGCAGAAGGTCTCGCGCTTCGTCCTCACCGTGGGCGCCACCGCCAACCAGAACGGCACCGCGCTGTTTGAAGGCGTGACGGTGATCTTCCTGGCCCAGTTCTTCGGCGTGGACCTGAGCATCACCCAGCAGCTGATGGTGATGGCGGTCTGCATCCTGGGGGGCATCGGCACCGCGGGCGTGCCGTCGGGCTCGCTGCCGGTGGTGGCGATGATCTGCGCCATGGTCGGCGTGGATCCGATGGGTATCGGCCTCATCCTGGGCGTGAACCACTTCCTCGACATGTGCCGTACCGCGCTGAACGTGACCGGCGACCTGGCCCTGACCACCCTGGTGGCCAAGGGCGAAAGTGATGACAGTCACATTCCTGGCCCTGTCGCATCTCGCGATTGAATGCGCGATTGATGCCATGGATACTGCTCCGGCGCATGGAAGGCGCCGGGGTTGGCGTCGTGCGGGGAAAGGAGCAAGTCAATGAGGAAGATGTATCTGGTCGTGGCCGTACTGGGCCTGCTGGCGTTCGATGTCAGCGCGAAGTCGGAATGCAAGAACTACGAGGTGGAAGGTAGCTATCTGGCCGGCCGCCGGTTCAGCAACTGGGACGTGGTTCCGGTAAGCGCGGATGTCGCGTTCAAGCGCATCAAGATCGAGGGTGTGACCTCCGGCCTGACCGTGAAGTCGGAAGACAAGGAATCCGGCCTGCTGATGTTCGAGCAGAGCGTGTCCGGCGGCAAGGGCAGCCAGATCACGCTGCCCTGGAATGTCGTGATTACCCCGGAAAGCAAGACCTCATCCAAGGTCAAGATCATCAAGACCACGCCGTCGGGCTATATGACCGGCGAAAAGTTCCAGCGTGAGTCCATGTGCGCCGTGATCAACGCGGCCACCGGCGAAAGCTGATCGCCCAGGTCTGACCCGAAAACGCCCCGCCCAGCGGGGCGTTTTTTGTGGGTGTACCGCAGCCGTCTTCACAAGCCTGACCGGCCTGACCCGGTCCGCTGACTATGGGACAATAGGCAGCCCGCAGCTCCGCGGGAGCCTCTGACCCCGACAGAACCATGACGCAGCCTACCCGCCGCCAGTTGGCCAACGCCATCCGCTTCCTTGCCGCTGATGCGGTCGAAACCGCCAAGTCCGGGCATCCCGGCATGCCGATGGGCATGGCCGATATCGCCGAAGTCCTCTGGAACGACTATCTCCGTCACAACCCGAACAACCCGACGTGGTTCAACCGCGACCGCTTCGTGCTCTCCAACGGCCACGGCTCGATGCTGCAGTACGCGCTGCTGCACCTGAGCGGCTATGACCTGCCCATCGAGCAGCTCAAGCAGTTCCGCCAGCTGGGCAGCAAGACCGCCGGCCATCCGGAACACCATGAAACCCCCGGCGTGGAGACCACCACCGGTCCGCTCGGCCAGGGCCTGGCCAATGCGGTCGGTTTCGCGCTGGCGGAGAAGCTGCTGGCACAGCGCTACAACCGCCCCGAACACGCGATCGTCGACCACCGCACCTGGGTGTTCCTGGGCGATGGCTGCCTGATGGAAGGCGTGTCCCACGAAGCCGCCTCGCTGGCCGGCACCTGGGGCCTGGGCAAGCTGGTCTGCTTCTGGGATGACAACCACATCTCGATCGACGGCAACACCGCCGGCTGGTTCACCGACAACACCCCCGAGCGTTTCGAGGCCTATGGCTGGAACGTGGTGCGCGGCGTCGATGGGCATGACCCGGAGAGCATCAAGGCCGCCATCGACAGCGCGTTGGCGCAGTCGGACAAGCCGACCCTGATCTGCTGCCGCACCACCATTGGCTTCGGTTCGCCGGGCAAGGCCGGCAAGGAATCCAGCCACGGCGCACCGCTGGGCAAGGATGAGCTGGAAGCGACGCGCAAGCAGCTGGGCTGGAACTACGGTCCGTTCGAGATTCCCGAAGAGATCTACGCCGGCTGGCGTGCAGGCGGTACCGGCACGCTGCGCCAGGCCGAATGGGAGCAGCAGTTCGACAAGTACGCGGCGCAGTTCCCGGCCGAAGCCGAGGAGCTGACCCGCCGTTCGCGCGGCGAGCTGCCGGCCGACTTCGTCGCCAAGGCCGATGCGTACATCGCGCAGGTCCAGGCCGACGGCCAGACGATTGCCTCGCGCAAGGCGTCGCAGCTGGCCATTGAAGCGTTCGCGCCGCTGCTGCCGGAACTGATCGGCGGTTCGGCCGATCTGGCGCATTCGAACCTGACGCTGTGGAAGGCGAGCAAGTCGGTCGCCACCGACGACCCGAACGCGAACTATGTGTATTACGGCGTGCGCGAGTTCGGCATGACGGCGATCGCCAACGGCCTGGCGTTGCACGGCGGCTTCATTCCGTTCGACGCGACGTTCCTGGTGTTCAGCGATTACGCCCGCAACGGCGTGCGCATGAGCGCGCTGATTCCGGCGCACGCGATCCACGTCTACACGCACGACTCGATCGGTCTGGGCGAAGACGGCCCGACCCACCAGCCGGTGGAGCACCTGGCCTCGCTGCGCTACATCCCGAACAACGATGTGTGGCGCCCGTGCGATGCGGTGGAGTCGGCGGTCAGCTGGAAGTCGGCGATCACCCGCCAGGACGGCCCGAGCTGCCTGGTGTTCAGCCGCCAGAATCTGCCGCACCAGCCGCGCAGCACCGAGCAGGTGGCGCAGATCGCCCGCGGCGGTTACGTGTTGGCCGACGCCGAAGGCGGCACGCCGGACGTGATCCTGATCGGTACCGGTTCGGAAGTGGGCCTGGCCGTAGCCGCCAAGGCCGAGCTGGACGCGGCCGGGATCAAGACCCGCGTGGTCTCGATGCCGTCGACCGACGTGTTCGAGCGCCAGGACGCGGCGTACCGCGAATCCGTGCTGCCCAACGCCGTGCGCAACCGCGTGGCAGTAGAAGCCGGCGTCACCGGCTTCTGGCGCCAGTACGTGGGCCTGGACGGCGCGGTAGTCGGCATCGACACCTTCGGCGCCTCCGCGCCGGCCGAAGCGCTGTACAAGCACTTCGGCATCACCACCGACCACGTGGTGTCCGCAGCCAAGGCACAGCTGGCGAACTGATCGCCAGCAGGTGTTGAAACAAGAATGGCGCCTCCTGAAAAGGAGGCGCCTTTTTTTTTGACCAGCAATTGCCTGCATACACGCGGTAGAGCCGGGCTCTGCCCGGCTGCGTCACTGGGTGCACACAACGCGTAGAGCCGGGCTTTGCCCGGCTGCTTCATGCATCTGTGCGAACAGCCTGTAGCCAGCGGTTCCTCTGATTTGGCGGGACGGTGCCGGTTTGCGGGGGACGCCGTAAACCCATCCATGGGGGCTCAGTCGCCGCTTGCACGTGTGCGCTGTCCTGCGCACACGGCAAGACCGGGGTTGGGCTCCTGCCCAACCCGTCGGGCGCATGCGCCCGACC
>NZ_JBOHXV010000062.1:0-29418 GCF_050737075.1 Stenotrophomonas sp.
CGTACTCAACGATCTGCCGGACCGCCTCGATCTTGAACTCATCGGTGTACCGCTTCGTACTCATAACCACCTCCGCCTAAGCCATAGTTTATGGCCGCGAGGTGTCTACGGAACCCTGGGCGATTCAAAGATCATGTTTGACTCCGCCTCAAGTCCGGTAGATCCCGTGACCAAGCGCCTCTTGAATTCTGGATCTGCCGGGCCCTGGGCCGAGATTGGCATTATGGACAACGACTTCCAGCTGATCGATCTCACCAACAATCAGAATTCGCCTTCGGCGACGATCAACGGGAACACGGCCACACTGAACTTCATTGCGCACTATTACGCAAAACAGAGCGTCAGCGCAGGGTCTGTCCAGTCGCACGTGATGTACCGAATCAGCTACAACTGATCTCCTCCATTTGGTCTAAGTACCAGCGGAGTCGCCTGGAATTGGCTGGGCGAATCGATATGAATCGTCGAAAAAAAGTGCGCGGTACGCCAGCACAGAACCCACCATCACCAGAAAAAGTACTTACACAATGAACAAGATTGCCATCTCAACAGCGCTCCTCGCGATCGCCGGTTTCTCTGCAAATTCCGCCTCGGCCGCCGATGGCCGCATTACCCTCAGCGGCTCGATCGATTCGGTGACCTGTTCGGTACGCGGCGGCTCAGGTACCGATGGAGCTGACGGCGACTTCACCGTCGCGATGAAGAGAGTTTCGCAAAGTGAGCTTGCCACTGCCGGGTCCATGGCAGGCTACACCGACTTCTCGGTAGTCATCGGTGGGCCGGGTCAAGCCGGTTGCACCAACGGCAAAGTTGCAAAGCTTGCGTTCAACGCCACCGGGAGCCTTGATCCCTCGTCCAAGCGGCTTCGGAATACGGGCACGGCAGGGATCTTCGTGAATGTCGGCATCACGGACGAAAACTACAACCTGATCGATTTCACCACCAACGCAAATTCCCCTTCGGCGACGATCAGTGGCAACACGGCGACACTGAAGTTCAAGTCGCACTATTACGCAAACATGATGGCCGCTGACGCAGGTAGTGTCGAGGCCACCGTGATGTACGGGATCAGCTACAACTGATCCCGTTTGAACCGGGATTGCTTGAAACAGCGGACCATGTTGAGGAACAAGCAGCCGCTTTGGCGCAATTCCATCAATGACACGCGTTCCCTTGTCGGAACCGCCAACATTGCCGGCAGTCCATCCTTCATGGAACGTAGCTGCACTTCACCATGTCCCATGACCAGGCACGGAGTTGAATCTGTCTGCGCCGAATGATGGATCGCCTCGCTGCGCTGTTGCTGGAAGCGTCGGCCAACATCACGTTGACGCTCGTGCTTACTCAACCTCATCAACCACATGGCCATGCTATGACGTCCCGCCCATCCAATCCGATGCACGCCAGGAAGCTCTTCCTCCATCTCTCCGCAGCTCTTGGGATGTTGTGGGTGGCTGACAGTGCCTTCGCGGCGCCCACGTGCACCTACGGTCCTACTCCGACGGTATTCACCGCTACGGCGCCGGGCGGTACGTTCACGGTTTCGGCAGACGCACCCGTCGGCACGCTGTTGACAGAATGGACGGCGTGGCAGAGTCCAGGGACTTCCTGGAATTGCTATTTCCCGAGTGGCATCTGGGGAGGTGTTACGGGGGTGGCTGCTTACAGTGGGTCCACAATCACGGTCAACGGAAAAAGCTACACCGTCATGCCGACCTCGCTCGCGGGGGTGGGGATGATCAGCGAACTCTCGAGCGTCGGAAAAAGGGGCTCGACGGAGACTCCAGCTGGTACCGGGCCGGTGGCACTGACCTCGAAATGGACAGCTCCTTGGGGCTGGACGTCGAAAGTTGTTGACCCAATCGATTTTGGTCACAGTACGCGCTATGCGTTCGTCAAGACGGGCCAGATGGGCAGCGGCACCGCGAGCGTGACCGGCGCGCTGGCGCGCGTTGGCATTGCCGAAATGCCTTACAACGATCCTATCCGCATTGGCCAGATCAACATCGCGGGCAGCGCGACGTTCGTCGTTCCTACCTGTGCAACGCCGAACGTCACCGTGCCTCTCGGGCAGCATCCGGAGACGAAATTTCCTTCGATTGGCAGCCGTGGGGGAGCGAACGGGGAGACCAGCGATTTCTGGATCGACTTCACCAGGTGCTACACCCACTCAGCATCCATTTCGTACACGTTGCGTCCGTTGGATGGGGCGGTTGCAGGTTCCGTGGGGCTGATGAACCTTTCACCTTATTCAACTGCGAAAGGTGTCGGAATCCGCATCATGGACCGCAGGGATTATCCAGTTGCTTTCAATACGAAGTTGCCGTTCACCATGACCAATGGTTCGCGCTACATTCCCCTGAGGGCGGCAATGGAACGTACCGGCTGGCAGACCTTCGCCGGTGGTTCAGTGGTTGGATATGTGGATTTCACCATGTCTTACGACTGACAAAGGCGGTTTGCAGGGAGCAGAGCCAGGTATCAATCGATCCGCCTTCTGCGCGTTTGTCGGAATTCGGGCAATCGGCGGAGAGCGCTGGAAAGTACGGTATATCCGTACGGACGGAACGAGCTCGGGACGAAATGTCATGAAAATATTTGCGACGATAAATGGTTTGTTTGTGAAAAGAGAAATTCTATTGGGTATCAGGTTGCTTGTGGCTGGCCTGGTCGCCCCCCTGTCGTTTGTCGTAGGAATGGATGCTGCGGAGGCGGCCACTACATGCAGTGGTCCATCGCCAGCCGCGTTTTCTGTCCATCCCCCTCAAGGAACCTTTACTGTTTCCGGCAGCGTTCCGGTCGGAACGTTGTTGACCGGATGGACGGCGTGGCAGCAATTCGGATCGGTCTGGGTCTGTAATACCAATCCGTCTGCCTACGTCGGTGCGACCTTCAAATCGACGGCTGGCGGACCCAATATCTCCATATCGGGAGAAGACGGTGTATATGCTGTGTATCCAACAAGTCTGGCGGGGGTCGGCCTGGTCGCACAGAAGGGAAGCGGCGTGAGCTTTGGCACCGCATCCGCTCCCCTTGATCTTAGTAGTCGTGGCGGGTTGCATCTGTCAAACAGCTGGAACACGCCCTGGGGGGCCAAGGTGGACGCGGCCAACACAAGCCGGTGGACGCATGGGACGCGCTATGCGTTCGTCAAAACCGGTCCGATGACGGGCGGGGTAGCGACCGTAAGCGGTACCGTAGCCAACGTTGGGATTGGCGAGGCCCCCGCCTACGACAACCCAAGATACATCGCAGCAATAAACATCTCCGGGAGCGCATCGTTCGTGGTTCCTACCTGTGCAACGCCGAACGTCACCGTGCCTCTCGGGCAGCATCCGGAGACGAAATTTCCTTCGATTGGTAGTCGTGGGGGAGCGAACGGGGAGACCAGCGACTTCTGGATCGACTTCACCCGGTGCTACACCCATTCAACCTCCATTTCTTACACGTTGCGTCCGTTGGATGGGGCGGTTGCAGGTTCCGTGGGGCTGATGAACCTTTCCCCTTACTCAACTGCGAAAGGCGTCGGAATCCGCATCATGGATCGCAGGGATTATCCAGTCGCTTTCAATACGAAGTTACCGTTCACCATGACCAATGGTTCGCGCTACATACCCCTGAGGGCGGCAATGGAACGTACCGGCTGGCAGACCTTCGCCGGTGGTTCGGTTGTTGGATATGTAGACTTCACAATGTCATACGACTGACGGCTCAGCCGCTGTTCCGTCTCGTTGAACTTCAACGCGGGACTGTTTCGGCTAACCTTTTACGACGTCGTTACGGTTGCCCCGGTCCAACCGACGATGCATACCCCGCGTCCCTTGCGCACTGTGTCGGATTTCGGATAGTGAACCGGGGGGCTGCTCTTGATGGAACACGCCTCTGATCGTGTCCAGCGAATCCTGCTACAGCCCTCAAAGGGCAAGCGCTGGCGCGTACGGAGGGGGCGCTTCCTGGAGGCCAGGTTCACGGGTGCCGTGTTTTCACCACGCCCTAAGATCTCGCAAGTATCTTCTCAGCTGGAGAGCGACGGGCTGATCTCGGATTCAAGCCCCTGAGGACTGGGGAGCCGCCGGTCAGATGGGCTCGCTGTGGATCGAGCGGGTCGCTGACTGGATAGCGTCTCCGATGGCGATAGCGGAATGAACCCGGGGCGACATGTCATGAGCATCTGCGTGCAACGAGTGCGGTCTCTGGGGGGCAGGATACTTCTTGCCAGCTTGCTCGCGCCCCTTGCATGTGTCAGCGGAATGGAAACTGCGGAAGCCGCCACTACGTGCACTGGCCCAACGCCCTCCGCATTTTCTGTTTATCCACCGCGAGGAACCTTTACAGTCTCCGGCAGCATCCCTGTCGGCACATTGCTGACTGAATGGACGGAGTGGCAGCTTCCAGGAACCGTTTGGGTTTGCACCACAAACCCTGCCGCCTGGATCGGTGTGACGTTCAAGTCAACGGTCAGCGGCCCAAGTATTTCCATAGCGGGAGAAACGGGCTCCTATGCCGTATACCCGACAAGTCTTGCGGGGGTGGGCCTGGTCACACAGAAGGCAAGCGGTGTGCTCTTTGTACCAACCGCAAGTGTCCCGCTTTCCCTTGGGAGTCTGGGTGGACTCCAATTGTCAACGTCTTGGGCAGCCCCCTGGGGAGCCAAGGCAGACCAGACGAAGACAAGCAGCTGGACACACGGTACGCGTTATGCGTTCGTCAAGACCGGTCCGATGACGGGCGGCGTGGCGACGGTAAGCGGTACGGTCGCTACCGTTGGGATGGGTGAAGATCCTGGCTACAACAATCCAAATTACATCGCAACAATAAATATCTCCGGGAGCGCAACGTTCGTCGTTCCCTCATGCAGCACCCCCAACGTCACGGTGAATCTCGGAAGTCACAAGGACTCGGACTTTCCGTCAATCGGCAGCCAGCGAGGTGCCAGCGGGACCTACAGCGACTTCTCCATCGACCTGACTCGATGCTACACCGAGTGGACCTCGCTCTCTTACTCGCTCCACCCCTTGAATGGCGCCGTCGCAGGAATGCCTGGACTGATGAACTTGACGCCAGCCTCATCCGCGCGCGGCGTTGGAATCCGCCTCATGGATCGCAGCAATAGATACATTGCACTGGATACTGCCACCCAGATAAACCTAGCCAGCGGCTCGCGCTACATCCTGCTCAGGGCGGCGATCGAGCGCACCGCGTTGGGCACGTTTGCCGGTGGCTCCGTTCAAGGTCAAGTGGAGTTCTCCATTTCCTACAACTAGGTGCACACTTCGCAGCCACGTGCTTTTGCGTCGCAATGTCTACCGGACGTAAGACATTTCGTATTTCGCGACGACTTCTCGTCGCATACCGTTGGGATTCACAACCCTGAACGGTAAGTGCATGATTCTTGCTATGTCGCATGCGTTGGGCACCAGTGTATCGGCGGTCTTGTCTCGCGGATCTCGACCTGGTGGCTGCCGTGGAAGGCGCTCACCTCACATGATCCGTGCGGCTCACGGCGCTGATCGAGCGACCTCATTTCGTTCCAAAACGTTCTTCGCACATCTTCTTGCTGTGTCGATCCTGCTGTCGGGTGGGCAAAGCGCATACGCAGCGCCGCTATGTACGTCTGGACCTGTACCTACCTTGTTCACCGCTGCTGCTCCAAGCGGGACCTTCGCTGTCTCGCCTGACGCGCGGGTGGGTACCCGGCTGACGCCATGGACTGCATGGCAGACTCCTGGCTATTCATGGACGTGTCCCATCCAGGCGGGCATATGGACCGCCGTTGCGGCCCGGGCGATGTTCAATGGCCCAACGATCACCGTGGAGGGGAAGGACTACATCGCCTATCCGACGTCTCTTTCTGGCGTCAGTCTGATCGCCGAGCAATCTTTCGGCCGATTGGATCGTGCGGGAACGTCGACAGCAATCGGCGAAAACTACTTGCGCGCTGACCACGCGCTTTGCTGCATCTTCAGCATCGAGGTCGTCGACTGCGGGAAGCGCACGTTACTCCTTTGGAACGCGATACGCGTTCGTAAAGACAGGCGCCATTGAGAGTGGCGTGGCAGCCGTATCCGGTCCCATGGCAGACGCCGGGATGGACAATGGCCCTTCCTACATCAATCCTGCCTATCTGCATCACGTGTACATATCCGGTAGCGCAGGGTTCACCGTTCCCACCTGCAGGATGCCGGAGGTTGCAGTGGACCTGGGCAAGCACAGGGAGTCGGATTTTCCCTCCACCGGCAGCCGTCGGGGATCCAGGGGCACCTACAGTGATTTTGAAATTGACCTCGCCAACTGCTACGCCGACAAGAACGCATTCTCGTACTCATTACGACCCTTGAGCGGCGTAGTGGCGGGTGTGCGCGGAATGATGAATCTTGCCCCGGCCTCCACTGCGCGAGGTATCGCGATCCGTATCACCGACCGCAGTGACGCTCCGATCGCCTTCAACAGCACGCTGCGAACGAACTTTGCGAGCGGAGTGCGCCGCATTCTGCTCAGGGCGTCCATGGAGCGCACCGGCGCGGCCACCTTCGCCGGTGGTTCGGTGACTGGGTACGTTGTATTCACCATTTCCTATGGCTGAGTGCTCACAGCACTCCCGGGCCAGGGTCTGGCTGCGATGCAACCCTGGTCCGATGTTCTTGAATCACTGCGACCGCATCCGTCACGAGGATGGATGCGTTGCCGATGGAGATCCGCTTTGCCCAACCGCCTTGTACTGATACTCGACGAATACCTCTCTCAATCCGTCCCTGTGGCCGCGCTGTTCACGGCTGCAGGCCGAACGCGCGTGGACGTATGCGTCGACGGCAATGAGGCACGTGAGCTGTGCCTGGCGCATGTCTATGATCTGGTGGTAACGGATCCGATGATGCGCGAGGTGGATGGCATCCAGTTCATCCAGAGTCTAGCTGGGAACGAGCACAAGCCTGCGTTGGTGCTGACCAGCGCGGCACCTCAGCGCATGCTGGCATCCGTGCGCCTGATGGCCGAGTCACTCGGCCTGCGGGTGCTGGCCGTTGTGCCCAAGCCGGTGGCCCCTGGCGATGTTGCCGATCTGCTGGAACTGCTCGATAGCCATGCAGCAGACAGCGTGGGCACAGATGCCGGGAGGGGGCCGATGTTGCGGATAAGCCGTGAATGCCTGGCCGACGCGATATCGAGTCATCAGATCACCCCGTGGTTCCAGCCCAAAGTGTCGTTGGCCTCGGGACTCGTTGTGGCGGCCGAGGCGCTGGTGCGCTGGGTACACCCCGTGCTTGGCGTCGTTTCGCCTGCGCGCTTCCTGCCACTCGTGGAGGCGCATGCACTGGAACCTGCATTGCTGCGCCATGTGCTGCGCGCCAGCATCGGGGCACAGCGCCAATGGCGTATGGCGGGGTTTCGTGTTCCCGTGTCGATCAACCTGCCTACCCACCTTCTGGAGCGCAGCAGTCTGCCCGATGAGTTGCTGGAGCTGACCCTGCAGGAAGGCGGCAGGGTTGAGGACGTGTGCTTCGAGCTGATGGAGTGCAGTACCACCCGCCATGTGAGCGACTATTACGCGGGCGCCTGCCGTCTGCGCATGAAGGGGTTCGGCCTGGCGCAGGATGATTTCGGGCAGGGCATCAGTTCGGTGTACAACCTTGTCAGCACGCCGTTCACCGAGGTCAAGATCGATCGCGCACTTGTCCAGGACTGCTCGCGGAGATTGGCCCTGCGCGCTGTGCTGTCCACGATCATCTCGCTGGGCAACACGCTGGGCATCAATGTCGTCGCCGAAGGCGTGGAGACCGACGAGGAGTTCACGACGTTGGAACGGCTCGGATGCACCCAGGCCCAGGGCTTCCTGATCTCTGCCGCAGTCCCCTGGGAGTCGTTTGCCGCGCTGTTGGGCAAGGAGAAGCCCCGCGCCTGGGAGGCTGTGGGTGTGACACACGGTCTTGTCGCCGTGTAGCCAGCGTCTTGAGGGCAGAAGAAAAGCGCCCCGATCAACGGGGCGCTTTCTTTTGACTCGGCAGCAGGGGACAGATTACTTGCCGAAGGTACCGCTGAGACCCAGGTAGATGCCGGTGCCGTCGCCATTGCGGGAGACCCCGCCTTCCAGGCTCAGGCGGCCGCTCTTGGTGGTGTAGCGGGTGCTGACACCCACCGCGCCCTGCGACTTGTAGCCGGCAGCGCCCACCGCGTAGGTCAGATGGCCCGGCACATAGGGTGCCTGGCGTGCCGCCAGTGCGGTGGCAACACCGGTGTGCATCGCCCGCTCCAGATCGCCGATCTGACGGCCCAGGCTGACGTTGCTGAACTGGTTTTCCTGATTCATGGTCCAGTCGTACATCTGGGCGCCGTTGATGGCATCCGAGCTGTCGGCGGCCACACGGCCACGCGCCACGTTGGACATCGTCACCGGGGCGCCCTGCTGGCCAAGCGATACGCGGCTGTAGTCGGTGCTGCCGTCCGCGCTCTGGTCATAGCGGACCGACTGCTTCAGCTGCGCGACGTTCACCGCATTGTTGTCTTCGGTGCCGGCCGCCACGTGGGTGACCTGGCGCTCCTGCCCCGCTGCACCGACGGATACGCTGTTGTCGCGCTCGGCGGCCGAACCGTTGCCCAGCGCCACCGAGTTCGTACCGCTGGCAATGCTGTCGGTGCCGATGGCCGTGCTGGCCTGGCCCGATGCCACCGCGCCATCGCCTACCGCGAGTGCGCCTTCGCCGGAGGCAATGGCCACCTGCGTGCTGCGATCGGTGACGTTGCTGCTGACCATGCCGTTGTCGCCGAAGGTGCCGGCAGCGATGCTGGTCTCCAGCTCGCTGACGCGGCCGTCGATGTCGCCCAGGCTGCTTTCGATGCCCTCCAGGCGTGCATTGGCATCGTCGGCGACATACCGCACCGTCTCGCTCAGTTCATCCATGTTGCCCTGGATGATCGCGATGCGGTCGCTGTTCTTCTGAATGTTGGCATCCAGCCCGGTGATGGCATTGCCTACACCGGTCACATCGTTGCCGCCAATGCGGTAGACAGGTGCGGAGATCGAGCCGTCGGCGTTGACCTTGGAGCCACCACCCAGCGCGCTGGCGAAGGAGTTGCTGGCCGCAAACAGCTGCGAGCCATTGACGGCCTGCGTGCTGGTCGCGTTGACCGTGCCTGCGGCAACGCCGTCCAGCACACGGGCACCTTGGGTGCCGCCGAAATGGATCAGCTTGCCGTCGCTGTCGCCGGCCACGGAGATCTCGCGGGTAATGTCGTCCTGCTTGACCAGGCCCAGCCCGCCGCCCTCGATCGCGTCGGTCAAGTCGGACACCGAGCCTTCGACGGTGATCATGCGGTCATCGAGATCGGCGAAGGTGGTGTTGGTGGCGAACAGCTGCGCGCCGGTGATCGCGTCGGTGCTGGTCTCCGACAGCTTGCCGGCCGCAAGCCCGGTCAGCGAGTTTGCATTCATCTGAACATTGCCCAGCATCGAAATGCCGGCGTCACCCTTCAGCTCGAGCCTGCCATCGCCGTACCCGGCGACCCTTGCGGTAGCGACGCCGAATCCTGCGGCGCCGTTATCGGTACCGCGATTGACGAGCCCGAAGGAGATGGCGGAACCCTGGCAGTCAAGACCTGCGGGTGCGGTACTGCCCGAGCCCAAGGACATCCCGGTGTCAGAGTTGGGATTCTCCGGGTCGCAGAGCACCAGTCCCGAATTTGCCGCCATTGCAGACGAGGTCGACATCGCCAGGCACAGCGCGCTGATGAGCGCAGCGGTGCCGAGCGCGGATACACCGGCTACCTTCGAGCGGGTCTTCGTGTTGCCCTTGGCCAGCTCGCTACCTACAACGAAGGCGCGCAGGGTCGGGTTCCAGATGAGCTTGTAGATCGTGTTCATTGCGTAGTTATCCTGTCAGGTCGCCGCAAGGCGCTGGAGTGAGTAGTGGTTGATGCAACTCGTGGCGATGTCCTGGAATAACCGTCGGCCCGCTTTCCCCGGGTCGTACGTGGAGCTCAGTAGCCAGCTGTCAGATGAGGAGCTACCGTCGCCTCACTTCGAAGAGTGAGCGTGCAAGTTACGCGTGCGGCGCACTGCAAAAAATGAGAGATTTCTCATGGTCGATGCGGTTGGAATTGGACTCATTAAGCAATGCCAACCTGCGATGCCAACTATTCAGCGCAAAGAAAAAGCGCCCCGATGGACGGGGCGCTTCGCTGTTTCATTCAGTGGCTGATAGTGGCTCAGTCGCCCAGTACGCCGCTCACGCCGCCGTACACGCCGGTGCCGTCGCCGTTGCGGGAGAACCCACCTTCAAAGCTGAAGCGGCCACTCTCGGTGGTGTATCGGGAGCTGACGCCCACCGCGCCCTGCGACTTGTAGCCTGCGCCACCCACCGCGTAGGTCACCTTGCCCGGCACGTAGGGCGCCTGGCGTGCTGCGAGCGCCGTGGCGACGCCGGCGTGCATCGCACGCTCCAGATCGCCGATCTGACGGCCCAGGCTGACGTTGCTGAACTGGTTGTCCTGGTTCATCGTCCAGTCGTACAGCTGGGCGCCGTTGATCGCATCGGAACTGTCGGCGGCCACGCGGCCGTGCGCCACGTTCGACAGGGTCACCGGCGTGCCCTCCTGGCCAAGCGAAACGCGGCTGTAGTCGGTGCTGCCGTCTGCGTTCTGGTCGTAGCGGACCGACTGCTTCAGCTGCGCCACGTTCACCGCATCGGTGTCTTCGGTACCGGCCGCCACGTGGGTAACCTGGCGCTCCTGTCCCGTTGCACCGACGGACACGCTGTTGTCCCGCTCGGCGACCGAGCCGTTGCCCAGTGCCACCGAGTTCGCACCGCTGGCAACGCTGTCGGTGCCGATAGCGGTGCTGGCGTCACCCGATGCCACCGCGCCGTCGCCGACTGCGAGGGCGCCTTCGCCGGAGGCAATGGCCACCAGCTTGCTGCGGTCGGTGACGTTGCTGCTGACCATGCCGTTGTCGCCGAACGCGCCGGTGGCGATGCTGGTCTCCAGCTGGCTGAAGCGGCCGTTCAGGTTGCCGAGGTTGCTTTCGATCCCACGCATGCGATCCGCGGCATCATTGGCGACAGACAGCAGCGATTCGCTCATTTCATCCATGTTCCCCTGGATGTCCGCGATGCGGTCGCTGTTGGCCTGGACGCTGGCATCGAGGCCGGTGATGGCATTGCCCACGCCCGTCACATCGGTGCCGCCAATGCGGTAGACCGGTGCGGAAATCGAGCCGTCGGCGTTCACCTTGGAGCCGCCGCCCAGCGCGCCGGCGAAGGAGTTGCCGGCCGCAAACAGCTGCGAGCCATTGATGGCCTGGGTGCTGGTCGCGTTGACCGCGCCTGCGGCGACGCCGTCCAGCACACGCGCACCCTGGGTGCCGCCGAAGTTGATCACCTTGCCGTCGCTGTCACCGGCCACGGTGATCTCGCGGGTGATGTCGTCCTGCTTGACCAGGCCCAGACCGCCGCCCTCGATCTGGGAGGCCAGGTCGGACACGCTATCTTCGACGGTGACCATGCGACCATCGAGATCGGCAACGGCGGCATTGGTGGTGAACAGCTGTGCGCCGGTGACCGCGTCGGTGCTGCTCGCCGACACCTTGCCGGCCGCAAGCCCGGTCAGGGAGTTTGCGTTCATCTGAACGTTGCCCACCATCGAGATGCCGCCGTCACCCTTCAGTTCGAGCAGGCCATTGTCGTAGCCGGTAACCCGGGCGGTGGACAGACCGAAGCCAGAGGAACCGACATCGTCGCCACGATTATTGAGCGAGAAGGAATAGCCGGACGACTGGCAGTTGAGCGCCGAGGGTGCGGTGCTGCCCGAGCCGAGCGCAATGCCGCGCGCGGCTGGGTCGGTATCCTGTGGGTCGCACAGCTGCAGGCCCGAATTTGCGGCCATGACGGGCGACGCCGACATGGCCAGGCACAGGGCGCTGAGCAGCGTCGCGGTGCGGAGCGCGGAGGCGCCGGCTCCCTTCGAGGGGGTAGAGGCGCGGAAGGTCGGATTCCAGATGGTCTTGTAGATCGTATTCATGGCGTGGTTATCCTGTCAGGTCGCCGCAAGGCGCTAGATTGGTAAATGGCTGATGTAAATCTTGGCGATGTCCTGGAATAACCGTCGGCCCGCTTTCCCCGGGTCGCACGTGGAGCTCGGTAGCCAGCCGTCTGATTACGGGGCTGCCGTCGCCTCACTTCGAAAGTGAGCGTGCAAGGTACGCGGCCGGTCCGCCTCAGAGAATGAGACCTTTCTCACGGCACGCGTGGTTGGCATTCGGCGCGTTAAGCAATGCGAACTTGCGATATAGGCTGCATCTACGCTTCAGCTGAACAAGCAGTTCAGCGCGACGGCGCAAAGCAAAAGGCCCGCATTGCGGCGGGCCTTTTACGTGCGGCGTGCGTCACCAATTCCAGCGCATTCCCACCTTCGCGTCCCACGCATCGAAGGTGCGTTCGAAACTCTTCTGGTAACCGATGTTGGCGTACGCACTGGTCGAGGCACCCAGCTGCCAGGTCATGCCGGCATTGAGCTGCCACCACGTGCCCTTGAGGTCTGCCTTGAATGGCACGTAGCCATCGGCAGAGGAGAACTCGGTGACCGGCTGGCCGCGGAACTCATGCCACACGTTGAGGCGCAGCCACCCGCTGAACAGCCGGCGGATGCCAGCATCGGTGGGCTCCAGCGTCCAGGTATCGGCCCAGCGCAGCCCCAGCCGCGCGGCCAGCGAATCCATGTTGTCGAAGCGGATCAACGCGGCGGGATCGGCGTTGCTGTCCTTGTTGATGCGCTGGTAGATCACCTGCGCCTGCGGTTCGAACACCCGGGTATCGTCGGTCTCCTGCCGGAACGGGTAGCCGCCTTCCAGCGACACGGCCCAGCCGAAACTGTCGCGGTCGAGCAGCAGGCCGTTGGACGAGCGCGACTTGCCTTTGCCCCAGCTGCCCTGCCATACGGCATCCAGGTACTGGCCTTCTTCCCAATAGCGCGTCCAGTACAGACCGAGCGAGGTGGCGCGAACTTCGTTGCGGCCTGCCAGCGTGCCGTTGTAGTGGATCACGTCGCTGCGCATGCGGCCCTGGCCGAGGTAGAAGCCGGCGTGATCGCGGATGCCATCGTCGCGTTCCACCGCGTAGGCGTCGGTACCTGCCTGGATCGCCAGGATGTCGTAGTCATAGCGCGGACTGCCCTGGTAGACGCCGCGACGACGGCCCTCGGCATCGCCGTTTTCGCCGATCACGCGGACCCAGGCGCCATTGAAGGTGTCGTCGTCGCGCAGGTCGCCGCGAGCACGCAGCTGCTCCTGCTCGCCCACGCGCTCATGCAGATTGCCGAGCGTGGCCCAGCCATAGCGCAGCGCGAGCGCCGGCAGCGCGGTGTACAGCGAGACTTCGGCGCGGTAGTCGGGTACGGGCAGCGGCCCGGGCTCGGGCGGGTCGGGTGGCGTCGCGGGCGTCGGGTCGGGCACTGGCGGGACCGGAATCGGCGGCGGATCGGGATTCGGGCCCGGGTCTGGCGCAGGCGGCGGCGGATCCGGCGGCTCCGGCTGCGGCGGTGGATCCGGTGGGGTCGGCGGATCCGGGTCGGGGGGAATCGGCGGCGCAGGGCAGAGCACCGAGGGCACCCCGGGAGCGGTGCAATCCACCGTCGAGCGCAGGAACCAGTCCTCACCGGTACCCGCACTGTTGCCGCCGCGGTGCAGGGTGTAGTTGTATGGACCGGCCAGCAATGCCGCCGACTGCGTAAACGCCGCCGGTGCGGTGGTGGCGCCATTCAATGCCACGACCACCCGGATGCCGTCGCCGCGGGTGAGCGCGCCGGGGCCGTCGGTGTTGTGGAATTCCAGCAGGCTCTGACCGCTGGCAGTGCCGCCCTGGATCAGCAGCTGGTCGGTGGGTGAATCGTCTTCGCCCAGATACGTGTTCAACGCAAGCACGCTGCCGCTGCCGCCCACATAGTTGCCGGTATACAGCAGCTTGTAGACGTCGCCGGTCATCGGCGTGAAGGCGATGCGGCCGTTGTTGGTGATCAGCTGCGACACGGTGGAGCTTTCCGGAATGATCCAGGTGCTGCTTGGATCCACGCTGACGCGGGTGATATTCCATGCCCTGCCGGTCCACTGCGACTGGTTGGCCAGGCTGATGTGGGCTTCGCTTTCCGAATCGGCTTCTGCCAGGCCCTCCAGAACGCTGTGGTCCGCGTTGAGCTGCACGACCGTGGGCAGGCCGGGGCTGCCGATGGCTTGTGCCGAGAGCAGGCCCTGCGTGCCGGCCACGCGCGCACCGTTGCTGGCGCTGAAGAGCAGCGGCCCCTGCGCGATGATGGCCCAGCTGTCGCTGGTCAGGGTGCCGCCCTGCAGGTTGAGCGCGTGGGCGAAGCCGTTGGAGGCATTGTTGGAATACAGCCCGTAGGCCCCGCCGGTGGCGGCGACCGTGCTGTTGATGAGGGAGATGCGGTTGTCCTGGGTGACCTGGCCGGCGGCGCCGCCGTAGCTCCACTGGTAGATGCCGACCAGGCCGTTGTCGTTGCGAAAGGCGGTATTGGTCGCGGTGACCTGCGCGTTGTTGTACGTCTGCAGCGTTACGCCGTTCGCACCCGTGGTACCCACCGTGTCGCCGGTCAGGGTGAGGGTGCTGGGCACGCTGCCGTTTAGGCCGGCATACAACCCGTACCCGCCGGCGGTGGGGTTGCTCCAGGTGGTTCCGGTACTGGTCAACGTGCCGCCCTGTACCAGGCCGGCAGCGCGCTGCGACGGCGCGGAAACGCTGCCGAAGATGGTCGTGGTCGCCATCGACGAAGTGGGACCCGGCGTGAAGGCATAGGCCTGACCGTTGCTGTTGGCCGACACGGTGACCTGGCTGCCGCCGGTCAGCGTCAACGCCGAGCCGGTGCGGATCCACGCGCCCAATCCGACGCCCGGGCCTGTGACGACCAGATGGTTGATGCTCGCCGAACCGCCGTTGGTGGCGACAACGGCGGTGCCGGTGGAGCCGCTGGTCGCAGTGGAGTTGAAGGTCATGCCCAGGTCGGAAATCGTGGTCGCGTTCGCACCGCCATCCAGGGTGAGGCCCACGGAACTGGCCCCGTTGAAGGTGAGGGAAATTGGCGCGGTGGCCTGCAGCTGTCCGCCGCCGTACAGATAGATGCCGATCGCGCTGCTGGTCTGGAACACGATCGGCAGCGCACCGCTGACCACGATGCTCGCTGCCGGCCCTTGTACACCCAGGCCGACCCGGTTGGACGAGCCGCCCACATAGAAGCGGTTGCCGGCGCCGAGCTCGGCGCGGCCGCTGCCTTCCACGCCCACGCCATGGCCACCACCGGGCACGAGCAGCGGGTCGTTCCAAGAGGTATTGGCGATGCGCACGGTGCCAGCGGTGACGCCGGCCAATCTGCCGCTGGTGCTGCTGAGCGTGCCGCCGTTGATCGCGATGGTGCCGCCATCGGCGAACAGCGCCGTGCCGGTGGTGGTGGTGACGTTCACGCCGTTGGGGGCGGATATCGTACCGACGGTGGCATGCAGTCCGCGGCCGCTGGCGGTACGCACTGCAATGGCCCCGGGCGTGGGCCCGGCCTGGATGTCCAGCAGCACATCGCCACCGTTGGCGAACACGCCTTCGCTGCTGCCTGCGGTGGTATCGATGGTCGTCCCGCCGACCACCGTGGTGGTGCCGGTCGTGGAGGTAACCGTGGTGGTGCTCGTGCCGGGCCCGACGGTGGCCTGTGCGGCGGCGGAGAACACAACGCAGGACTGGGCAAGTGCAAGGGCGATACTGCTGGCGAGAACATGACGAAGCACAGTCATGGTGGCACTCCGGCCGGGGATATCCCGATGATCCGGCTTCGTCAGGTCGCCACAAGCGTTGTTTTACCCACGCGCGGCCAGCAAAACTACTGGCGCGCCGGTGGACGGCGGTAGATCGCTTTGCGGCCGCTGCAGACCTACCGCGTCTGATCCTCGATCCGGATCAGTACGGATGCGCTTTTCCACAGGCCAATACATGGTTGTAGTCGCTGGACAAGCACTGGTAGAACGCGCGCTTGTTGCCGTCCGCCGCCTCGCAGTCGGCGACGGTGAGCTGCGGCAGCAACGCGCGCAATGGCGCGGCGGAGGCATTGAACTGCTCCGCCGGCAGGTAACCGCCCCGGACGTTCTTTTCGCCCACTTCCAGCATGGTCTCCACGCCGTAACGCGCGTTCTCCACGGCCTTGGCGCAGTTCAGTTCGGTTTCGCCTTCGCGCACCTGGAGCAGTTGCTGCGCAATCTGGTCGGCATCGGCCACCGCGCGGTCGCGCGCACTGGATGCGGCGGTCGTGTCGTCGGCCGCAAACACCGCCGGGCTCAACGCCAGCAGCAGAAGCACCGGCGCAAAGCGGCGTGACCAGAACCTGGATGGCTGGCGCAGAACGGTCGGTGATGCGATGAGACTCGGCACGCTGTCGTTCCTTGAGGCGGTTACCCGCTGCAGGCGCGGGTCTCACCGTGATGATAGCGCGCGCATTCAGCGCGCGCTGCCCACCACCACGCCGCTGCCCGCGCTTTCCGTTGCGGCAAGCGCGCGCCACCATGGCGTGCCCGTGTGCGGCGCGGCCAGGTCGAGGCGTTCGCCCATCACCGGCGTGGATAGTGCGATGCCACGTTCCGCTGTCAGCGCGCTGACCCGTTCGAATGGTTCTTCCCAGCGGTGCATGGCCAGGTCGAAGGTGCCGTTGTGGATGGGCACCAGCCACTTGCCGCGCAGGTCCTGGTGGGCCTGGACGGTCTGTTCGGGCTGCATGTGCACGAACGGCCACTCGGCGTCATAGGCGCCGGTTTCAACGAAGGTCACATCGAACGGCCCGTAGCGTTCGCCGATGCGCTTGAAGCCGTTGAAATAGCCGGTATCGCCGCTGAAGAACACGCGCAGGTCGTCGTCCAGGATCACCCAGGACGCCCACAGCGTGCGGTTGCCATCGCGCAGGCCGCGGCCCGAGAAATGCTGGGCCGGCGTGGCGGCGAAACGCACGCCGTCGACCTCGGTTTCATCCCACCAGTCGAGCTGGACCACACGGTCGCGCGGCACGCCCCAGTCGATGAGGCGGTCGCCCACGCCCAGCGGGGCCAGGAACACCTGCGCGCGCGTGGCCAGGTATTTGATGGTGGCGCGGTCCAGATGGTCGTAGTGGTCATGCGAGAGCAGCACGCCGCGGATCGGCGGCAGATCCTTGAGCGCGATCGGCGGCGCGTGGAAACGTTTCGGGCCCATCCACTGCACCGGCGAGGCGCGCTCGGAGAACACCGGGTCGGTCAGCCACCAGCCGCCGCGCAGTTTGATCAGCAGGGTGGAATGGCCCAGCCGATACACGCTGCGGTCCGGAGCGTCGGCCAGTGCCTGCGCGGTGAGCGCGCGCACGGGCGGTGCCTTCGGCGGGGTGGTGCCCGGCGGGCGGTTGAACAGGAAGTCCCAGAACAGCTTGGCCATGCTGCCGAGCGAATCCTTCGGCTTGGGGGCTACGTTGGTGAACTGGTCGTCGGCGCGTTGCGGCGAGTTTTCGTAGGAGGCGATAGGCACGGTGAGGGTCATCCCGATCAGAGCGGTGAGGGAGAAGGCGATGGCGAGTACAGGCAGGATGCGCATGCGTCTCCTTTGAAATGTCGTAGATGAGTGCGCAGGCACTCATTCATTTGAGGGAAGAAATCAATGTTGAATGCCCTTCCAGAACAGGTCGAAACCGGCCTGCTGCAGGGCGTCGCGTTGGTCGGGCTGGGCGGCCATGGCCTCCAGCGTGGTTTCCAGCAGGGCAATCAGCACCCGGCCCAGGTAGAATGGAATGCGCGCCGGGTCGATGTGGCGGGCAAGGCTGGCTTCCAGCGTCTGCAGCGTGGTGCCGAACAGCCCGGCGCAGTGCGTGCGGGTGCAGTCGGTGATGCGCTCGGACACCTTGAGCTGGCGCAGGGCCATGCGGTCAATCGGATGCGCGGCGCCCCAGACCAGCAGGGCGCTCCAGACATGCCGCAACTGCTCGCGCACCTCGGCATCCGCGGGGAAGCTGCCGCCCACGGCCAGCGCCAGACGCTCTTCGAGGCGCACGAACAGTGCGTTGAGCAACGCGTCCTTGGTCTCGAAGTAGGTGAACACCGTGCCCTCGGCGACCTTGGCCGCCTTGGCGATCTGCGCGGTGGACGCGCCCACGCCTTGGGCGGCCACCAGCTGGGCGGCAGCGGCCAGGATCGCATCGCGTTTTGCTTCGCTGAGAGGGCGGGCCATGACGGGCTATAAGTGAGTGACCACTCATTTATAGGGCGCCCGCGTTCCGGATGCAAGAGGGCCGGTGACAGGACGGGGCGGCCGTTCAGCTCGCCCCGTCCACCGGTGGCTCCGCGTCAGTTGGTCCGCAGCGTCTCCAGTTCCTTCAGGCGCTTCATCGCATCCTGTGCCTGCAGCAGGCTGTAGTTAATGCCGCTCGGGTTGAGCGTGCTGCCGGCCTGGTAGGGGTAGCTGGTGAAGTCGGAGAAGAAGGATTTGATCAGGCCCTGGATGGGCACCAGCAGCCACATCTGCTGGCCAATGAACTGGATCGCACCGCCCCCTTCGTCCATGCCTCGTTCGTAGGGATCCATGCGCAGGTTGGTGATGGTCGCCCACGAGGTGACCTCGCGCTTGGCGGTGGCGATGTTGCCGTGGCTGGCCACTGCGAAGCTGACCTTCCAGTCGGCGTAGCGCACCGCGTTGAGGTTGCCGCCCTGGTCGAAGTAGTACAGCGCCTGGCGTGGGCCGGCATCTACCTTGCCGTGGAAGTACGGGCCGAAGTCATGGCCGTCCAGGTGCACCTTGAAGGTCTTCTTCTTGGTCTTGAAGCCCTTCTTCATCTTGCCCACCACATCGTCCACGCCGGCGGCCGCGCACAGGGTCGGGAACCAGTCGATCAGCGAGATGACGTCGTTGTATGCCGTGCCCGGTTCAATCACGCCCGGCCAGCGCACCATCATCGGAATGCGCATGCCGCCTTCCCAGGTGGTGCCTTTCTCGCCCCGGAAGGGGGTCATCGCACCGTCCGGCCACAGCGCGATCTCCGCGCCGTTGTCGGTGGTGTAGAGCACGATGGTGTTGTCGGCGATCCCAAGTTCGTCCAGCTGGTCGAGCAGTTGGCCCACGTGGCCATCGTGCTCGACCATGCCGTCGGCGTGCAGGCCCTTTCCGGACTTTCCGTCCGACTCCGGCTTGAGGTGCGTGAACACATGCATGCGCGTAGTGTTGAACCAGACGAAGAAGGGCTCGTCGTTCTCCACCGCGTCGCCGATGAAGCTCTGCGCCGCATCCAGGAACTCTTCATCCACGGTGGGCATGCGCGCCTTGTTGAGCGGGCCGGTGTCCTGGATCTTGCCGCCGGCATGCGAATGGATAACACCGCGCGGACCGTACTTCTTCTTGAACGCGGGATCCTTCGGGTAGAAATAGCCTTCCGGTTCTTCTTCCGCATTGAGGTGGTACAGATTGCCGAAGAACTCGTCGAAGCCATGGTTGGTGGGCAGGTGCTGGTCCTGGTCGCCCAGGTGGTTCTTGCCGAACTGGCCGGTTGCGTAGCCCTCGGTCTTCAGTACGTCGGCAATGGTGGGCATCCATTCGGCAATCCCGTGCGGGTCACCCGGCATGCCGATGGTGAGCAGGCCGGTGCGGAAGGGTTCCTGGCCGAGGATGAAAGAGGCGCGCCCGGCGGTGCAGCTCTGCTGGCCATAGGAATCGGTGAACAGCGCGCCCTCGTTGGCGATGCGGTCGATGTTCGGGGTCTGGTAGCCCATCAACCCGCGGGTGTAGGCGCTGATCTGCGGAATGCCGATATCGTCACCGAAGATGACCAGGATGTTGGGCTTCTTCGCCTTGCCGGCCTTGGTCGCTTTGAGTGCCTTGGACCCCTTCTTCGGGGCCTTGGATGCCTTGGTTGCCATGGGGTATTCGCCTGCGGGGGAGTGTGCGGGGAGAGCCGTGATCGTGACCCGGGGCGGAAGGCAACGCATCGGTATTCTCTCGCGCGATCCGCTCAGTATTTTTGCGGTGCACGGCCCGCGCCCTCACGTTGCTGACTCTGCGAGCCGACGTTGCGCGCGGGACCGGCGCCGGTCTATAAGGCGGTCAGGCATCTGTACGGGCATCGATGTGACGACCCACCCGCGCAAGGCAGCACCTCACCCCGCAGACAGTGCGCCCCGCCTGCTGGCCGGCGGCAACCCGCAGATTCCCAAGGGCGAGGGCGATGCGCCGGTGCAGGCGTGGATCGCCGCGGTGCCGGACTGGAAGCAGGCGGCAGCGCGCCAGCTGGATGCCCTGATCGTCGCGGCCGTCCCGAAGGTGCGCAAGGCGGTCAAATGGAACTCGCCCCTGTATGCGGCGGGCGATGATGGCTGGTTCCTGAGCATGCATTGCTACGCGCGCTACATCAAAGTGGCCTTCTTCCGCGGCGCGTCGCTCGACCCGATGCCGCCCGAAGCTTCAAAAAGCAAGGACACGCGCTACCTGCACGTGTTCGAGAACATACCGCTGGATGCCAGGCAGTTCACCCGCTGGGTGAAACAGGCCAGCCGGCTTCCCGGCGAGCGCATGTAGCGCATCGCCTTTCCATCGTTGACCAGGACACCGTCATGCCGAGAGCCAGCACCCCGAGCGAACCCATCGCCACCGCCGCCGATGCCACGGTCGATGCCGCGCAACAGATCGACGCGAAGATCGCGGCGCTCGACGATTGGCGCGGCACGACCCTTGCGCAGCTTCGCAGCATCATCCACAAGGCCGACCCCGACGTGGTGGAAACGGTGAAGTGGCGGGGTGTTCCGGTATGGGAGCACGACGGCATCCTGTGCACCGGCGAGACGTACAAGGCGGCCGTGAAGATGACCTTCGCCCACGGTGCCAAGCTCGACGATCCCGCCGGGCTGTTCAATGCCAGCCTGGAGGGCAACACTCGCCGTGCGATCGATGTGCATGAAGGCGAGAAGATCAATGCAACGGCGCTGAAGGCGTTGATCCGGTCGGCGGTGGCGTTCAATGTCGCCAAGGCAGGCGCTAAGAAACCGTCTGCGCGCTGAATCACGCAACCCAGAATTCCACGCCTTTGCGGTAGCACCTGTCGTCAACATCGGCAAAGATGGTGCGCTGCACGATCGCCTTGCGCGTCCGTGTACCCCCTTGGAACCTGGAATTGCCTGTGCTGAGTGTTGTTGGAGTAGTGCTTGCGCTGTATGTCGTCTGGCGGTTGATCTGGCCGCTGCGGGTGCCGGTCTCGGTCCGTGGGCCGCTGGGGTTGTTGGTGCTGTCGCTGGCGCTGCACCACCGGATCGTGGCCCGCTTCGCCGGCACGATGGCCTCGCCGGAGATTCCCAAGGCCGCGCTGGTGGTGCTGGCCAGCGGCTTCACCGCGCTGCTGCTGGTGGCGGTGTTCCTGCTGGTGCTGGACGGCGTGCTGCTGGTTTCCCGGCTGCTTCGGCTGCCGCGCGTTGCCAATGCGCTGCGCAGCGGCTGGTTGCGACCGTCCGCCGCCGGCCTGGCGCTGGTGCTGGGTGCCGTTGGCGTACAGCAGGGCATCGCGGTGCCGCAGCCGCGCCAGATCGATGTCGCCATTGCCGGGCTCCCCGAGGCGTTCGACGGCTACCGCGTACTGCAGCTCACCGATATCCACGCCAGCCGCCTGCTCACTGGCGACTGGGTGGCCAAGGTCGTGGACGAGAGCAACGCGCTGAAGCCGGACCTGGTGGTGATTACCGGCGACCTGGCCGATGGCAGCGTTCGCGCCCGTGCCAATGATGTACACACGCTGGGCCAGCTGCAGGCGCCAGACGGCGTCATCGCCATCACCGGCAACCATGAGTACTACGGTCAGTACGCGCAATGGATGCAGGCGTTCCGCGCGCTGGGCATGCAGGTGCTGGAGAACAGCCACACCCAGGTCACGCGGGAAGGCGCGGTGCTGACCATCGCCGGCGTCACCGATCCGGTCGCCGTGAACTACGGGCTGCCGATGCCGGACCTGAAGGCGGCGCTGGCCGGCGCCGATCCGCAGGCGCCGGTGATCCTGCTCGACCACCGGCCCGGCGCGGCTGCGGCCAATGCCGCACAGGGCGTGAAGCTGCAGCTGTCCGGGCATACGCATGGCGGCCATATCCTGGGCATGAACCAGCTGGTGAAGCAGGCCAACGGCGGCTATGTGTCCGGGCGTTATGACGTGGGCGGCATGACCCTGTATGTCAGCAATGGCGCCGGGCTGTGGCCGGGCTTCGCCGCGCGGCTGGGCGTTCCATCGGAGATCACGCTGATCACCCTGCGCCGCCCGTAACGCCGGGCTCTGCCCGACAGGTCGTAATGCCGGGCAGAGCCCGGCGCTACGGGCGGTAGGGCATACTTCGGGCATCGGCGGCACCCGGTGTCGTCCCATGGAAGGGTGCGCCCTTGAAGCTGTTCCTGATCGTCTACGCGGTTCTCCTGCCATTCAACGTACTGGCGACGATCTTCGTCTGGCGGGTCCGCTACGGGCCGCCGTACCGGCGCGTGCTCAAGGTGGCCGCCATCTGGCTGGTGCCGTGGCTGGGTTTGCTGGCCAGTTGCGTGCTCACCGCGATCCATGTGCGCGGCGCAGGGGGTTCCCATGCTGGCGGCGACAGCGCCGTGGGCTACGCCGGGGACACCGGCAGTAGCGGCGGAGAGGGGGGCGGCAGTGATTCCGGCTGCAGCGACAGTGGCGTTGGGGGCGGCGACAGCAGCTGCCACTGATCCCGGCCCCGCAGCGTTCAGGCCAACGCCGTGTCGCTTGGCGTGGTCACCTGCACCAGCTCCGGTGCCAGGGCATGCGCCACGGCCATGCGCAGCAGTGCGGGGCTGATATGGCGGCGGTGCACGCCGTTGATCCCGGCCATGTACATTCGGCCGAAGGCATTGTGCGTCTGCACGCGCGTGCCCAGCGACACCTGCACACGGCCGTCGTCCAGGCACTGCACGCGCACGCACGAGCGGAAACGCAGGTGGCGGTCGTCGGCGCCCAGCAGCACTTCGGCACTGCGGTCGGCCGCATCCACGCGCTGTGCATGCACCGGAAAGCGCCCGGCAAACAGGGTGGTGCGGTCGCCCGACAGCAGCGACGATACCGGGCAGCCCAACGGGGAGGTGCGCAGCTGCAGCGGCGCGACCAGCACGTTGCGCAGCGCCATGAGCCGACCCACGCTGGGCGGCGGGTTCAACACGAAGCCCTCCAGTACCGTTTCCAGCATGGCACTGGCCGAGCGGTGGGGGGCGCTGTGCGGCGGCAGGGTCAGCGTGGTGTAGTCCTGGTGGCCGGGGTCTTCTGCCAGTGCCTGGCGCAGCAGTGAATCCGCCGGCGGGTCGGGCTGCGCCTGCACCGGGTAGTCCGCCGCGCGCCGCCCGACATAGCCGTGGGCCGGGCGCAGCCGCGCCAGCAGCACGCGCAGCGGGCCGACCAGGTCGCGGGTGCGGGCGCACAGACCGGCCAGCGCGGAACGGGCCGGAGACTGCAGCGACAGACTGACCACGGGCAGGCGCGCGAGATCCGTCTGCGCCAGCAGTTGCATCAATGCCGGCGGCAACACCTCCGTCAAGGTCGGAATGTCCGCACTGTCGGCGTCGATCCGCGCGCGCTGTTCGGCAGTCAGCGCGCCGCTGCGTTCGTTGGCATGGCACGACAGCGCGAACAGCGCAGGATGGCGCGGGTGGCGCGAGACGAACTGGTGCCAGGTGCCACTGCCGAAGCGCACGGTGAACAGGCAATCCGGCGGGATGTCCACACAGCGCAGCGCATGCACGAACGCGGCGGGATCGCGCTGCAGCTGCACGTCGGAGGCGGTAGAGAAGCGCAGCTGAGCGCCGCCACTGCCGGCGATGGCGGTGAACATGCGCGGCCCCGCATGACGATGGAACGGATGCCCCTGGCGGCCGACCGAGAACGAATACAGCGACGACGCGTCGTCGTGCGCGAGGTGCATGCCGCCCAGCCGCGCGGAGGGTTCATCCAGCTCATCGACGAACGCCGGGTGGGCGGCCTGGCGGCGTCCGGCGTCGCGCAGCAGCTGGTCGCCGGCACCGATGCCGAGCTGGGTGATCAAGGCCACTTCAACCGGGCTGCCATCGCCAAAGGAGGGCAGGCTGATGCTGGGGAACGAACGACTCACGCGGTGGGTGTCCAGCATGCCGGTCTCCTTGTGGCAGGCGCTCAGTGGCAGGCGCTCAGGGTTACGAGGCGGGGGTGCGTTTGGCGCGGGCACGGCTTTCGCGCTGCAGGGGGCCGCCGACCGGACAGACTTCGGCGGCCCACGCGAACAGCGTGTTGGCCAGGCGGTCGGGTACCTGGCGGAAGTACACGAACTGACCGCGCTTCTCGCGCTCGATCAGTCCGGCGTCCTCCAGGATGCGCAGGTGGCTGGACAGCGCCGGCTTGCTGAAGTCGAAGCGCTCGCCCAGCTCGCCGGCGCTCAGTTCACCGCCGTTGAGATACGCCAGGATCTGGCGCCGGGCAGTAGAGGCAAGGGCTTCGAAGATGCGGTCCATGAGCCATTAATTAACTAATTCGTTAACTAACGATGCGCTAGCCCAGGCACGCTGTCAAGCCTCTCCGTGCCGCCACCGTCACCGTCACGTCATCTGCAGCGCTTACCTTGCGCGCACTTCAGGGGGTAGGGCGGCAGAGTGGCCGAACAGGCAAGAGGGCGGCTGGCGCGGATGTTCGTGGAACACGCGCCGGTGCTTCGGGGGTTCTTCGTGCGCCGGGGGGCGCGACAGGACGCCGAAGACCTGGTGCAGGAGACGTATCTGCGTCTGCTGCGTGCGCATGCGGGGCCGGGCGAGTCGATCGCCAATCCCGAGGCGTATCTGTTCACGGTGGCGCTGAACCTGGCGCGTGAGCAGGCCAGCCGCAGGCGTTGGTCGACCCTGCCGATCGAGGACATCGAACAGCTGGGCCACGGCCTGGCCAGCGGGGAATGCGTGGAAGATGCCGCCGAACGCGATCAACGCCGCCAGCGCCTGCAGTCGCTGCTGGCCACGCTGCCGGAACATACCCGCGCGGTGCTGGTCATGCAGTACCGCGACGGCCTGAGCTACAAGCAGATCGCCGAACGCATGGGCGTTTCCTCGCACATGGTCAAGAAACATGTCGTGCGCGGTCTTGCGGTATGCCGCCGGGCCATGGCCGACGTGGGGGAGGCCCCATGAGCGCGCCGACCGAACACCCCTCCGCACTGACCCAGGCCGCGGCCCACTGGCATGCGCTGCAGCGCGAGGGCGATCTGGCCCCGGCGCAGCAGCGTGCCTTCATGGACTGGCTGCTGACCTCGCCGGAGCACCTGCGCGAGTACCTCGCCATCAGCCAGGTGGCCGGTGCGTTGGGCGATGCGCTGCGCACGATGCCGATCGATCTGGACGCCCTGCTGGCGACGCCGGCGCCTACCCGTGCGGGCAACAACGTGGTGGTGCTGCCGCTGCGCCGTGCGACGCCCCCGACACCGGCGTCGCCGCGACCGCGACCGCGTCGGCGCCTGCCGGGCATGGCGGTGGCCGCCGCGCTGCTGCTGGCGCTTGGCCTCGGCACGCCGCTGCTGTGGCCGCAGACCACCCGTTACGTGGCCGCGCACGGCGCGCCGCGTCAGTTCAGCCTGTCCGACCACAGCGTGGTGCACCTCAACGCCGACAGCGAACTGTCGGTGCGGATGAGCGTGTTCGGGCGCCGGGTCGAACTGGAGCGCGGCCAGGCCAGCTTCGTGGTCGCCGCCGACCGCCGCCCGTTCGCGGTGCATGCCGGTGGCCTGCAGGTCACCGATATCGGCACGACCTTCGATGTCTCGCTGCTGCGCGAGCAGGCCCGTATCGCGGTGAGCGAGGGCCGGGTGCAGGTGCGCGGCGACGGCGGGCGTGGGCGCCTGCTGGCGGATCTGGCGGCCGGCAAGGTCGCGCAGGTGGACTACCGCGACCAGCGCGTGCAGCTGCGTGAGGAAGACGCCGCGAGCATGACCGCGTGGTGGCACGGCCGCATCGTGTTCCGCGACGAACCGCTGCGCGACGTGGCGGACCGCTTCAATCGCAGCAATGCGCTGCGCCTGCAGATCAGCGACGAGGCCGGCGCGCTGCGGCTCACCGGCAACCTGCGCGGCGATGACGTCGCCTCGTTGCGCGCGTTCCTGGACCAGCAACCGGCCCTGCAGACAGTGGAGCGCGCAGACGGCATCCATGTGCGCATTCGCGAGGCCACGGCGGCTGTCAAAAAAAATTCATCGAATTAGCGGTGCCCGATCCGCGCGCTGCGCCCTCGTAGTTTGGGAATGCAGGAACACACCTGTTCCGCGACCACCGCCATTCCCTCACTGGATACCACGATGCGCCGCACTCTGTTCCTTTCGATCGCCCTTGCCCTGCAGGTCACCGCCACTGCGGTGGCCGCCGAGCCGGTCCGCCCCGCCACCGAAGCGATTGCATCGCAGCCGCTGGACATGGCCCTCAACGTCCTGTCGCGACAGACCGGCCTGCAGTTCGTGTACAGCGCGCAGGTGGCGGGCAACCTGCGCACGCCGGCGGTACCGGCCGGGCTGTCGGCAGACGCCGCATTGGCCCGTCTGCTCGCCGGCACCGGCCTGCGCTACCGCTATCTCAATGCCACCACGGTGACCATCGAGAGCGAGGCCGCGGCGACTGCACCGGTGACCAGCGGCGTGCAACCGGCAGACGTAGCCGACGCTGCCAGCGCACCGCTGGTTGCCGAGGCCGGTGCAGGCGCGGGCCCGCAGAACCTGGAAACCATCCAGGTCATGGGCAGCTACAGCCGCAGCCTGGAACAGGCGGTGGACCTCAAGCGCGCCAACATCGGCTTCTCCGACTCGATCGTGGCCACCGACGTGGCCGACTTTCCGGAACAGAACCTGGCCGAAGCGCTGCAGCGCGTTCCCGGCGTGACCATCGAGCGCAGCAAGGGCCTGGGCACCAAGGTCAACGTGCGTGGCCTGCCGTCGGAGTACACGTATGTGTCGATCAACGACCTGGCCACCGCCTCGGGCAGCGGCGGGCGTGATGTGGAGTTCGACATGTTCGCCTCCGAGATCATCCAGCAGGTGACGGTGCAGAAGTCGCCGACAGCGGCGGACGAGGAGGGCGGCATCGCCGGTTCGGTCAAGATCACCACCGCGCGGCCGTTCGACTACAAGGAGCGCAAGTTGGTGCTGTCGGCCGAAGGCGCGCACAACAGCATTTCCGAGGAAGTGGACCCGCGCTTCGCGTTCCTGGCGGCCGATACCTGGGGCGACTGGGGTGGCTTGGTGTCGTATTCGCAGTCCAAGCGCACCAACCGCACCGATTCCACCTCGGGCATCAACTTTCGCCCGATGTCGCGCTTCCTGGGTGCCTCCGGTACCCGGGGCACCCAGGCCCAGGCGGTGCTCGCGCGCGATGCAGGGGTGAACATCGTCAACCGCAACAACACCGATGAAACCAACCTGGTGGTGTTCCAGGACAAGGTCGGCGACCGCGTCTACCTCAACGAGCAGGACAAGTGGGGCGCCACCGCGTCGCTGCAGTACAAGCCCAGCAGCAGCTTCAGCCTGACCTTCGATGCGATGCTGGGCGGCTACGATTCGACCGAAGACGAATACGATGCGGCCGCCTATTCGGCGTCCAGCCGCAGCACGCTGGACACCATCCACGAGTATGACGCCAGCACGCTGTCCGAGTACGGCATGGTGGTGCTGCGCGATGTCTCCTACACCGCCACCCAGCACGAGATGCTGAGCAAGGAACGCATCAACAAGACCGACTACAGCCAGTACAGCGTGGCCATGGACTGGAAGGGCCAGGACTGGTACGTGGACGCGATGGCCGGCTACTCGGGCGCGGAGAAGACCTCGGACTTCTCCAACCTGAAGCACGTGGCCTACGCCCCGTCGCGCACCCGCTGGACCGGCCGCAGCGGCGAGACCATTCCCAGCACGCCGGGTGGCTTCGACATGTACAACGCCTCGGACAAGTATCTGTTCGAGGCCTATGAGACCACGCTGGAGAAGGTCGACGACGACAAGTACGCGGCGCAGGTCAACGTCACCCGCATGCTCGACCTGGCCTTCCTGCCGGTCCTGCGCGACGTGAAGTTCGGGGCGCGCTACACCGACCGCTCCAAGCAGCGCCAGTACGGCGAGCTCAAGATCACCGGTCCCACCGCGGGCAGCAGTGCCTGGGTCAACACGCGCACCCTGGCCGACAGCCCGTTGCAGTCCATCGGCGACATCGTGCCGGGCGGCAACTACACCATCAAGGACCTGGACTGGCAGCAGGTGTCCAACGACTATGCCCGCCGCGCGTTCCGCTACGACGGCTTCTACACCCCGTTCGACGCCGGCCAGTTCTACCAGGTCGATGAGAAGGTGATGAGCCTGTACGCCATGGCCGACATCGCGTTCGACATCGGCCAGGTGCCGGTGACGATCAACGCGGGTGCGCGCTATGTCGACACCAGCGTGACCTCGTTCGGCTACCACCCGATCCAGCGTCCGGACGGCAGTACCGGTTACACCGATACCCCGGTGTCCAAGGACGGCAGCTATGACGACCTGCTGCCCAGCTTCAACATGACCGCCGAGCTGTCGCAGGGCCTGCTGCTGCGCGCGGCGGCCTCCAAGACCATGATGCGCCCGGCGCTGACCGACATCGCCTACAAGCGCACCGCCAGCTGGAGTTCGTACCGCTTCACCGACGGCAACCCGGAACTCAAGCCCACCTATGCCAAGCAGTGGGAAGTGGGCCTGGAGAAGTACCTGGACAACGGCGCGCTGTTCGCCGCGTCCTACTTCCGCAAGAACATCGACGGCGTGGTGATCAACTCGCTCACCGGCGTGGTGCAGGACGTGGCGGTGTACAACGCCAACGGCACGCTCAACGGCATCTTCGACTTCGACGTGTACCAGCCGGTGAACGCCAAGGGCTCCTACCAGGTGGATGGCGTGGAACTGGTCGCGCAGCTGCCGCTGGGCATGTTCCACCCGGTGCTGGAAGGCTTCGGCGTGAATGCCAACTACACCGTGCTGGACAGTTCGCTGGCCGGCGAGTCCGACCTGGGCATCCGTACCCCGATGCCGGGCTTGGCCGAGAAGACCTGGAACTTCACCGCGTACTACGAGAACGACCGCTTCGACGCACGCGTGTCCTACAACCACAAGGACGAGTACGTCGAATCGATCGGCTATGACATGTACCCGATCTGGCGCGATGCCTACGGCCAGATGGATGTGTCGATCGGCTACCGGATCACCGACAACATCAAGATCAGCCTGAAGGGCATCAACCTGACCAACGAGATCACCAGCGGCTACACCATGGATCCGTCGTTCCCGACCATGTATGAAGCCTCGGGCCGCCGCATCAGCCTGGGCCTGCGCGCCGACTTCTGATCTCCGGCGGGCGCTGCGTGCCGCCTTGTATCCGGTCACGACCAACGGTCGTGACC
>NZ_JBOHXV010000063.1:0-29413 GCF_050737075.1 Stenotrophomonas sp.
TCTCGGGGCGTTTTGCGTATCTGGCGCGTAGAGCCACGCCATGCGTGGCTGATAGGAGCCGGCAAGTACTGACCGGCTCGCGTGGGCGTCGAAGAGGCGGAAATCAAAGCTGTTGCCGGCTAGCCACCGCCACGACCCTCGGTCATTGGAGGGACATCGAGCTCGATCCTTTCAGCATCGGTCGTCTTCAGGTCGTACGGAAGCAGCGTGCAGTCACCGGCGTTGCAGTCATATTGCGTTCCGTACTTCTGAGGCTGATCAATTGATAGCAAGTGTCTATCAGTGGCATTCGCGAATATGGACTTGGCTTCATCCACTCCCAAGCCCATGGCTCGTTCCGCTAGGTCTCGGGCCAACCGATAGTGCTCGGCACAGGTCCCATGGAGAAGGATGACCGACGCGTAGTACAGATCTCTCACGCTGAGTGAATTGGGCGAGGCAAGGGCTCTGACCGCTTCTGCCAGGCGGACATCGTCCCCGTGCTCGACTTCCTGCCACTCCGCGTCTGTAAGCTGTCGCTGACTCGACAACGCGCGATCACGCTGATCGTTTGCAAAGGAGTCGGCGAGGATGCTCGTCCTGCTATCCGACACGTCTATCGTCGCTACGGCAATGGAATCTACGTTAGTGGTGCAGGCCTCGCTGTGCTTGGGCGAAGCATGAGTGCAGCCCGCGGCGAGCAGTCCAACAAGTAGTGCCAAGAAACCCGCCTGGAGGCGGAGCGAGCTAGAAGGCGTCAGCATACCCATTCTCCTCAAATCGCTTTCGATGCACTCGTTATCCAAGCGTAAGCACCAATTCGACGACCCCGTCAGATGCTGGTCCAGCCACGACGGGGCTCATTCCTCCGCAATCCTCTTGCTGTCCATGCCCCGCGATCATCCAACGCTAGAGTGAGAGGCCGATCAGTCATGATAAGGCGTGAATGCCTTTGTGAGCGGCCGTCTCGGCCAGTGCAGGGCGCCAAGTCCCCTTGACCATGCGTTGCTGGACGCGGACGCGATAAGCGTCGGGCGAGGGAGCCGAGGTAGGGCGTTTGTGGCGCCGCTGGTTGCACAGGTGGCACGCGGCCACGACGTTGCCCACCACGTCCTTGCCACCGTCCTGTCGGGCCATGAGGTGTTCTGCCGTGCATCGGAAAGGGGCGGCCGAACGGGGGCGCAGGCCCAATTCGTCGGGCGAGCACAGCCACATGGGACCGCCGCAGTAGTAGCAACGTCCTTGCTGGGCGTGGAAAGATCGGGTGCGCAGGGTTTTGAGGGTCTTCGTGCTCAACGGTGGGCTCCGGAATCGAAAAGGATTCCCGCGCCCCCATTGGGTGGACCTCGGGCACCCGGACCCTATTGGCTATGCGGGCACAACGCCGACGCTTTTGCAACCGGCAGTGGCTTTATACGACGTGCCACGGGCTAGAGCAAGAAGCATCCACCTAGTCATCGGCGTATGCCTTCGGTTGATCGGCTGCAGGAGCGGGTGTTTCCTCCGGAACGGGTGGTTGGTTCAGATCTACCCACCCGTGCATCCAACAGATGTGCCCTGCGGAGGCGTCCAGCTCAGCTTCCCGGCCTCGATGCTGATGGTCTGTTGGCCGTCCGAGAACACGGTCCGCCCATCGGTAGCTGCCTGCTCTGCGAGGTTGACGGGAGTGCCGCCGTTGACGGAGACCGTTGCGGTTTCGCCGAGTAATTGAACTCCGAGATCGGTATCTCCACAGCGATATTTGGACGTCGGATGCGCCCCTCCGCTGCCCCCAATCGACGCGTTGGACTCTGCGGTCTGTTGCGGCTGGCAAGCGGTGGCGCACAAGAGCAAAGCAGCGCAGATTGAGAGCTGACGGAGCATGATGGTTCTCCTGGCAACGGATGAGCCCCGCAATGCGGGGCTCAATCTTTACAACATGTGTTGTCTCAGCAACGTAGAGCCACGCCCTGCGTGGCTCAACAACCCTCAATGCCGAGCATCATCCTTGGCCTTGCCAACTTCGCTCTGTACCTTCCCAACTTCCTTCTGCACCTTGCCCTCAAGTTCCTGCGACTTGTCGCCCGTCACCTTGCCGGCAACTTCCTTCACGGTGCCCTTGACCTGATTCTTTGCGCCTTCAGTACGGTTCTTGTCCATGTGCGGATGCCTCGAAGTTGAACCCGTTGTGGGTGGAACCATCCTGCGTGCAAGCAGGTAGCGAGAGGGTGACACCCAGGTAGCGGGACGGTGAACTGCGCCATCACACAGCGCACATGTCGTGAGGGGTGCTTCACGATCGCGCCGTATCCTGCGCCAACTCACCCACAACAGCCCGGCGCATGAACACATCTTCGTCAGATCGCTTCGACGTGATCATCATCGGCGGCAGCTACGCCGGCATGTCCGCCGCCCTGCAGCTGGTGCGGGCACGCCGCAGTGTGCTGGTCCTCGACACTGGACAGCCGCGCAATCGGAACTCCCTGGCCGCCCATGGGTTCATCGGCCAGGAGGGTCTGCATCCGGCGGATATCGCATCTCAGGCGCGCACGGAGCTGCAGCGCTATCCCACGCTCACCTGGGTGGAGAGCAAGGCCGACAAGGCTCGCGTACTGGAGGAGGGCACGTCTTTCGAGGTCGACTGCGAAGGCGGCCGCACGTTCTCCGCCGATCGCCTAGTGCTTGCGTATGGCGTCACCGATACGCTGCCGCCCATCGACGGTCTGGCCGAGCGCTGGGGTCGCAGCGTGTTCCATTGCCCGTACTGCCACGGCTACGAACTCTACGAAGGCAACATCGGCGTGATCGGTTGCTCCGAAGACGGCGGTGCAGGTCAGGCACTGCTGTTGTGCGACTGGGGAAGAATCACATTGTTCTGCAGCAATCCCGACAGCATCGAGCCGGAGCAGCGCGAGCGACTGGACGAGTGCAATGTGGTGATCGAATCCGCACGCATCCTGCATGTGGAGGATGCGGCCACGGTCGCATTGGAGGGTGGCCGCCGCATCGCCCTCGACGCGCTGTTCCTTCTCCCGCATTCAACGCTTTCCTCGGATATCGCGGAGCAGCTCGGCTGCGAACTGATGGATGCAGACTGCATCACCGCCGATTCGGCCAAGCAGACTACGGTGCCTGGGGTGTTCGCCTGTGGCGATGCCGGGCGCATGGCCGGCAGCATCGCGCTGGCAGTGGGGGAGGGCGCACTGGTGGGTGTTGCCGTGCACCGTTCATTGCTCGGTCTGCTCGACTGAGCCGTCAAACGCCAGGACACGGCGTGGCGTCCATGCCACTTCGGCTGTCAGTGCTCGCTTTGCGCGGCGGGAATCGGCTCCTCCAACATCGAAGATCGCGACGGCTGCTCGGGTTTCTCTGACCAGTCCACGATGGAAATCAACGCCATCAGGTTCCTGACGGTCAGATCCTCAATCGTGCCCGGGCAACGCTCGAGCAGACCGAACAGCTTCACCATCTCGATCATCCGGAGGTCGTAGATGCGCAGCAGCTTCCGGGCTACCCGGAACAGGTCGTGTCTGACCGTGTCATCTTGGCCGATCAGGCAATGAACGTGCGAAACGTATGCCCCCTTGGGGCCTGAAGCCCAAACCGCGCTTTGCAGCTCGAAAAGTGTCATCTCGTCCAGCGGCTTTCCTGTCGCGGCGACGCGGGCCTTGAGATATTCGTTGAGCGCCGCCCAGTCGGCAGTGTTCCAATCGAGAGCTTCTGCCAAGACACCAAAGTCATTGGCGATATCAACTGCAAAGGGCGAGGGCGCTGCTAGGGTGTCGAAGGACATGGCGGGATTCCTCAAGTAGTGGAGATCCATCGCCCTGCAAGAATGCATTAACGGGCGCTGGTGCGCCTCTGGTTCGGGACGCCAATCCCGGTCGCCGATTGTGCGGCGACGGGGCGATCCTGATTGCTGGGCGCAACAGCTGTCAACGGTGTATGTGTGGAATTGTGCACTGGGATGGATTACCTGTGCCAGCTCGTCGCGAACGCCACCATTTCTAGTCGGCTCAGCAGGAAAATTCAGGCAATCAAGGATGAACCCATTGCTGGCCTGCTCAAGTGGCCAATCGTTCGGTGGCCCAGTAAATGCGAATGCGTCGTGATAGCATCCAGCGGCATCTCAAGCCACTTGCACGGAACGCATGCGAAACCGCACCTACATCGAACTGGTCCTCGAACTCTTCGCCTTCATCAGCTTCCACATGGCCATGCTGGCCACCGGCACAGCGTTGCTGGTCTTATCGATCATCACTATCGCGCTCACGGTCTGGATGCCTTTCGTGCGGGGCAGGATGAATAGATTTACCCGGGCCGTATCGATTGCACTGCCCATCGCGGCGGCGGTGAGGGTGGTCGTTCACTTCCTGCCCAATGCCTCCCTCTAGGCACCCCGAGCTTCCCCTCATGCACCTGTCGTGGGGTGTGTCGACCGGGTTATCTGCCGGCAATAGGCCCCTGGGACGACGTAGTGGTATCAGGACCATCGCAAGTTCCGAGTTGACTCACCGGGTAGCACGGCCACCGATCACCAGCTCCACCGGGTGTGTCGCGGGCAGGATCACGCGCACCGGTGCCGATTCCACATCCCCCTCTTCACGGTTGGAGTTGCCACTGGCTGACAGCCGCGCGAATACCTCTACTTCCTGCAGGGTAGAGAGCGCCCGCGTCGGCATCGGGCTGTCGCTGTCGTCGAGCACCACGTCCAACGGCAGGTCCTGCAGCGCATGGCGTTCCACAGCCACCGGCATTGGCGGACCACTTGGCACGTGGGCGATCACGAACACGCTGGCGCCGCTGGGAAGGCGCATGCGCGCGGCGAAAGCCGGGTCCAGCGATACCTTCACCTTCAACGCATGGGTCGATGTCACTGCAGGTGCGGGCGAGGCGACGTCCCCAGCGGCGAGGGGGGACATGCCGGCTTCGGCACGGGCCTCGTTGATCTGTTTGCGCAGGCTGGTCGCGGCGGCCGCATCGACCGCACCGAGCAGCGACTCCCACGTCTTCGCTGCCTCGGCCGGCTGCCCCGCCTGGCGCTGGGTAACGCCCAGGAACCAGGTGGCGCGCGGATGCCCGCGTTGCAGGGCGATGGCCTTCTGCGACCACTGAACCGCCTGCGGGTCAAAGTGATGCTGCGGATCGGCCAGTGCCCGCGATTCCGCCGCATCGGCCAGCAGCGTGGGTTGGTCCGGCGCCAGTTGCACGGCGCGCGCAAAGGATTCACTTGCGCCGGCCGCATCGCCCAGCGCGGACTGCGATCGGGCGAGCAGGGCCCAGCCCTCGGGCTGCGCTGGATTGCGCTCGAGGTCAGCCTTGAGCTGGGTCATGGACTGTTCAAGGCTCTGCGGTGCCATGGGCGCGGTGTGCTCAAGCGCGGTGGGTGTGCCTACCAGTCGGTACAAGGCCAGTGGGGCTACGCCCAGCACCACTACCACGGTCACCCATAACCGGTTGCGCTGGCCGCGCAGGGGCCACAACACCCACGCCAGCACGCCGAGAATGATGGCGGCAGCGAGTGCGGCGAACACCGCAGTGTTGGGGATCACCATTCCTGTTCCTCGCGTGGGTCTGCGCCCCTGTCTGCGCCACGATCGGCTACGGCGCGGCGGCGGATGATCCCGGCGACGATCGCGGCACCGCCGAGCAACACCACCCCCGGCCCGAACCACAGCAGCCAGGTGTGCGAATCGACCTGTGGCCGGTACAGCACGAACTCGCCGTAGCGGTCGACCAGAAACTGCTTCACTTCGGCGTCGGTCCTGCCTTGGCGCATCAGCACCAGCACCTCGCGGCGCATGTCCTGCGCGATCTGGGCGTTGGAGTCGGCCAGTGACTGGTTCTGGCACATCACGCAGCGCAGCTCGGTGGTGAGCGCGTGGAAGCGGGCTTCTTCAGCGGCGTTGCCGAACTGCAGCGGCGCGGTGGCAGCGCTGCCCATTGCCAGCATCAGGCACGTGCACAGCAGCAGTGTGTGCAGCCGGCGCCTCATCGTGCCGGCTCCAACCGCGCCAGTGCGGGCAGCAACTGGGTGTTCACCACCTCGTCGGTCAACGCGCCGGTGTATTTCCAGCGGACGATGCCGTTGCCGTCTATCAGGAAGGTCTCCGGCGCACCGGTCACGCCCCAGTCCAGTGCATAGCGGCCTTCATGATCGGCGAGTACTACAAAGAACGGATTGCCGAGCTGTTTCAGCCAGCGCTGGGCATCGGCGGGTTCATCCTGCCAGTCGTAGCCAACCACGCGCACGCGTCGGGTCTCGGCGAAGCGGGTCAGCACCGGGTGTTCGTAGCGGCAGGTGCCGCACCAGCTGGCCCAGACATTGAGTAGGTAGGGCGCGCCGCGCAGGTCGGCCGCGCTGACGTTGATCGACGCGTCGTGCAGCGTCGGCAGGACGAAGTTGGGTGCCGGTTTGCCGATCAGCGCCGACGGCAGCACATCGCGATCATCATCGCCCGAGCGGGCCACGCCGTATGCCATCAGCCCGACCAGGGCGACGAAGAACAGCGCGCCCACCAGCACTGCAACGATGGGCAGTCCCTTTGACCGGGCGACCTCGCCGTCCTGTGGTGTGTTCATGCGGCCTTCTCTTCCGGAAGCCGGCGGAAGCGGCGATCGGCGGCGGTGACCAGTCCGCCCAGCGCCATCAGCAGCGCACCACCCCAGATCCAGCGGATGAAGGGCTTGATGTGCACGCGTACCGCCCAGTTGCCATCGCCCAGCGATTCGCCCAAGGCCACGAAGACGTCCCCAGTGAGGCCGGGGTGGATGCCGGCTTCGGTCAGGACCTGGCCGCCGCTGGCATAGGCGCGTTTTTCCGGATACAGCAGCGCCAGGTCATGGCCGTCGCGCTGCACTTGCACCTTGCCACGGTCGGAAAGATAGTTGGGTCCTTCCGTCCGCTCCACGCCCTGGAACACGACGCTGTAACGGCCCACTTGCAGCGACTGGCCTGGTTTGAGCGGGACTTCACGCTGCACGTTCTGTGCCTCAACCAGCAGTGCGCCGGCGACGAACACTGCGAGGCCCAGGTGGGCCAGGGTCATGCCCCACATCTCTGCGGTCATGCGGCCGCTGTTGCGCAGCCGGCTCCAGACGAAGCGCAGGGTGCCCAGGCCCACCCAGGCCGCGCCCGCCACGGCCAGCGCGGTCTTCCACCGGCCCTGTGGCGCGTTGAAGTAAGCGATCACGGCCAAGCCGAGGGCGACACCCAGCCATGGCAGCAGCGGGGCCAGCACGCGCGAGGGCTGGTCGCGCTGCCAGCGGGCCAGCGGGCCGAATGGAACCAGTGCGACCAGTGGTGCCATCAGTATCAGGAACAGGAGGCCGAAGTAGGGGGGGCCAACCGAGATCTTGCCCAGCTCCAGCGCATCGGCGATCAGCGGATAGAGCGTGCCGAGCAGGATCATCGCGCAGGCGCTGGCCAGCAGTAGGTTGTTGAGCAGCAGCAATGTTTCCCGCGATGCCGCCTGGAACCCCGCACCGGCCTGCAGGCGCCCGGCGCGCAGCGCGTACAACAGCAGCGAACCGCCGATGATCAGGCTGAGGAACACCAGGATGAACAAACCGCGCGAGGGATCGGCGGCGAAGGCATGCACGCTGGTCAGTACGCCCGAACGGACCAGGAAGGTGCCCAGCAACGACAGCGAGAATGTGGCGATCGCCAGCAGCAGGGTCCAGCCGGCGAAGCTGCCGCGCTTCTCGGTCACTGCTTGCGAATGGATCAGCGCCGCGCCGACCAGCCACGGCATGAAGGCCGCGTTCTCGACGGGATCCCAGAACCACCAGCCACCCCAACCCAGTTCGTAGTAGGCCCACCAGCTGCCCAGTCCGATGCCCATGGTCAGGAACGCCCAGGCCACATTGGTCCAGGGGCGGGTCCAGCGCAGCCAGCGCGCATCGACGCGACCGTCCAGCAGGGCGGCGATGGCGAAGGCGAACGGCACCGAGAACCCCGCCCAGCCGACGTACTGCATCGGCGGGTGGATGATCATGCCCGGGTCCTGCAGCAGCGGATTGAGGTCGCGGCCTTCAGCGGCGGCCGGCAACAGGCGGATGAAGGGGTTGGAGGTGAAAATGAGGAAGGCGAGGAAGCCCGAGGCAACCACGCCCAGCACGCCCAGCACGCGCGCCATCACCGCCTGCGGCAGGGCGCGCGAGAACCGCGCCACGGCGCCGCCCCACAGCGACAGCACCAGCGTCCACAGCAGCAACGAGCCTTCATGCGCCCCCCACACGGCGGTGTAGCGGTAGACCATTGGCAGCGTCGAATTGGAGTTCGCGGCCACGTATTCCACCGAGAAGTCCTGGCGGACGAAGGCCCAGGTCAGGATTGCGTAGGCGCCACCGACCAACAGCAATTGCGCGTACGCGGCCGGGCGCGCCACCGCCATCCATGCCGGCTTGCCACGGTGCGCGCCTACCAGCAGCAGTACGCACTGCAGCACCGCCACCAGCAGGGCGAGGGCCAGGAATATCTGGCCGAGCTCAGGCAGCATGGGTGTCTCCAGAGGGAAGGCCTGCCGCAGATGTGGCGCCGTATCGTGATGCGGGAATCAAGGCGTCGATCCCGGGGCTGGCGCGGGCGCCGAAGAGCCCATCTGCACGTCATGCTTCCGGTGCGCCGCGCCCATCTTGTCGGCCACTTCCTTGGGCATGTAGGTTTCGTCGTGCTTGGCCAGCACGTTCTCGGCGACAAACACGCCGTTCTCCATGCGCCCGGTGGCGACCACGGCCTGGCCTTCACGAAACAGATCCGGGAGGATGCCGGTGTAGACCACCGGGAGCTGCGCGTCGCCGTCGGTCACCCGGAAGTGCGCGTCCATCGAGCCGTTCGCCCGCTGGAACGAGGCCTTCTCGACCATGCCGCCGAGGCGGAAGTGGGCGTGCTCGCCTGCATCACCGCGCAGTACCTCGGCCGGGGTGTAGAGGTAGGCGACATTGCGTTGCAGTGCCATCGTGACCAACGCGACGGCACTACCCGACGCCAGCAGCAGCAACAGGACGAGCACCAGGCGGCGACGGCGCACGGGATTCATCGGGTCAATTCCCCGCTGGGGGGCTCGCTACCGATCGCTTTTCGTTGCCGCTGAGCGCGCTGACGCACGGCACGCAGTTCGCGCCGTAGTAACACACGCGGCGCCAGGAAGTCCCACAGCAGGGCAAGCACGAACACGGAGTAAGCGCCGATCACATAGGGCAGGTAGCTCATGCAGCGTCTCCGGCCAGCGTGCGTACCCAGTCCTTGCCAGCCTCGCGGCGCAGGTTGTCTGCGCGCGCGCGTGCCAGCAGCGAGCCGGCGAACCAGAGCTTGGTGCCGATCACCATCCACCACAACGGGCTGATCATGCTGGGGTCCATGCTCGATGCGCCGAACACGCGGATGGTCTGGCCCTGGTGCAGCGAATCCCACCACTGGACCGAGTAACGGATGATTGGCAGCAACGCAACGCCGACAATGGCCAGCAGGCCCGCTGCGCGTGCCGCAGCGCGGCGGTCGTCACCGGCGTGGTACAGGCCGATCACGCCCAGGTACAGGAACAACAGGATCAGCTCGGTGGTCAGGCGGGGGTCCCAGTCCCACCAGGTGCCCCACATCGGCTTGCCCCAGATCGAGCCGGTGACCAGGGTGATCACGGTGAAGACCGCACCGACGGGCGCGCAGGCCATGGCCAGGATCTCGCACAGTTTGATCCGCCAGACCATGGCGATCGCGGCATACACCACCATCAACCCGAACACGAACAGGCTCATCCATGCCGCTGGCACATGGACGTAGAGGATGCGTGCGCTGTCGCCCTGCTGGTAATCGGCGGGGACCACCCACAGCGCCTGCCACAGACCCACGCCGATTACCGCCGTGGCGACCAGGAAGCACCATGGCGCCCAGCGTGCGGCGAAGCGGTCGAAATACGGGGGGGAGCCCAGCTGGTGGAACCAGCGGATCACGGGATTGCGGACCGAGGCATTCATGCGTGGGCATCCATCACCGGGCTGGATCAAGGCTTCACGGTCACGGTGCCCTTCATCATGGCGGAGTGACCCGGAAAGCTGCAGAAGAACTCGAACGGGCCCGCGCCGGTCAGCTTGGCGACCGGGATGCTGATCGACGTGCTTTCGCCGCCGCCGACGACATTGCTATGGGCGATGACGCGGGCATCGCCGGCCTTGACGTAGTTGCTGGCCAGCCCGGCCTTGGCGCCATCGGTGTTGATCGCCGCCATGTCCGCCGTCGCGGCAACCACGACGTTGTGGCCCATCACGTTGCGCGCCATCTTGCCGACGTGCTTGAGGTTGATGGTGAATTCTTTGCAGCCCCTGCTGACATCGATGTTGCTCATGTTGAACTTCATCGCGTCGTTGCCCTCCAGGTCGACCGAGCAGTTCGCGGCCTGGGCAGCCAACGGGGCGGCCAGCATCAGGGCAGCGGTAACGATCAGCGTGCGGATCATGTGCGGTTCCTTTGAGGTGTCAGGGGTGGAGTGGAGGCTGGGAAAGCCAGGCTGACAGTGCCTGGATGCTGTCTTCGTCCAGGTTGGCGCCCACATGTGCCATTACCAGGCTGTTGCTGGTGCCATGGCGTTGTTGTTGGCGGAATGCGTCCAGCCGTGCCTGCAGGTAGTCACGGTGCTGGTGGCGCAATGAGGGGAAGGCTGCGAATGGCATGCGGGCACTGCCATCGCTTCGGGTGCTTGCGGCATAGCCGCGCATATCGGCACCGTGACACCCCTGGCAAGGCGGAATGCTCTTGGCCATGTCGCCTTGGCGATAGAGCTGCTCGCCGAGCCGCAGTACATCGGCTGGCACGGGTTCGGATACCACCGCTTCGCTGTTCGGGTCCTCGTCCATCGCGCGTTGCGCTTCCACCGGGTCCAGGCTGGCGTAGAACGCCGCCAGGTCGCGCATGTCCTCATCGGTGAGCGAGAGTGCTGGTGGGGTCATCGGCGATTCGGGGAAATGACCGTCCTTGAATGCCACCAGGCGCCAGTACAGGTAGTCGATGTGTTGTCCCGGAAGATTGGGGAAGGCCGACACCACGGCGATGCCGTGGGTGCCGTGGCAGGCGCCACACAGTTCCGACTTCTGCTTGCCGGCCACCGGATCACCGTGGACCGCAGCCGCCTGGCGCAGGTCGATCATGGTGGGCGGCGCTGGGTCCTGCGCCGCATCGTCGGACTGCGCAAAGGCCAGTGCGCTGGCGAACGTGGCCAAGGCCGCGGCCAGGAGCAGCCAACGTGGTTTCATGGCATCACCTCGCAGCGGCTTCATAGCTTCAATTCTATCATCACGCCGACCAGGCTGGCCTCGTAGCTCACCGGCCCGCCGTCGACGTAGATCATGTTGCCGTAAGTGCGATCGGTGTCGAGCCCGGCATAGTGCCAGTCGAGGATGGTGCCGCGCTCCCACGTGCCGAACAGGCGCATGGCCAGGCGCTGGCTGAGCGGCATGCGGATCGAGGCGGTCAGTGAGTTGATCCGGTAGGTCATTTCCGGGAAGTCGCCGACCAGGCCGGCGCTGGCGCCGGTGCCGACGTTGGCGCTTTCGGCGACCCAACCGGTCAGGCCCCTGGCGTCGATGTAGCTCCAGTCCAGGTTGAGGGTGGCGCGGCCCAGCGCATGCTGCAGCGTGAGGCCGGCGTTGTTGTTGCGCTGCTGGTCGCTCATCCACCAGCGGTAGCCGTCCGGGTAGGCGGCGCTGCCGCCCTGGGCCGGCGCGGTGCCGCCCAGCGATGGATCGCGACCGGCGGGGACGTCGTTGGTGTTGGACATGCGCAGCTTGGACGTGTCGTAGCCGAACCAGGCACTGATCGTGCTGGATGCGCTGGGCTGCCATTCCCAGTTCAAGGTGGCGGCCATCGTGTCGTAGGCCTGGCGGCCGATGTCGGTGCTGTAGTCGTTGCGCTCCGCGCGTACCGAGGCGTAGAGCGTCATCGTCGGCGAGACGATGAAGGTGCCCATCGCATCGATCTTGTTCTGTTTGCGCTCACCTACATCGTATTTGCGCATGGCCGTGGTCGTGTGCGGCGCCACACCGGTGGCTGGCGTTACGAAGCCGGGCAGGTCGTTGGAGTAGAGGAACTCATACGGGTCGGAATCGTAGTCATCGCCGGTGCGGTTCAGGAACGAATAGTTGAGCCTCAGCATCAGCCAGTCGGTGGTCTTGTTGTTCCAGGTCAGCTTGAGGCTCTTGTCCTGGGTGCTGTCGAATTCGCGGTGGGTACGGTCGATTCGCGTGAAACCCAACGTCGCCCCCAGGGTGTTGGCGCGGTTCAGGCGCCAATCTGCGCCGGTGCCGACTTCCCTGGTCTCCTTGTCAAGTGGCAGGTTGCGCACACGCACGGTGTTGGAGCCGCCGGGCAGCCAGGTCACGTTCGGAAACGCGCCGTTCTCACCGATGTAGCCGTACTGGCCCGTCAGCGGGTTGTAGGCGAAGTAGGTGCCCTTGTAATCCTCGCGCAGGTAGTTGAACGTGCTGCGCCAGGTAACCGCGTCGACCGGCCTCAGGACCAGGCGGCCGGCGAGGCGTTGGTTGTCGATCCGCATGTCGGCGCTGCTGCGCGACAGCGCATCGGGGGTGTTCCAGTTGTTGCAGTTGATGGTGGCGTTGAGCATGCCGTTGCATGCCAACAGGCCGGGCACGAGCGGGTCGTCCTGGGTCATCGTGGTCAGTGCGGTGGTCAGCGAGAACTCGCCGTTCCATGACGATGCCAGCTTGCGGGTGAAGGTGGTACTGAGCCGGTGGTAGTCGTTTTCCGGCTCGTAGGAGAACAGGCCGACCGGGCTGTTGTTGGTCGTGTTGAACGGCATTTCGTAGGTGAAATGACGCATTCCGTTGCGGAAGAACGATCCCGTGTACGTGAACTCCATCCGCCACTGGTTGCCGACGAAGCGGGCGCCGGTGTTGAGGTTGGTGGTGTTGTCATCGATCGGGCGCAGCGTTTCTACCAGGCGCCCGAACGAGAAAGGGCCGCCGAATGGACGCGAGCCCTCGCGCTGCTCGTGGCTGGCATTGAAGAATGCTGTCCAACGCGGGTTGATGAAATAGTTGAAGCCCAGGCCCTGCTTGTCGCGCACCACGCGCGCGGAGGTTTCCGGGTTGGCTGCCATGAAGGCGTCCACCTGGGCCGCGGTGGTGGCACCCTTGGTGAGTCCCGGCTTCAGCACCATGTTCTGCGAGCCCGGGTTCTCCCACAACGACTCCACGGTACTACTCAGCACGTTGGGCTGGCTGCGCGCGAAGAACTGCAGGCGATACTTGCCGGCGCGCCCGACCACGCCGCGATAGTACTGGCTGTCGCCACTGAGACGGCTGGCCCTGAAGTCGACGTAGCTGCCGTCGCGCGGGCGCTGCAGGCTGAAGTCGGCGTTGAGCACGAATCCGTCTCGATAGTCATTGAAGCGGCGCCACATTGCGTTGGTGTCATCGCTGCCGACCTGCATGTACCCCACGCCCAGGTGGGCCAGGTACGTCCAGTCGCCGAACGCCTGCTCATAGTCCGGGCGGCCCGGAACGCATCCATACATGAAGCCGGTGGGGGTGCGCTTGCGTTCTGGATACAGCCAACTTGCGCCTTCGGGATCGCAGCTGAAGGCCGCCATGCCGCCCGTTGGATCCAGGTCATTGCCGAAGTGAAGATCGACACCGATTCCGCTGTCCTGGGCCTTCGCGCCACTCGCGGTGAGCGCCAATGCCAGCACGGCCCAGCGGTGACGGTTGAGGACGTTGTGCATGGCCATGCTCCCCTTCCCGTTGCGTCGGCTTATTGATGCAGTCTGGAGCCCGATGGGCTGTTGGACCCATGGACCTGCGCGTGGCAATTGATGCAACCCCGGCCCATCACCTGGAAGCCCGGGCTTGCACCGGTACCCAGGTTCGCCGTGGTCATCAGGTCGTTCGGGTGATTCAGGTGCGTGTGGCACTGCTGGCACAGCATCGGGATCGGGGCCACCAGCAACGCATGCTGGTTGGAACCATGTGGCGTGTGGCAGTTCACGCAGTTGTCGCGGACCGGTGCGTGCTCGAACAGGAACGGCCCGCGCTTCTCCGCGTGGCACTGGTAGCAGGTCTCGTTGACCGTGTCGGTCTTGAGCAGCGTCGGGTTGAGGGTGCCGTGCGGGTTGTGGCAGTCCGCGCAACTTATCTGGCCTTCCGGCAGCGGCATGTGCGAACGGCGGTTGAATTGCTGGCGAATGTCCTTGTGGCAGGTGGCGCAGGTCTCGTTGATCGATTGCTTTGCAGTCAGACCTTCGACGGAGAGCTTGGCCATTGGATTGTGGCAGTCGCTGCAGGACAGGTCGCCGCGCTCATGGATTGATCCCGCCCAGTGGTCGCGCGGTCCGCCGGCGTGGCAGCCCAGGCAGCTGGCGGTTTGGGTTGCAACGGGGGTGCCGCCGTCGCGGGTGAAGGCGATGATCGCGCCCTTCGCCGAGGGGTCCTGCGCGTGCCGCGAACCGGCGCCATGACAGGCCTCGCAGGTCGGCGTGCCTGGATCGGCGGCAAACGCGGCGTTCATGCCTAGGGCGTGTGCGGTGTGGGCGAAGTTCCCGGTTTCCTTGGCGTGGCAGGCGGTGCAGACCGCCTGTCCAACCGCCTTGGCGTTCGGACTCAGCGGATTGGCAGGAACAGAGGCAAGGGCGAATCCCGGTGCGGCGGTCGAGTCGCGCACTGCACCCGGGTTCTCACTGCCGAAATGGGTTTCCGGAAGGCGGTGGGGATTGGAGGAGGGCACGCCCATTGGCGGCGATGCCTCCCCCTCGCGGGTTTGCGCGGTTACCGGCAACAGCAGTCCCGCGCCAATCAGCGCAAGTAAAACGGCCGCGAATATGAGTCCCACGACTGCCCGCATGTACGAGCCCCCTCACCGTTAGTGGCAAAAACGCGCTCAGCTAGTTTCTGGCGTAGAAAATAGAGGTGATGCGCGGCTGGGGGGCGCCGTGTTCTTTCAAGCGTTTCGCAAAACTAGCAGTCGGCCTGGGTCGGTTGCTATGCAAGTGTTAGTAAAACGTTTTCTTTCTGTCGGCGGCTGAAACCCAGGGATTAACTGGCGTTCGATATGTCTTGCCGCCAAGTTAATGAATGGCGCGTTCATCACACTTTCAGGCGGGTCCGATAGTTCACGGCTGTTCGCCCCGGGAACATATCCACATTGCAATGCGTCGTGGCTCGTCGATGTTCCGTGCGGTGTCGGCAAATGAACTCCCCAACAGGAAGTAGTGCATGAACAAGATCTATCGTCTCGTCCGAAATGCCTCTACCGGCCAGTGGGCGGTGGCCTCGGAACTTGCGTCCCGCCGTGGCAAGAGCGGCGGGTCCGGTAAGACGGTGGCCGCGCTCATGGCCGTGATGGGGATGGCGGGCCTGTCTTCGCAGGCGGCGCAAGCGCAGGCGATTATCGACGGTGGCAATACGGTCAACGTACCCTCAGGCGCGCAACCTTCTCCGTGGACGGTGCCCGGCACCGGCTACCTGACCGTTGGCAATACGGGAAGCGGCACGCTGAACATCACTGCCGGTGGTTCGGTGTCGAACAAGAATACGGATATCGGCAAAGTCGCGGGTTCTTCGGGCACGGTGACGGTTTCCGGCGATGGTTCCACCTGGACGACGACGTCAGGCACCGTGAATATCGGCTATGGCGGCACCGGTGCGGTGGTGATCAAGGATGGAGCCGCCCTCATTACCAACAATACGGCATTGCTCTATTACCTGGGCGTCGACGCCGGTTCCTCGGGCAGCATGACGGTCTCCAATGCGACGTGGACGAACAACAGCGCCGGCGCCGTGAATGTTGGGTGGAACGGCAATGGCACGCTGAACATCCAGGACGGCGGGGTCGTCAGCAATCAGCAGACGATCGTTGGCAACGGCGCGGGCTCGATCGGCACGGCCACGGTGTCGGGTGCGGGGTCCCGTTGGAACAGCCAGCTGATCGTCGGGAACAAGGCCGGCAGTACCGGCACCGTGAATATTGGAGAGGGCGCGGTCGTTTCCGGTTATGGCGGAAGCATCGGCTGGTATGCCGGCTCCTCCGGTACCGTCAACATCTCCGGCACCGACGCCAGCGACAATCCATCCACCTGGGCGTTGACCAGTTCTCTTGACGTGGGCTACTACGGGAAGGGTGAGCTGAACATCACGGACGGCGGACGAGTCTCCAATACCGGCATCTTCAACAGCGACATAGGCAAGAATGCGGGCGCGTCGGGAACCGTCAACATCTCCAATGGTTCCTGGGACAGTGTCGGCAAGCTCTACGTCGGCTACGGTGGTAAGGGGGTGCTGAACATCGGGGCCGGCGGCACCGTGTCCAATGCGAATGGCACTATTGGCGGTGACAGCACGAGCTCGGGTCAAGTCACGGTGTCGGGCACGGGCGCTACGTGGACCAATGCCGGCACACTTACTGTTGGCAACGCGGGCCCTGGCACGTTGACCATCGCCGAGGGTGGGGTCGTGGCTGCGACAGCGACGACCGTGGCGGTATTCACCAACGGACAGGGGGCCATCAACATCGGTGCGGCGGCCGGAAACGCCGCCGTTGCGCCGGGCACGCTGACCAGCTCGGCTGTGAGCCTTGGCGTGGGCGGCTCCCTGCTGTTCAACCACACCGACACCAGCGGCGACTACCGCTTCGATCCGCTGGTCACCGGTGCGGGCGTCCTCACGCAGGCGGCCGGTTCGACGCTGATGACGGCGAAGAGCACTTACTCGGGCGCGACGACCATCTCGGGCGGCACGCTCGCCGCAGGCGCCACGAACGCGCTGAGTCCCAATTCGGCGTTTGCCGTGCAAGCGGGCGGGAACCTGGACCTCAACGGGTTCAGCCAGAAGCTGGCCGCTCTCTCCAATGCGGGCAGTGTCCTCATGGGGACCGATACGGGCGTCGGCCGCACCCTCACCGTCACTGGCGCATACACCAGCAACGGCGGCAGCCTTTACATGAATGCTGCGTTGAACGACGCCGCTTCGGTGAGCGACAAGCTCGTCGCCGGCAGCGTGGTGATGGGCAGCGGTGCCACGCAGCTGCATATCGGCAACCAGGGTGGCCAAGGCGCCATCACTGCCGGCAATGGCATCGAAGTGGTGCATGTGAACTCGCCCGCCGCCTCGGCCGCGGGTGCGTTCGTGCTGGGGGGGCGGGTCACTGCGGGTGCGTATGAATACACCCTGGTGCAGAACGGTGTAGGCGCCGCTGCAAGCGATGGCAACTGGTACCTGCGCAATACGATCGGACCGACCGTGCCGCCGCCGGCACCGCCCTCGGTTCCGCTGGTTCCACTCGTTCCCGCGATTCCAACGCCCCCGCCGGTCCCGCCGGTCCCGCCGTCGGTTCCGCTCGTGCCGCTTGTGCCGGCGATTCCAACGACCCCACCCGTCCCGCCGGCGCCCCCGTCGGTTCCGCTCGTGCCGCTTGTGCCGTCGATTCCATCGACCCCGGCCGTCCCACCGACGACCCCGGAAGACCCGACAACTCCGACAACTCCCACGACGCCGACGACTCCGCGGGCTACGCCGTGCGCTGCCGATTGCGACCCGCAGCAGCAGGCACCGCAGACGCGGATCTACCGTCCGGAACCGTTTGCGTACCTGGCCAATCAGATCGCGGCCAACGGCATGTTCCAGCACACGCTGCACGACCGCCTGGGCGAGCCGAACTTCGCCGAGCGCAGCCGCGACGACGACAAGAACACCAGCGCCTGGGTCCGCGTGCAGGGTCATCAGCTGGATACCCGCACCGCCGGGCAGATCGCCACGGACATCGACAGCTGGATGGTGCAGGGCGGTGTCGAACTGGGTCGCTGGAGCGCGGGCGACAGCCGCTTCCACCTGGGCGGGATGGTCGGCACCGGCCGTTCCACCGCGCGGGTGGATTCGGAGATCACCGGGTACAAGGCGATCGGCCGGGTGAAGGGCAGCAGCGTGGGCCTCTATGGGACCTGGTATGCCAACGCCGCCGAACCGACCGGCCTGTATGTGGACAGCTGGTTGCAGTACGGCCGCTACGACAACGAGGTCAACGGCGACTACCAGGTGAAGGAAAACTACGCGTCGAGCAACCTGGCGTTCTCGCTGGAAGCAGGCTATGCGTTCGAACTGCACAGCAACGAACGCAGTGCGCTGTACATCGAGCCGCAGGCGCAGGTGATCCTGACCGACTACAGCAGCGACCATTTCACCGAGACCAGCGGCATGGACGTGCGTGCCGCTGGCGATGCGGACGTGCTGACGCGGCTGGGCGCGCGTCTGTACGGTCACTCGACCGATGCGCGGCACAACAAGGTGCAGCCCTTCCTGGAAGCGAACTGGTGGCACGCGGCGCAGGAGGCGACGATGCACTTCGATGGCCAGGCGCTGGACCGCGTGCTGCCGCGCAACCGCTACGAAGTAAAGGTGGGCGCGCAGATGGAACTGGGCGGTGGCTGGACTGGTTGGGGCACCCTGGGTTCCCAACAGGGCAGCTATGGCTACCGCGACGTCAGCGGCCAGGTCGGTGTGAAGCTGAGCTGGTAAAAGCAGCGCGCCGCTTCGCAGTTTCGGCCCGGTCATCAACCTGAAATCTCCGGCCCCTAGCATCCAGCGATGCCTGCCGATGACAGGCGGGGGCGGCGCCGCCGGTCCCTGCCCGGTGGAAGGCCAGTCGAGGGTCATGTGCTCACGTTCAGGGGGCTTGATGGACGCCATGCAGTCCTGCGCATCGTATTGCTCTGGGTCTGGCTCGTGCCGTGCCTGGCATTCGCGCGGGGCGATGCCATCGGGTTTGCGCTACCGGCGCAGCCGCTTGAGCAGGCCCTTGAGCGCTTCAGTATCGTCAGTGGCTGGTCCGTGATGTACCCGGCCGCGCTCGCCGAGGGTCGCACCAGCGGTGCAGTGCAGGGGGCGATGCCGCCCGCGGCCGCCCTGGACGCGTTGCTTGACGGCACCGGCCTGGTCGCCGAGACGGCAGGCGAGGGGCGCGTGGTGCTGCGAGAGGTCCAGCCCGGCGACGCGCAGTCAATTGCTGCGCATACAACTTCTTTGGACCCGGTACGGGCGCGCCAGGCCTTCGCCGGCATGCAGGGCGCCCTGCGCCAGGCCTTCTGTGACGACGCGCTCTTGGCCCCGGGTGACTACAGCGCCCGTATTGCGTTCGAGGTGGATGCGGACGGCCGCGTCCACCAGCCCGAGCTGCTCGCCGGCAGCGGCGTGGGCGCTCGCGACCAGGCGCTGCTGCAGGCGCTGCGTGCGCTGCAGCTTCCGGTGACGGCGGCGGCATTGCCGCAGCCGGTCACGCTGGACATCCACCCGGTGCCGGCCAGCCACGACTGTGGTCGGCGGCCGGCCGCCCCATGACAAGGACCCGATCATGAACGACAGTGCCGCTACCGGTGTGGATCTCAGGGACTATCTGCTCGGCGCCTATGACGAGCTGAAGCGACGCCTGAGCCGGCGGTTGGGCTCGGAAGAGCTGGCCGGCGACGCGCTGCAGGACACCTGGATGCGGCTGGACGCGCGCCGGGACCGGCTGGACCCGGTCCAGAACCCGGGCGCCTACCTGCTGCGCATGGCCACCAACATCGTGGTGGACCGGCAGCGCGCCGACCACCGGCTGATGAGCATGGAGGAAGTCGGGGCGCTGATGGACATGGCGGACCCGGGCCCGGACCCGTCGCAGAACGCCGAAACCGAAATGGCGCTGGCCCAGATGCTGGACCTGCTGCAGCGCATGCCCGAACGCCGCCGGCGGATCCTGCTGGCCATCCGGGTGGAAGGGCTGCAGCAGCGGGACGTCGCCGAGCGTATGGATGTGTCGCTGCGGCTGGTGCAGCGCGAGTTGAAGGCCGCCCAGGAATACCTGGCCGCGCGCACCGCCGACGAAGGGCATGTGCGGTTCTGAGCGGCGGCGTCCGTCTACACTTTGACGCCCCCCTGAGAACCCCGCCTGCCGCGGGGACAGTCGGACCCCGATGGACGCAGACGACACGCCACACCCACACCGCGACGCCGTGGAGCGCCAGGCCCAGGCGTGGCTGGTACGCCTGACCTCCGGCGAGGCCACGGCCGCAGAGGGCGAGCAGTTCAGCCGCTGGTGCGCGGAAGACCCTGCGCATGCGCAGGCCTTCGCACGCGCGCGCCGGCAGTGGGAGCGGATCGCCCAGGCGGGCCGCGTGATGGACCCGGCGCCCCTGCAGCGCACCGCAGCCGACCAGCGCCGCGGCTGGACCCGGCGCGCGTTCCTCGGCGCGGCGGTTGCCGCCCCCGCCAGCCTGGCCGTGGTCGCGGCGCTGCACCCGCCGCTGGGCCTGTGGCCATCGCTGCCGGCGATTGCCGCCGACTTCCACACCGGTACCGGTGAGCGCCGGCGTGTTGAACCGGTTCCCTACGTGCAGATCCAGATGGACACGCGTACCAGCCTGCGTCGCCGCAGCGAGGCCGGCGATGCCGCGCTGGAACTGCTGGAAGGCCAGGTGGTGATCGATACCGCTGCGCCGGCGCGGCTGATGCTGTTCGCCGGGCCGGGGAAGGTGGTGGCCGACGCCGGCAACAGTCAGCTGGATGTGCGCTGCATCGACGGCCAGGTGCGGGTGACCTGCCTGCGCGGCGGTGCACGCATCGAGCATCCGCAGGGGCGCATGCAGTTGCAGGCGGGGCAACAGACGCGCTTCGATGAGCAGATGAGCGGCGTGGTCTCCGACGCGGTGGCCGCGGAAGTGTCGGCGTGGACCGACGGCATGCTGGTGTTCCGCCGTGCGCCGCTGGCCGATGTGGTGAGTGAGATCAACCGTTATCGCCGCGGTCGGGTTTTGCTGCGCGGCGAGCGGCTTGCGCTTGAGCCGGTGAGCGGCCGCTTCGGCATCGACGATCCGGAAGCGGCACTGGAGCAGCTTCGCTTGAGCCTGTCGCTGGGGCTGCGGCGCTATCCGGGTGGAATCGCAGTATTGGGGTGAGTCGCCGCCGTGGTAGCTGGACGCGCGGCATGGACCGGCAGGGATGGAGTGTTTGATGCGAAACGAGTCCGTCGGGTTGGTCGATCTGCGACGCAATCTGTCTGCGTTGCTGGACACCACCCGTGAACAACCGCTGATGGTGCACCGCTACGGCACGCCGTGGGCCTACGTGGTGTCGGACGCGCAATGGCGGCAACACCGCGTACAGCTGGAGTTCGATCCGGGCAGCCACCCGCTGGCGCGCCTGCAGCAGCTGCAGCGCGACATCCTGCCGCTGCCCGGGCAGGGCGGCTTGTCGCCGGCCGCCTGCGCGCGTGCGCTGATCCTGCAGGCGATCTATGCGTTCGAGGACATCGGCGAACTGCATGAGAGCATCTGTTTCGACCGCCTGCTGCACTGGTTCGTCGATGCCGGTGGTAGCGGCGCCGAGCCCTGGCACGTAGCCGAACTGCGCGCGGCGATCGCCGAGTTCATGGAAGACACCCCGGCCATGGCGGCCCTGTTCCGTTTCCTTGGCCGTGAGGACGTGGTGGCGCTCGCGGTGGCGTGCGGCGGTCAGCGCCGCGAAACCGCCGTAGCTTTCAAGGCAATGACCGGAAGGTGACGCGCGCGCGGCTTGCTGGCGGCCATCACGGATTGGCATCTTGCCTGTCGTGATTCTGCGTTGATGCTCGTCTTGTAGAAGTACGGCATGGTGGCATGCCGGTGGCGGAGACGCGCGATGTTGCCTGATGCACGCCGGGTGAGCATGCTGGATCTGGACCGTCATCTGAGCCAGGTTCTTGAACAGGCGCGTGATGCGCCTGTCTGCGTGCAGCGCTATGGCCAGCCCTGGGTGTGGCTGTTGTCCTCTGACCGCTGGTTCCAGGCCACGCGCTGGGCCGCGCTGGAAACCCGCGACCACCCGCTGATGCGCCTGCGCGATGCGGTCGACCCATTACTGGCCACCTGGCCCTGGCCGACGCTGTCCACCACCGATGCGACGCTGCGCCGCTGGCAACGCACCGCGCTGCTGGTGCACCTGCGCGCGCTCGATGATCTGCAGCGCCTGCACGACGGCCTGCGCTTCAACGTGCTGTACCGCGACTTCGTCGGCATGGACGAGGCCAGCGCGTGGACGATGGCCGAATGCCGCTCATTGCTGGATGCCCTGCGCAACGTAGCGCTGCAACGCTGCCTGCACGCGGTGCTGGGTGCGGTACCGCCGGTGCTGGTGCATGCGGCGCGCTGCCGGCGCAGTGCGATGCGACACGCGATGGCGGTGGCCGCGGACGATCAGCCGCATGACGACGGCCGACGTGTATCGAACTGACACATGCAGGACCGACCATGTCGGGGCGGTCTCTTCCAGGATGACGAGGACGAAATGATGGGCAGCAACGTTCGTATCCGCAGCGCACGGCAGCAGGGTTTCAGCCTGCTGGAAATCATGGTGGTGGTGGTGATCATCGGAATTCTTGCCGCGTTGATCGTGCCACGGCTGATGGACCGGCCCGACCAGGCGCGCGTGGTGGCGGCACGCCAGGACATCGCCGCGTTGATGCAGGCGCTCAAGCTGTACCGGCTCGACAATGGTCGCTATCCCGTGGGCGAACAGGGGTTGCAGGCGCTGATGAAGCCGCCCGCGAACGGTGGCGGCATGCCGGCCGGGCCGTATCTGGATCGCCTGCCCAACGATCCCTGGGGGGCGCCGTACCAGTACGCCAACCCGGGCCAGCACGGCGAAATCGATGTGTTCTCGTTCGGCGCCGACGGCAAGGCCGGTGGCGAAGCGGGCAACAGTGACATCGGCTCGTGGCAGCTTTGAGGACACCGTCGATGCGTGCAGCGCGACAGCGTACAAGGTGTTCGGGTCGGCAGCAGCGTGGCATGGCGGTGATCGTGGCCATGCTGGTGGTGGCGATCGTGGCGGTGATCGCCACCGGCCTGGTGCTGCGCCAGTCCACGGCGCTGCGCACGCTGCGCGGTGAGCAGCTGCGCGCGCAGATCGGCATGGCAGTGGATGCGTCAGTGGAGCAGGCCGCCAGGCAGCTTCGCGATGATGTCGGCAACCCGCGCGGCCCCACCGCTGCGGGCGGCTGGGCGCAGCCCATCGTGTTGCAGTCGCCGCTGCCCACGCAGGTGCAGCTGCATGATGCGCAGGCGCTGTTCAATCTGCGCAACCTGGTGCGCGACGGCAAGCCGGACGCGCACGCGCAGGCCGTGTTCGAGCGCCTGTGCGCCATGCAGGGCGTTGCTGCGCCGGCCTGCGTGCAGGTGCGCACGTTCGTGGTGGCGCGCATCGGTGGCGCCGGGCCATTGCCCCGCGACGCACAGGGCGTGCTGGCACTGGCGCTGTCCGACGGCGACCCGCTGCAACGCCAGGCGCTGGCGCAGGTGCTTACCCTGCTGCCGCTGCCCACGCTGCTCAACGCCAATACCAGCTCGGCGAAGCTGTTGGCTGCGGAATTGCCGGACAGCGACGAGGCGGCCCTGAACGCGCTGCTGGCCGAGCGCGACGCCGGCCGTACCCTGCTCAACGGGGGCGACATTGCCTTCCGGCTGAAGCTGACCGACGCACAGGCGCTCACCCTGCAGGTGGGCATACATAGCGAATGGTTCCTGGTCGACGGCATGGTCCAGGCCGATGAGGCACGGGTTCCGTTCCAGGCATTGATCTGGCGCGAGCACCGCGATCTCGGCGTGCGGGTACAGCGCATGTGGACGAGGATCGGCGCATGAAGGGTGAGTTGCGCCTGCGACTGCCGCCGTTGGCTGCGCTGGGCCCGGACGCTGCCGTTGCGTGGGCGTGGCTGCAGCGCGGCGAGGTGACCGCTCATGGGTCCGATCCGCTGCGTGCATTGGGCGAACGTCATCCCGGCGCCACCGCAGTGGCCTGCGTGGACGTGCAGGACCTGATCCTGCTCGACCTGCTGCTGCCAGCGCTGGCCGGGCGACGATTGGAGGTGGCGATGCAGGCCGAGATTGAAGCATTGCTGCTGGAGGACGTGGCCGAGGTTGCCTTCGCGCACGGGCCGCAGGGTCCGGATGGGCGGGTGGCCGTGGCCTGGTTGGGCCGCGACGCGGTGCAGCAGGTGGTGGCGACGTTTGTTGCCGTCGGCCTGCGGCTGCAGGGCGTGTATCCCACCCCGCTGCTGTTGCCGCTGAAGGACGGGCAGCCGACGTTGCAACGCTGTGGCGAGCACCTGCTGGTGCGCACGGCGCGTGACCATGGGTGGGTACAGTGGCTGGGTGGCGGGAACGGCGAGGCGGTGGCCAACCAGCTTCGCGCGCGGTTCGGCGCCGACGGCGCGTGTGCGCCACAGTGGATCGGCGACGCGCCGCCGGGCTGGCCGATGCCGGTCGATACGGCGGGACTTCCGCCCGAACAGCAATGGAGCGGTGCGTTGCCCAGCTGGTCGCTGCCGCTGCCAGGCACAGTGCGGCGCACGCCGTGGAAGGCGGTCGCACTGGGTGTAGCCGCCGCGCTCGTCGCCGCGCTCGGGCTGCAGCTGCAGACGTGGCGAATGACGGCGCATGCCCACGCCCTCGAGCAGGACATGCAGCAGCAGGTGCGGCAGGCGTTGCCTGAGGTCGGCGACGTGGTGGACCCGATACTGCAGGCGCAGCGCGCAGTTGACGCTGCGGCTGCGCAGCCGCTCGTGGCGCCGGAGGTGCAGCGCTTGAGTGCCACGGCGCTGCAGGCGGTGCCGGAATGGGCCGGCGCGGCCACGCGCATGCACTACCGGCCAGGTGAGCTGCTGCTGCAGCTGGATCCCGAGCTCGGGCCCGGCGTGGACAGCGCACGCCTGGAGCGCTGGCAACAGGCGCTGCAGGCGCATGGCCTGAGCCTGGAGGATCGCGGCAACGGCCGCCTGCTGGTCAGCGCTGCCGGACCCGGCTGATGGCCCGCACCCTGACCGCCATGCCTGCCTCCGCAGGCCGGCCGCGTGTCGGCCAGGAGCTGCTGCGCCGTTGGCAGGAGCTGGCCGCGCGGGAGCGGGGCATGTTGCTGCTGATGGTGCTGGCCATCGGCGGCGCCGCGCTGTGGGTGGGCTGGTGGGAACCACTGCAGAAGCAGCGGGTGCAGCTGCAGGCCGAGCTGCCGCGCCTGCGCGCACAGCAGCGGCAGCTGCATGATCTGCTGGCCACGCTGCAACGCCAGCGCACGGCTGCCGTCATCACGGCCGCTTCGCTGCGCACGCGGTTGACGGAGGCGGGGCTGCAGCAGCAGGCAACGCTGTCCGAGTCGCCCACGCAGTGGCAGTTGGCGGTGCGCGAGGCGCCGGCCGACACGCTTTGGAACGCACTGCTGCCGGTACTGGCCAACCCGGCCGTGCAGGTGCAGGAACTGACACTGGAACGAACAGGGAATCCCAACATGGCGGCGGCACGGGTGTCAGGCACGATCGTGATGAAGCGCAATGGCAGCGGTGGCGCACGATGAGCCGATTGCGCGCAGGGATGTGGGCCGCCGCGCTGGTACTGGCGGTGGGCGCCGGGCAGGGCAGCGGGGTCGCGCACGCACAGGCAGCGGCCACCGCCGCCGATGAGCGTGTGCAGCTGAATCTGGTGGACACCGACGTTGGCGGCGTGCTGCGCATGGCCGCACGCTTCACCGGCCGCCAGTTCCTGATCGACCCGAAGGTGACCGGCAAGATGACCGTGGTCTCCGATGGCCCGGTCGACCGCGCGCAGGCCTACCAGCTGCTGGTCGGCGCCCTGCGCATGCGCGGCTATGCCGTGGTGGAAAGCGGCGGCCTCACCCGTGTGGTGCCGCAGGCCGACGCCAAGCTGCTGGGCGGTGCGGTGGGCAGCGGCGGCGCGGGCGGCGAGGTGGTCACCCGCACCTTCACGCTGCGCTTCGAGAACGCCACCGCGCTGGTACCAGTGCTGCGGCCGATGATCGCCGCCGACAACCCGATCACCGCCTCGGCCGCAAGCAACAGCCTGGTCATCACCGACTACGCCGACAACCTGGAACGCATCGCGCGGATCATCGCCAGCCTGGACACGCCGGCGAACATGGACACCGACGTGGTCAAGCTGCAACAGGGCATCGCGGTGGACGTAGCGGCCATGGTCAGCCCGTTGCTGGACGCGCAGGGCAACGAGCCCACCCAGAAGGTGGTGGTGATGGCCGACCCGCGCAGCAACAGCGTGCTGCTGCGCTCCAGCAGCCCGGCGCGTACGCGCCTGGCGCGGCAGCTGGTGGAGAAGCTCGACCGCGCGCAGGACGAATCGGGCAACCTGCACGTGGTGTACCTGCGCAATGCACAAGCGACGCAGCTGGCCAAGGTACTGCGCGGCGTGATCGCCGGGCAATCGGACGCGCCGCGCGCAAGCGACCCGCTGGCCACCAGCGCGCCCGCCGCAGGCACCGCGGTGGCGCAGACACCGGGTACGCAACAGACCGGCGCCAGCGGCAGCACCGGAGGCATGCCCAGCTCCGAGCGCCTCGGCGCCAACGGCAACAAGGACGACGACAGCAGCGGCTTCAGCCACAACGGCGTGTCGGTGCAACCCGATCCCACCACCAACACCTTGCTGATCTCGGCGCCCGAGCCGGTCTACCGCAACCTGCGCCGGGTCATCGACCAGCTCGACCAGCGCCGCGCCCAGGTGCTGGTGGAAAGCCTGATCGTCGAAGTCACCGCGTCCGACGCCGCCGAACTGGGCGTGCAATGGATGCTCGGCAACGGTCGCACCTTCGGCGGCACCCACTTCGGCGGCAGTGGCATCACTACGGGCGCGAAGACCACGCTGGACGTGCTGGCCAAGGACGGTCTGAACCTCGGCGTGATCGACGGCACGATCAACCTGCCGGGCATCGGCGAGATCCTCAACCTGAAGGCGCTGGCCAACGCGCTGCAGAGCAGGGGCGGTGCGAACATTCTTTCCACGCCCAACCTGATGACGCTGGACAACGAGAAGGCCAGCATCATGGTCGGCCAGACGGTGCCGTTCGTCAGCGGGCGCTACGTCACCGATGGCGGTGGCAGCAGCAACAACCCGTTCCAGACCATCGAACGCGAAGACATAGGCCTGAAGCTGCAGGTGCGGCCGCAGATCTCCGAAGGCGGCACGGTCAAGCTGGACATCTACCAGGAAGTGAGCAGCATCGACCCGCAGCGCTCCAACGAGACCATCGGCATCGTGACCAACAAGCGAGCGCTCGACACCAGCGTGCTGCTCGATGATGGCCAGATCATGGTGCTGGGCGGCCTGCTCGAAGACAGCGTGAGCCACGGCCGCGACGCCGTGCCCGGACTGGGGCGCATTCCGCTGCTGGGCGCGCTGTTCCGCAGCGATACCCGCAGCCGCGCCAAGACCAACCTGATGGTGTTCCTGCGCCCGCATGTGGTGCGCGACCCCGCGGCCGGGCAGCGCCTCACCCGCGACCGCTACGACTTCATGCGCAATGCGCAGGCCAGCGTGCAGCCGCTGTCGAGCTGGGCGCTGCCGGACATGCAGGCCCCGCAGCTGCCGCCGCAGGACCTGCCGGTACTGGGCGAGGGCGGTACGCGGCCACTGCAGCCGGGCGCAACGGTGCAGAGCTCGGTGGCCACCTTGAATGCGCAGTCCGACAGCCCGGTACAGCTGCTGCAGTTCGCGCAGAACCTCGATGCCACCCACGCCGCGCAGGCCGTGGCGCAGGTGCGGGCGCTCGGCCTTCCGGCCTACGCCGAAGCCGTGCCCGGTGGCAGTGGCCAACGGCTGCGCGTGCGGGTGCCGCGCGAACCGGCCACCCTGGACCCGGCGCTGCAGCAGCTGCGCACGCTGGGCTACACCCCGGAACTGGTGATCGAGCCGTGAGCGCCACCGGTGTGCTGCCGCCGCTGCCGTTCGCCTGGGCCCGCGCGCAGCAGCTGCTGCTGGGCAGCGACGGTGAACAGCCGGTGCTGGTCGGCACGGCCGCGACGGCGCCCTGGGCGGTGGCGGAGCTGCGCCGCCGCTACGGTGCGCTGCGCTTCGAGGTGATCGAAGAGGCGGCGTGGCAGCAGCGGTTGGGCGAGCAGTACCGTGACGGTGGCGACGCGGCGGCACTGGTGGGGGCGGCCGAGAGCGACGTCGACCTGGACCGGCTGATGCAGGACATGCCGGAGGTCACCGATCTGCTGGACGCACAGGACGACGCGCCGGTGATCCGCATGATCAACGCGTTGCTGGCCCAGGCCGCGCGTGATGGCGCCAGCGATCTGCATATTGAACCGTTCGAAACCCATTCGGTGGTGCGCTACCGGGTCGACGGCACGCTGCGCGACATGGTGCAGCCGCGCCGTGCACTGCATGCCGCGCTGGTCTCACGCATCAAGATCATGGCGCACCTGGATATCGCCGAGAAGCGCCTGCCGCAGGACGGTCGCATCGCCATCCGGGTGGGTGGGCGGCCGCTCGATGTGCGCGTGTCCACCGTGCCCACCGGCCATGGTGAGCGCGCGGTGCTGCGCCTGCTGGAGAAGGATGCCGGCCGCCTGCAACTGCAGCGCCTGGGCATGGCCGACGACACGCTCGCCACCTTCACCGGGCTGATCCGCCAGCCGCATGGCATCGTGCTGGTCACCGGCCCGACCGGCAGTGGCAAGACCACGTCCATGTATGCGGCGCTCGGGCAGCTCGACAGCAGCACCAGCAACATCCTCACGGTGGAAGATCCGGTCGAGTACGACTTCGCCGGCATCGGCCAGATCCAGGTCAACGCCCGCATCGGCATGACCTTCGCCACGGCGCTGCGCGCGATCCTGCGCCAGGACCCGGATACGATCATGATCGGCGAGATCCGTGACCTGGAAACCGCGCAGATTGCCGTGCAGTCTTCGCTCACCGGGCATGGCGTACTGGCGTCGCTGCACACCAACGACGCCATTTCAGCGGTGACCCGGCTGGCCGACATGGGCGTGGAGCCGTTCCTGCTGGCGTCGTCCCTACGCGGTGTGCTGGCGCAGCGGCTGGTGCGGCGGCTGTGCCTTCAGTGCCGGCGGCTGGAGCACGACAGCGAGGGCCGGCCCGAATGGCGCGCGGTGGGCTGCCCGGCCTGCGGCAACAGCGGCTACCGGGGGCGCACCGGCATCCATGAGCTGTTCGTGGTGGACGACCGGGTACGGGCGCTCATCCACGAAGGGCAGGGCGAGCCTGCATTGCGCGAGGCCGCGCGCCTGGCCGGCATGCGGGCATTGCGCGAGGACGGCATGCGCTGGGTGGCGCAGGGTGTGACCACGCGCGAGGAGATCCTGCGCGTGACCGGCGACGACTGAGGCCACGCCCATGCCGCAGTTCGACTACCAGGCGGTCACCGCCAGCGGCGCCACCGAGAAGGGGCGGCTGGAGGCGGACAGCCCGCGCGGTGCGCGGCAACTGCTGCGTGGCCGAGGCCTGACCCCGGTGGACCTGCGCGCGGTAAGCGCCGGCGCAGGGCAATGGCGGCGCCGCGCGCTCAGTGCAACGGAGCTGGCGTGGGCCACCCGGCAGCTGTCCAGCCTGCTGGCCGCGCGCCTGCCGCTGGAGGCCGCGCTCAGCGCGGTGATCGAACAGGCCGAGCAGGCACACGC
>NZ_JBOHXV010000064.1:0-28831 GCF_050737075.1 Stenotrophomonas sp.
TAGCTGTCCGAGGTCACGCCGCCGATCAGGGTCAGGTGCGAGCTGCCGCCGGTGGTGGCGCCGCCCAGACCGCCCAGCAGTGTCCCGACCGGGGTCAGGTTGACCACCGGCAGGCCCAGTACATTGGTCACCGAATAGGTCTGCATCACGTTGGCGCTGCTCACCGCCAGGTTGCCGTTGCGTACGTAGCCGTCGCCGCCGAGCAGCCCCTGCGCGGTCGGCCCGACCAGTTCGCTCAGCGAGCCGGTCAGCCCACCGGTGCCGATGATCAGCCCTGCGCCCGGATCCGCCGGCGCCGGCGCCTTCGGGTTGCCAGGCTGCAAGGAAGCCGGGGCCACGCTGACACTGCCGGTGCTGCCGCCCAGGCTGGTGCCCAGGTTGCCCACCACCGCGCCGACGTTGCCCACCGTGCTTCCCAGGCTGCTGCCCAGGTTGCCGAGCAGGCCAGAGTCGCCCAGCGTGCTGCCGACCGAGCTCACCGTGCTGCCCACGTTCCCCAGGACATCGCCCACACCGCCCAGCACACCGCCGAGCAGGCCCTGCCGTGAACTGTCCAGCGCACTGCCCTGGACGCTGATATCGGCGTCGACCACTTTCGGATTGCGGTCCGCCGCCGCGACCTGCACGGCCACGTTCTGCAGGCCTGCATTGCCGGCCACACCGGCCAGCAGGGAGGTCCGCGTCGCGTCGTCGACGCCGTCGCTGGCCGGCTCTTCCTTGCCCACCGCAACGGTCGCATCCACGACGGCACCCACAGTGGAATGCGCGCCACCTGCAGCAACCGCCGCAACGTGTACGGCAGCGGCCGGTGCCGGTGCCGTGGCAGGCGTTGCCTGCAGCGCTGTCCGCACCGTCGTTTTCAGGGCCGCGACGGGGGTGGACGCGGCCAGCGCGCCGACCGGAGCGGACGGCACTGCGATCCGCACCGGCAGCGCCGCCTGCGCCTTCGCCGCCACGCTCGCATGGATCGGTGGCACGGATGCCGTCACGGTCCCGATATTCACCTGCACGCTGGCATCGGTCGCCAGCTGCGGCACGGTTTGGGCACTGTGCAGCACCGTCGCCAGCGCCACGTTGGCGTCCACCTGCACCGGCAGCGGTGCGTATTTATCGGTCAGTGCCTCAAGATCGGCCAGCGTCTGGTTCTGCGCCGCCAGCGCCGAACCACTGCCCAGTGCGAAGGCCAGGCCGATCGATAGCACCGACAACGGCACTTTCAGGTGCACTACCACCGGGCCTGCCGCGAGGCTGCCACGGGCCGTGGCGATTTCCGAGACAACCACCAGGGCATTCAGCCGGTGGCTCCAGACCAGTCGAAAGATGCGGTTCATCAGATATTCCCCCGTGAACGTACGTTGTGGACTGCGCGTCCGTGCCCTTGGGCAGGTGGACTCATTACAGTCCCGGCGTCGACACGCGGGCACCTCATTCCGGCAGCACGAACGTGCGTTCCGGCAAGACAACGGGGAAAACCGGCAGCGGCATGGGCAATTCCGGCAGATTGCCGGAAAGGTGCATTCAGGGGTGCCGCCGCGGCGGCGATTCAGGCGGGGCTGCTGATCGACGCAGGCGCACGCATCAGCGTGTCGGGCGGAAGCTCGCCAAAAATACGGCGATAGTTATCTGCAAAACGCGACAGGTCCCACAGGCCGCAGCTGAGTGCTACGGCCTTGACCGATTTGCGGTTGGCATCGGCCATGGAAAGTCCACGACAAGCGGCGCACAGACGCAGCATGGACAGATACCGGTTTGGCGACGTCCCAAACAGATCTTCGAAGGCATAGCGCAACGCCCGCTCGCTGACCCCGGCCGCGTCACAGATTTCATGCATGTAGATATAGCGACGCAGATTCTGCCGCATGAAATTCTCGGCACGCTGCGCGATCAGGTAATGTGCGCGCCGCGCCCGCGTGCTGCCCGGGCGTTCCTGGCCATCGCCACCCAGCAGCGCCTGCACATGGTCATGCAATAGCGACTCGACCGCATCGGCAGGCATGCCATTGCCTGCGGTATCCAGCCACATCGGCAGCTGCGCATACCGCTGCGCCAGCCGCGAGGTGCCGTCTTCTCCGTTTGCCTGGAACAGCGAAAGCGCCTGCCCCGACGGCAGGCTGTTGCGCAGGCTCAACTCGGTCAGCTTGCGCTGCACGCGGCGCATGGGCGTCAGCATCAGGCTGAGCCGGGTGCCTGCACTGAAGGCGAACTCGCTGATACCTTCCGGCAGCACCGTCAAGGCCATCCCCGCACCCAGCGTCACACCATGGCACCAACTGTGGGTCTCATCGGTGGTGTGCACGAATCCCAACAGGCACCAGTCCTGCGGCAGCATGAAGCGACCGCGGAACTGGAAGCCACAGGTAATCGTGCAGAACAGGGATTCATCATGGACCTGCGACTGGATCGCCGCGCGTGGCCCATTGCCATCCAGCAGCACCAGTTCCAGCTCGCAGACCCGCAGCACGCCACTCAGGGTTGCCAGGTCGAGTGATTTGAGTGCTGCCTCTCCACTGCCTTCCACTGCACTATCTGCCATGACAGTGATATCCCAAGGGTGGCTTGCTTGGCGGGCGAAGGCGGCTATCCGAAAACCGTCACCGTGCTGGCGGGCAGTATGCAACAACTCCACCGACTAAATACAAGTTATTTACGCCGGAAAACCGACCGCCGGGTTTATTTTTATTTTTGGCAAACAATGCATGGAAATGCGTCAATAACACGTCGTCACGCCACACTCACCCAATGGCAACGCAATTTTCATTCCATAAACCCTTCATCATGGCGAGGCCCGGAACTAAAGTTGCTGATCACCCTGCCGATTTTGTGCATTACCTGCCCTCGCGCGGGTTGAGGATTATCCAACACAGCGCTGGCAGCTCCTTGGCGGAAACCAGACTGTTAAACGGGGGAACGCAATGGAAATGCCGGATACGTCGCGAGAGCCTGCCCACCGCCACGCGCGGGCGCGGCGGCTCCGCATCACGATGCCACCTGTCCCCTGTTGACCGGATCAGGTCCTGCGGGTAGATGCCCGCTGGACCGGCGGCCGCACTCGGCCGCGAGCCCGTGCAGGGACCGTACGGGTAAACGGGTGGCCGCCGGTGGAACCGGACCGCGCCGCCCCACGCAGGCACCTCGATGTATTGACTGGAACAGGGAGAAGACCGTCATGAATACCTCCATCCGCAGCTTCATTGCAGAAGAAGATGGCGTTACCGCACTCGAGTACGGACTGTTGGCCGCCGTCATCGCCGGCGTGCTGGTCGTGGCAGGCAAGAACGGGCTGACGGAGATGTTCACCGTGCTCTTCACCAAGCTCAAGGACCTGGTCAGCACCACCATCGGTGGCGCCGGCACCACCACGACCTGATCGTTCGGCGCCAGGCCAAGCCTGCACCAACCCGTCTGCGGGCCTGTCGCCCGCGGCAGCGGTGTCGCTTGGCCTGGCGAGGGGCTTCGACGCATCACGCAGATCTGGAGGGGGTACCGGATGTCCCTGTTGCCGCTGTTGGCCGTGCTGTTGAGCCTGCGGATCGCGATCAGCGATCTGTACGCGCGACGCGTGCCCAATGCATGGCTGGCGGTTGCCGCCGCGGCGGCGGGCGCGTGGCTGCTGGGAAGCCAGATCACAGGGGCCGCCACACCGTTGCTGCCGCATTTCGGCGGCGCGGCAATCGGCCTGGCCGCGCTGCTTCCGTTCTATCTGGTGGGATGGATGGGCGCAGGCGACGTCAAGTATTTCGCGGTGCTGGGCTTGCTGCTGGGCTGGCAGGCACTGCTGCCGTTGTGGCTGATCAGCAGCCTGCTGGCCGGCGCGCATGTGCTGGGCCTGCTGCTGACGCGGCAGCTCGCCGGCGCGCTGCCCCTGCGGCTGCAGCTGCTGCGCGAGCGTGCGGTACAGGAGTGGCAGCGCCGCCCCATGGCGCGCGACATGCGCGGTGCGCGCCAGGGCCGGGTTGGCATTCCGTATGCCGCGTACCTGGCGTTCGCCACGCTCGCGCTGGTGCTGTGGCACCTGCAGGGAGGTCTCTCATGACATTCGCATCGCGCGCACGTGGCGCGGCCACCATCGAATTTGCCCTCATGCTCATCTTCGGGCTGCTGCCGCTGCTGATGCTGACCTACACCGGCGTGATGATCATGGCGGTGCAACAGACGTTGTCACTGGCGTCGGCCGAGGGCGCGCGCGCCTCGCTGCGCTACGCCACCCCACCGGAACGGCGCATGGCCGCCTGCCAGGCCGCCAGGCGCTCCATGCAGTGGCTGCTCACCTATGCCGGGCAACAACCCGACTGCAGCGCGGCCGCCGCGCCGCCGATCGTCGTGTCCGCGCCCGCGCCCTGCAGCGGGATGGCGAGTGCGCAGTGCATGCAGATCTCGGTCAGCTACGACTACGGCGCCAAACCCTTCCTGCCGGGGACCGGCCGCGTGTACGGCTGGGTCATCACCGAACCGATCCGCAGTACCGCGGTGGCCCAGCTCGACCTGGGGACACCGTGATGTGCAGCGTCCTTTTCCTGGAGACCGTCGCATGCTCAAACTGACCCGCATCGCCGCCGCCGCCTTGATCGCGCTGGCCCTGGTGCTGGCCCTGATCGCGCTTGCGGTCAGCCGGCACACCGCGCGGACGGTGGCCGCGCCAGCGCCCAGCGTCGCCGGGCAGCCACAGCGGTGGCCGGTGGTGGAAGCGGCCACCCTGCTGCCCGCTGGCCGCCCCATCGCCGCCGCCGACCTGCGTGTCGGCACGGCGGCGCAGGCGCATGCCGGCGGCTACAGCACGCTCGCCGAGGCCACCGGCGCGGTCCCTGTCCGCGACATCGCCGCCGGTACCGCACTGGACAGTGCACTGATGGCGCAGGGGTATTCGCTGCGGCTCAATCCGGGCGAACGCGCACTGGCGGTACCGGTGGACGAACTGGTCGCCGCCGGCAACCGCATTCTCCCCGGCGACTACGTCGATGTATTCCTCAACCTGCGCGCGCCCAATGGCATGAACACCGACGGCCAGGCGCAGGCCCGCCTGCTGCTGTCGCGCCTGCGCGTGCTCAGCTACGGCCTGGCCGACAGTGCACCCGGCCAGGCCGCAGCCGCGGCGCAGCCGGCGCCCAGCGGCGACAACGACAGCCGCGCCAGCGACATCCAGGGCGGCAGCTCCACCGGTACCGGCAACAGCGCGCAGGCGCCGGCACGCAGCGCGGTACTGGCCGTTCCGGTGGCCGAAGCCAACCGCCTGCTGCTCGGCGCACAGCAGGGCAAGCTGTTCCTGGCGCTGCGCAACCCGACCGACGATGGCCTGCCCGACCAGGCACTGTTCGCGACGGCCGGCGCAGTGCTCAGCCCGCGTCGCGAGCTCAGCCCGGAGCAGCGCCTTGCGCTTGCCTCCCCCGAGAACGACGCCTTCGCCGGCATCGATGCCGACGCGTTGGCCGGACGCCGCAGCGCCCGCGCGCCGTCAGTGGCAACCGTCGCTGTCCCGCCTGCACGACGCGCGGCACCACGACCGGATCGCGGCATCGAAATCATCCGCGGTGATGTTTCCTCCCACAGCGGCTCGCGTTGAGCCTTCGCAGAGAGCTTCCATGACGTCACGTCCTGCACCCTCGCACCGCTCCCTCCGCTGGCATCCGCTGCTGGCCCTGCTGCTTGCGTGGGCCGTGTGCCCGGGGTTGGCATTGGCCGCGCCCGACCTGGTGCTGCAGACCCGCGAGCAACGGCCGTGGACGCTGCCAGCCAACCTGGAGCGCGTGGCCATCGCCGACCCCGGCGTGGCCGACCTGGTGATGCTGCGTGGACCGCGGCAGGCGCTACTGGTCGGCAAGACGCCAGGCACCACCACATTGCTGCTGTGGCACCGGCAACAGGCCGAGCCGCAACGGCTGCAGGTCGAAGTGCGCAGCGCGGTCCAGGGCGCGCTTCCAGCGCACGACGACCTGCAGCTGACCGTGCAGGACCAGCAGGGCCTGCTGCAGGGCAGCGCGCCGAGCCTGCTGGCGCATGAAGACAGCCGCAAGGCCGCGCAGTCCACGCTGGGCGCCGGCGGGCAACTGGCCGACATCTCGACCGTGGCCAGCGGCGGCGTGGTCCAGGTCGAGGTCAAGGTGGTGGAGTTCAACAAGACCGTGCTGCGCCAGATCGGCATGAGTTTCGCCAACCGCAACAATGGCTTCTTCTACGGCATCACCCGCCCCGGCGGCAGCCTGCCCGGCGCGGGCACTTCCGGCGACGGCGGCGCCGACCCCAGCGTGGTCACCAACCCGCTGTCGTCCGCGTTCGGCCTGGTGTTCAAGTCGTTCACCCATAGCTGGGACGCCAATATCGACCTGCTGCAGAGCAACGGCATGGCCCGCGTGCTGGCCGAGCCCACGCTGGTGGCCCTGTCCGGCCAGAGCGCCAGCTTCCTGGCCGGCGGCGAACTGCCCATCCTGGAGCCACAGGGGCTGGGCACCACCACCGTCACCTTCAAGCCGTTCGGCATCGGCCTCACCGTGACCCCGACCGTGCTCGGCTCGGGCCGCATCGCGCTGAAGGTCGCCCCCGAAGCCAGTGACCTCAACTACGCCGCCGGCATCGCCTACAACGGGGTGCAGATTCCCTCGATCACCACCCGCCGTGCCGACACCACGGTGGAACTCGGTGACGGCGAGACGTTCGTGATCGGCGGGCTGGTCAGCAACACGGTCAGCTCCAACGTGGACAAGATTCCGCTGCTGGGCGACCTGCCCATCATCGGCTCGTTCTTCCGCAACCTGAACTACAAGAAGGAGGAGAAGGAACTGGTGATCATCGTGACGCCGCGACTGGTGCAGCCGCTGGCCAAGGGCACCACCGTGCCGTTGCCCGGTGACCGCGAGGCACGGCCCAACCTGCCGGTCTGGGGCGCCTGGCTGCTGAGCCCGGCGTCGTCGGACCAGCTGCCCGGCTTCTCGCGCTGAACCGCATGCCAGGACGCGCCCACCCATGTCAGCCTCCCTCCAATTGCTGCACCCGACGCCCCCACCCATGAACCTGGTGCTCTACGCCCCTGCGCGCGACCTGGCCACGCTGCTCGAGGCGCGCCTTCCCGTAGGCATGCGCGTGCAGTGGCAGGACAGCGCCGCGCCCATCGACATGCTCGACGCACAGCGGCGCGGCAGCCCGTGCGTGATCCTGCTCGACTACCGCCGCGAGGCAGCCGGCCTGTCCAGCGAACTGGCCCGCCACCTGCAACGCAGCCAACCGGACCTCCCACTGGTGGCGGTCGGCTCCACCGCACCGGACCAGGTCGATGGCATCGTGGCGGCGGTACGCATGGGGTTGCGCGACATCCTGGACCTGGAGTCGACCACCAGCGACATCGACGCGGTGCTGCGCCGGGCCGGCGCGACGCCACACCCGGTACGCAGCGTGCCGGCCGACGCCGTGCACAAGGCGCGGCTGGTGCTGCTGCTGGGCGTGCGCGCCGGGGTCGGCAGCAGCACCCTGGCTGCCCACCTGGGCGTGCTGGCACAGCAGGTGGGTCACCCCGGTGCCGCCGATGGCAGCACCGCAGAGCCGCAACCGCCTTCCAACACCACGCTGCTGCTCGATCTGGGCCAGCCTGCCGGCGACACCGCGCTGTATCTCAATCTGGACAGCCAGTTCCACTATGACGATGCATTGCGCAATGCCAATCGCATCGATGCCACCCTGGTGCGCACCGCCATGACGCGGCACCCGGGGGGGTTGACCCTGCTCGGTCAACCCGCCGGTAGCGAAGGCGGCTTGATCGCCGACCCGGCCGTACTGGTGCAGCGCCTGCGTGGGGTGTTCGAGACCGTGCTGTGCGACCTGGGCGGCGTGCCGGTGCGGCAGGTGCCACGCTCACTGCTCAACAGCGCCGACGAGATCTGGCTGGTTGCCGACCAGGCGATCAGCACGCTGGTGTCGCTGGACCAGGTGCTCAAGCAGCTGGACGCGCTCGGCGTACGCGATGGCCGCGTGCAGCTGGTGGTCAACCGTTACGAAGAGGATGGTGGGCTCAGCCCCGCGCAGATCGCCGCCCGCTTCTCGCTGCCGCTGCTGGCCACCCTGCCCGACTGCCACCGGTTGCGCGCCAGCGCCAACCACGGCCACCTGCTGCTGCAGGACGCCCCGCGCGATCCGTACCTGCGCGCGCTCACACCCCTGCTGCTGCATCTGGACCAGGCCGCCGCGCGCGCCCTGCCCCGCAGCTGGCGGGAAAAAATCGCTCTTGCCCTCGGGGGACTCCAATGGAAGTCAAAGTGATGCCGTTCGCCGCGCCGTCTGCCGGCGCCGACAGCCCCGGTTCTGGTCAGGGCCCTGCGCCGGACCCGCACCTTCCCTTCGCCCAGTCCGACGAATACCAGAAGGTGCTGGTGGCCGCGCACGAGCACCTGCTCAACAGCATCGAGGACGAGCGCATCGACATCGACGCGTGGGCGCCGGACACGGTGGCGCGCTACGTGCACACCCAGACCGCGATCTTCGTGCAGGAATGGCGCATTCCGGTCAACGAATCGGAGATGGAAATCGTCGCCGCCGCACTGGTGAAGGAGCTGACCGGCTTCGGTCCGCTCGACGACCTGCTGCACGACCCCAGCATCGAAGACATCCTCATCAACGGCTACAAGGACATCCACGTCTCCCAAGGCGGGCGGTTGGTACGCGCCCCGCAGCGCTTCAGCGACGACAGCCACCTGCTGCGCATCCTGCGCCGCATCCTGGCCCCGCTCGGCCGGCGCCTGGACGAGTCCAACCCGATGGTGGATGCACGCCTGCCCAACGGCGGCCGGCTCAACGCCATCATCTCGCCGCTGGCCGTGGATGGCCCGATGGTGTCGATCCGCAAGTTCCGCAAGGATCCGTTCACGCCCGACGAACTGCTGCGCATGGGCACCTTCGATGCGGCCATGCAGGCGCTGCTGCACGCGATGGTGCTGGGCCGCTGCAACATCCTGGTATCGGGCGGCACCAGCTCGGGCAAGACCTCGCTGCTCAACGCGCTGGCCAGCTACATTCCGGCCGACGAGCGGGTCATCACGGTGGAAGACACCGCCGAACTCTCGCTCAACCATCCCCACGTGGTGCGGCTGGAGAGCCGCATCGGCGGTTCCGACGGCCAGGGTGCGGTGAGCATCCGCGACCTGGTGCGCAACAGCCTGCGCATGCGCCCGGACCGCATCGTGGTCGGCGAGGTACGCGGCGCCGAGGTGCTGGAAATGCTGCAGGCCATGAACACCGGCCACGACGGTTCGATGGCCACCATCCACGCCAACTCCCCGCGTGATTGCCTGTACCGCATCGAGATGCTGGCCGGCTTTGCCGGCTTCCAGGGCAGCGAAGACAGCCTGCGCCGGCAGATCGCCAGCGCGATCGATTTCATCGTGCAGATCTCGCGCCTGGGCAGCGGGCGACGCGTGCTGGTCTCGATCACGGAAATCACCGGCGTCGGCGACAACATGATCAGCACCCAGGAGATGTTCCGTCACGAAGTGCAGATCGACGCCGACGGCAAGGAGCGCAACCGCTGGATCGGGCTGGGCTTCCACCCGCATTCGCACAAGCTCGAACCGTTCCGCCAGCAGCTGCGCGACGCGTTCGACGGAGGCTACTGAGCATGACCACGGTGCTGTTGCTGTGCAGCGCGATGCTGGTGCTGGTGGCGGTGGCCATCGAGCTATGGTGGGGCGCGGGCCGCCGTGAGCGCCAACGCGTGTCGCTGCAGCATGCCGAACAGCGCCTCGCCGCCGCGCCCGCCGTACCGACGCTGGCCGGCACCACGCCCCGCCCGCCCGCGACGGCAGTTGCCGCGGCCGTGCCGCGCGGCCTGCCCTGGGACGATGTGCTGCAGCGCGCCGCACTGCGAACGGGCTGGGGGCTGCCGCTGCTGTGGCTGGTCGCCGGCCTGCTGCTGGCCTGGATCGCGGCGGCGCGCATCGGCACCGGTTGGATGTGGCCGATCACGCTGGGGCTGTATGCGCTGGTGCTGGGCGTCTGGATCTCGCGGCGCATCCTGGGCCTCAAGCGCAAGCTGCTGCGCCAGCTGCCGGACTTCCTCGACAACCTGGTGCGCCTGAGCGCGCTGGGCAACAGCCTGCAGATGGCCTTCCAGGTCGCCAGCCAGCAGGTGTCCACGCCCTTGCGTGCGCTGCTCGACGACACCTTGTCCGGCACCCGCAGCGGGCTCGACCTGGACCGCGCGCTGAGCCAGGCCGCCCGCCCCTACCGGCTCGACGCGCTGGAGGTATTGGCCGTGGTGCTCGGCGTCAGCATCCGCATTGGCGGGCGCTCGGACCAGATCCTGCAACGCATGAGCGACTTCATGCGCGATCTTGAACAGGCCCAGCAGGAACTGATGGCCACCACCTCGGAGACCCGCATGTCGGCGTGGGTGCTGGGCCTGCTGCCGCCGCTGTGCGGCCTGCTGATGGCGATCGCCAGCCCGGACTTCTTCCAGCCCGTCCTGCACGCGCCGCTGGGGCACAAGATTCTCGGCGGCGCCCTGGCGCTGGAACTGATCGGCGCCTTCCTGCTGTATCGCCTGGCGCGCTCGCTATGACCGCCACCACGCTATGGACCGCCGCCCTGCTGGTGCTTGCCGCCGGACTGGCGCTGCTCGGCATCGCCAGCCTGCTGCTCAGCGGGCGCCAGCAGCGCACCGCCGCCACGCTGCACAGCGCATTGCGCGGTCGCGACGGCACGCCGCCCGCACCCGCTACGGCGGCCGCCACCGAGACCGGACCGCGCGGGCTGGCCTGGATGGCCGCGCTGGGCGAGCGCTTGAATGGCGGTCGCATCGAAGCGGCGCTGCTTGCGCCGGAGGACCGCCTGCTGCTCGACCAGGCCGGCTGGAACACCCGCGCCGGCACCACCACCTTCCTCGGCCTGCGCGTGCTGCTGGCGGTGGTGTGCCTGGTGCTGGCGCTGCTGCTGTTCGACACCAGCGGCGTGCAGCGCGTGTTCGTCATGCTGGGCGCACTGGCCTTCGGCGTACTGCTGCCGAAGTTCGCGCTGCGCAGTTGGGCTTCCCGGCTGCGCCAGCGCGCCACCGCCGAACTGCCGCTGCTGATCGACCTGCTGCGCCTGCTGCAGGGCGTGGGCTTCAGCATGGACCAGAGCCTGCAGACGCTGGGCGAGAAACTGCGGGGCGCGATACCGGTACTGGGCCGCGAGATCCAACAGGCCAACGTCGCCTACATGCACGGGCGAACGCGCCAGCAATCGCTGCGCCGTCTGGGCGAATCGTTCGACGACGAGGACCTGCGCAGCCTGGTGCAGCTCAAGCTGCAGGTGCATGAACACGGCGGCGCGGTGCAGGAACCGCTGCGCCAGTTCAGCCTGCGCCTGCGCGAACAGCGCCGCGCCACGCTGAAGGAACGGGTCGGTAAGCTCTCGGTGAAGATGACCGTGGTGATGATGCTGACCCTGCTGCCGGCGCTGATGCTGGTGTTGTCCGGCCCGGCGATCATCGCCTTGGCCGATGCCATGACCAAACTGGGCACCTGACCATGCGAAATCGCGCCGCTACGCTCACCCTGCTGCTGGCTGCCGTTGCCTTGTGCAGCGCCTGCCATTCCACCCGCAACGCCTACCGGCCCGATCCGGTCAGCCTGGCCGGACCGGAAACACCGCCACAGGATGACAAGCGCCTGTACCTGGAGCTGATCGGCCAGATGCAGCGACAAGGCGCGTATTACGCCTCGCTGGCCCACGTGGATGCCTACCGGCAGCGCTACGGCGACAGCCCGGCGCTGCGCCTGCTGCAGGCCGACGCCCTGCGCGAGACCGGGCAGCTGCCGGCGGCGCGCTCGTTGTATACCAGCCTGGCCAATGGTCCGCAGGCCGCGGCGGCCTGGCACGGGCTGGGCCTGATCGCGATACGCGATGGCGACGATACCCAGGCCGAGCAGGCGCTTGCGCGGGCCGTGCAGTTGCAGCCGTTGAACACCGATTATCTCGGCGACCTCGGCTTCGCGCGCCTGCGCGCGGGCCAGCTGGAGCAGGCCCGCGAACCGCTGGCCAAGGCTGCGGAGCTGGCCCCGGGCAACACCAAGGCCAATGCCAACCTGGCGGTCTGGGCGCTGCTGCGCAATGACAATGCCATGGCCGAACGCATCCTCGGCAGCGCCGGGTTGCCGGACAGCACGCGGCAGGAAGTGCTGCGCCTGGCCCAGCAGTTGCGGCAGCCGCCGCAGTCGCGGGCGCCCGCCGCGCCGCCGCGCAGTACCACCGCCAGCACTGCCGGAGCACGTGGCCCCGCGCCTGCCCCGCGCAGCGACGACAGACTCGCCCCGCCGATGCTGGAACGCTTCGGCGGCCCCGATTCCGCACACGAGAACACGCCATGACTGCTTCGGCCCGTTGCTTCTCCGCCCCTGCTGCACTGCTGTGGATGGCCCTGCTGGCCGCGTCCACGGCAGGCGCGCAACAACGCCCGCTGACCGGACAGATGCTGGGCGAGCCGGCTGCCGCGCCGACCGCGCCGGCCGTAGCGCCCGCCGCCCCATCGGTGGCACCGCCGGCCGTTGCACCGGCGCCCGTGCAACTGGCCCTGCCCGCGCGCCCCCAGATCGGCGACACCACCCGCGCATTGCTGCAGTTGCAGGCCAGCGGCGAACATGCCGGCGCACGATTGCCGATCCTCGGTGACCAGGCCTCCGCCAGCTACGCACGCTACCTGCGGAGTTTCAATCACGACATTCCCGAATACCTCGAAAAAAGCGTACGCAAAGACGTCACCGGCGGCGGCAGCGGGGAATAGGCCAATGAGCGCGCTCCCAACACCCGTGCAACGCCCCTGCCCGCCACCGCGCCGCCAGCGCGGCGGCATGTCGGTGACGATGATGCTGCTCATGGTCGGGCTGGTGGGCATGCTGGGCCTGGTCGAGATCGGCTACCTGTACTGGGCCAAGCGCGATGTGCAGAAGATCGCCGACCTGTCCGCGCTGGCGGGTGCGCAACGCCTGGACCTGTGTACGGCCGACCGCGCCGACAACACCGCCGCGCGCAGCAACGCGCTGAGCGCGAACCGCTTCCCCGGGACGCTGCAGGTGCAATGCGGCGACTGGAATCCCACTCATGCCAGCGAAGACCACTTCCTCGCCAGCGCGGCCGCCGCACCGGTGAACGCGGTGAAAGTAGTGGCCGAGCGCTCCGTGCTGCCCTTCTTCGGCCAGAACCAGAGCCTGCCCACCGTGCGCGCGCAGGCCGTAGCCACCCGCGCACCGCCGCTGTCGGTGTTCAGCGTCGGCTCGCAGCTGCTGCGGGTCAACGGCAATACACCGCTGGGCAGCGTGCTCAAACTGGTCGGCGTGGACCTGGATCAGACCACGCTGCTTGGCTACGACGGACTGGCGCAGGCGAAGATCACGCCCAATGGCCTGCTCAAGGCACTGGGCATCCCGGTGGATGCGAACATCAGCGTGGGCGATTTCAACGCGCTGCTGGCCGCGCACAAGGTCTCGCTCGGCCAGCTGCTCGACGCCACCGCCAGCGTGCTAGCGCAGAGCGGTGCCGCCAACGTGGACCTGCGTGCCCTGCGCAACGCGCTGGCCGCGCAGCTGGACATCGACACACTCAACGTGCAGCTCGGCAGCGATGCCGCCGGCAGCGGGCTGTTCGGCCGCATCGTCGCACCGGACGGCCCGGCCAGCGCCGCGCTTGAGGCACAGGTGAACGCGTTGGATCTGCTGACGACCAGCATCAGCATCGCCAACAGCGGGCGCGCGGTGGCGGTGAACCACCTGGACGTATTGGGTGTGCCGGCCAAGGCCACCGTGATCGAGCCGCCCTCCATCGCCATCGGCGGGGTCGGCGCGCGAGCGTACAACGCACAGGTGCGGGTGAACCTGGACATCGACAGCAACAACCTCGCCCTCGGCCTGGGCAAGGTGCTGAGCGTGCTCGGCATCCGCCTGCGGCTGCCGATCTATGCCGACGTCACCAACGCCATGGGCACCGTGACCAGCCTGCAGTGCGCGGTCCAACCGGCCACGGCCACGATCCAGGTGGATTCCTCGGTCCTGCGCGCCTGCGTCGGCAAGGTCGCCGACAGCGACAAGTTCTCCACGAAGAACGTCTGCGACGCCAGCCTGCAGAACGAACAACTGCTGACCCTGTTCGGCGCGCCCCTGATAAACGACCGCATCCAGCTCAATGCGCTGACCCACAGCGAAAGCCTGACCCTTGCCGCGGGCGAGACCAGATCGACCTGGATCAACGGCGCGCAGATCGGCACCGCCGTCAGCGACCTGGTGCAGCAGCTGCTGCGCGTGCTCGGCGGCATGCTCAACCCGGCAACCAAGGGCATGGACACCAGCAGCACTGCCGGGCAGCTGGCCGACCAGTTCCTGAAGGCATCCAACCCGGGCAACGGGCTGTACGACGTGGACAAGACCATCGCGCTGCTGCGCAACGGATCGTCGGCACAGGGCATTCCCGCCTTCGGCGACTGGACGGTGCACAACGGTGTGCCGTACGCCTGCGGACTGCTCGGCCTGGTGACCTGCTACAAGGACGGATCGGCCTGGGACGGCTATCGCGCCACGGTTACCGGACAGGGGCTGGGGGTTCTGGACGGCCTGCTCGGCACCCTGCTCGGCGGGCTGGTGATCAACCGCTGCAGCGGGCTGGTCAGCACCCTGCTGGCCTACAACACCTGCGTCAAAGGCAACCTCACCTCCTACCTGCAGACCGCGCCGGCCGGTGTTCTGGATGCTTACCAGGGCAGCGGCAGCGTGACCGACCCGGGCACCAACGCGGTGGCGTGCAGCGGGTTGCTGTGCACCCTGCTGCGGCCGGTGCTGGAGGGCCTGCTCAAGCCCCTGCTCAATGGCGTGGGTACCTTGCTGACCAACACCCTGGCGACGGTTCTTGGGCTGGAACTGGGACGTACGGACGTGCACCTGCAGGCCACGGCATGCAATCCTGCCCAGCTGGTTTATTGAGTTTGAAACACAGGTCACGGGGGCGGATGCGGCCGCTCCCGGGACACGCTAGACTGCCGTGGGGACTGGTTTTTCCAGACGATTTTTCACCGCTGATCCGTTCTTGGATGATCTGATGATGCGAGAGAAGAAAGGGAGTGTGTCCATCCGCCGTTGCCTGTTGCTGGGCGGCATGCTGGTGTCGTTGGTCGTCGTGCCGCCGGCGTTCGCCAAACGCGCGCCCAAGGATGACAACGAGGATGCCGCGCGCACCGCGCCGGCCGTGCGCAACACCGTGGAAGAACTGCGCCAGCTGATGGATTCGCAGCAGCTCACCGAGCTGCGCACCACCTACAACGGCAGCTACGGGGCCAGCCTGCTGTTCAACCCCACCACGCTGCAGTATTACGTGTCGCTGTTCCATGAAAAGGAATTCTGGCGCGTCATCAAGACCGATTCGGTCGAGAACGCCGAGAAGGTGTACCGCACCTTCGTGGACCAGACCGCAGACCTGGCGCAGGTGTATATCGACACCACCCGCCTGGAAGCGGGCAAGCGCTACACCGAGAACCTGGTGGCCTACAACGAACAGCGCCTGCGCAGCCTGCAGCAGGAAGCCGACCTGCAGCGCCAGCAGGCCCAGCAGGTCAGCAGCTCGATCCAGCAGGCCAAGCAGCAGGCGGTATCGCTGAGCACCGACCTGCGCAGCTCGCACACCCAGCTGGACCAGCTCAACCAGCGCATCCAGGCGCTGCAGGCGCAGCAGGGCAACCCGGAGTTGTCGCTGCCGGTGCCCGAGTCCAGTACCCCGCCGCCTACACCCACGCCGCCATCGCCCGCAGGCCACGCGGGCACGCCGTAACGCGTGGCGCTGACTGGTTAAAGCCGATTGGCAAAACCGCCGGGTAATAGCGACGGGTTGAAAACGACGGGTTGAAACCGACTGGTAAAACCGACGGGGTAGAGCCGACTGTTAGTCGGCTGTTCCTCACGCTCGTCCGGATGCCTGGTTGCCGACTAACAGTCGGCACCAGCGTCGGCAGTACCGTCCCCATCCCCCCAAAGGAGTATGGTGAACGCTCGTGGACTGACACCACCAGCAAGGACGGCGCAATGCCTACCGCACCCTTCACCCTCCGCAGCACACGCGTACCCCGCACCGCCACCGGCGCATCGCTCCTGCTGTGCCTGGTAGCCGCAACCACCGCCCACGCCGCCCCCGCGGCGACACCCGCCAGCGCCAGCGCCTCCGATCCGCGCATTCTCGGCTGGATGCAGGGCTTCCCACCGCCGGAAGACAAGCGCATCCGCTACACCGACCCGGACTATTTCAGCTTCCCGAAACTGCGCTGGACCGTCTGCCACTTCCGCGAACTGATGCCCACCGTAGGCGTCACCCGCGGACCCGGCGCCGCCGTGCCACTGCCGCAGCGGCTGGACAGCACGATCGATGCCCTCACCTTCCAGCCCTTGAACGGCACCACGCGCATGACCTGGGCGCAGTCGCTGGAGGCCAACTACACCGACGGCATCGTGGTGCTGCATGACGGCGTCGTGGTCTATGAACAGTACGCCGGCTGCCTGGACGCGGGCGGCCAGCACGGCGCGATGTCCGTCACCAAATCCATCACCGGGCTGCTGGGGGAAATGCTGGTGGCAGAAGGCGTGCTGAAAGAAACCGAGACCGTCGGCGCCATCGTTCCCGAGCTGGCCGGCAGCGCCTTCGGCGATGCCACAGTCAAGCAGGTGCTCGAGATGACGACCGCACTGCAGTACAGCGAAGACTATGCCGACCCCGATGCGGAAGTCTGGCAGTACGCCGCCGCCGGCAGCACGCTGCCCGCCGCACCCGGCGCCGGCGCACCGCGCGGCTACTTCGACTATCTGCGCGGCGTGCGCAAGCAAGGCACGCATGGCGAGGCCTTCGGCTACAAGACCATCAACACCGACGCGCTGGCGTGGGTCATCGCGCGGCGTACCGGAAAATCCGTCTCCACCTTGCTTTCCGAACGCATCTGGCAGCGCCTCGGCGCGGAGCAGGACGCGTACTACACCGTGGATTCCACCGGCACCCCGTTCGCCGGCGGTGGATTCAACGCCGGCGTGCGTGACCTGGCACGGCTCGGCCAGCTGTTGCTGCAGGACGGCCGCCGCGATGGCGAGCAGATCGTGCCCGCCGCGGCGATCGCGCGCATCCGCGCCGGCGGCGACAAAGGTGCCTTCGCCAAAGCCGGCTATTCCCTGCTGCCGGGCTGGAGCTATCGCGGCATGTGGTGGATCAGCAACAACGCGCACGGCGCGTACATGGCACGCGGCGTACACGGCCAGGCGCTGTACATCGATCCGGCCGCCAAGGTGGTGATCGCCCGTTTTGGCTCGCACCCCACCGCCAGCAACAGCGCCAATGACCCGACCACCCTGCCCGCCTTCGAGGCGGTGGCCAGCTATCTGATGACCGGGAGCGAACCTGCCCGCTGACCGGGCATCGCCGCCCCATCCCTTACACTGCCCGCCTCTTCTCGCAGGAATGCTGCCATGTCCGACTCCCAAGGCCCGCTGGTCTTCTACGTAAAACTGCAGATCAAGCCCGAACGGATCGATGCGTGGCTGGAGGCGGTGCATGTGCTGATCGACCGCATGGCCGAAGAGCCGGCCTTTATTTCCTGCGATCTGCACCGTGACGCCAACGATTCGACGCTGTTCACGCTGTACGAGCGCTGGGATGAAGCCTCGGTGCAGGATTTCATGGACCATCAGTCCACCGACTACCGCGCCGCCTACGACGCACTGCTGCCCGAACTGCTGCAGAAGCCGCGCGAACCGCAGGTGCTGGAGTTGCTGCAGAGCTGGGGCTGACGCGCGCGTGACATACGAAAACGGCGGCCCAAGGGCCGCCGTTGTCTTCGCCGGTAGAGACGACGGTAGAGACGACTGTAGAGACGACTGTTAGTCGTCTGCGCTGTTCGTCTTGCCGCCTGCGCTCAAAATCTGCCGACTAACAGTCGGCACTACAACGCAAACGGCGGCCCTTGGGCCGCCGTTTGCTGCGATCACGCTGCCGCAGCTACCTGCTCGCTCTGGCGCTTCACCAGCGCGTTGAAGCGCGCCAGCGAGGTCAGGTGGTGGTGCACCGAGGCCAGCCAGCCGTTGCGGTGCCAGGCCACGACCACGTCGTCCGGCAGCGCGGCGAGCTTCTCGACATCGACGACGTGGAAGCCGTTCACCGACATCTTCTCGCCGGAGTTCAGGGTCACATCGATGCTGCGCTCGACGAGCAGGTCCTGCGCCAGCAGCGCGGCACTGAACTGACGGGTCAGCTCGTGTTCGCGGGTGAAATCGGCGCAGAACTTCATGGCATTGTCGACCAGCTCGGTGGCCTTGCCGTCGACGAACAGCGGCTCGCCTTCTTCGCTCGTGCCCTGGTTGACCTGCTCCGAATCGGCATCCAGCGCGAGCAGGAAGTTGCCTTCATCGTCGGACTGCATGAACACGAACGGATAACGGCGCAGGTAGGCCGGTGCGTAGGTGTCGTCGGCCCACTTGCCTTCTGCGCTGACGAACAGGTTGCTGCGGGCCAGGCCCACCGCCACGATCGGCGCGGCGTCCTGGCCGGTGAACAGGATGGGGAAATGCTGGGCCGCCATGCCGAACTCGCCGATCACTGCGGGGATGGCGTTGGTTTCGGCCGCGAAGGCCAGCGAGCCGCCGCGAAGGCGCCAGTTGGCGTGCTTGTCCGATTGCAGCGGCAGCGGCTGGCGGTAGAACAGCGGGCCGGAAGCCTGGGCGGGAGCGGCGGGCGGAGTAGTCGTTTCAGCAGTCATGGATTAGGTCAGGTACGACGCGCCAGACAGCCCGGGCGCGAAAGCGGGCACCGCATAGATCGGCCACTATAGCGTGGCTTTTTGACGATTGCCCGTCAGCCGCAGCCCCGGGGCTACAGCTCGGTGAATTCGCTGCACTGCGGCAACGGCGCGTCGGGCTGGTAGCCCTGCCCGCTGAAGCGCAGGGTGCGCTGGAATGAACAGGTGCGGTCGGTCTCGGTCCGCAGGTCCTTGCGGGTCAGCCGGCCCATGGCCAGCGAGTCGCGCTCGCGCGACACCCCCGCCGGGTAGCGGGTTGCGCGGGTCGTGTAGCGCAGCACCGGCATCCCCTCCCCGTCCGGCGCCAGGTTCAGGTCGGCGCTGAAGCTGTATTCGTCATGGCAGGCCCCGGCACGCTGCTGCATGTCCTTCTCGCTGAAGCACGCCCGGATCATCGCATTGCCGTCCGAGGGCACCGTCAGCACGCTGTCGATCTGGATGCCATCGTCCTCGTGGTAGATGCGGCTCAAGGACAACTGCGAGGCACTGGCGCCGCCGCCGGAGTACATCGTGTTCGACTCGATCAGCACCCCCACCAGCACGTTCTCCAGCGCCGCCTGCTGCGGATCGCGCGGCGGCTGCGGCGCGCCGATCCCGGGCGCCATGCGCAGCAGGTACGGCCAGGGCCGGTAGTTGCGCACCTCGTCGCCCGCCGTCACCAGCGGCACATAGCGGAAGCGCGGGGCCGCCTCACCCGCCACCTGCTGCGCCACTTCCAGCTGCGCGGCGCCCTCGTCGCCCTGCCGGGCGGTGCGCACGCACCAGAGGTGGTCCGCGGTGCACAGCCACGCCGAGGTCGCCTCGGCGCCCTCATCGGCGTCCATCGGCCCGGCCTGTTCGGTGAGCGGCTCGAGCCGGTTACCGGCGCGATCACGTTGCACCGGCTCCGGCACGGCAACCGCGGCTGTCGCCTGCAGCGACATCAACAGCAGCACGGCGGCGTATGCCCCACGCGGGTTCAGCATCCTTGTCATCGCCATCCTTCCATCGCAAACGTCCATGATAGCCCTGCGCCGACGTGGACTCAGCGCACCCCGTCCAGCGCGTCCGCCGCGCCGGTCAACACCGCACAGGCGTGGTCCTGCAGCTCCTCGCCACTGGCCTGGTGACCGGCCTCCAGATCAGCCTGGGTCGCCAGCAGCACGAAGCCCGGGTCGCGGTCGTCACGGCCGTGCCCGGCCACCACCAGCGACCAGCGACCGAGGTCGCCCGCCGCCGCCGGCCCGGCGGCCAGCAGGTGCAGCGGATTGGCGGTCAGCGCCAGGCCATCCAGGCGAATCGCCTGGTAGGTGTGACCCCGCAACGGCTGGGGCAGCGGCTGCCACTTCGTGCCGATTGCGTCATCCATCGCCTGCAGTTGCGCCAGCACATCGGCGCGCAGGCAATCCACGTGGATATGCAGCTGGTGCTGCGAACGCCCATGGGCGGAATTCAGCGCCAGGCTGGCCACCGTCCGTGGCAGGGGCTGGCCCAGCGCCTGTTCGGTGAAGCGGCGCGCCTGCCATGCCGATGCAAAGTAGTTGGGTGCCTGCGCGGTCAGCAGCGCCGGGCTCTCGATGCCGGTCACGCGGTCCAGCGGCATCAGCAGGAACTGATACGCACCGTGCGAATCCTTGACCAGCACGTCGCGCCGGTCCGGCGCCGCGTCCACGCTCAGGCAGTCGCCGCGCGGTGCGGCGGGACCAACGCAGTCGCGCTGGATCAGGCCCCACAGGGCATCGGGATTGACTGGCGGTCGCGGGGGCGGTGCGCTGCTGCAGGCGGCCAGGCCCAACAACAGGGCAAACGATGAAATACGCAGGAAGGACACAGACACGGCACTTGCGGTTGCCCGGCCCGGTGCGGGGGGCTTTGCGGCCTATTCTAGCGGCCGCGCTCAATACGTACTGAACGGCACCTCGACCACCTGCGCGGAACCGCCCGTCGAGGGCAGCAGCGTGTATCGATCGAGCGCCCCGTTTTCGTCGGCCAGCGGCAGGCGGCGGAACTGCAGGGTCCAGTGCGCGGCGCCGAACTTCACAACACCGCCGGGCTCCAGTGCGGCACCGGCCGGCAACAGCAGGCCGCCCAGGTCGCTGTAGGCTTCCGGCAGCTCGGAGTAGGCGTAGTCCACCAGCTCGGCGTCGCGGGTCATCGCATAGACGTGCGGGTCGCCCTGGCGACGGTTGTGCGCTTCGCTGCCCAGCAGGTCGGCGATCCAGACCCCGGGCAGGTGATAGCGGGTTTCCAGGGCAATCGCGTCCAGGCGTTCGCTGTCGACCACCAGGCAGCACACCGTGCGCTTGCTCTCCCGGTCCAGGATCGCGAATCGCTCACCTTTGTCGGCGGCGGCGGGCAGCAGCGCGAAGGCGAGATCCTGCAGCACCGGCTCGCTGCCACTGGCCGAATGCAGGTTGCGCCAGGCACCGAACGCTGGCGCAGCCGACACCGACGCCACACCACACAGCATCCCTGCCGCAAGCAGGCCCAGGCGCCCTGCCCTTGTCCATGTCGAGTGCCGCATGCTGTCCATTCCGCTGTCGGTGGTGCCGCTGGCGCAGTCGGTGCGCACCCGGCGTTGCGCCACTATGCCCCCGCTCCGCATACGCGGCAATCCCATCGGGACACGATGAGTGCGGCGCTCAGCCGATCACGATGTAGTCGCTGACCTGTTCAACGGCGGCATGCGCGCCAGGTACCAGCTGCACGTGGCGGCCGCCAATCTGGTCGATGGCGATGCAGTCATCCACGTCCAGCAGCGCATCGGTATGCGGTTTGATCCAGTGCGCGTCGTACAGGGCCTTGGCCCTGCTCCTGGCGGTGGCAAGGTCGGGGGCGACCAGCAGCAGGTAGTCGTGCACCTCCCCCAACGAACCGCGCACGTAGCCGCCCAGATTGACGAAGAACAGGCGCGGCGCATCGGCGGTGGGTGCGGCATCGCCGAACCGGACGCAGTACCCGTCAACGCCGTCCACGGCCAGCCAGCCGTCGACATGCAGGCCCTTGGCGGCACCGAACCAGTCGCGCCGCAGCTGCGGGTAGGCGTCTTCGATCCGCTCGACATTGGCGAAGGCCACGTCGTGGACCTCGATCCGCGCGCGGGCATGGCGCCCGCCGAGCATGAACACGTGCAGCACTTCCGGCTCCTTCGCCTGTTCGGGGTAACAGTGTAGCGGCGCCCCCTCACGACCCGGACGACCGGGGTGGTATGGTCGAGTCTGGCCACCGCAGGAGCGACCCATGACGTCCCGTACGCGCACGCTGTTACCGCTGGTGGCCGCCGCCACTGCCCTGACGCTCTCGGCCTGCGCCACGGCGCCGGGCCCGGAAATTCCGGGCACGGGCCAATGCCATGACGGAGGACTGGGCTGGGCGGTCGGCAAGGTGGCCGATCAGCCGACGATGCGCCGACTGCTGCTCGAGAGCGGTACCGGCCTGATCAATCCGATCGGCCCGGAGACCATCACCAGCCGTGACCGGCGCACCGACCGCCTGCGCGTGTTCATCGACAAGGACAACATCATCACCGCCGCCCGCTGCGAGTAGAGCCAGGCCCTGCCTGGCTGCGTGTCCGCCACCGGCTGCGTACCCACCAACGGTGGGTACCTACCGCAGGTTGGCATGCCGGAGTTCCGTCACCAGCGAATCGGCACTGATATCGGCCAGCCTGCGCGCCCCGGTCAGCGTCATCGCCACGCGCATTTCGTTGGCCATCAGATCCAGCAGGTTGGCCACACCGGCCTCCCCCTGCGCGGCCAGCGCGTAGACGAAGGCGCGGCCCAGCAGCACGCCATCGGCGCCCAGCGCCAGCATGCGCACCACGTCTAGCCCGCTGCGGATGCCGGAGTCCGCCAGGATCTCCAGTTCGCCCTTGACCGCATCGGCAATGGCCGGAAGCGCGCGCGCGGTGGACAGCACGCCGTCCAGCTGGCGGCCGCCATGGTTGGACACCACGATGCCATCGGCGCCGAAGCGCACGGCGTCGCGCGCGTCCTCCGCATCCAGCACGCCCTTGATCACCATCGGGCCGGTCCAGAACTCGCGGATCCACTCGAGGTCCTTCCAGGAGATGGATGCATCGAAGTTGCTGCCCAGCCAGCCGATATAGTCGGCCAGCCCGGTCGGACTGCCGCGGTAGGCCGAGATGTTGCCCAGGTCATGCGGGCGTCCGCGCAGGCCCACGTCCCACGCCCAGCGCGGGTGCGTGACGGCCTGCAGCATGCGCCGCAGCGGCGCGTTGGGTCCGCTCATGCCCGAATGCGCATCGCGGTACCGCGCCCCCGGCGTCGGCATGTCCACGGTGAACACCAGCGTGGTGACGCCGGCGGCCTTGGCCCGTTCCAGCGCGTTGCGCATGAAACCGCGGTCCTTGAGCACATACAGCTGGAACCACATTGGCCGACCGATGGCCGGCGCAACTTCCTCGATGGGGCACACCGATACCGTGGACAGGGTGAACGGAATGCCCCGGCTGGCGGCGGCGCGTGCCGCCTGCACCTCGCCGCGCCGGGCGTACATGCCGGTCAGCCCGACCGGCCCAAGCGCCACCGGCATGGCCATGCGCTCACCCAGCAGCTCCGCCTCCAGGCTCAGGTCGGCCACGTTGCGCAGGATGCGCTGGCGCAGCGCGATATCGGCCAGGTCGGCGACGTTGCGCCGCAGCGTGTGCTCGGCGTAGGCACCGCCGTCGATGTAGTGGAACAGGAACGGCGGCAGCCGGCGCTGCGCGGCAGCACGGTAATCGGTGGAAGCGGAAATGATCATGGTCCAACCATGGCGGATGCGAATGCGGCCCGCCCATTAGACCAAAGATCTATGCCGCACTCTCAGCCGCAGCCGCACGCGCTGGCAGGGCCCTTCAGCTCCACGCCGTTGCCATCCGGGTCGCGCAGGTAGAGCGAAAGCCCATCGCCCTCGGCCCCCAGGTTGCTGGCCGCCGGGCCATCCACCGACACCCCGTGGATCTTCAGGTGTTCGCGCAGGTGCGCCTCATCGAAGGGATCCACGCGCAGGCACAGGTGGTCCAACTTGCGCCCCTGCGCGCCGGCAGCGGCACCGCCGCGGCTGCCCAGCGTGCCATCGACGCTGATCAGGTCGATCATCGACGCGCCCGCATGCAGATGCACCATGCCCAGGGAGGGCCGCTCGCGCGCGACCGTACAGCCCAGCACGTCACGGTAGAACGCCACGGCGCGCGCCAGGTCCTGCACGCGCAGCACCACGTGGTCGATGCGTTGGATTTCGAAGGGACGTTGACTGCTCATGGCGACTCCAGTTTCTTGGCCAGCCGGCGGAAGACGGTCAATACAACGACACACATGACACTGACGCCGATGGCGATCACGTACTCGCCGATGCCGACGGCGATGCCGATCGCCGCGGCCATGATCAGTGAGCTGGCGGTGGTCAGGCCACTCACCTCATCCTCGCGACTGCCGCGCAGGATGGTGCCGGCGGCCACGAAACCCACGCAGGCCACCACGGCTTCGATCAGGCGCACCGGGTCCACCTGCAGCAGGTCGCGGTAGCGCTCCTGCTGGAAGTGTTCGGCAATGCTGTCGCCGAGGCCGACGATCAACGCGGCCGCACCGGCAATCAGCATATGCGTGCGCAACCCCGCCGCATGCTTGCCCAGCTCGCGCTCCAGCCCGAGCACGCCGCCGAACAGCATCGCCGCGGCAATGCGCAGCAGGATCGAAAGATCTTGTTCCAGTCCCATCCACTTCTCCTCGCCTATGCGCGAAGACTTGCGTGGCGGTCGTGGCAGCACCGTGAAATCGGGCGTGAGCGCCGCGTGCAGGAGCGGGGCGTGCCCCGCTCCGTACGGATCACTGCGCCAGGTAGCCGCCGTCGATGGCGTAGTAGGTACCGGTGGCGAACGAGGCGTCCGCGCTGGCCAGCCATGCCACCAGTGCCGCTACTTCCTCGGCCTTGCCGAGCCGATTCAGCGCATGCTTGGCCTCCAGCGCCTTGCGTACCGCCGGGTCCATCTTGTCCAGCAACGGCGTGGCGATGAAGCCCGGCCCGACCGCATTGACCCGGATGTTGTCGGCGGCATGCTCCCAGGCGGCGGTCTGGGTCAGCCCCACCACGCCATGCTTGGCCGCCACGTAGGCGGCGGAATTGGCGAAGCCGACCTGCCCCAGGATGGAGGCCATGTTGATGATGCTGCCGCCCTTGCCTGCCTTGCGCAGCGCCTGGATCTGCGCACGCTGGCACAGGAACACGCTGTTGAGGTTGAGGTCGATGACCCGCTTCCAGCCGTCCACCGGATAGTCGCCGCTGCTCGCCGAGGGCCCGCCGATGCCGGCGTTGTTGACCGCGATATCCAGCCCGCCCAGTTCCTGCACGGTGCGCTGCACGGCCGCTTCGACGGCCTGCTCATCGGTGACATCCAGGGCGACGCCGATCGACTTCACGCCTCGCGCGCGCAGCGCATCGGCGGTCTTCTGCACCGCGTCGTCCTTCAGGTCCCACACCGCCACCGCCGCACCGGAATCGGCCAGCAGTTCGGCCACGGCCAGGCCGATGCCGGAGACGCCGCCGGTGACGATGGCGACCTTGCCCTTCAGTTGGTAATCGATCATTGCGTTTGCCTCTGCTTGAGTCCCTCTGAGCCTACGCCTGGAATGCGTTACACAACGTGCACATAGCGCACCGCAACAATGCTTCCCATCGCTGCAACGCACCCGGCCGTATGCTGGCTGTCGTAGCCCTGCACGACTCCCTTCCCCAAGGCACTGCACATGACCCAGTCCACTGACGGCACGTTGTTCACCCCCACCCGGCTCGGCGCGATCGAGGTCGGCAACCGCATCGCGATGGCCCCGCTCACCCGCAACCGCGCCATTGAAGGACGCGTGCCCAACCCGCTCGCCATCCAGTACTACGAGCAGCGCGCCAGCGCCGGCCTGATCATTGCCGAGGCCACGCAGATCAGTCCGCTTGGCCAGGGCTACCTCGACACGCCCGGCATCTACAGCCAGGCGCAGATCGATGCATGGCGAAAGGTCACCGATGCGGTGCATGCGCGCGGCGGCCGCATCGTGCTGCAACTCTGGCACGTGGGCCGCATCTCGCACACCAGCCTGCTGCCCGAGGGCGAAGTTCCGGTCGCACCGAGCGCGCTGCGCGCCAACGGCAAGACCTTCACCGCCAAGGGTTTTGAAGACGTCTCCGAACCGCGCGCACTGCGCCTGGACGAAATCCCAGCGCTGATCCAGGACTACCGCCAGGCCGCCCGCAACGCGATCACCGCCGGCTTCGACGGGGTGGAAGTGCACGCCGCCAACGGCTACCTGATCGACCAATTCCTGCGCGACGGCAGCAACCTGCGCACCGACGAATACGGTGGCAGCATCGAGAACCGCACGCGCCTGCTGGACGAGGTGGTGCGCGCCATTGCGGCGGAGATCGGCGCCGAACGTACCGGTGTGCGTCTTTCGCCGGTCACGCCGGCCAACGATGCGCACGATTCGCAGCCGCAGCCGCTGTTCGAGCGCGCGGTCGAGCGCCTCGACGCGATCGGGGGCCTGGCCTTCATCCATGTGATCGAAGGGGCCACCGGCGGCCCGCGCGACAACATTGCGTTCGATTACGCCGCGCTGCGTGCGAAGTTCCGCGGCCCGTGGATCGCCAACAACGGCTACGACAAGGACAGCGCCGAAAAGGCCGTCGCCTCGGGGTATGCCGACATGATCGCCTTCGGCCGCGCCTTCATCGCCAACCCGGACCTGGTCGAGCGCCTGCGGCTGGGCGTGGCACTCTCCGAGTTGGACCCCAACACGCTGTATGGCGGCGGCGCGAAGGGGTACATCGATTACCCGAGCGTGTCCGGTTAACCCGTAGAGCCGGACTCTGTCCGGCTTTCCTGGTTAACCGTAGAGCCGGGCTCTGCCCGGCTTTCCTTAGTACGTAGGCAACGAAATGAACGACGCGTTGTCCGGTGCATGCCACACCTGCTGGGTGGCCTTCTGGTAATCACCCGGCTTGGCGAGGTAGATGTTGGGCACGAAGGTCTGCGGGTTGCGGTCGTACAGTGGGAACAGGCTGGACTGCACCTGCACCATGACCCGGTGCCCGGGTTGGAAGACGTGGTTGGCGGTGGGCAGGCCGAACTTGTAGTCCAGCACCTGGTTCGGCGCGATCGCCTTCGGGTCGCTGAAGCTCTCGCGGTAGCGTCCACGGAAGATCGCCATCGACACGGCCAGTTCGTAGCCGCCCATTTCCGGGGTGGACGGGGTCTGGTCGGGGTAGACGTCGATCAATTTCACGACCCAGTCGCTGTCGCTGCCGGTGGTGGCCGCCTGCAGGTTGACCTGCGGCGCGCCGCCGATCCGCAGCGGTTCGGTCAGCGGCTCGCTGACGAAGGTCAGCACATCGGGGCGGCCGTCCACGAAACGCTGGTCCTTCACCAGCCAGCTGGTCCACATGTCGCGGTCGGCGAACCGCACCGGACGCGGCACGAACGGCACCGGCTTGGCCGGATCGGCGACGTAGGCTTCATAGGTCGCCTCGCCTGCCTGCGGCGCTTCGAATGAAAGTTTGCCACCGGCGCGCAGGTACAGCGGCCGGGTCTGCGCGGCGGTACGCGGCCACTGCTGCAGTTTGTCCCAGTGGTTTTCGCCGGTGTTGTAGATCAGCACTGGCGGCGTATCGGCCTTGGCGGCGCCATCGACGAGGTACTGGTCGAAGAACGGCTTGAGCACGTCGCGGCGGAACTGCAGGGCGGTATCGCCATCGAACTTCAGCGCGCCCAGGCTGCTGCCGTCATAGTTCACCTGGCTGTGCCGCCACGGCCCCATGACCAGGTAGTTGAGGGTATTGCTGCTGTCACGCGGCTCCATGGCGGCGTAGCTGTGCACGGCGCCCCACATGTCTTCCTGGTCCCACAGGCCCTGCAGCCACATGGTCGGCACTTTCAACGGGGTCTTGGCCATCTGCGCATCCAGCGCCTGCTGCTGCCAGAAGGCGTCATAGGCCGGGTGTTCGATCAGTTTGTGCCACCACGGCAACTGGTCCAGGCCGTTGGCCTTGGCATAGTCGCCGGCCGACCCGGCGCGCAGGAAGGTGGTGTAATCGTCGTAGCCGACGCTGGGAATGGCCGGGCCCCTGCCGCGTTTGGCGAGCTGCCCGGTGAAGTAGCCGAAGTTGACCTGGCGGAAGGCCCCGTAGTTGAGCCAGTCATCGCCCATCCAGCCGTCGATCATGGGGCTTTGCGGCGCGGCAACCTTCAGCGCCGGGTGCGGGTTGGTCAGCGCCATGACGACGGTAAAGCCTTCATACGACGAGCCGAGCATGCCCACTTTGCCGTTGCTTTCGGGCACGTGCTTGACCAGCCAGTCGATGGTGTCCCACGCATCGGTGGCATGGTCCACTTTGGTGGTATTGAGCGGCCCACGCAGCGGCCGGGTCATCACATAATCGCCTTCGGAACCGTATTTGCCGCGGATATCCTGGAACACGCGAATATAGCCGCCATCGACAAACACTTCATCGCCCTGCGGCAGGATGTCGCGCATATGCGGCGAATCAATCCGCTTGGCACGGTTGGCCGCGTCGTAAGGCGTACGGGTCAACAGGATGGGCGCGTTGCGCGCGCCCTTGGGCACGACGATCACGGTATACAGTTTGGTGCCATCGCGCATGGGAATCATCACCTCGCGCTTGTCGTAGTCGTAGTTCGCCGTCGGCGTCACGAAGCCCTTGGCCGGAATATCCGGGGTCATGGGCGAGGTCTGCGCCGACACGCTGGCGGCGATCATCAGGCTCAACAGCGCAACAGGCACGACACGAACACGCATGGCTCTCTCCGGGCAGGTGATGGCGACCAACCCTCGCAGCCTATCCCTCTTCGTCCCCACCGCCTATGTGCCGATGGTTGGCCGCGAACGGCCACGTATTGCAAAGTCCTGAAGCCCAAAGCCCAAGGCCCGAAGCCCAAAGCCCAAAGCCTTGGTCTGCGAATCTCTCTGGCTTGGGCCGGCGGCGGTGGGTTGGCGGGCGACGCCGTGAACCCGTCCATGGGGGCTTAGTCGCGGCATCCATGCCGCTCATACCCCCGCCAACCCACCCCCGCCGACCCTTTGACAG
>NZ_JBOHXV010000065.1:0-28269 GCF_050737075.1 Stenotrophomonas sp.
GTGCTGACCTGTGCGGTCGAAGCCACCGACGTGGACGTCGCCGCCGCCGCGGGCACCGGGCGACCTTCCAGTGCCGCCTGCGCGCGCTGCGCCTCCACCTTGGCCCGGCGCTGGTCTTCGGCGCGGGCGCTGGCGGCCAGCTCCGCATCGGACATTTCCACTTCCTTGCCGGGCAGCAGGGTGTAGAAGTCGTACTGCGTGGCGGCCGGCTTGGCCGGTTCGGCAGGCTTGGCCGCCGCACCCGGCTTGGGCAGTTCTGCGCCCACGTCGGTATCTGCGTCGCTGACCGGGGCCGGCTGCGCATTCGGGTTCGGCTGCGGGCCTACCCGCAGGAAGCCGTCGCCATCGTTCTTGAACAGGTTCGGTGCCGCCAGGAACACCACGGCCGCAATCGCCACACCGGCCACCAGCCACACCCATCCCGGCGTGCCCTGGTTGCTGTTGCGTCGTGCCTGGGTTTTGCCGCGTCGCGCTGCCATTTACTGCTTCTCCAGAACTTACATTTTTTCCGGGGCGGAAACGCCCAGGACGTTTAGACCATTGGCCAGGACCTGGCGTGCGGCGCAGGCCAGCGCCAGCTTGGCATTGCGCTCCGCATCGTCGGCCACCAGTACCTGCGTGCCGTGATACCACGTGTGGAAGGCGTGCGCCAATTCACGCAGATACTGCGCGATCAGGTGCGGCTCCAGCGCAAGACCGGCCGCTTCCACCACTTCCGGGAAGCGCGACATTTCCACCATCAACCACAGCGATGCCTCGTCGCTGAGCGAGGACAGGCCAGCCAGGCCTTCGGCCGGCGTGTACGACAGGCCCTTCTCCTGGCCCTGGCGCAGCAGGCTGCACACCCGGGCGTGCGCGTACTGCACGTAGAACACCGGGTTGTCGTTGCTCTGCTGGCGCGCCAGGTCGATATCGAACGTCAGCTGCGAATCGGGCTTGCGCGCGATCAGGAACCAGCGGGTCGCATCGCGGCCGGCTTCCTCGATCAGGTCGCGCAGGGTCAGGTAGCTGCCGGCACGCTTGGACAGCTTCACTTCCTCGCCGCCGCGCATCACCGTCACCATCTGGTGCAGCACGTATTCCGGCCAGCCCTTCGGGATGCCCACATCCAGCGCCTGCAGGCCGGCGCGCACGCGTGCCAGCGAACCGTGGTGGTCCGCGCCCAGCTCGGTGATCGCGCGCTCGTAGCCGCGCTGCCACTTGCTCAGGTGGTAGGCCACGTCCGGCAGGAAGTAGGTGTAGGTGCCGTCGGACTTGCGCATCACGCGGTCCTTGTCGTCACCGAAGTCGGTCGAGCGCAGCCACAGCGCGCCGCCTTCCTCATACGTATGGCCGGCTGCCTTGAGCTGGGCCACGGTCTCTTCGACCTTGCCATCCTTGTACAGCGAGCTTTCCAGGAAGTAGATGTCGAAATCCACCCCGAACGCGGCCAGGTCCTGGTTCTGCTCATTGCGCAGGTAGGCAACAGCGAAGCGGCGGATCGCGTCCAGGTTGTCCGGGTCGCGCTCGCCCACCACCGAATGGCCTTCCAGCTCCACCGTCGCGCCGGACAGGTAGGCCTTGGCCACATCCTCGATGTAGTCGCCGCGGTAACCCGCTTCCGGCCAACCGGCGTCGTCGGGCTTCAGGCCCTTGGCGCGCGCCTGGGTGGACAGGGCCAGGTTTTCGATCTGCACGCCGGCGTCGTTGTAGTAGAACTCGCGCTTGGCGTTCCAGCCGTTCACTTCCAGCAGGCGGGCCAGGCAGTCGCCGATTGCCGCCGCGCGGCCGTGGCCCACGTGCAGCGGGCCGGTCGGGTTGGCCGACACGTACTCCACGCCCACGGTGCGGCCGTTGCCGCCCAGGTTGTGGCCGTAATCGGCGCCTTCCTTGAGCACGCTGGCCGCTTCACGCTGGTACGCGCTGGGGGCCAGGTGGAAATTGATGAAGCCCGGGCCGGCGATCTCGACGCGCAGCACGTCGTCGCTCTTGGGCAGCGCGTCCAGCAGCGCCTGGGCCAGGGCGCGCGGGTTGCTGCGCGCCGGCTTGGCCAGCAGCATGGCGGCATTGGTGGCGAAATCACCGTGTTCACGGGTCTTCGGGCGTTCCACCACGAATTCCGGGGTCAGGGTATCGGCCGGCAGAGTGCCGTTGGCGCGCAAGGCTTCGATGCCTTGGCTGATCAGGGCGCGGAGGAGATTTTTCACAGGGCCTGCTTGAAGACTGGAGCGGCGGAATCGGCAATTTTAGCCTAGAAGCCACCCCGATCCATTGAACCGCGCCCAAGCGGGGTGGGAAGCCGGCCCGCCAGGCGCTCCGGGCCCTGCGGGCGGGCACCCCCGCCTGACCGGGCCATTCAGTCGTCGAAGGACAATTTCGGCTTCAGCCAGCCCCGTTCAGCCATGGAGACCGGCAAGCCATCGCCCACCACCACATGATCGAGCAGGCGCACCCCGACCAGGGTCAGGGCCTGCTGGAGCTGGGCGGTCATCTGTCTATCGGCGGCCGAGGGCTCTGCATTGCCGGACGGGTGGTTGTGGCTGACGATCACCGCCGCCGCGTTGTGCAGCAGGGCACGGCGGACCACCTCACGGGGATAGACCGTGGCCGCATCGATGGTGCCGCTGAACAGCTCCTCGTAGGCCAGCGTCCGGTTGCGGGTGTCCAGGAACAGTGCCGCGAACACTTCCTGCGGTCGCGAGCGCAGCCGCTGCTTGAAGTAGCGCCCGGCCGTGCCTGGATCGCACATGCTCTCGCCCCGCTCAAGCTGGGCCAGAAGATGGCGGCTGGCCAGCTCCAGCGCGGCAACCATCTTGCAGGCGCTGGCGGGGCCAAGGGCGGGCAGCTCCTTGAGCGCGTTGGCATCCATGTCCATCAGGCGCCGCAACGGGCCATGGAGTTCAAGCAGCTTCCGCGCGCTTTCGATTGCGTTGGTCCCCTTCACTCCTTTGCAGATGAAGATCGCCAGCAGCTCCGAATCGGCCAGCGCTCCCGGGCCGCGTGCCAACAGCTTCTCGCGGGGACGGTCCTGTTCGAGCCAGTGCTTGATTGCCATTGGGGTAGTGTCGGCCCGAACGCGGGCGGTGCCCATAAGCAAGGGTCGCTCTGTCGCGTAGGAAGAAAGCCCGCGGAGCGTGCAAGCGCACGCCGTTGGAGCAATCAAAGCTCCTTCAAGCGCTCTCGCCAGTTGCGCTTCTCCACGGCGCGAATATTCGGTTCTGCCGAGAGTTGCTCCAGATAGGCCGGAAGCCGGGCCAACTCGTCGTCATGCCTGTCACCGGTGAACTCCTGGACCAGCACCAGGTTTCCATAGTTCTGGGCGTACTTGCTGGGGGTGTCGTCAATGCCGATCACATGCTCCAGCTTGAACCCGCGCTTCTTGAGCTTGGCCAGTCGCTTCTGGCTGGAGTAGCCGCCGGTCTCCCAATCCCGGGCCGTGCTGCAGCGTTTCGCTGACCAGACGAACTGCACGTCGCGGCCTGGCATCAGCTGGGCGACCAGGGGTTCTGCGTACAGCTGTCCCGATGAGGTCCAGACGCCCACCTTGAACGTCGAAAAGGCGAAGTCCAGAAATGCATCGAGGTGGGGGCGCTTGTAGACGTGATACCCGGTAACGCCGAGGTCGGCAGGGCGGTCAAGCTCGCGCTCACTCGCGAAGACCAGCGTCTCGTCGAGGTCAAGGACCAGGAGTTTCAGATCTCTGGCGGTCATTGTTTGGCAAGGCATTGCGCCATTGAAGTCCCCAGCACGTTGGCGAAGTCAGCGGGTGGGTTCCCGTTGTTGAACTCTGCCATCGTCTCATCGCCGTAGTGCTTGTGGATCGCATCGTACGTGCACTGGCATCGCGCCTCGCTGGTGCCGCCTTCCGCGCAGGAGCTGACAAAGGAGGTTTCGAGCCGACTTGCCTCGCGTGTGCAGGAGGAAAGCAGAAGTGCGGATGCCATCAACAGGATGAGCGGGCGCAAGCGGTCAACGAGCATTGAACAGTCCTTTGTCGTTCGCAGGTCTGGAGATCGAACATCCGGAAGTGTCAGGCCAAACGTGGTGGTTGCCAAGGGGCCAGGTGTGGCGCCGGGGCAAACCTCCGCGTATCACTCTTCAGACGAATGTGCTTTCCGCCGCTCGACCTCTTTGTGCGTCTGCACCATCGTCCAGGCGGCGAACCCGAGGCCTGCGAGAGAGATCACCACGGTGGCGACAATGAGGGCGGTTGTCATTGAGCATGCTCCGGATGGGTCAAATGAATTCTTGCGATCCGATTGAACAAGGAGTAGCTGATGGAAAGCGATGTGAGGGCGATGGCGGCCACGCAGTACATGATGGCCTGCTGATCGATCGCGTCGCCTCCAATCAGGGTCAAGCAGAACAGGACGCCATGAATGGCGATGAAAAATGCGGACATGCCGTTCTGGGTTGTTTTCCATGACCTGTCGGCGCCCACCAGATGCTCGATCTCATTGATATTGGAGATATGGAGAATGAGTCCAAATGCTATGAAATCCTGTGGCGCAAAGGGCTCGATGCTTCCCTGCCTGGTCACGAGCCAGACAAGGAACCTGGAGAAGATCGGAAGCAACCCGACCAGGACTGTGTATGCAAGCCATTTCGTCCTAGCTGTTTGCATCTCCCGCCCCTCGTTTCGCCATTGGACCTATAGGGAGCGAATTCTATGGTCGGGCTGTGGAATGAGGTCGCATAGCCGGTCTCACTTTGCGAAGCGTTGATCGCTCGGGACCAAGCCCTGTCTGAATTGGCATCGCTATGCGGGTAGTCAGCGACAGCCGATGCGTTGAAGTCTTCGCCCAGGTCGAGTGGGTCGCACCGGCGTCGACCAATCGCGCTCGGCGTACTCCACAGGCTAGTGCGCGCTCGGTTGATCGCTTCCGACGAACGCGCTCGGCCACTCCCCGTTTAGCAGTAGCCACGAGCGCGAGATGGGCTTGTGGTGATTCAGGAACTCATCCTCGATCGCCTGGCGTAGCGACGAGGAGCCCAGCGTGGCCGCATCCGTTGGGAAGGCAAACAAGGTTTCCTGATTCAGCGCAACGGCCGCAAACTCGGTCGTGCCAAAGTGTTCCACCATGGCTTGGTAGAGATTTCCCAGTACAAGTGCGCCCGCTGGTGCCATCCAGCTTCCTCGGGCGCCACCGATTTTCACGCCATCCTGCAATGCGGCGATGCCGAATTCGAACTTTCCGGCCCGCCACGCAGCGTCAAGGTTCTCGGCCGCAATGGTGAAGGCATCCTCCGGACTGCAGCCAATCGAGGCCAGGTCCTCAGGGCGTACGTTACGCACCGCGCCGTGGCAGTCCACCACCAGCACCATGTGCACGTCGTCGGAGAACGGTGAGCTGATGACTGCATTGGGGGTTACATGTTCGATCCAGCTTGCCGGCACGACGTAGGGATAGATCGAGCCAAGGGTGGCTTCGGAGAAATCTTCAAGCGCGGCCGCAGATATGCCCTGGGCGGACCCATTGTCGTCGTTGCTGCGTGGATGCTGCTGATTCTTCTTCTTCTTGAAGATTCCAAACATCTTGACCTCCCCTGATGGATTGTCGCGCTGCACCGGCACTCAGCCAAATATGAAAGACTCGCTTTGGATGATGTCGTTGATGCCCTTCGGGTTGAAATAGCACTTTCCATTCACCTCGATCATCCGGCCTGAATGACTGTAGGTGATCGACGTCAGCCCCCCGAACTCGACAAGAACGTTCTGCTGTCCACGAAGGCAGTTGCTGGCGGTTGCCGCTTGCAGGTGCTCAGTGACGGCTTTCATGAACATCCGGCAGTTTGCTCCGCAGCTGCGGTGGATGCGAACGGCGGATTCGTCCTTGAAACGTTGCCCTCGGAATGAATACTCTCCAGTCCTCGAGAGGAAGTAGAAGGATACGCTCTCTACCTTGTTGAGCATGGATGAAAGCTCGATGGCCGCGGATCTTCCAGAGTTGTCCGCTGGCGCTGCTGACGAAACAGTTGGCGCCACCGCGAGTGCCGCAGCTATCAATATGGCTGGCACTATTCTTCGCTGGTTGCACTGCATGTCTTCGCTCGACCTCCGCTGTCCGTGCGCATGATTGCAGCGAGATCATCCCAGAGGGAGCGTCCTTCCGTCCAGCGTGGCGCCGACGGAAGGGTATGCCGCACAGTCCGCGGTACGCCGCCCTCCGGGCGACCTGTCGATCAACGGCATACCGCCACGACCTGGCTGCGCGAGTCGATCATCACCACCGCGTCCTGCAGTGCATGAGCGCCTACCAGCACCTCGGGATACTTCGCTGACACGCGCACCTCCATGTCGGCATGGCTTACTTGTCCCACCCGGATGGGTCCTTTGACTACGGCGCGCCAGCTTTCCAGCTGCCCATTGGTCAGCTGCGAGCGGACCGACTCGCCGAGGGGCTGGTCGGAGACTTGCTCGAACACCGCCTGCGGCAATACAAGGCCGACGTTGGCCCCCGTATCCAGTTGGGCAACCAACGGGTGCCCATCTACCGATACCGGTATGCGGAAGGCGCGCGCATAGGGCAGCGCGTTGGCTGAGGAGGCGGCCAGCTGTTCCGTCCGCGTGAACGTGAGCAATCGTCTCGGATAGTCGATCCGCAGCAGGCCGTCGGCAAAGAAATCGCGCGCGAGAATCCCGTCGAACGCAGCGTCTGGCGCATTGCGCGCGTTGTAGTCGCGGGCGATCACGTCCACGTCGCGATGTACCAGCTCACCCAGCTGCAGCGCTTCGATCCGCACCGTATTTGCCTGGGCCTGGGAGACGCCATCCGAGGTGCTGCTCTCCCCGTGCAGGGGCAGGCCGAGCGCCGACACCAGGCGCATGTCGGCGCGCCCGATACCGCTGGCGCCGGTATCAACGGCGAACCGATAGGGATCCCGACCGTTGACGCGCGCCTGCACATAGATGCGTCCGTCGACGCTCTCGAAAGGTATCTGAACCAGCGTGTCGGTCAGCGCCTGGTGGGCAAGCCCGCAGGCATCGCCCGGCACAGGCGGCGGGGCGGCCGCTGCCGACGCCATCAGCAGTAGCGAGGCGGAGAATAATCCGGGGAGTACAGAAGTCATGGCGCGGTCCTTGCGGCTGGATGGATTCGGTCAGCGCCATACTGGGCTGATCCCCCTCCCGCCTGCATCCGCCCTGCGACGAATCACCACAGCCGCCGATGGAACCCCGGCAGGCCAGGGTGAAACGACAGCGCGGGGTCCCTTCCCAGCCCGGCTTCATGACCAAAAACCTCCTCCTTATGCCCCTGAGGCATCAGCCCCGCACAGCCCATCGGGTAAGCTAATCGCCTCGGTTCGACAGGAAATTCGCAGGTGGCTGACTCCCCCCAGGCTTCCCCGGCGCAGGTGCGCCCGCTGGCAGGCCAGAAGCTGTTGTTGTGCGTGGGTGGCGGCATCGCGGCCTACAAGTCGTTGGAGCTGGTGCGCCGCCTGCGCGACGCCGGGGCCCAGGTGCAGGTCGCCATGACCGCCGGGGCCCAGCAGTTCGTCACCCCGCTCAGCTTCCAGGCGCTGTCCGGCCAGCCCACCCGCACCACCCTGTGGGACAGCGCGGCCGAGCAGGCCATGGGCCACATCGAGCTGGCCCGCTGGGCCGACCGGGTCATCGTGGCCCCGGCCACGGCCGACCTGCTGGCGCGGTTGGCCAATGGCCATGCCGACGATCTGGTCACCACCCTGTGCCTGGCCACCACCGCGCCGCTCACCGTGTGCCCGGCCATGAACCACCGCATGTGGCTGCACCCGGCCACCCAGGCCAACATCGGCCTGCTGCGCCAGCGCGGCGCCCAGGTGATCGGCCCGGAAGACGGCCCGCTGGCCGAAGGTGAGTCCGGCCCCGGCCGGCTGACCGAGCCACATGCCATCGTGGCCGCCCTAGCGGCCCTGCAGGCGCCGTCGGCCGTGCCCGCCGCCGAGCAGGAACTGAAGGGGCTGCGCGTGGTCATCAGCGCCGGTCCCACCTATGAAGACCTGGACCCGGTCCGCTACGTGGGCAACCGCAGCAGCGGCAAGATGGGCTATGCGTTGGCCGCGGCCGCCGTGCGCCAAGGCGCGCAGGTGGTGCTGGTCAGTGGCCCGGTGCACCTGGCCACGCCGGCCGGGGTGCAGCGGGTGGACGTGCGCTCGGCCGCGCAGATGCGCAGCGCCGTGCTGGATGCGCTGCCGGCCGACATCTATATAGGCGCGGCGGCGGTGTCCGATTACACCCCGCGCCAGGTGGCCCCGCAGAAGCTCAAGAAGACTGCCGGCACCCAGACCCTCACGCTGGAACTGGTGCGCACCCCCGACATCCTGGCCGAAGTGGCCACCCAGACCCAGTCGCTGAAGCTGGTGGTCGGTTTTGCCGCTGAAACCCACGACGTGGAGAAATACGCGCGTGGCAAGCTGGTCGACAAGCGGCTGGATCTGGTGATCGCCAATCAGGTGGGCATCACAAACGGCGGCTTCGAAAGCGATGAGAATGCAGCTACCGCCTACTGGCAGGGCGGGGAACAGGTGTTCCCCGGCACCACCAAGGCGCTGCTGGCCAAACAACTGTTGTCCCTGATTGCCCAGAGGTTGCACGCATGACCCAAGCCCCGTCCCTGCAGTCGCTGCAGGTGAAGCTGCTCGATCCCCGTTTCGGCGACAGCTGGCCGCTGCCGGCCTATGCCACCGAAGCCAGCGCCGGGCTTGACCTGCGCGCGGCGCTGGAGACCGAGTTGACCCTGCAACCGGGGGACACGGCGTTGATTCCCAGCGGCATCGCCATCCACATCGCCGACCCGAACCTGTGCGCGGTGGTGTTGCCGCGCTCCGGCTTGGGCCACCGCCACGGCATCGTGCTGGGCAACGGCACCGGCCTGATTGATGCCGACTACCAGGGCCCGCTGCTGATCAGCGCCTGGAACCGCGGCCGCGAGGCCTTCACGCTGCAGCCGGGCGACCGTATTGCACAGTTGGTTGTACTACCAATTGCACGCGTGGGCCTGCAGGTAGTGGATACTTTCACCGACAGCGCCAGGGGAACGGGTGGATTCGGCCATACCGGGGTGCGCTGACAGGGGGCTTCAATGAGCAAGGCAACGGCGGAAGGGCAGCCGCGACTGACAAGCAAGCGTAATGGGCTGTTGCTGGTGGGGGCGTTGACCCTGCTGGCGGTGTGGTTTGCCTGGAGCGGCGTGCGGCAGTGGCGGCAGGCCTCGGTGGGGCAGGCGCTGGAACAGTCGCGCGACCAGATCGTGGACGGCGTGCAGGCCGCGCTTACCAGCCAGAGTACGCAGCTGCGCACGCTGGTGAAGAGCGAGCGGGTCACTGCCGCGCTGGCCGCCGGCGACGCCGATGCCACCGCGCTGGCCGTCCGTGAAGGCTGGCCCGGCACCGAAGAGGTGCAGGTGCTTACCACTGGCCTGAGCGAGGCCTACGCCGACCCGAAGGCCTTCGGCTATTCGCGCCTGGCCCTGCTGGAAGCCGCCATCGCCGGCGATACCGTTGCAACCCGCGTGGTTCGTGATGCCGGCGGCCAGCGTCTCGGCCTGGCCGTACCGGTGCAGCTGGGCGCGCAGGGGCCTGCCGTGATCTATGTGCGCCAGCCGCTGTTGCGCCTGACCGGCACCTTCGACCAGGTGCGGGTGCCGTCCGACGGCTACCTGGCCCTGCGCCAGGGCGGCCACAACATCGTGGAGCAGGGCGACAGCGCGTTGTCCGAAGGGGCAGAGGGCCTGGCCCGCCCGATCGGCAAGAGCGGCCTGCGCCTGGCGGCCGCCGTGCCGGACATCGACCCCGGCCCGCTGGGCATGGGCGCCATTTCCTGCCTCATCGTCGCGGTGCTGCTGCTGGCCGTTGCCGGCATGCTGCAGTTCGGCAAGGGCCGCGTGAAGCTGCCGCGCCGCCGGGCTGCCGCCAGCGAGGGCGAAGAAGGCCCCACCCTGCGCGAAAGCCTGGTGCTGGAGCCGGTGCTGGAAACCGCGCCCGCCGCCACCGGCACCACCCCGCCGCCGCTGCCGCCGGGCGAAGGCAACGACGTGCCGGAAGGCATCTTCCGCGCCTACGACATCCGCGGCGTGATCGGCCGCGAGCTCACCCCGCAGGTAGCGGTGCTGATCGGCCAGGCCATCGGCTCGGTCCTGCAGGTGCAGGGCCTGCGTGACATCGTGGTGGGCCGCGATGGCCGCCTGTCCGGTCCGGAACTGAGCGCCAGCCTGATCGAAGGCCTGCGCCGTGCCGGCTGCGACGTCATCGATATCGGCCTGGCGCCCACCCCGGTGGTGTACTTCGCCAGCTATCACCTCCGCGCGGGCAGCTGCGTGGCGGTGACCGGCAGCCACAACCCGCCGGACTACAACGGCTTCAAGATCGTGGTGGGTGGAGAAACGCTGTCTGGCGACGCCATCACCGAGCTGTACCAGCGCATCCGCGACGGCCAGCTGCATGTGGCCGCCGAACCCGGCAGCCTGCAGCAGCGCGACATCAATGCGGACTACATCCAGCGCATTGCCGACGACGTGCAGCTGGACCGCCCGCTCAAGGTGGTGGCCGATGCCGGCAACGGCGTGGCCGGCGAACTGGCCCAGCCGCTGCTGGAGGCCATCGGCGCCGAGGTCATTCCGCTGTACTGCGACGTGGATGGAACCTTCCCCAACCACCACCCGGATCCGAGCGACCCGCACAACCTGGAAGACCTGATCCAGACCGTAAAGCGCTTCGACGCCGATATCGGCCTGGCCTTCGATGGCGATGGCGACCGCCTGGGCGTGGTCACCCGCGAAGGCAAGATCATCTATGCCGACCGCCTGTTGATGCTGTTCGCAGCCGACGTGCTGATGCGCAACCCGGGTGCGCTGGTGATCTACGACGTGAAGTGCAGCGGCAAGCTGTCCGACTACGTGCTGCGCAACGGCGGCAGCCCGATGATGTGGAAGACCGGGCATTCGCTGATCAAGGCCAAGATGCGCGAGACCGACGCGGAACTGGCCGGTGAAATGAGTGGCCACTTCTTCTTCAAGGAGCGCTGGTTCGGGTTCGACGACGGCCTGTACGCGGCGTCGCGCCTGCTGGAAATCCTCGCCCAGCGTGAGGAGACCCCGTCGGAAGTGTTCGAGGAACTGCCCGACAGCATTTCCACCCCGGAACTGAAGGTGCCGGTGGAATCGGGCACGCCGCATGCGCTGGTGTCGTTGTTCGTGTCTTCTGCGCAGGCGGAAGAGTCGCCGTTCGCCGGCGCGCGCCTGTCCACCATCGACGGCCTGCGCGCGGACTTCCCGGACGGCTGGGGCCTGCTGCGCGCGTCCAACACCACCCCGGTGCTGGTGCTGCGTTTCGAAGGCAACGACGAGGCCGCGATGGCGCGGATCAAGACGCTGTTCCGCGAGCAGTTGCAGCCGTTGCTGCCGGGTGTGGAACTGGGCTTCTAAAGGCGTACCGACCAACGTCCCGTCACCATGCAGGTGACGGGCCGCTGGTAGGGTCGCATCCCAATCGACTGCCGTGAACCCGCCAACGTTCGTTGTTGGCAGGACCTTCAGACGAAATCGCTTTTCGATCGAATCCACGTCGTCACCGCGCCGATCACCGTTATCGGCGGTCGATCGGGATCCGACCCTACCGGTGCATGCATCACGCGATGTCGCGCTTCACCCCTTGAACCGCAATCCCACACCCGGTTCGGTGAACAGGTAGCGCGAATCCAGCGCCGAATCGCCCAGCTTGTGGCGCAGCTTGCCCACCAGGATGCGCAGGTAATGCGTGTCGTGCTGGTGGGTCGGCCCCCAGATCTCGGCCAGGATCTGCGGCTGGGTCACCACCCGCCCGGCGTTGCGCAGCAGCAGCGACAACAGCGCGTATTCCTTGCGCGTCAACGCCACCGGCACGCCGTCCAGCTGCACCTCGCGGCGCACCAGGTCGATGTGCAGGTGGCCGTCGTCGAAGTGCGGCAGCACCCCGTCGGCCGACACCGTGCGCGAGCGCAGCAGCGCACGCACCCGCGCCATCAACTCCTGCGTGCCGAACGGCTTGGTCACGTAGTCGTTGGCACCGTTGTCCAAGGCCAACACCTTCTCGGTCTCGCTGGCGCGCACGGTCAGCATGATCACCGGCACCTGGCTCCACTGGCGCAGCTCAGCCAGCACCTGATGGCCTTCCATGTCGGGCAGGCCGATATCCAGAATGACCAGGTCCGCACCCTCGCTGACCAGCTGCTCCAGCCCGCTCTGCCCGTTGGCCGCCTGCAGCACGCGGTAGCCCTGCGCGCGCAGGCTGATCTCGAGGAAGCGGCGGATCTGCGCTTCATCGTCGATCACCAGCACGCGCGCCGGGGGCACGCCTTGGGAGGGGTCAGGTGTCGTCGTGGTCATCGGCGGGGTGGGGTTGCAGCAGCGGCAGCGTGATGCGGATCAGGGTACCGCGTCCATCCCGTCCCGGCAGCGCCTGCACGCTGCCGCCATGCGCGCCGATCATGCCCTGGCAGATGGTCAGCCCCAGCCCGGTGCCATGCCGGCCGCGGTCGCCGCGCTCGACGCTGTAGAACATGTCGAAAATGCGCGCCCGTTCGTCGTCGGGAATGCCCGGGCCGGCGTCCAGCACATCGATGCGCAGCTCGCCCTCGACCAGGCGTGCCTGCACCTCCACCGGCGCACCGGGCGGGGAGAACTTCGCGGCGTTCTCCATCACGTTGAACACGGCCTGTTCCACCAGCGCCGGGTGCACCCAGATCGGGGCCAGCGTGCTGGGAATGTCCAGCTGCAGCTTCACCTCCGGCTGGTAGCGCTGCAGTCGACGCGCGGCCGACCCCACCAGCTCGTCCACCCCGATCCAGTCGCGGTTGATCTGCAGCCCTTCGTGCCCGAGCCGGGTCATGTCCAACAGGTTCTGGATATAGCGGTCCAGCCGCTCGCCTTCCACCAAAATGGTATCGAGCAGGGCGCGGCGGTCGCGCGCATCCATCGCGTCGGCATAGCTGGACAGGCTGTCTGCCGAACCGATCATCGCCGCCAGCGGCGAGCGCAGGTCATGCGACACCGAGGACAGCAACGCCGAACGCAGGCGCTCGGTCTCGTTGCTCACGTGTGCCTTCTCCAGGTCGGCCACCAGCCGCGTGCGCAGTGCCGCCTGCGCGATGTCATCCACCATGGCCTCGGCCAGCTGGCGCTGTTCCGGGGCCAGCCGCGCCACGTTGCGCGCGAACCGCATGCCGGCAACACCAATCGCGCGGTCGTCGCCATCCAGCAGCGGCAGGAACCACCACTCCGCGCCGGCCAGGGTGTCGGTGAAGCGGCCGCTGGGCTGCCCGTGGCGGTGCGCCCAGTCGGCAGCGGCCAGGTCGGTGTCGCCGGGGGCCGCGCTGCCGCTGGTGCTGGTGTCCGCGCCGATGCGCAGCCAGGCCGGTGCGTCCAGCGCCTGCTCCAGCGCCTGGCGGCCGGCCTGCGCCACCTGTTCGTTGCTGGCCGCACGGGTCAACTGCCCGCCCAGCACCTGGCGCGCATTGGCATGCCGGTTGGCCGCGCGCAGCGCCATTACCTGCATGCGCAGGCGCGAGGCCAGGCGGCCGGCCACCAATGCGGCCGCCAGGAACAGGAAGACGGTGATGACGCCCTGGCGCGCGCTGATCGCGAAAGTGAAGCGGGGGGCGATGAAGAAGAAGTTGTAGGCCAGGAAACACAGCGCCGCAGCAATCACCGCCGCGCTGGTGCGGCTGCGCGCGGCCACCATCACCACCGCCACGATGAACACCATGGACAGGTCGTACAGCCCCACCCAGCGCTCGGCCACCAGTGCCACCAGGCAGGCCAGTGCGGTGGCACCCAGCGCCAACGCGGTGTCCCTGCCGGTGCTCAGCGTAGGCATCGACAACCCATGGCGGCGCGCACGGGCGCGTGCCTGCGGGGTGCCGATGATGGTGATCTCAAGATGCGCCCCGCGCTGGATCAGCTGCTGGGTGAGCGTGCGGTTGAGCATGCGCGCGAACGGGCGCTCGCGGGTGCGGCCCAGCACGACGGTAGAGACACTGTTGTGCGCGGCGTGGTCGAGCAGTGCATCGGCGATGCTGGTGCCGTGCAGCAGCTCGGCCTCGCCACCCAGCCGCCGTGCCAACGCAAACACCGCGTCGATCTCGCGGCGGGTGCTGTCGTCCTCGCGCCGGCGCTGCACGGTTACCACCGTCCACGGCGCGTCACGCCGCTCGGCGATACGCCGGCCCACCCGCACCAGGTACTCGCTCTGCCCGCCGCCGTCGATGGCCACCAGCACCCGGCGGCGCAGCGGCAGGTTGCCTTCGCCGCGCGCGGCGCGGGTCTCGCGCAGGCTGGTGTCCACGCGGTCGGCGGCCTCCTGCATGGCCAGCTCGCGCAGGGCGGTGAGGTTGGCCGGCGAGAAGAACGCCTGCAGCGCCTGCGCGGCCTGCTCGGGCACGTACACCTTGCCCTGCTGCAGGCGTTCGATCAGCTCGCGCGGCGGCAGGTCCACCAGCACGATGTCGTGCAGGCGGTCCAGCACTGCATCGGGCACGGTCTCGCTGACCCGCACCCCGGTGATGCGCATCACCACGTCGTTGAGGCTTTCCAGATGCTGGATGTTGATCGTGGTCCAGACGTCGATGCCCGCATCCAGCAGCTCCATCACGTCCTGCCAGCGCCGCTCGTGGCGGCTGCCCGGCACGTTGCGGTGGGCCAGTTCGTCCACCAGCACCAGCGCCGGGCGGCGTGCCAGCACCGCGTCCAGGTCCATTTCCAGCAGTTCATGGTGCTGGTACTCGCACTGCCGCAGCGGCACCTGCGGCAGCCCCTCCAGCAGCGCCGTGGTCTCGGCACGGCCGTGGGTTTCCACCAGCCCCACCACCACGTCAACGCCACGGCGCAGCTGCTCGTGCGCGCGGCCGAGCATGCTGTAGGTCTTGCCCACGCCGGGGGCGGCGCCCAGGAACACGGTGAGCTTGCCGCCGGCCTCGCGCTGCAGGCGTTCCACCAGCGCGTCGGCCTGCCGGGTACGGGAATCGGTCATGGGTGCAGAGTGTGCGCGCAAACGTGCCTGCGCCGCATCAAGGCGTCACGCCTGGTGCGGCCCCGCCGGGCTTCGCAGCATCCAACGCCATGTTCAACGTCATCACGTTCACCCGTGGCTGCCCGAACACCCCCCATTGCGGCCCCTGCGTATGCGCCTGCACCAGCGCCTGCACCTGGTCGCTGTCCAGCCCACGGCTGCGCGCCACGCGTGCCACCTGCACGGCGGCCGCAGCGGGTGAAATCTCCGGGTCCATGCCCGCGCCGGACTGGGTCACCAGGTCACCGGGCACCTGCGCCACGGCAATGCCTTCGCGAACGGCTACCGCGTGGGTGGCTTCGTCCACGCGCTGCTGCAGGGCAGGGTTGCTGCGCGCCAGGTTGCTGCCGGCGGCGGCCATCGGGTCGTAATTGGCGGCCGACGGTCGCGCCTGGAAGTAGCCGTCACCGACGAACGGCTGCGCGATCAGGCGCGAGCCGCGCACCTGGCCGTCGTGCACCAGCAGGCTGCCCTCGGCCGGGGCAGGGAACAGCGCGGCGGAAATGCCGGTGGTGGCCACCGCGTAGGCCAGGCCCAGCCCGAGCAGGCTGACCACGCCAAGGCCGATGGCCGGGCGCAGCGCGCCGTCGTGCTGGAGCGCGTTGGCAAGGGCGGCGCGCGTACGCGCCGGGCGGGACAGCGGAGCAGCAGCGGAGCGGTTCATGCGCCAAATACCGAGACAAGAAGGAGGTCGATCAACTTGATGGCCGCAAACGGCAGCAGCACGCCGCCCAGGCCGTACACCAGCATGTTCCGGCGCAGCAGCGCCGTGGCCGTGGCCGGGCGGAAGCGCACCCCGCGCAGCGCCAGCGGAATCAGCGCCGGAATCACCAGTGCGTTGAAGATCAGCGCGGCCAGCACCGCATTGCGCGGGCTGGACAGCTGCATCACGTTCAAGCTGGCCATCGCCGGCAGCGTGGCGGCGAACAGCGCCGGCAGGATCGCGAAGTACTTGGAGACGTCATTGGCCAGCGAGAAGGTGGTCAGCGCACCACGCGTGATCAGCTGCTGCTTGCCCACTTCCACCACGGCCAGCAGCTTGGTCGGGTCCGAATCCAGGTCCACCATGTTGCCGGCTTCCTTGGCCGCCTGCGTGCCCGAGTTCATGGCCAGCCCGATGTCGGCCTGGGCCAATGCGGGCGCGTCGTTGGTACCGTCGCCCACCATCGCCACCAGCCGGCCACCGGCCTGTTCGGCGCGGATGCGGGCCAGCTTGTCTTCCGGGCGGGCCTCGGCGATGTAGTCGTCCACGCCAGCCTCGGCCGCGATGGCGGCGGCGGTCAGCGGGTTGTCGCCGGTGATCATCACCGTGCGGATGCCCATCGCGCGCAGCTGCGCGAACTTCTCGCGCATGCCGTGCTTGACCACATCGCTCAGCTCGATCACACCCAGCACGTAGCGTCCTTCGCACACCACCAGCGGCGTGGCGCCATTGCGTGCCACCTGTTCCACCCGCCCGGCCAGCTCGGCCGGCACCGTGCCGCCCAGTTCGCGCACATACGCGGTGATCGAATCGGCGGCACCCTTGCGGATGCGCCGGCCGCCGTCCAGGTCCACGCCGGACATGCGGGTCTGCGCGCTGAAGGCCAGGTACTCCGCACGTTCGGGCTCGGCCGTACTGCAGCCCTGTTCGCGGGCCAGCCGCACCACGGATTTGCCTTCCGGCGTCGGGTCGGCCAGCGACGACAGCAGTGCCGCCTCGCGCAGCTGGGCTGCATCGATGCCGGCCAGCGCGTGGAAGTGGGTCGCCTGGCGGTCGCCGTGGGTGATGGTGCCGGTCTTGTCGAGCAGCAGCACGTCCACGTCGCCGGCCACTTCCACTGCCTTGCCGGACTTGGCGAGGATGTTGGCGGCCAGCGCACGGTTCATGCCGGCGATGCCGATGGCAGGCAGCAGCCCGCCGATGGTGGTGGGAATCAGGCACACCAGCAGCGCGATCAGCAGCAGGGGGTCCACCTTCACCCCGACGAACGCACCGATCGCCGGCAGCGTGGCCACCACCACCAGGAAGGTCAGCGTCATCGCCGCCAGCAGCAGGGTCAGTGCTACTTCATTCGGCGTCTTCTGCCGGTTGGCGCCTTCCACCAGCGCGATCATGCGGTCCAGGAAGCTGTGCCCCGGTTCGGCGGTGATCTTCACGATGATCTGGTCCGACAGCACCTTGGTGCCGCCGATCACGCCGCTGCGGTCGGTGCCGGCCTCGCGCAGCACCGGAGCCGATTCACCGGTCACCGCCGCTTCGTTGATGGTGGCCAGGCCCTGCACGATCTCGCCGTCGGCCGGAATCAGCTCGCCGGCGCTGACGATGACGTGGTCACCGGGGCGCAGCTCCGCCGCCGGCACCCGGGTCTCACTGGCACCGGGGTGCGCGGCGGCCAGGCGGCGTGCGCTCAGGTCCTGGCGGGCCCGGCGCAGCGACGCGGCCTGGCCACGGCCACGCGCCTCGGCCACCGCTTCGGCGAAATTGCCGAACAACACCGTCAGCAGCAGGATCGCGGTCACGGCCAGGCCGAAGCCCAGCGGCGCGTTGCCGCTCAGCGTCACCAGCAGGCTGACCGCGGTGCCGGCCATCACCACCGCCATCACCGGGCTGTGCACCAGGTGGCGTGGCGAGAGTTTGATCACCGCATCGCGCAATGCCCGGCGCAGGCCGGCTGCATCGAGCAGGCGCGGGCGGCGGGAAGAAGCTGCATTCAAGGGATAGGTACTCATGGTTTCACGTCTCAGCGCAGCGTCAGCGACAGGTGGTCGGCAACCGGGCCCAGCACCAGCGCCGGCATGAACTGCAATACGGTCAGGATGGCGATCAGCGCGATCAGGGTCAGCGCGAACGTCGGGGTTTCAATCTGCAGCGTGCCGGCCGATTCGGGCGCACGCCGCTTGGCGGCCAGCTGTGCGCAGACAATCAGCGGTATCACCAGCACCGGGTAGCGGCCCAGCAGTAGCACCAGCGTGCAGCTCAGGTTCCACCACACCGTGGCGTCGCCCAGGCCTTCGAAACCGGAGCCGTTGTTGGCAAACGCCGACACATACTCGTAGAACACTTGGCTGACGCCGTGGAAACCGGGATTGGAGGTGCCGGTGATCGACGGAATGGCCAGCGTGATCGCGGTGAACGCCAGGATGGTGATCGGCTGCAGCAGCACCAGCAATGCCAGCAGGCGAATCTGCGGGGTTTCCAACTTGCGGCCCAGCAGCTCCGGGGTGCGGCCGGTCATCAGCCCGGCCAGGAACACGCCCAGCAGCAGGTACACGAGGAACTGCTGCAGGCCGCAGCCGATGCCGCCCCAGATGGCGTTGACCAGCATGTTGATCATCGGCACCGCACCGGCCAGCGGGCTCAGCGAGTCGTGCATGCCGTTGACCGAACCGTTCGACACCTGGGTGGTGATCGCCGCCCACAGGCCGGTGCCGTCGGCGCCGAAGCGCACTTCCTTGCCTTCCATCAGCAGCGGACTGGCGGCCGTGGCCGAATGGCCTTCCAGCCATACCGTGGCGGCGATCGACACGCTGGACATCGCCAGCATGCAGCCGAATACCAACGCGGCCAGCCGCTTTCGCCCGGTGAAGGCGCCCAGCATGAACACCACCGCGATCGGGATCAGCAGGATGCCGATCAGCTCCAGCGCGTTCGACAGCGGGGTCGGGTTTTCCAGCGGCATGCTGCTGTTGGGGCCATACCAGCCACCGCCGTTGGTGCCCAGCTGTTTGGCCGCCACCATCGCCGCGACCGGACCGAGCGGCAGTTTCTGCGTTTCCATGCCCGCGGCGGCGTCAATCGGCGTGGCCACCGGGCCGCCGGCCAGCGTCGAAGGCACGCCCTGGCTGGTCAACAGCACCGCCCACAGCAGGCACAACGGCAGCATGAAGCGGACGCAGGCACGCACCACGTCGGCGTAGTAGTTGCCCACGTCGATGCGGCGGTCGGCCGGCAGTTCGCTGGCGCTGGTGTCGCCTTCGGGCGCCTTGCCGAACAGGGCGCGCAACGTGGCCACCACCAGCGCCAGCCCCATCATCGGGGTGACCACCTGCAGGCCGGTGATCGCGGTCATCTGCGAGAAGTAGGAGAGCTGGGCCTGGCCGGAGTAGTGCTGCTGGTTGGTGTTGGTCAGGAACGACACCATCGTGTGCAGCGCCGTGTCCCAGCGCATGTTGGGGATCTGGTCGGGATTGAACGGCAGCCAGGCCTGGGTCATCAGCACCGTCTGTACCAGCACGGCAATGACCACGTTGCTCAGCAGGAACGCGGCGACATAGCCCCGCCAGCTCATGCCGCGCGCCGGGTCCACGCCCAGTACGCGGTACAGCGGGGTTTCAATCCAGCGGAACAGCGCGTCGCCGCGCATCGGGCCACCGCGCATCACCCGGGCCAGGTACAGCCCAAGCGGAAAGGCCAGCACGATGCTGGCCAGCAGGATCAACAGGATCTCGGTCATGGTCGGCTCCGGTCAGAAGGTTTCGGGCCGAAGCACGACGTACAGCAGGTAGGCCGCGGCGACGAGCACCAGCACGCCGCACACCAGGGAAAGCCAGGCAGGCATGGTCGTGATCTCAGCAGCGGGGAAGGGAAGGCACCGCACGCAGGGCGGCGGCGGCACGGACAGCAAACAGGGTCAGGCTCATGGGACGTCCAGGTGGAACCACTCCACGTCAGGCGTTCATGGTGGTCCTCACCGGCGTAAACGCTCCACGCCCGTCAGCGGCGTGCGGCGTAAAAAGAGCATAAAAAAAGGGCGTACCGACGTTGGTCGGTACACCCTTTGGGATCCGGATCTGCGGTCAGCCGCGTGGGTCGGTGGTAATGCCCTTCAACAACCGGTAGCGCTGCAGGGTTTCTTCGATCTCCACATCCAGCGCCTTGCGCTGCTGCACGTACGAGGCCTGCATGCGCTGCTGGGCCAGCAGCTCGGTGTGCCGCTGCTGGATGCTCTCCGCCTGCTTGGGGGCCACCGGCTGGCCGGCCAGTTCGCGGTCGCCGGCGCTGCCCAGCAGGGTCACCAGCGCGCCGCGCAGGCTCGCCACGTTGTAGTTGGCGGTCTGCACGTTGTTGTCCAGGATCCCGGTGCGCTCGACGAACACCCGGCGCAGGTCGTTCTCGTCCTCGTAGGTCGAGAGCATCGCCTGTTCGGTCCGCTGCCGGGTTTCCTCGGCGGCCTTGTCCAGCTGGAGCTGGGCGGCGGCCACGGCGGCATCGGCGCGCTCGTCCTCGGTCAGGGTGCGCTCCACGCCACCGCGGCGCAGGCCGCTGTTGACGCTGAACTCCTCACGCGCGTTGTTCACCGCCTCCTGGGGCAGGGCGTCGCTGCAGATGCGCTCCTTGCCCTCGTTCCAGCAGAACAGCTTCTTCGGTTTCGGGTCGGTGCTGCTGCGCTTGCTCTGGGCCTGGGCCGTGAGCAAGGGCGCGGCCAGCAACAGGCCGATGATGGTGAACGTGACGATCCTGGACATGGGAGCCCCCTGCTCTCAACGCGTAGGACGGCTGCCGTAACGGGAACGATAGTCCTCCAGCGGCTGCCGGTACCCGACAAGTTCCGGATTTCCGGAGGCAAAATCAAGCAGGTCGCCCAAGGTGGCCACGGCGACCACCGGAATACCGGCTTCCTCGGCCACGGCCTGGGCGGCCGAACGGCGGTCTTCTTCCGAGGCGATCTCCTGCCGGTCCAGGGCCACCACGATGCCCGCGGGGGTGCCGCCGGCCTCCTTGATGATTCCCAGGGCCTCGCGGATCGCGGTACCGGCGGTGATCACATCGTCCACGATCAGCACGCGCTTGCCATTCATGTCCGCGCCAATCAGGTTGCCGCCTTCGCCGTGGGCCTTGGCTTCCTTGCGGTTGAACGACAGCGGCAGGTCGCGGCCGCGCTGGGCGAATTCACAGGCGGTCGCGGTGGCCAGCGGGATGCCCTTGTAGGCCGGGCCGAACACGACGTCGAATTTCAGCCCCGTGGCTTCCACTGCGTCGGCGTAGCAGGCCGCCAGCTGGGCCATGCGGGCGCCGGAGTCGAAACGGCCGGCATTGAAGAAGTACGGGCTCAGCCGGCCCGACTTGAGGGTGAACTGGCCGAAACGCAGCGCATCTGCGGTCAGGGCCAGCTGCAGGAAACGGTAACGGTGGTCGCTCATCTAACGCTCTGTTCAATTCATCTGGAGCGCAGATCCTAATGCATGACCGGCAATTCAGGCTCGCGGCCACCGGCCGCAACCCCCTGCAATGGCCGGATCCGGCCAGCCGATGGGGCGGGCAACCCGGTATGCTTTGGCCGTTACCGTTCCAGACCCGGGTCAGCATGCGCATCATCAGTTTCAATGCCAATGGCATCCGTTCCGCCGCCACCAAGGGCTTCCTCGACTGGTTCCGTGCCCAGGACGCCGACGTGCTGTGCATCCAGGAGACCAAGGCCCAGGAAGACCAGCTGACCGATCCCATGTTCCGCCCGGACGGCCACCACTGCTTCTACCGCGACGCCATCACCAAGAAGGGCTACAGCGGCGTGGCCATCTACAGCAAGCGTGAGCCCGACCAGGTCATCACCTCGCTGGGCTGGGCCCCGTTCGACGACGAAGGCCGCTATATCGAAGCCCGCTACGGCAACCTCAGCGTGGTCTCGTTCTATATCCCCTCGGGCAGCTCGGGCGACCTGCGCCAGGGCTTCAAGTACGAGGTCATGGAGTGGCTGCGCCCGATCCTGGCCGAATGGCTGGCCAGCGGCCGCGACTACGTGCTGTGCGGCGACTGGAACATCGTGCGCTCGGCGCTGGACATCAAGAACTGGAAGTCCAACCAGAAGAACTCCGGCTGCCTGCCGCCCGAGCGCGACTGGCTCAATGGCCAGTGCGCCGACGCCGGCCAGGCGCTGGACATCGCCGGCGGCCAGGGCTGGAGCGACGCCTACCGCCTGCTGCACCCCACCGGCGAGGACTACACCTGGTGGAGCAACCGCGGCGCGGCCCGCGCCAACAACGTGGGCTGGCGCATCGACTACCAGTTCGTCAGCCCGGGCCTGCGCGAGCGCCTGCGCGGCTGCTCGATCTACCGCGATGAGCGCTTCTCCGACCATGCCCCGTTCACGGTGGACTACGCCCCATGACCGAAGCGGTCGCCAAGTCCCAGCGCCCCTGGCAGCGGGTGCTGGCCAACCTGCGCCAGCGCAAAGTGCTGGCCATGCTGCTGCTCGGCTTCAGCTCGGGCCTGCCGATCTACCTGGTCGGCAACACGCTCGGCTTCTGGATGCGCAAGGAAGGCATCGAGCTGGACACCATCGGCTTCCTGTCGTGGGTGGGCCTGGCCTATTCGATGAAATTCCTGTGGGCGCCGATCGTCGACAAGGTCGACGCCCCGCTGCTCGGCCGCTTCGGCCGCCGCCGCGGCTGGATGCTGTTGTCCCAGGCGGTGGTGGCTGCGGCCCTGATCGGCATGGCCGTGGTCCATCCCAAGGGCGGCCAGATCCTGATCCTGGGCGTGGCGTGGGAACACATGCTGGTGTTTGGCATCATGGCCACCGTGGTGGCCTTCGCCTCGGCCACCCAGGACATCGTCATCGATGCCTGGCGCATTGAAAGCGCGGACAACAGCGAGCAGCTGGGCCTGCTGACCTCGACCGCCGCGCTGGGCTACCGCACCGCGCTGCTGGTCACCGACGCGTTGATCCTGCTCATCGCCGCCCGGGTGGGCTGGCAGATGTCCTACGAGATCATGGCCGGGCTGATGGCGCTGGGCGTGGTTGCCGTGGTGATGGCGCGCGAACCGGCGCGCGCGCAGATCGCCGTGCAGACCCAGGCCGCCCCGCTGTGGACCCCGCGCGGTCTGTTCGACGCGCTGGTCGGGCCGTTCGTCGCCTTCGTCCGTGAGCATCGCAGTGGCGCCATCCTGATCCTGCTGGCCATCAGCGTGTATCGCATGGCCGATTTCATCATGGGGCCGATGGCCAACCCGTTCTATGTCGATCTGGGCCTGTCCGAAGAAACCGTCGGCGCGGTACGCAGTTCGATCGGCCTGATCGCCACCTTCGTCGGCATCGCCGCCGCCGGCCTGGTGTCGGTGCGCTGGGGCGTGCTGGCCACCCTGCTGGTGGGCGCGGTACTGGGCCCGGCGTCCAACCTCGCCTTCGCCTGGCTGGCCTATGTGGGCCCGGACCCGACCAGCTTCGCCATCGCGATGGCGATCGACAACATTTCGGGGGGCTTCGCCGGCACCGCGCTGATCGCCTACATGTCCAGCCTGACCAGCATCGGCTACACCGCCACCCAGTACGCCCTGCTCAGCTCGTTCTATGCCATGCCCGGCAAGGCGCTCAAGGGGTTCTCGGGCTGGGCGGTGCAGTCGCTGGCGCAGGGTCGCACCCTGCTCGAGGGCTATGCACTGTTCTTCACCGGCACCGCGCTGATCGGCATCCCGGTGGTCATCCTGTGCGCCCTGCTGATCGTGCAGCAGCGCCGCCATCTGCGGGCCGCGTCCTGACCGACGCTTGCCCGCACCCCGGTGCTGGGCCATGATCGATCCTGTTGTGCCGTGGGGGCGGTGCGTTGCCAACAGGGGAAACACATGGCTGATTTGGTGCTGCGAGACCTGGATCCGCTGCTGAACGAGCGGATCCGCCGGGTTGCCGTCGCGCGCGGCTGGACCCGCGAACACACCTGCGTCGTCCTGCTCGAGCAGGGTCTGTTCGCCAGCGAACTGGAAGTCCGCAGCGGCTTCCGCGACCCGGAAGTAGACGCCTTGGCCGAAGCCATCGCCGCCCTCCAGGCCCTCCCGGACGTCAAAGCCTTCTAGCCCGCCAGGCCGCGCACCGAACGGAGGCCTGCGCCTGCTGCCGCCGGTAGGGTCGCACCCCTGTCGACTGCCGATACGCCACCAACGTTCGATGTCGGCATGACCCTCGAACCAGGCAGACGGTTCACCTCACCCCATCACGCCAGGTGAATCGCCCCCAATATCCGCGGCCCCCGCGCCCCGGTCACGCTCGGCAGATTGCCCGGCAACCCGTCCAGCGTCCGCTGCGCCAACCAGGCAAACCCCATCGCCTCCAGGTAATCCGGGTCCAGCCCGTGCACCGCGCTGGACTCGATCACCACGCCCGGCAACCGCGCGCCGAGCCGCCGCAGCAGCTGCGAATTGCGCACCCCGCCGCCGCAGACCAGCACCCGCTTCGCCCCGGGCAGGTGGGCCAGCAGCGCATCGGCCACCGTGGTGGCGGTCAATTCCAGCAGCGTGGCCTGCACATCGGCCGCTGCCCGGTGCTGGTCGCCCAGCGCCGCCTCGGCCCATTCCAGATGGAACTGCTCGCGCCCGGTGCTCTTCGGCGGCGGCAGCGCGAACCAGGGCTCGGCCCGCCACCGCGCCAGCAGCGCCTCGTCGTACGCGCCGCTGGCCGCGAACGCCCCATCGGCATCGAACGGCGTGCCGGTGTGGCGTTCGCACCAGGCATCCATCAACGCATTGGCCGGGCCCGTATCGAAGCCACGCGGCGTGCCCTCGCGCGGAATCAGGGTCAGGTTGGCGATCCCGCCCAGGTTCAATACCGCCCGGTCCTCATCGGCCGTGCCCAGCATCGCCAGGTGGAACGCGGGCATCAGCGGCGCACCGTGTCCGCCGGCGGCCACATCGCGGCGGCGGAAGTCGGCCACGGTGGTGATGCCGGTCAGCTCGGCAATCCGGTTGGCGTCGCCCAGTTGGCAGGTGAAGGCCGGATCGGCCAGCGGGCGGTGGCGCACCGTCTGCCCGTGCGAGCCGATCGCCCGTACCTGCGCGGGCGCGACGCCGGCCTGTGCCAGCAGGCGGTTGGCGGCCGCCGCGAAGGAGATGCCGATCTGCGCGTCGATCCTGCCCAGCGTATCCAGCGACCCCAGCTCACCGCCTTCGCCCAGCGCCACCAGTTCGGCGCGGGTCGTGGCGGCCCATTCGTGGGTCAGGCCATCGATGAAACGGCAGCCGCCCTCGGCGGGAAACTGCACCAGCGCGGCATCGATGCCATCGGCGCTGGTGCCGGACATCAGGCCCAGGTAGAGCGGGGTATGCGGATCGAATGCAGTCATGGCCAGGCGGTTCAACACAGGTGCGTGCAGCTTCCGCGCAACCTGTCGCCGCCGTCAATGCGCGCGCCAATCAGGCGCGCGCTGCAGCCCTAAGCGATCAACCGCGGTTCGGCTTGGCCGGCTTGGCCGCGCTGGCCGTGGTGGTGGCCGCCTTGCCGGGCGTCGGCGCCGGGCTGGCGTCGGCGTAGATCAGCTTCTCCATGCCCTGGATCCGGGCCAGTGCCGGCGCGGTCTGCGCGCGGAACGCCACCAGCTCGCTGCCCTGCAGCGGCTCCGGCGGCGGCATCGTCACCGAAAGCGGGTTGCGGTGCACGCCGTTGACGCGGAATTCGTAGTGCAGGTGCGGGCCGGTCGCCAGGCCGGTCGAGCCCACGTAGCCGATCACCGTGCCCTGCGCCACGCGCTGGCCGGTCTTGATCGCGCCAAAGCGCGACATGTGCCCGTACAGCGTGGTGTGGCCGCGGCCGTGGTCCAGGATCACCACGTTGCCGTAGCCGCGCTGCGTGCCGGCGAACTGCACGCGTGCATCGCCGGCCGCCATGATCGGGGTGCCGGTGCGGGCCGCGTAGTCCACGCCCTTGTGCATGCGCATCTTGCCCAGCACCGGGTGCTTGCGCGCGCCGAAGCTGGAGCTCAGCCGCGCGAACGGGATCGGCATGCGGATGAAGCTCTTCTTCAGCGGCCGGCCGCTCACGTCGAAGTACTCGGCCTTGCCGTTGCGGTCGAAGCGGAAGCCGCTGTAGGTCTTGCCGCCCGAGGTGAAGGTCGCCGCCAGGATCTTGCTGGTGTCCACCTTCTCGCCTTCACGCCAGGTCTCGTCCAGCACCACGCTGAAGCGGTCGCCGGGCTGCAGGTCCTTGGAGAAGTCGATGTCGTACTTGAAGATCTCGTCGGTCATCGTCGCGATGGCCGAAGGCGACAGCCCGGCCTTGCGGGCGGCGGCGTACAGCGAGCTGGTGATCTCACCGCTGGCGACCACGCGGCGCACCGAGGATTCGCGCTTGATCACCTTCTCGTTGATCTGGTCGCCCTTCAGCGACAGCTCCACGCGGTTGTCGGAATCGCGGTCGAAGCGGATCGTGCGCAGCTCACCGGACAGCGGCAGGTCGAAGGCGATCTCCGCGCCCGGGCGCAGCTTGGTCAGCGCCTCGCGGGCACCGGGGTGGTCGAGCACCTGGTGCATCACCGTGGGCGAAATGCCGGCTTCGTCGAACAGATTGCTCAGCGTCTGCCCGCGCTGCACGCGCAGCACCTGCCAGCTGTCGCCGGGCACCTGCTGGCGGCGTTCCTGCGACAGCGGCGGCAACGGCAGGGCCAGCGTGGAATGGCTGACCGAGTAGGGCGCCTCGATGGTGTGCGAGAAGCCGGGAACAATGGTGGCTACCAGCGCGCCGATGGTGGCGAAGAGGCTGGCGTGCATCCAGTGGCGGCGGGTCCAGCGTTCGTTGAACGCGGCGGGGAGATGCTGCCTGAGCTTCCGATGCAGGGCGGTATCGTGGAGAACGTGAAGGCGTTCCTTGAAGCGCTGCTTGCGCGCGCGGCCTTGATCGGTATTCAGCATCGTCGGTGTGTTCCTGGCTGACCCGGGATCGCGGGCCCAAACGTCGGTAACATAGACATGTATAAATATCGCGTCAAACCCTTGTGCCTATTGGCTTTTGTGAAGCGCTTGCGGTTAACTTGTACTTAACGTCATTCATGTAAATAAGGCATCGCCGGGAGTTGTACGTGTCTTCGATTGAACAAGCCCTTGCCCAGATCGGCCGTGGCGCCGATGAAGTCCTCAAGATCGAGGAGCTGCGCCAGCGTCTGGAAAGCGGCCGCCCGTTGCGGGTCAAGGCGGGTTTCGACCCCACCGCCCCGGACCTGCACCTGGGCCACACCGTGCTGCTGAACAAGCTGCGCCAGTTCCAGGACCTCGGCCATCAGGTCATCTTCCTGATCGGCGACTTCACAGGCATGATCGGCGACCCCTCGGGCAAGAACGTCACCCGCAAGCCGCTCAGCAAGGACGACGTGCTGGCCAATGCGCGCACCTATGAAGAGCAGGTCTTCAAGGTCCTGGACCGTGAAAAGACCGAAGTGCGCTTCAATTCCGAGTGGTTCGGCAAGATGGGCGCGGCCGACATGATCCGCCTGGCCGGCCAGCACACCGTGGCGCGCATGCTCGAGCGCGATGACTTCGCCAAGCGCTACGCGGCCCAGCAGTCCATCGCCCTGCACGAGTTCCTGTACCCGCTGGTGCAGGGCTACGACTCGGTGGCCCTGGAAGCCGACGTCGAACTGGGCGGCACCGACCAGAAGTTCAATCTGCTCATGGGCCGTGGCCTGCAGGAGCACTACGGGCGGAAGCCGCAGATCGTGCTGACCATGCCGTTGCTGGAAGGCCTGGACGGCGTGGCCAAGATGTCCAAGTCGCTCAACAACTACATTGGCATCAGCGAACCGGCGATCGACATGGTGACCAAGACCATGAAGATCGGCGACGACCTGATGTGGCGCTGGATCGAGCTGCTGTCCTTCGATATCAGCCAGGCCGAGGCACTCAGCCTGCGTAAGCAGGTCGAGGCCGGCAGCCTCAACCCGCGTGAGGTGAAGCTGCGCCTGGCGCGCGAGCTCACCACCCGCTTCCATGACGCCGACGCGGCCGAACTGGCCATTGCCGGCTGGAACGCCGCCGTGACGGGGCAGGGCGATGTGTCGCTGCTGCCGTTGCAGGAAGTGCCGGTGCCTGCCGAAGGCCTGCGGATCGGGGCGCTGCTTACCGCTGCCGGGATCACCCCGAGCAATTCGGAGGCCTCACGCAAGCTCAAGGAGCGTGCGGTGAAGGTCAATGGTGAGGTGGTCGACGATGCCCAGCAGGTGTTCCTGCCCGGTTTCGAGGGCCTGCTGCAGGTGGGCAAGCGCAACTTCGCCCGCGTCTTGCTGGTCGCGGCCTAAGCGCCGCAAGGGTTTCGCGCCTGCGGGCGCGAAACCAGCATGAATGAATGCACAGTTCCGTGAAAAAATTTCATGCCACCCCTTCACAAATGATGCGGTTGGGGACATACTTTCACTCCCCCGACGCAGGGGTCGCCGAAAGGCGGCAACCGCGAAGGAACCGGACGCCAACTACCTCGAAATGAGGTGTTGACGGAAACGAAAAGCCTGACATAATAGGCGGCTCGCTTCGACGAAAAGACCTCCGGGTCGCACGACGAAGCAGCATCGGCAACAACGTCCACTTCGGTGAGACGG
>NZ_JBOHXV010000066.1:0-27686 GCF_050737075.1 Stenotrophomonas sp.
GTGCCGGCCGTGGCCGGCACGCCTCTTATTGGCACGCCTCGCAGCTTTCCGGGTTTTCCAGCGAGCAGGCCACGGCTTCCACCGGGGTGTAGCTGCTGACGGTGGTCTTGGCGATCTTGGTGGCCGGACGCGAACGCAGGTAGTAGGTGGTCTTGATGCCCTGCTTCCAGGCGTACATGTACATGGAGGACATGGCGCCGATGTTCGGGCTTTCCATGAACAGGTTGAGCGAGGCGGACTGGTCGATGAACGCGCCGCGCTCGGCGGCCATGTCGATCAGCGAACGCATCGGCAGTTCCCATGCGGTGCGGTACACGTGGCGCAGGGTTTCCGGAATCTGGGCGATGCCCTGGATGGAGCCTTCGGCCAGCTTGATGGCGTCGCGCATTTCCGGGGTCCAGTGGCCCAGCTTCTTCAGCTCGTTCACCAGGTAACGGTTGACCTGCAGGAAGTCGCCCGAGAGGGTTTCGCGCTTGAACAGGTTGGACACCTGCGGCTCGACGCACTCGTAGCAGCCGGCGATGGACGCAATGGTGGCGGTCGGGGCAATCGCGATCATCAGCGAATTGCGCAGGCCGTGTTCCTTGATGCGCTCACGCAGGGCGTCCCAACGTGCGGCGTCTTCCGGCACCACGTTCCAGGCGTCGAACTGCAGCTCGCCGCTGGCCGCGCGGGTGTCGGCGAACGACGGGTGCTTGCCGCGTTCCTGGGCCAGGTCGACCGAGGTTTCCAGGGCGTGGAAGTAGATGGTCTCGGCGATCTTCTTCGACAGCGCGCGGGCTTCGGCACTGTCGAAGGCCAGGCGCTTGCGGAAGAACACGTCCTGCAGGCCCATGCAGCCCAGGCCCACCGGGCGCCAGCGCAGGTTGCCGCGGCGTGCCGATTCGATCGGGTAGAAGTTCAGGTCGATGACGCGGTCGAGCTGGCGGATGGCCAGGCGCACGGTGTCGGCCAGCTTGTCGTAGTCGAATTCGCCGTGGGCATCGAAATGGTTGCCCAGGTTGATCGAGCCCAGGTTGCACACCGCGGTCTCTTCGGCCGAGGTGATTTCCAGGATTTCGGTGCACAGGTTGGACAGGTGGATGACGTTGCCGGCGCGCAGGGTCTGGTTGCTGGCGCGGTTGCACTTGTCCTTGAAGGTCATCCAGCCGTTGCCGGTCTCGGCCAGGGTACGCATCATGCGCGAGTACAGCTTGCGCGCGGAGATGGTGCGGTTGGCCTTGCCCTGCGCTTCAGCCTGCAGGTACGCCTGCTCGAAGTCCTCACCGAACAGGTCGGTGAATTCGGGCACGACGCGCGGGTCGAACAGCGACCATTCCTGGTCGGCCTCGACGCGCTTCATGAACAGGTCCGGGATCCAGTTGGCCAGGTTCAGGTTGTGCGCACGGCGCGATTCGTCACCGGTGTTGTCACGCAGTTCGAGGAAGTCCTCGATGTCGGCGTGCCAGGTTTCCAGGTACACGCAGGCCGCGCCCTTGCGCTTGCCACCCTGGTTCACGGCGGCCACGGACGAATCCATGGTCTTCAGCCACGGCACGATGCCGTTGGAATGGCCGTTGGTGGACTTGATGAGCGAGCCACGCGAACGCACGCGGGTGTAGCTGACGCCGATGCCGCCGCTGAACTTGGACAGCTGGGCGATGTCGCCGTACTTGGAATAGATGGACTCCAGCGAATCCTGCGGCGAATCGAGCAGGAAGCACGAGGACAGCTGTTCGTGGGTGGTACCGGAGTTGAACAGGGTCGGGCTGGACGGCAGGTAGTCCAGGCTGCCCATGCGCTTGTACAGCGCCAGGGTTTCCGGCACGTCTTCGCTCAGGGCGCTGGCGATGCGCAGGAAGAACTGCTGCGGGGTCTCGATCACCTTGCGGGTGTGCGGGTGGCGCAGCAGGTAGCGGTCGTACAGGGTGCGCAGGCCGAAGTAATCGAAGTTCAGGTCCAGCCCGATGTCGATGGCATCGTTGAGCTTGCGCGCGTTGGTCTGCACGAAGCCCAGCAGGCGGTCGTTGATCAGGCCCACTTCGTGGCCACGGCCCACGGACTGCGAGAAGGCGTGGATTTCCTGGCCCGACACTTCCTTGGCGATGTAGTTGGCCAGCAGCCGCGCCGCAAGGCGGCCGTACTCGGGCTCTTCACCGATCAGCAGGGCGGCGGTGCGGATGGACAGCTCGTCCAGCTCCTGGGTGGTGGCGCCGTTGTACAGACCCGAGATGGTGCGGGTAGCCACGCGCATCGGATCAACCGAGTGCAGGCCTTCAGCCGAACGCTGCACCGCGCGCACGATCTTGTTCAGGTCCACCAGTTCGGTCGTGCCGTTGCGCTTGGTCACGCTCATGGCGGTCGCGGTCGGCGGCGAGGTCAACAGGAACTCGCTTTCCTGTTCGGTGGCTGCGCTGGTTTCGGTGCTCACGGCGTTTTCCTCTTGGCGTGATTTGGGGTGGTACGGGGTCGCCTGCTTGGCAGGCCGGGACCGGTGCGCTCAGGCATCAGGGTGGACTGTCGGTGTCGCAGGAGACGCGACCGGCGCAACGGCGCTGCGGACGATTCCCCTTGCTTCACCGGTCATCTCCCCCCGGAGACTGGCGCTACCAGCGCCGCACCCTGTACGGCATGCGGTTGTCGGTGGGCGGTTGGCCCGTTGGACCCTTCGACTTGTGGTCGAGGGGACCGACGGCCACAAGATAGTGGGGGTAAGGGGGTGCGTCAACGCCAAATCTGGGAATTCTTGGCAATCCCTTGCAGCGCAAGGTTTCGCCCCTGAGGGCGTCCGACGAACGGTTGTGACCCGTCGAAAGTGAGTGCGCAGTCAAGCAGGCGCGCCCTATTTTTATGCGATGGAGGGGCGCGAAAAACGGAACGATGGGCGTCACGTGGGCGTAACGAATGCGGGGTGGCGGGGACCGCGCAGCCACCCATGGGGTGGCTCTACGGGTCGGATCCCAGCCGGTTACGCCCTGTGGGGGGTGCCCAGGTATTCGGCGCTCTGCATTTCTATGAGGCGCGAGGCGGTGCGCTCGAAGGCGCCCTGCAGGCGGGTGCCGGAGTACAGCGCCACCGGGGCGTCGGTGGCGGTGCAGACCAGGTTGACGTGGCGGTCGTACAGTTCGTCGATGAGGTTCACGAAGCGGCGGGCGGCGTCTTCGTTGCTGCGGTCGAAGTGCGGCACGTCGCCCAGCAGCACGGTGTTGAACTCGTGCGCGATCTCGATGTAGTCCGACGGCCCGCGCGGGCCCTCGCATAGGGCCTTGAAGTCGAACCAGACGATGCTCTTGCCGCGCGCCCGCACCGGAATCTTGCGGGCCTCGATTTCGATGTTGCCCGGCTTGGCCGGCTGGCCGCCGCTCAGCGCGGCCCAGCGCTCGCCCAGCCAGGCGTCGCTGGCGGCGTCGCGCGGGGCCTGGTAGACCGGCGAACGGGTCAGCGCGCGCATGCGGTAGTCCTCGGTGCCCTCGGCGTACAGCTCCACGCAGTAGGTCTGCAGCAGGCTGATGGCGGGCAGGAAGCTGTCGCGCTGCAGGCCGTTCAGGTACAGGTTCTCCACGGCGGTGTTGGAGGTGGTGACCAGGGTGACGCCCTCGGCGAACAGGCGTTCGAGCAGGCGCGCCAGCAACATGGCGTCGCCGATGTCGGTGACGAAGAACTCGTCCAGCACCAGCACGCGCAATTTGCTGCGCCATTCCTGGGCGATGCGGGCCAGCGGGTCGCTCTGGCCCTGGTGCTCGCGCAGGCGCTCGTGGATGCCGCGCATGAACCGGTGGAAGTGGGTGCGGTACTTCTGCTCCAGCGGCAGGCCGTCATAGAACAGGTCGACCAGGAAGGTCTTGCCGCGCCCCACCCCGCCCCAGAAGTACAAGCCTTTGACCGGCTCGGGCTTCTTCCAGAAAGCGGAAAGGCGGTCCAGCCAGCCGTCCTGGGCGCTGTCGACCAGGGCGATGTGGATGCGGTCCAGCTCGGCCAGGGCGGCATGCTGGGCCGGGTCGTTCTGCCATTCGCCCCGGGCCACGCCATCGGCGTAGCGCTGCGACGGGGTCATCGCGGTGTCGCTCATGCGGTCGCGCTGTCCGGGTTGGGCAGCCAATGCTTGACGCCGTGGGTGAGCGCGCCGCGCAGGTCGATCAGCTTGCGGTGGAAGAAGTGACTGGTGTCGGGCATGCGCACGAGCTCGTGCGGCACGTCCAGGCTGTCCAGCCAGTTGTAGACGGCCTGCGGGTCGACGATTTCGTCTTCTTCGCCCTGGATGACCAGCCAGTTGGCCGGCGGCTGCACGCCGTCGAAGTCCCAGCGCCCGGCCGGCGGTGCGATGGAGACCAGCACCTGCGGCTGCAGCTCGGCGGCGGCACGCAGGGAAACGAAGGCGCCGAAGCTGAAGCCGGCCAGCCACAGGGTGGCGTCGGGGCGCTGTTCGCGCACCCAGGCGACCACGGCCTTGAGGTCGTCCTGCTCGCCGGTGCCGTGGTCGAAGCTGCCGGCCGAGGTGCCGACGCTGCGGAAGTTGAAGCGCACAGTGGTGACGCCCAGCTCGCGCAGGGTGGTGCCGACCATGGTCACCACCTTGTTGTGCATGCTGCCGCCCTCGGTGGACAGCGGGTGGCAGATGACCGCCACGACCGGCTGCGCCGGGACATCGGCCTTGGGCAGGTCAACGGCCACGTCCAGCGCGCCGACCGGGCCGGGCAGCTGCAGGGTGCCGCTTTCATTGGGGAATGAGGGATTGTGCATGGCGTCATAATACCGCTCCCCCGCGGGCTGCATCGCCGCGCCTGCCTGGAACCCCATGTTCTATCTGCTTTTCAGCGTGATCTGTAGCGTGCTGGTGTCGGTGCTGTTGAAGCTGGCCGCCCGCCGGCGCCTGGATGTGGGGCAGATGGTGACCTGGAATTACCTGGTGGCCGCGACCCTGACCGCGGTGGTGCTGCGCCCGCCGTTGGAGGTGCTGGCGTCTTCCCATGCGCCGTGGCCGGCGCTGCTGTTGCTGGCGGTGGTGCTGCCCTCTCTGTTCCTGGTGCTGGGGCGCACGGTGGCCGTGGCCGGGATCGTGCGGACGGATGTGGCCCAGCGGTTGTCGTTGTTGCTGTCGTTGTTGGCCGCGTTTTTGTTCTTTGGGCAGACCGCTACGCCGCTCAAGCTGCTGGGGCTGGGGTTGGGGCTGGTGGCGATGGTGGGCATCAGCCTGCGCCCGCGCGGGCCGGCGGTGAGTGGCGACGGCGGCAGCTGGCGCTGGCTGCTGGCGGTGTGGGTGGGCTTTGCGCTGGTGGACGTGCTGCTGAAGCAGGTGGCGTTGTCGGGCACGCCTTCGATGGCGGCGCTACTGGCGTGCTTCAGCATCGCCTTCGTGCTGATGCTGGCGGTGCAGGGGTGGCGGCATGTGAGCGGGCGTGGCCGGTTGGAGGTGCGCAACCTGGGGGCCGGTGCGGTGTTGGGCCTGCTGAATGGCGGCAACATCCTGTTTTACGTGCACGCCCATCAGGCGATGCCGGACAGCCCGGCCACGGTGTTTGCCGGGATGAACATCGGCGTGGTGGTGCTGGGGGCGCTGGTGGGGGTGTTCGCGTTCGGCGAGCCGACCACGCGGTGGAACCGCGCGGGGTTGGTGTTGGCGGTGGTGGCGATTGGGTTTATCGCCTGGGGGTGATACCGCGCAGACACGCATGGCGTGTCTCTACGCGCGGGTGCGTGCCGCCGATGGATGTCGGTTCGTTCCGTGCGTAGAGACACGCCATGCGTGTCTGCGGTGCCGACCAACGGTCGGCACCTACCGGGTTATCCCCGTTTTACTTGTCGAAACCCAGAATCAACGGGTCGTGGTCCGAACTGCGCCACGGACCCGCCACGTTACGGTCGCGGTAACCCACGTCGTCGGCTTCGTCGGCATTGATATGCCACTCGGCCGCGCCGCGCAGGCGCTTGGCCATGCCCGGGCTGAGCAGGGCATGGTCCAGACGGCCGGTCATGCCGTTGTAGACATAGCTGTAAGGACGCTCGACCTTGGCCACGCCAAAGGCGTCGCGCCAGCCGGCGTCATGCAGGGTGCGGATCGGTGCTTCCATCGCATAGGCGTTGAAGTCGCCCAGCAGGATGGCGTCGGTGGTGCCGGCGTGGGTCGGGTCGGTGGCCAGCCACTGGTCGAGCAGGCGCGCCGATTCGACACGGGTGGCATTCCAGCAGCCCTGGCCATCGTTCTGGTCAGCATCGGCGCCGGTGGCTTCCGAACAGCCCTTGGACTTGAAGTGGTTGGCAACCACCACGAACGGTGCGCCCTTGCCGGCGCGGAAGGCCTGCGCCAGCGGCACGCGGCTGTGCGGGCCGAACGGTGCGGTTTCCAGCACGGCCGGCGCGCCGACCGGGGTCACCCGCGAGCTGCGGTAGATGATGCCCACCCGGATCGGGTTCTCGCCCGGGCCCTTGCCGGCGTCGATGAAGCGCCAGTCCGCGCCCTTGCCACGGTTGGCGTTGAGCGCGGCCACCAGTTCGGCAATGGCCGACTGCGGTCCGTAGCCGTCGTTCTCCAGCTCCATCAAGGCGGCCACGTCCGCGCCGAGTGCGTTGACGGTGGCCACCAGCTTGGCGGTCTGCGCCTGGTGTTCGGCCAGGGTGCGGGCGCCGCGCAGGGTCGGGTAACCACCGCCCTGGCCATCGCCGTTGAAGAAGTTTTCCAGGTTGAAGGCAGCTACTTTGAGCGCGCCGGGCACCGTCGGCACCGCCGGGCGTGCCAGCGCCGGCAGCTGCAGCGGGGTGGTTACCTGCAGGCGTGGGGCGCCCTTGGCGTCCACGTGCACGGTGCCTTCGACGTTGCGCAGGACGGTGCCGGTGCGCAGGGTGGCGCCGGCCGGCAGGTAGGCCACCGGGCCGGGGTCGCGGGCGGAGCTGCCGTCGTCGAGCAGGAGGCGGCGGCGCTGGTTGTCGGCAATGACCTTGGCGTGCGCGTCGGTGCCGGGGGCGGCTACTTCGCTGGGCTGCCAGAGGCGGCCGTCGAAGGCCACGGTGAGTTCGCCGAAGCGGGCCAGCCCGTCGGTGCCGGCCAGGGTCAGCGGCGCGGCGATGCGCACATGCTGGCCGTCGAGCGCGCGCCAGTCGGCGGGCGCGGCGGTGAGGGTGATGGTGGCGGAAGTCGCCGGGGTCGGTGCGGTCGGGTGTGCCTGCGGCTGGGCCTGGGCGAAGGCGGTGGCGGGCAGCAGCAGCGACAGGGCAAGAGCGAGGGAGCGACGGCGCATCGACGGCGATTCCGGGAACGGGTGCACAGGGTAATGCGGAATTGTGGCGGTGGCGTGGTGCGCGAGGCGGTTAGCCTGACCCGGCAAATCGGGCGATCAGGATCCGTAGTGCCACGCCATGCGTGGCAGATGTCGGGCGTGGCGGGGTCCGCGCAGCCACCCATGGGGTGGCTCTACGTTGGTGGCCGCGCGGGATTCCTGGTTATTTCAGGTTCGCCAGCATCCAATCCACGGTGGCGTGGATCTGCTCTTCGGTCAGCGCCGGGTTGCCGCCCTTCGGCGGCATGATCCCGCCGTCCGGGCCGGTGTAGCCCTCCAGCGCGTGCTTGTAGAGGGTGTCCTTGCCCTGCGCGAGACGCTCATCCCAATGGGCGTGGTCCAGGGTCGGCGCCTGGCCGACGCCGGTGGTGTGGCAGGCGGTGCACAGGTTGTTGAAGATCACCTTGCCGTCGGTGGTGCCGCCATAGGCCACCTGCGCGGCCGCCTTGGCCAGCGCCGCGGCCTTGGCCGCCGCCTGGTCGGCGGCACCGGTGCTGCCGGCATACACCGCACCGGCCGGCGCGATGCGCAGCTCGGTTCGTTTGGCCGCCTGGGGCGATATTTCAGGGGGAATGCGGGTGTGCAGATACGCAGCGAACAGGATCAATCCGAGCGTAACGGCCATCAACAACGCGATGACCATGGAGAAGCGTTTCAGGAACTCGAGATCGTAATTCCGCACTCTCTATACCCCTGGCTGGTAGTCGTTGGACCACGGCTTGTCTCCCGAGTATGACCAGCGGCGGCGGCGCTCTGCAAGCCGCCACCGGGTGTCGCAATGCAGCATCGGCCGACGCTCAGGCCCCGGCGGCCCGCAGGCAGAACACGCAGATGGATTCGACCAGCGCCGCTTCGTCGCCGTGCGCGTCGCGGCTGGGCGCGGTGGGACCCACCAGCGCCTCGGTAAATGCACCCACGATGCAGGCCGCAGCGACATGGGTGTCCTGCGCCGGGAAGGTGCCCGCTTCAATGCCATCGGCCACGATGCGCCGGAACACGTCGCCGAACAGCCGGCGGCAGCGGATGCGCTCGGCTTCCACTTCCGGGTCGACCGGTTCGGCGATGAAGGCGTAGGCCAAGCCGGGACCGGCCAGGGCGCGCCGGACGAAGGCGGTAATGGCCCGGCGCAGGCGCTCGGGCGCCGGCAACGGCTCGGCGGCGATGGCCTCGAAGATGCGCAGTTCGTGCTCCACCGCGTTGGTGAGCACCTCCACGAACAGCTCGGCCTTGGAGGGGAAGTGCCGGTAGATGAGCCCGGTGGAGACCCCCGCCTCGGCCGCCACGGCGGTGACCGGGGCGTTGCGGTAGCCGCCCGCGGCCACCAGGGCACGGGTGGCCAGCAGGATCCGCTCGCGGGCCCCGGCCAGGCGTTCTTCCATCAGAGGGGAGCGTTTATAGGCCATTTGCTGATTCTATGTTCAATTTTTGAATTTGTATTCACTTTTACATCGGGGAGGACTAGGCTGGGCATACATCCCTTCTGCCGAGCCGCTCATGCACGTCCCCACCATGAACTTCGACCTCGGCGAAGAGATCGACATGCTTCGCGAGAGCGTCGCCCATTTTGCCTCGGTGGAGATCGCGCCGCTGGCGGCCAAGGCCGACGAGGAAAATCTGTTCCCCCACCCGCTATGGCGCAAGCTCGGCGAGCAGGGCCTGCTCGGCCTGACCGTGGAAGAAGAATACGGCGGCAGCGGCATGGGCTACCTGGCCCACGTGGTGGCGATGGAAGAAATCTCGCGTGCCTCCGGCGGCATCGGCCTGTCCTACGGCGCGCATTCCAACCTGTGCGTGAACCAGCTGCGCAAGAACGGCACCGAGGAACAGAAGCGTCGCTTCCTGCCCGGCCTGTGCAGCGGCGAAAAGGTCGGTGCGCTGGCGATGAGCGAACCGGGCGCCGGTTCGGACGTGGTGTCGATGAAGCTGCGCGCCGACAAGCGCGGCGACCACTACGTGCTCAACGGCAACAAGATGTGGATCACCAACGGCCCCGATGCCGACGTGCTGGTGGTGTATGCCAAGACCGACGCGGACGCCGGCGCCAAGGGCATCACCGCGTTCCTGGTCGAGAAGGGCATGAAGGGCTTCAGCACCGCGCAGAAGCTGGACAAGCTGGGCATGCGCGGCTCCAACACCTGCGAGCTGGTGTTCGAGGACTGCGAGGTGCCTGAGGCCAACGTGCTGGGCAAGGTCGGCGGCGGCGTGAACGTGCTGATGTCCGGCCTGGATTTCGAGCGCGTGGTGCTCTCCGGCGGCCCGCTGGGCCTGATGGCCGCGGGCATGGATGTGGTGATGCCGTATGTGCACGAACGCAAGCAGTTCGGCGAGGCCATCGGCACCTTCCAGCTGATCCAGGCCAAGCTGGCCGACATGTACGTGGGGCTCAACGCCTGCCGCGCGTATGTGTATGCGGTGGCGCGCGCCTGCGACCAGGGCCGCACCACCCGCCAGGACGCGGCCGGTGCCATTCTGTATTCGGCCGAGAAGGCCACCTGGCTGACCGGCCAGGCGATCCAGATCCTGGGCGGCAACGGCTACATCAACGAGTACCCGACCGGGCGTTTGTGGCGCGATGCCAAGCTCTATGAGATCGGCGCCGGCACCTCGGAGATCCGCCGTATGCTGATCGGTCGCGAACTGTTCCAGCGCACCAAGTAAGGGCCCACCCCATGACGGTACTGAGCACGCAGCTGCAACCGGGCAGCGACACCTTCGAGGCCAACCGCGCCGCGCTGCAGGCGGTAGTGGACGACCTGCGCGCCACCCTGGCGCAGACCGCGCTGGGCGGCAGCGAGGCGGCACGGCAGAAACACACCGCACGCGGCAAGTTGCTGGTGCGCGACCGCATCGACGCCCTGCTCGACCCGGGCAGCGCGTTCCTGGAGATCGCGCCGCTGGCCGCGCACGGAATGTATGGCGACCCGATTCCCAGTGCCGGCGTGGTGGCCGGGATCGGCCGCGTGTCTGGCGTGGAATGCGTGATCGTGGCCAACGACGCCACGGTCAAGGGCGGCACCTACTACCCGATGACGGTGAAGAAGCACCTGCGCGCGCAGGAAGTGGCCGAACAGAACCGCCTGCCCTGCATCTACCTGGTGGATTCCGGTGGCGCATTCCTGCCGCTGCAGGACGAAGTATTCCCGGACCGCGACCATTTCGGCCGCATCTTCTACAACCAGGCCAATCTCTCGGCGCAGGGCATTCCGCAGATCGCCTGCGTGATGGGCTCGTGCACCGCCGGCGGCGCGTATGTGCCGGCGATGAGCGATGAAACGGTGATCGTGCGCGAACAGGGCACCATCTTCCTGGGCGGCCCGCCGCTGGTGAAGGCCGCGACCGGCGAGGTGGTGACGGCCGAAGAACTGGGCGGTGCCGATGTGCACACGCGCATTTCCGGCGTGGCCGACCACATGGCCGACAACGACCTGCAGGCACTGGCGCGGGTGCGCGCGATCATCGCCCAGCTCAACTGGCGCAAGCCCGAGCCGGCGCTGGCGGTGCAGGCGCCCGCCGCGCCGCGCTACCCGGCCGACGAGCTGTATGGCGTGATTCCCGCCGACACGCGCAAGCCCTACGACGTGCGCGAAGTGATCATGCGGCTGGTGGACGATTCGCGCTTCGACGAGTTCAAGCCGCGCTATGGCAACACGCTGGTGACCGGGTTCGCGCACCTGCATGGCTACCCGGTGGGCATCATCGCCAACAACGGCATCCTGTTCTCCGAGTCCGCACTCAAGGGCGCGCACTTCATTGAGCTGTGCACCCAGCGCGGCATTCCGCTGGTATTCCTGCAGAACATCACCGGCTTCATGGTCGGGCGCAAGTACGAACACGGCGGCATCGCCAAGGACGGCGCCAAGCTGGTGATGGCGGTGGCCTGCGCGAAGGTGCCCAAGTTCACGGTGGTGATCGGCGGCTCGTTCGGCGCCGGCAACTACGGCATGTGCGGCCGCGCCTATTCGCCCAATTTCCTGTGGATGTGGCCGAACGCGCGCATCGGCGTGATGGGCGGCGAGCAGGCGGCCAGCGTGCTGGCCACGGTGAAGCGCGACGGCATCGAGGCCAAGGGCGGGCAGTGGTCGGCGGATGAGGAAGACGGCTTCAAGGCGCCCATCCGCGAGCAGTTCGAGCAGCAGGGCCACCCCTACTACGCCAGCGCGCGGCTGTGGGACGACGGCGTGATCGATCCGGCCGACACGCGCCGCGTGCTCGGCCTGGCACTGTCGGCCAGCCTCAACGCGCCGGCACGCAAAACCGACTTCGGCGTGTTCCGCATGTAACGCACGGGCGGTGCCGCCCGGCACCGCCGCCCCTGGCCTGCGCAACGAGACTTCCATGTTCACCAAGATCCTGATCGCCAACCGCGGCGAAATTGCCTGCCGCATCATCGCCACCTGCCGGCGCCTGGGCATCGCGACCGTCGCGGTGTTCTCCGACGCCGACCGCGACGCACGCCACGTGCGCCTGGCCGACGAAGCCGTTGGCATCGGCCCGGCTCCGGCACGCGAGAGCTACCTGCGCAGCGATGCGATCCTGGACGCGGCACGCCGTACCGGGGCGCAGGCGATCCACCCCGGTTACGGCTTCCTGTCCGAAAACGCGGCGTTCGCGCAGGCGTGTGCGGAGGCGGGCATCGTCTTCATCGGGCCGTCGGCGTCCGCGATCCGCGCGATGGGCGACAAGAGCGCGGCCAAGGCGCTGATGGCGCAGGCCGGCGTGCCGCTGACCCCGGGTTACCACGGCGACGCACAGGCACCCGACTTCCTGCGCGCGCAGGCCGACGGCATCGGCTACCCGGTGCTGATCAAGGCCAGCGCCGGCGGCGGCGGCAAGGGCATGCGCAAGGTGGAAGACAGCGCGGCCTTCACCGAGGCGCTGGCCAGCTGCCAGCGCGAGGCGCAGTCCGCGTTCGGCAACGCGCACGTGCTGGTGGAAAAGTACGTGGAGCGGCCGCGCCACATCGAGATCCAGGTGTTCGGCGACAGCCACGGCAACGTGGTGTACCTGTTCGAGCGCGACTGCTCGGTACAGCGCCGCCACCAGAAGGTGCTGGAAGAAGCGCCCGCGCCGGGCATGACGCCTGAGCGCCGCGCGGCGATGGGCAAGGCGGCAGTAGATGCAGCGCGCGCGGTGGACTACGTGGGCGCCGGCACGGTGGAGTTCATCGCCGGCCCGGATGGCGATTTCTACTTCATGGAAATGAACACCCGCCTGCAGGTGGAGCACCCGGTCACCGAGTGCATCACCGGCACCGACCTGGTGGAGTGGCAGCTGCGCGTGGCCAGCGGTGAACCGCTGCCGCTGCAGCAGGAACAACTGCAGATCACCGGCCATGCGCTGGAAGCGCGCCTGTATGCCGAGGATGCGGACAAGGGTTTCCTGCCCTCCACCGGCACGCTGCGCCACCTGCGCATGCCGGCCGCGTCGGCGCATGTGCGGGTGGATGCGGGGGTGGAACAGGGCGATGCGATCACCCCGTTCTACGACCCGATGATCGCCAAGCTGATCGTCTGGGACGTGGACCGCGATGCCGCGTTGCGCCGCATGCAGCAGGCGCTGGCCGAGTGCGAGGTGGTCGGGGTGACCACCAATGCAGCCTTCCTGCGCAAGCTGGTGATGACCGATTCGTTCGTGCACGCGAAGCTGGACACGGCATTGATCGAACGCGAGCAGGCCGCGCTGGCGCCGCACGACGGCGATACCGACGCGGCGCAGTGGGCCATGGCGGCCGTGGCCGCGGTGGCGTCGGAGGCGCCGGCGTTTGCCGATGCACGCGACCCGCATTCGCCCTGGCAGGCCAGCGATGGCTGGCGGCTGGGCCAGCGTGCGGCGCGCCGGCTGACGCTGGAGCACCGCGGCAGCCAGCAGGTGGTGGCGGTGGAAGGCCACGGCGAGGCGTGGTCGATCGAGGTGAATGGCACGCCGGTGGCGGCGCAGGGTCGGATGATCGGCGAACAGTTGGCATTGCAGGTGGGAGAGCGCCTGCACCGCGCCCGCTTGGTCCGCGACGGCAGCGAGCTTTATCTGTTCGGCACGGACGGCGTACAGCGCTTCACCCTGCACGACCCGGTGAGCGAAGCGGACCAGGGCGTGGCCGACGCCGGCAGCCTGGTGGCGCCGATGCCGGGCCGCATCGTGGCCACGCTGGTGGCGGCGGGCACTACGGTGGCACGCGGCACGCCGCTGGTGGTGCTGGAGGCGATGAAGATGGAGCACACCCTGCAGGCCCCGGCCGACGGCGTGGTGCAGGGTTACCGGGTCAAGGCCGGTGACCAGGTAGGCGACGGTGCGGTGCTGGTGGATTTCGAGGCCACCTGATTCATACCGCGCGTGGTGACACCCCATGGGTGTCATCGCGGTCCATGGGTGCAATCGCGGCGCCCGATCGTAGAGCCACGCCATGCGTGGCTTCGCGGCGCCGGAACGAAGAACAGCCACGCATGGCGTGGCTCTACGGATTCGTGCAACGCCGAATGGGATTCGGGCGGTGCCCAAGCGGATTCGGGCGGCCCCGAATCTTCATTGCCGCAACGTGGCGTCCGACACCGTGTCGTGCACGTTCAACGGCTGCATGAGCTGCGTATTGGCGATCTCGGCGATCGCCCTGCCCCGGTTCTCGAACAGCCATTCGTTCTGCTTCTGGAATGCGGTCGCATCGCCCAGCCGGCGGTAGGCCTCGCGCAGCGCCACGTGCGCCTGCACCGGCTCGCTGCCATCCAGCAGCGGCTGCAACAGCGCCACCGACTGCGCGGGCGCGTCCCGGCCGAGCTGCTGCATGGCCAGCACCACGGTGCGCCACTTGCCGATCATCGGGTTCTTCTGCTTCACCACCTGCGCGTCGTACTCGGCCAGCAGCCGGTCGGCCAGCGCAGGGTCGCCCTGCCGCTGGGCCAGATAGGCCAGCGACAGCAGCCGCAGCACGCGGTCGGGCATGCTCGGGTGATTCGATTCGGCCAGCAACGGCCGCAATTGCGTGGCGATGTCGGCCAGCGCCTTCGGCTCGCCCTGCTGGCACGCGGTGTCCACCACGGCGCGCATCAGCGCGGCATGCACGCGGAAATCGGCCGATGCAGGCGCCGTTTCCGACGACAACGCGTCCACCATGCCGGTGCAGTCGTCCTGGTCGGCGGCCAGCAAGACGCGCACGCGTATGTTCATCAGCGCCTGCAGTTCGTCGCGCGGCCTGCTCAGCTGGGTCAGCAGCTCCTGCGCGTCCTTGTAGCGGCGCATGGCGATCAATACATCGGCACGCGGGTCGCTGGCCGGGCGCCCGGTCAACTGCTCGGACAGCTTGAAGCTGCGCAATGCGTCGTCGTAGCGGTTGGTACCCAGCTGGATCCAACCCAGGTGCGCGGTCGGATAGGCGCGCATCGCGTCCTGCGGCACGGCCGCGGCGATGGCGTAGGGCTCGGCCTCCGCGTAGCGGTTGTCCATCAACAGGTACCAGGAGGTGTTGGACAGACCGGCGTACGAATCGGGGTAGATGTCGGCCAGTACCCGCCAGTCGTCCAGCGGCCAAGCGTCGGCGCTGAGCTCGTTGGTCCATGCCTTCAGGTACAGCCGCTCGCGATGCGGCAGGCGCTGGTTTACCGCCAGCGCGCGGGCCAGGTGCGGCCGTGCTTCGGCGCGCTGTTCCAGGCGGACCAGCAGTTTGGCCAGGCCCATGTGTGCCATGGCGAAGTCGGGGTCGGCGTCCAGCGCGGCCTCGTAGAGTTTTGCCGATTCGCTGAAGCGACGCCGACCGAGCGCACTCTCGGCCAGCGCGAACGACTTCAGCGCCTGCAGGTTGGCGGTGGATGCCTGCGGCAGCGGCACCGATTGCCGTACCGAGGCGACCGATTCGCCCAGGCCCGCCCGCAGCCGGCCGACCACGTCATCCACGGCGGTCACCACCTGCGCATCGCCCGCCGCTTCGGCGTTGTAGCGCTGCACCACGGCACGGCTGGCCGGGTCGAGCAGGTCCACGCTGATCACGTAGTGCCCACCCACCCGGTGGATGCTGGGCACCAGCACCATGCGCGCCCCTTCGCGCGCGGCGATGTCGCTGGCCAGGCGTGCATCCAGCGGGTGCCCGGCAGGCACACGCAGCAGATCGCGCGATTCGGCCACCTTGCTGGCGGAGAGCACGTTGACATGGCTGGACTGCTCCAGGCTCATCAACAGCGCGCTCTGCAGCGACTGGTCGAACAACGGCTGGCCGCTGGCGTTGTCCACGTCGGCGATCACCACCCAGTCGCGCTCGGCAAACGCGATGGCCGGTTCCGGGCGCAGCAGCACCCAGCCGGCAACACCGAGCACGGCAACGGCGACCAGCTCGGCCACCAGCGTGGCCGGACGGCGCCAGAAAGGCGGCCTGGGCAGCGGGGGCTGGGTTGAGGGTGGGACGTCGCCGTTCATGGGTAAATTCCATCAGGACCCGGCGGTCGCGGCATGCGACCCCTATTGCCCGTGGCCGCGCCGAGCGTATCACCAACCCCCGCCTGCCGGAGGGCGGCGGGCCGGGCCGGCTCAGCCGCCAACGGGCCAGACCGCGCCATTGGGGTCCAGTTCGGCGGTCGTCTTCTGCCCGTCCCGCCACCCCAGCCCGCAGATGGCCAGCGGGCCCTCGCGCATCGGGTCCAGCGACAGCATCGCTTCGATGTCGCGCTCGTTGATGGCCGAGGTGACAAAGGCACCCAGCCCCTGGGCGGTGGCCGCGGTGTACAGCGCCTGGGAGACATGCCCGGCATCGAGCACCAGCGCGCGGTGCACCTTGCTGTGGTTGCGGTACTTCCACAGGCTGCGCTCGAACCTGCACACCAGCAGCACCAGCACCGGGGCGTCGGCAAACCAGTGCTGGCCGGCCAGCAGGTCCTGCGCCGAGGGCAGCACGCCGCCCGGCGGTTCGATCCGGCGCAGCGCATGGCGCACCGGGTGGTAGTGATAGAGGCCCGGTGCCACGCCGTCGACGTTGCGCGCCAGCAGGTAGGCCTCGGTCGGGTGCAGGCTGCCTGCCGAAGGAACGTGTTTTTTGAGGAAGGTCAGGCCCGCGACGGGCTCGACGCTGCCCTGCGCCTGCAGGGTCTGCTGCAGCACGCTGGACAGCGCCGCCAGCGGCAACGCGCGCTGGGTATCGAAGTTGCGGCAAGTGACACGGCGGGCCAGCAGCTGGTGCAGTGCATCGGCAGGCACGGCCGGCAATGGCAGTGCGGGCCCGGTGCCCACCGCATCCAGCGTGGCCGGCGGTGCCGGCCCCAGGGTGCGCTGCAGGTCGGCCGGTGTGACCATCTGGTTGCGCTGCATGTCCGCCACGCTGTCCACGGCCTGCCAGCGCGATTGGCGGTGGTGCACGGCCGCCAGCGGCCACCAGTAGCTGCGCCGCAGGGTCTGGTCTTCACGCTCGATGCGCTCGGCATGGGTGTCCTGCGGCGTGTCGCAGACCAGCAGCCCCAGCGCAAGCAGCGAAGCCACCAGCGCCTGGTCGGCGGGTGCTTCAGGCACCGGCTGCCAGCGTTCGGCGCTGCACTGCAGGAGCCATGCCGCCTGTTCGGGCGTAACGATGCGATAGCCGTCGAGATGGCCGGTCCAGGCACGGATTTCCGTACGGTATGCCATGCCGTCGCCACCCTGCAGAAGGCTGGCAAGGTCAACGCGTGGGATTTCGCAGGGTTCCAGGAACAGGGCGGAGCAGCGTCTGACGTTCATGCGCGTTCAACAGGGGAAAAAAGGTCGTCGGGCACGATGACGGAAGAAGTTGCGCAGCGCTATGCTTGGCGCCGCTTCTGCGGGATCGTCCCGCGGAAGTGTGGATAACAGGGGATCCCGATGAACCATTCCAACGACGAACGCGTGGCCCATCCGCCACTGCCCGATGAAATCGCCAACCACCTGCTGGACCTGCTGTCGAAGGACGACACGTTCCGTGCCTCCTTCGCCGCCGATCCGCGTGCGGCATTGATCGAGGCAGGCCTGGATGAGAAGCAGGCAGATGCTGCCTTGGTCGGGCCGACCTGCCTGCAGGTACGCAAACTGGCGAGCAAGGAAGACATTGCTGCCGCGCGCGATCGCCTGATGCACAGCCTGACCTCGCAAGCAGCCCACACCGTGGTGTTCTGCTTCGACGACAAGGCCTGAGGTCATCCGTTGGCCGCAGCGGGTGCTGCGGCCACCGGCACGTCCACCACGTTCATCACCACGAAGGCCTGCGCACCGATGGGGTCGGCATAGGCCTTGCCGCGATGCGCGGACAGCCACTTCATCTGTGCCGCCGCGCCCTGCGCATCGCCGGTAGCGCGCAGGGAATCGCGCATGGCCACGTGCCACTGGACCGATTCGGTGCCGCTGCCCTGCGGACGCAGGTGGTCGATGGCACGCGCAGGCTGCCCGGCAAGGCGCCACTGGTCGGCCTGCACCACCACCAGCAACCCGGCACTGCCCGGATGGCCCGAGCGCGCCACGAGGGCCTCCAGCCGCGCCATCACGGCCGGCTGCACCGGCTGCTGCGCGAAACGCTGGCCAAGCCGTGCGGTCGCCAGGGCGATGGCCACCAGATCATCCCGCTCGCCGACCCCGGCCTGCTCTGCCGCGCGCAGTATCTGCTCGGTAAAGACATGCAGCTCCTTGCGCGAAGGCGGGTTGGCCGTGCCGTACTGGGCCGCCAGCATGCCGATGCGCAGCGGGCCGTTGATGACCTCGTTGTCGGTGTCCTCGGTCATGGCCAACCCTTCGCGGGCAATGCGAAGCGCGGCGTCGGTCCGTTTTGCATCCAGCAGGGCCGCGGTCCATTCGATGTGCAGCAGCGGATCGCGCGAACCGCTCTGTGCCCGCTTCTGCAGCATGTCCAGTGCGGCATCGGTCCGGCCCTGCGCGGCCAGCGCCGCGGCATGGCGCCGACCCGGCAGCGCACCGCTGGTGCGTTCGGCATCGGCGAATGCCGCCTCTGCCTGCCCGAACTGGCCGCGCGCGAGATGGATGCGCCCCATCAGATCACGCCCGATGTAACGCAACGGCTCCTTCGACGCGGCCACCTGGGCGGCGGCGGCCATGGACGCATCCAGGTTGCCCATCACGTATTCGGCCCAGGCGTAGTTGTGCTGCGCACCGACGACATCGGGGTAGATCTGGGAGAAGACCCGCCATTTCTCCGGGGCATTGCGCGAGGGATGCGGCTCGAATTCCGCCGTCCAGGCATCGATGTAGAGCCTGTCGCGGGTGGGCAGGTGCGCGCGCAGCGTGGCGGCCTTGCGCAGGTAAGGCTCGCCACGGTCCGCTTCGGACTGGGTGACGTAGGTGCGCATGATGCCGGCGTAGGCCAGGGCGAATTCGGGGTCTATTTCCACGGCCTTTTCGAAGAAGGCACGCGCGTCGTCCAGCCGCGCCTCGTTGTAGGCCTTGATGCCGATCGCATAGATCTTCAACGCGTCCAGGTCGTCGGTGGTCACGGCCGGAAGCGCGTCGGAGGCCTGCCGGATGGCATCCTGCGACTCACCGAGGCGGTCACGCAGCCCGATGGCGACGTTGTCCACGGAGGCCAGCAATCCGTCGATGTTGCGCGCGTCGCGCGCCAGGACATACACCGTGCTCTGGTTGGACGGATCGATCACTTCGATGCTGATGCGCAGGCGTCCGCCGATTTCAGCCACGCTGGGCAGGATGACCGCGCGCGCGCCGTCGCGCAGGGCCACCTCGCTGGCGAGGCCGCGGTCGACCCGGGCACGCGGGGCCACGCGCATGCGGGTGAACGTGTCGCGCACCTTCATGTCGCTGACAACATTGACGTAGCGCGATTGCTCCAGGCTGATGCGGAAGGCCTGCTGCAGCGAATCGTCGAGCAATGCGTTGCCGGTGAGGTTCTGCATGTCGGCCATCACCACCCAATCGCGCTCGGCAAAGGCGATGGCAGGCTCCGGGCGCAGCAGTGCCCACCCGCCCACCACCAGCACGGCCAGGACCGCTACTTCGGCAGCGAGGGCCGCGGGCTGACGCCACAGCGGCAGATCGCGCCGGGCCTTGGCGGTGCCGCGCGGCATGCGCAGCGGGGCGAAGCCCGGCTCACCCACTTCGACCACTTCCTGGGTGGTGGGAATGCCCTTGAAGCGCCAGCGCCCGTGCGACTTCCACACAAGGCGGTCGGCGCGCTCGCCCAGTTCGCCAGTCGCGCGCCGGGTGAGCGATTCGGCCACCGCCGAAAGCAGGATCTGGCCGGGGCGGGCCAGGGTCATCAGGCGCGCGGCCATGGGCTTGGCCAGGCCTTCGACCTCCAGCGATTTGGCGCCGGCCTTGACGGCTTCGGGGCTGTTCTCCCAGGTGAGCACTTCGCCCACGTGCAGGCCGGCACGCGCCCGCAGTTCGATGCCACGCTCCTTGCCGATCTCCTGCAGGCCGCGCTGGTAATCCAGGGCGAAGCCGAGCCCGTCGATGGCGCGCTCGAAGAGCAGGAACAGGCCGTCCGAACGGTCGATCTGGTGGCCGTTCCACTGCTGCTGCAGGGTCAGCACCAGCCGGTCGTGCTGCTGGAACAGCTCGGCGGCGGCGCTGTCGCCGATCCGCTCGACCAGCAGCACCGAGTCGCACAGGTCGGTGAACAGCAGCGCGCGCAGCTGGGGGGCTTGGGTCGACGTTCCGATGTCGCCGTTCATGCGGGAGTCCCGTCAGGGCTTGGCGGTCGCGGCACGCGACCAGTGCAGCCGGTTGCCGCCCAGGCGCTTGGCCTGGTACAGCGCGTTGTCGGCGCGAGCGTACCACTCGCTCCAGTCACTGTGAGGGTCAAGCAGGCTGACCCCGATGCTGACCGGGCAGACGTGCGGCTGGCCGGTGGCCCGCCCCATCAAGCCGTGCACGGCGCTGAGGATGAATTCGGCCGCATGTTGCAGGGTGTCCGGGTCGGCCACGCGCAGCAGCAGGCAGAATTCGTCGCCGCCCAGCCGGCAGGCGCGGTCCTGTTCGGTGGCCACCGAACGCAGGATGTTGGCCACGCTCTGCAGCACGCGGTCGCCGGCCTGGTGGCCATGTTCGTCGTTGACCCGCTTGAAGTGGTCGCAGTCGATCAGCAGCAGGCCCTGCGGCGCACCGTCGTCGTGGCTGCGGCATTCCTGCAGGTACAGCGCCAGGCCGCGGCGGTTGTGCAGGCCGGTCATTTCGTCGGTGCGGACCAGCTCCCGGGTGTGGGTGAGCTGATGGGTGGTGACGTACAGGTTGTCCAGCGCCGCTTCGAGGTCGTGGTTGCGGCGGCGCAACTGGCGGATCAACACCTGTTCGTTGCTGACCACCCGCATGATGGTGCGGCGCAGGAAGTAGGCCACCATGCCCGGGTCGCGGTCGACCAGGCGCTGGAAATCGCCATGGCTGAGTTCGAGCACAAGGGTGTCTGCGGTGGCCTGGGCGTCGGCGCTGCGGGGATGGTCACCGATCAGCAGGCCGAGTTCGCCGAAGAATTCATGCGGCCCCAGCGACTTGACCACCAGGTCCTCGCCGAAGTCGAGCTCGATGCTGCCGCTGACGATGACATACATGGTGTCACCGCCCTGGTTACGCAGGAACAGGTGTTCCCCGGCGCGCAGGTGGCGTTGCTGCCCGAATTCGGCAAACAGGGCGAACTCGCCTGCGCTCAGCACGGCATGCACAATCTCAGCCATCGCGGTCTCGGCGATGCCTGGTTCTGGTTCGCACATGTTCGTCGCAAACTTGCCGGTCATGACAACACCCGCTTCCCAGCGTCCCCCGGTGAGCGGACGAGGATAACACTCCTTAAAAGTGTGCGCCTCATCCCATTTCCATGCCCCGGCGCCCGGATTTCTCCGGCGCTCCGGCCCAACCTTCCCCAACGCGGCAACCGGCCCAAACCGGCCATCCTCTACCGCATGGTGCCCATGGCGCAGACCGTAGCATCTGGCGGGGGCTTGCAAAAGTAAGGGCCGCCCCTACAGGGGCGGCCTTGTGTGGTTTGGGCGGGGGTTTCGAGGGCCGGCCAACGGCCGGCGCTACCGCGAGGGGCGCGCCGCGCCGTTCCTACCTCAGGCTGCCCGGAATTGTTCTTCTTCGGTCGAGCCGGTCAGGGCGGTGGTCGAGGACTGGCCCTGCTGGATGGCCTGGGTGACCGCGTCGAAGTACCCGGTGCCCACCTCGCGCTGGTGCTTGACCGCCGTGAAGCCCCGGTCGGCGGCGGCGAACTCGGCCTCCTGCAGCTCGACGAAGGCGCTCATCTGGCGGCGGGCGTAGCCGTGGGCCAGGTTGAACATGGAGTAGTTCAGGGCGTGGAAGCCGGCCAGGGTGATGAACTGGAACTTGTAGCCGTACGTGGCGATTTCCTTCTGGAAGGTGGCGATGGTGGCGTCGTCCAGGTTCTTCTTCCAGTTGAAGCTGGGCGAGCAGTTGTAGGCCAGCAGCTTGCCCGGGAACTTGGCGTGGATGGCTTCGGCGAACTTGCGGGCGAATTCCAGGTCCGGCTTGCCGGTCTCGCACCAGATCAGGTCGGCGTAGGGCGCATAGGCCAGGCCGCGGCTGATGGCCTGGTCCAGGCCGTTGCGGGTCTTGTAGAAGCCTTCCACGGTGCGCTCGCCGGTGGCGAAGGGCTGGTCGTTGGCGTCGATGTCGCTGGTCAGCAGGTCGGCCGCTTCGGCGTCGGTGCGGGCCACCAGCAGGGTCGGCACGCCCAGCACGTCGGCCGCCAGGCGCGCGGCGTTCAACTTCTCGATCGCCTCACGGGTGGGCACCAGCACCTTGCCGCCCATGTGCCCGCACTTCTTCACCGAGGCCAGCTGGTCCTCGAAGTGCACGCCGGCGGCGCCGGCCTCGATCATGGCCTTCATCAGTTCGAAGGCGTTGAGCACGCCGCCGAAGCCGGCCTCGGCATCGGCCACGATCGGCTGCAGGAAGTCGATCTCGTCCTTGCCTTCGGCGTGGTGCAGCTGGTCGGCGCGCAGCAGGGTGTTGTTGATGCGCTTGACCACCGCCGGCACCGAGTCGGCCGGGTACAGCGACTGGTCGGGGTACATCTGGCCGGCCAGGTTGGCGTCGGCGGCGACCTGCCAGCCGGACAGGTAGATGGCGTTGAGCCCGGCCTTGACCTGCTGCATGGCCTGGTTGCCGGTCAGCGCGCCGAGTGCGTTGACGAAGTCCTTTTCATGCAGGTACTTCCACAGCTTTTCCGCGCCCAGCCGGGCCAGCGAGTGCTCCACGTGCACGGTGCCGCGCAGGCGCACCACATCGGCGGCGCTGTAGTTGCGCTGGATGCCGGCCCAACGCGGGTCGGTGTTCCATTCGTGCTGGATCTGTTCGGCGGTGGGCAGCTTGCTCATGGCGGTTCTCCAGGTTGGTCGGCAGCGGGGCAGAGCCCCGCTCTACGGGTGTTCAGATGCGTAGCGCCGGGCTCTGCCCGGCAGGCGGGTCAATCGATCCGGTCGTATGCCGGCAAAGTCAGGAAATCGGTCAGTTCATTGCGGCGGCTGAGTTCGGCCAGCAGCGCCATGGCTTCGTCGATACGCGCCCCGCCCGGCAGGGTGCTGCGCTCGCCCAGGCGGGCCGGCAGCCGGGCCAGGGTGGCGTCGAGCAGCGCCAGGTCGATGGCGGTGCCGTCGTCCAGGTGCTGGCCCGGCACGTGCAGCCACTGCCACAGCTGGCTGCGGCTGATCTCGGCGGTGGCCGCGTCTTCCATCAGGTGGTGGATGGGCACGCAGCCGTTGCCGTCCAGCCAGGCGGCCAGGTAGCGCACGCAGACCTCCACGTTGCCCTCGAAACCGGCGCGGGTGATGGTGCCGGTGGGCGCGGCGATCAATGCATCGCGGTTGGCCTGCACGTCGCGGCGCAGGACGGCGTGCTGGTTCGGGCCGGGCATGTGTTCGTCGAAGATGGCCTGTGCCACCGGAATCAGCGCCGGGTGCGCCACCCAGGTGCCGTCATGGCCGGCGGTGACTTCGCGCAGCTTGTCGGCGCGCACGCGGGCCATCGCCTGCTCGTTCGCGGCCGCGTCGTGGTTGATCGGAATCTGCGCGGCCATGCCGCCCATCGCATGCGCGCCACGGCGGTGGCAGGTCTGGATCAGCAGTTCGGAATAGGCCTTCAGGAACGGCTGCGTCATGGTCACCTGGCCGCGTTCGGGCAGCACCTTGTCGGCGTGCTTACGGAAGGTCTTGATGTACGAAAAGATGTAATCCCAGCGCCCGCAGTTCAGGCCGACGATGCGGTCGCGCAGCGCGTGCAGGATCTCGTCCATTTCGAACACCGCCGGCAGCGTCTCGATCAGCACGGTGACCTTGATCTGGCCATGCGGCAGGCCGAGCATGCCCTCGATGTGCGACAGCGCGGTCTCCCACAGCGCGGCCTCTTCCATCGACTGCAGCTTGGGCAGGTAGAAGTACGGACCACGCTGGCGGCACATCAGGGTGCGGGCGTTGTGGAAGGCGAACACGGCGGCATCGAACAGGCCGCCGGCCAGCGGCTGGCCGTCGATGCGCACGTGCTTCTCGTCCAGGTGCCAGCCACGCGGGCGCACGATCAGCACCGCCTGCTCGTCCAGCGGGCGCAGGGCGTACTGCTTGCCCGGCTTGCCGTCCACCGACGGCCCGGTATGGGTCAGGTCGCCGCGCACGGCGCCGATCAGGGCCTGCTGGCCGGCCAGCAGGTTGCGCCAGGCCGGGGCGGTGGAATCCTCGAAGTCGGCCATGAACACCTTGGCGCCCGAGTTCAGCGCGTTGATGACCATCTTCGGGTCGGTCGGGCCGGTGATCTCGACGCGGCGGTCCTGCAGCGCGTCCGGGATCGGCGCCACGCGCCAGTCGTCGCTGCGGATGGCGGCGGTGTCGGAACGGAAGTCCGGCAGGCCACCGCCGTCGAAGAACGCCTGGCGCTCGCGGCGGGCCTGCAGGCGGCGCTGGCGCTCCGGTTCCACGGCGCGGTGCAGCGACACCAGCAGCGCCAGTACCCCCGCCGGCAGCAGGGCCGACTGGCCGGCGAGCTGGGTGGTCAGGGCGATGCCCGGGGTGGCCGGGGCATCGGCCGGGGTGGGCTGGGCGGTGGCGAAGGCGGCGACAGCGGACATGTCCAACTCCTGCGTTGCGGGTGACCCCACCGTGCGCCGGAGTGTGGTATTTGACAAAACAGTTATCGCAATGCTTTACATAAGTCCGGCTTATAGTCGTTACATCATGCCCACGCCGCGACCGCCAAGTCCCCGTTTTTCCTACAAGTCTGACCGGCTCAAGCCGCTGCGGGCGTTCTGCCAGACGGTGCGATTGGGCTCGGTCTCACGGGCTGCTGAGGCGCTGTTCGTCAGCCAGCCGGCCATCAGCCAGCAGTTGCAGGCGCTGGAACGCGAGCTAGGGCTGGTGCTGTTCGAGCGCAGCGGGCGCCGGCTGGTGCCCAGCCGCGAGGGCCAGCTGCTGTTCGAGATGGCCCAGCCGCTGGTGGAAAGCCTGGACGGGCTGGAGGCCAGCTTCCGCGACAAGGTGAAAGGGCTGGACGCGGGCGAGCTCAACATCGCCGCCAACAGCTCCACCATCCTGTACCTGCTGCCGCGCATCGTGGAGCGCTTCCGCCAGCGTCACCCGGACGTACGCCTGACCCTGCACAACGCGATCAGCGCCGACGGCACCGACCTGCTGCGCAGCGACGCGGCCGACCTGGCGGTGGGCTCGATGACCGACGTGCCCGCCGACCTCAGCTACGCGCCGGCCTACCGCTTCGAGCAGGTGCTGATCGCCCCGCCCGACCACCCGCTGGCCACCGCGCCGGAGCTGACCCTGCAGGCGATCTCGGCCTATCCGCTGGTGCTGCCGCCCAAGCGCCAGATCACCTACCGGCTGGTGGACCAGGTGTTCCAGCGCCAGCGCGTGCCATACACGGTGGCGCTGGAAGTGGGTGGCTGGGAGGTGATCAAGCAGTACGTGGCGATGGGCATGGGCATTTCGATCGTGCCGGCGCTGTGCCTCAACGATGCCGACCGTGGCCGGCTGGTGACGCGTTCGATGAGCGCCTGGTTTCCCGAGCGCAGCTACGGGGTGATCGTGCGCCGCGGGCGCTTCCTGTCGCCGCAGGCGCGTGCCTTCATCGAGCTGATCCAGCCGGACCTGTTCAGTCCGCGCAGCTATGATGAAAGCGGTCATTCCGAACGCTGATGCGCTGCCATGTCGATTGAACTGCGCCACCTGCGTTACTTCCTGGCGGTGGCCGATACGCTGCACTTCGGCCGCGCCGCCGAGCGCCTGGGCATGTCGCAGCCGCCGCTCAGCCAGCAGATCCGGCAACTGGAAACGCTGCTGGGCGCGCGCCTTTTCCTGCGCAGCAACCGCCGGGTGGAACTCACCGAGGCCGGGCGCGTGCTGCAGGCGCAGGCCACCGAGGCGCTGGCGCGGGTGGACCAGGCCATCGACCTCACCCAGCGCGCGCAGCGCGGCGAGACCGGCGAGCTGCGCATCGGGCTGACCCGTGCCACGCCGCTGTCCACGCAGATTCCGCGCGCGATCTTCGCCTACCGCCAGCAGTTCCCGCAGGTGCAGTTGAAGCTGCGCGAGATGAATACCCTGCAGCAGATCGATGCGCTGGTGGCCAACGAGCTGGACGTGGGGCTGATCCGCAAGCGCGCGTTGCCCACGCCGCTGATGTCACGCAAGTTGTTCAGCGATCCGCTGGCGCTGGTGGTGCATGACCAGCATCCGTTGATCCGCGATCTTCCTGTGGGTGCGCCGGTGGCGCTGCGCCAGTTCGCGCACGAGCCCTTCGTCGGTTTCCTGCGCGAGGTCGGCGCCGGCATCCACGACCATTTCATCGCGCTGTGCCGCAGCGCCGGCTTCACGCCGCGCATCATCCAGGAGGCGGGCGAAGCGTCCACGCTGATCAGCCTGGCCGCGTCCGGGCTCGGCGTAACGGTGTTGCCCGCCTCGTGCAGCCACATCCACGTGGAGGGCGCGCGCTTCGTACCACTGAGCGATCGCGCCGCCAGTTCGGAAGTGCATGTGGCCTACCGGCGCGGCGGGCCCTCGCCGCTGATCACGCACTTCACCCGGCTGCTGCAGGGCGGCTTCAGCGGCTGACCGCCAGGGCGGCCGGCAGCGGTTGCGCGCGGCGGCCCAGCCGCCAGGCGATGGTGGCGCCGATGGCGGTGAGCACGGCGGTGAAGGCGCACACGCCCCACCAGTCCCAGCGGGTGTAGAACACCCCGCCGGCCGCACCGGCCAGGCTGGATCCCAGGTAGTAGGCGAACAGGTACAGCGCCGACGCTTCGGCACGCATCACGCCGGCGCGGCTGCCGACCCAGCTGCTGGCCACCGAATGGCCGCCGAAAAAGCCGAAGGTCACCAGCGCGATGCCCACCGCCATGCAGCCCAGCCACGGCAGCGCCAGCATCACGATGCCCAGTGCGATGAGCCCGTAGCAGATGCCCAGCACGCGGCCGCGGCCATGCCGGTTGGCCTGCTGGCCCATCCACGCGGAGCTGAAGGTGCCGACCAGGTACACGCTGAAGATCAGGCCGACCACGGTCTGGCTGAGCCGGTACGGCGGCGCCAGCAGGTGATAGCCGAGGTAGTTGTAGAGGGTGACGAACACGCCCATGAGGACGAACGCGGTGGCGAACAGCGATGGCAGGCCGGGGTCGGCGAACAGCTGGCGCCAGCGGGTAGGCAGTTCGCGCAGGCCGCCGCGACGGCTCTGGAAATGGCGCGACGGCGGCAACTGCACCCACAGCAGCACGGTGCTGAGCACGGCGATCAGCGAGACCACGCCGATGCCCCAGCGCCAGCCCCAGTGGTCGGCCACGATGCCGGCGATCAGCCGCCCGCTCATGCCGCCGACCGCGTTGCCGCCGATGTACAGCCCCATGGCCAGGCCGAGCGCCCGGCTGTCCATCTCTTCCACCAGGTAGGTCATCGCCACCGCGGGAACGCCGCTGAGGGCGATGCCGAGCAGGGCGCGCAGGATCAGCAGGGTGGTCCAGTCGTGGACCATGGCGCTGGCCGCGGACAGCACGGTGGAGGCCAGCAAGGCGGTGATCATGACGCCGCGGCGGCCGACCCGGTCGGAGATCAGGCCGGCCACCAGCATCGACACCGCCAGCAGGCCGGTGCTGAGCGACAGCGCCAGCGCGCTGTTGGCGGCGGAGACGCCGAAGTGGCGGCTGAACTCGGGGAGTAGTGGCTGCACCGTGTAGAGCAGGCCGAACGTGGAGAAGCCGGCGAGGAACAGCGCCGCCGCGGTGCGGCGGAAGGCGGGCGTGCCCTGCTCGATGTGCTCCGAAGCCGTGGGCCGGTGGTTGGTGGAACTGCGCTGCGGCAGCGCTGCGGTGTCGCCGTTCATTGCGTCTGGGCCCGTGGGGGCGGGCCGGTGCGTAAGAGTCAGCGCTCAGGATAGGCAGCGGGTACAGGTCGATCCATAACCTGACGGGTCTGGATTGAGACGTTTGGCGTATCGAACGGTGAAAGGGCCGGGCAGAGCCCGGCGCTACGGCGAGGTGCGGAGAACGTAGTG
>NZ_JBOHXV010000067.1:0-27539 GCF_050737075.1 Stenotrophomonas sp.
TCACTCGGCGCGGCGTGGCTCTACGTAATAAAAAAACGCCCCGCTTTCGCGGGGCGTTTTTTTCAGGCATTGCCCGCGTCATGCGCGAACTCAACGGGCCCTACATCCATCCCGTCGTAATCCTCCACCCCGTTGGCTTCGGCCAGCGTCTGCAGCTCATGGTTGCGCACGTCCAGCGAGGCCTCGCTGTGCACTTCAACCCGCTCCACGTGCAGCACATGGTAGGGCGCCTCACCGTCTTCCAGCTCCGGCTCGAACACCTCCACCACGGTGTAGCCCTGCCCCTCCAACACCGTGGCCAGGCCGTGCAGCGGCTCCGGGGTGGTGTTGACGAAGAAGTAGCCCCACACGAGCGGACCGTTGAGATCCCAATCGGTGTTTTCACGGATGTTGGCGAACATCTCGTTGATTGCGGTGATATCCATCAGCGTTCCTCCAGTGCCCTGCCGCCGGTCGGCGCAGGAGCGATGGGCGCGAGCCTACCGGGTTTGCGTGTCATTTGCCGCATCCCTGCAGTTTGATGGCCTGGCCCTGGCGCAACGCGTAGGCCGGCGCCTTGAGCCCGTTGGCCTTGGCCAGCTCACGCACGTCGCAGTCGAACTTGTCGGCGATCCGGCCCAGGGTCTCGCCCTTGCCGACCTTGTGGCTGCGCACCGGCTTGGCCTTGGGCTTGGCCACGGCCACCGGCGCGACCGGGGTGGTCGCCGGCACCGTCGGCTGCACGCCCGCCACCGGCACCACGCTGCCGACCGCCACATTGCCGGTGTAGCTGGCTGCGGTGGGACGCACGATGGCGGCATTGAGGTCAGCGGTGATCAGCGTGCGGGCCAGGTCGGCGCGCGGGCCGCTCACGCAGTAGCGGTTGTACAGCCCGGCGATGCGGGTGGTGGCATTGATGATCGTCCCGGCCGGAATCCAGCCGTCGGCCTCGTAGCGCGGGTTGAGGTTGCGCAGCGCGCGCATGTAGCCGTCGCGGGTGCCGGTGCTGCCCAGGCAGATGGTGAGCTCGTAGATGGTGGTGGACTTGGACAGGCGGATCGTGGCCGGCTGCGCGCTGACCTTGGGGAAGTCCACGCCGTACTGCTGCGGGTGCAGGTAGATCCACGCCGCGGCGATCACCATCGGCACGTAGTCCTTGGTTTCTGCCGGGAACTGGTTGTAGACGCTGTCGACCCAGAAGCTCTGCCCCACGTTCTGGCGATATACCCGCCCGGCACGGCCTTCGCCGCCGTTGTAGCCGGCCAGCGACAGTTCCACGTTGTTGTTGAGCTCACGCATGCGCTCGTTGAGGTAGCTGGCACTGGCTTCGGCGGCACTGCGCGCGTCGAAGCGGGTGTCGAAGCCGGTGCCGTCCGGGCCCAGGCCAAAGCGGCGGCCAGTGGCCGGCATGAACTGCATCAGCCCGGCGGCGCCCGCGCGCGAGGAGGCGTGCACGCGGCCATTGGATTCCTTGGCCATGATCCCGAACAGCAGCGCCTCGGGCAGGCCGCGCTTTTCCCATTCCGGCCACATCACCGCGCGCAGGGTCTGGTAGTTCTCGTAGGTATTCATCAACGCCGGGCGCATGTCGGTCAGCCAGCGGCGGATGCCGGCCTGCACCGCGGGGTTGTACTCGACCATGTTGTCGAAGGCGTGGCGCTTGTCGTTGAGCAGCGCGGCGGCACGCGCGGCCTCGGGCACATCGGCGGTCAACGGGCCGACATGGTCCGGGTCGGCCTCCAGCAGGCCGCCATCGCTGGCGATCCCGTCGCTGTCGTCGCCATCGCGCGCATCGGCATTGTTCTTGAGCAGGCGCTTGTAGGTGACCAGCAGGTTGCTGACCTGGCAGCCCTTCTGCGCCACGCAGGCACTGATGACGTCTTCCATGTCCTCCAGCGCGGCGTCGCCCTCGTTCTTGCCCTTCGGGTCGGCGTTGGTGACCAGCACCAGCGCGTTGGCATAGCGCTTCTCGGCCGCGGCCATGCGCTGCTCCAGCGCCTCGACCTTCACCCGGTCACGGGCAGAGACGCGCTGGGCATGGGCCTCGGGCACGAAGGAAAGCACGGCGGCAAGCGCCAACAGCGGCCAACCACGGACAAGCAAGACAGGAACGGGCATTTTTGGCACTGTGGGCGAAAGAAGGGGCAGAGTAGCCGCGCCACTCGCATCGGGGCAACCCGGTCAGGTGACCGACACCCGCCGACGTTTAGAATCCCGCCCATTCACATAGCACGTCCACAGAGCGAGTTGACCATGGATCCGATCCTCCTCGGCAAAGGCATCACCGACGATATCGCCGTGACCCTGCAACCTCGGTTCGGCAATCGCCATGGCCTGGTGGCCGGCGCGACCGGTACCGGCAAGACCGTCACCCTGATGACCCTGGCCGAAGGCTTCTCGCGGATCGGGGTGCCGGTGTTCCTGGCCGACGTGAAGGGTGACGTATCCGGCCTGGCCGTTGCCGGCGCCGGCACCGAGGCGCTGCTGCAGCGCGCGCGCTACCTTGGCGTGCCCGACTACGCCCCGGCGGCCAGCCCGACCATCTTCTGGGACCTGTACGGCAAACTGGGCCACCCGGTGCGCACCACCGTCAGCGAAATGGGCCCGACCCTGCTGGCCCGCATCCTGGAACTCAACGACACCCAGGCCGGCGTGCTCGACATCGTGTTCAAGCTGGCCGACGACCGCGGCCTGCTGCTGCTCGACCTGGACGACCTGCGCGCCCTGCTCGGCCTGGTCGCCGAAGAGCGCAAGGACATTTCCACCGAGTACGGCCTGGTCAGCGCGCAGTCGGTGGCGGCCATCCAGCGCTCGCTGCTGCGCCTGTCGCAGGATGGTGGCGAATCGTTCTTCGGCGAACCGGCGCTGGAACTGGCCGACCTGATGCGGGTCAATCACGACGGACGCGGCGTGATCGGCCTCCTCGCCGCCGACCAGCTGGTGCTCAAGCCGCGCCTGTACTCCACCTTCCTGCTGTGGCTGCTGTCGGAGCTGTTCGAGACGCTGCCGGAAGTGGGCGACCTGGAGAAGCCCAAGCTGGTCTTCATCTTCGACGAGGCGCACCTGCTGTTCAACGACGCCCCGGCCGCGCTGGTGCAGCGCATCGAGCAGGTGGTGCGGCTGATCCGCTCCAAGGGCGTGGGCGTGTACTTCTGCTCGCAGTTCCCAGACGACGTGCCGGCCAACATCCTGGGCCAGCTCGGCAACCGGGTGCAGCATGCGCTGCGCGCGTTCACCCCGCGCGACCAGAAGGCGGTGAAGACCGCCGCCGAGACCTTCGTGCCCAACCCCAAGCTGGACGTCGCTGCCACGCTGGCCAAGCTGGGCACCGGCGAGGCGCTGGTCTCCACACTGCAGGACAAGGGCATCCCCTCCCCCGTGCAGCAGACCCAGATCGCACCGCCGCGCTGCCGCATGGGCGCGATCACCGAGGCCGAACGCGCGCAGGTGCGTGCGGGCAGCCCGGTCGGCACCCGTTACGACACGGCGGTGAACCGCGAGTCGGCCGCCGAACTGCTGGCCCAGCGTGCCGCCAAGGCGGTGGAGCAACCGGATGCGCCCAAAGCGCGCACGCGCCAGCAGGACGAGGCGCAGGAAGGCGGCTTCGGCCAGTCGATCAAGGATGCGATCTTCGGCACCAAGCGCCGCCAGGGCATGATCGAAACCATGGCCAAGCAGACCACCCGGACCGTGGGCACCAAGCTGGGCAACCAGATCGTGCGCGGCATCCTGGGCGGCATCTTCGGCGGCAAGCGCTGATCGAATGTCGCGTTGGCGTCCCCCGGCGGAAAAGAGTACGGCCCTGATTACCGCACAGGGCCATCAGCGATTGAAGAACGAGCTGGACGACCTGTGGCGCGTTCGCCGCCCCGAGGTGGTCAAGGCACTGGCCGCGGCTGCGGCCGAGGGCGACCGCTCGGAGAACGCCGAGTACACCTACCGCAAGAAGCAGCTCGGTGAGATCGACCGGCGCGTGCGCTACCTGACCAAGCGGCTGGAGTCGCTGCGGGTGGTGGACACTGTGCCTACTGATCCGCGCGCGGTGTTTTTCGGCGCGTGGGTGGAGCTGGAGAACGTGGACAGCGGCGATACCAGCCGTTACCGCATCGTGGGCCCGGATGAGACTGATGCGGGCGCCGGCTGGATCAGCATCGACTCGCCGCTGGCGCGTGCGTTGTTGAAGAAACGCGTGGACGACGAGTTCGAGGTGGAACTGCCGAGCGGCCGCACCGGGTTCGCGATTCTGGCCGTGGAGTACGAGGCGGGGTGAAGCGGTGGCGGCGGTTACGCCGTTCGTCGCAATGCGTTACCGGGCGTTGAACCGTTGTCGGCGTTCGTTTGGGAACCGAACCTACCGCGACGCGCCATGCGGCCCGGGATACACCCTGCCCTCGCGGACGGGCCGGAAATATTCGGCGTTCCGGTAAAACGCCTCGTCCTGATCGGAATGCCAGCCCGGAATGCCCATCAACGGCAGCGGCCGCAGTTCCAGCGGGTCATTGAGCACGTCACCACGCACAATGGCCCGCGCCACCTGCTCCACCGCCTGCGCATCATCATCGCCCTGCACCACCAGGCACTTGCCCACCAACAATCGGGACGGCAACAACGCCTGCTCCATCAACGCATGCCCAAACACGGCAGCCACCGCGATGGTGCCACTGCTCCAGTCCTCTCTCCACCTTAGGAACAGAGCGCTCCAATCGTGGCCATTCCACGCCTGCAGCATCGCCGCATCGCGCACCCGCACAACCACACCGGTCTCATCGAACTGCGTCAGCGCCGCCTGCGCGCGGGTGCGCCCTCCCGAACCCTCGCCATCCAGGTCGCGGCACTGTCGCGCATTGAGCGCCCGCTTGATCGCCGGATAGCGCGCCCACACCAGCGCGTTGAACAGGTCGTGCCAGTTCTGTGCACGGGTGGCGATGCACCCGGCCGCGATGCGCCGTTCGTAATGCAGGCCGTCGGCCAGCAACACCTCGTCCTGCTCTACCAGCCGCTTGCCCGGCACGCCAAGCCGCTGATCGAGCGCTGCCACGCCCGGCCAGTCAGCCGACACCATCACGTCATCGAACGCACCGAACGCAGCAAACACCGGATGCGCGAAACGCATCGGGTCCACGTCCGCGCGCGCCGGCGCGATGAAACGCCGGCGCCCGGCCGCCGGGGTGGCGGCCGCCTCGCTCACAGCACCTTGAGGTCGAGCAGCTTCTTCGCCGGGCTTTCGTCGATCAGCGCGTCGCCGTACAGATCATGGTCGTCGCTTTCGGTGATTTCCACGTCCACGAACTGGCCGACGCGCAGACGGGCCTCGTCGGCATTCTGGATATGCACCAGGCCGTCGATCTCAGGCGCATCGGCCTTGGAACGGGCCACGGCGATACCGTCTTCAATCGCATCCACCAGGCACTGCTGCACGGTGCCGATCTTGGCCTCCAGGCGCGCGGCGGAGATCTCGGCCTGGCGGGCCATGAAACGGGCCAGACGCTCCTGCTTCACTTCTTCAGGCACCGGGTCGGGCAGGTCATTGGCCGTGGCGCCGGTCACCGGCGAGTACGCGAACGCGCCCACGCGGTCCAGCTGCGCCGCGTCCAGGAACGACAGCAGCTCCTCGAACTCGGCCTCGGTCTCGCCCGGGAAGCCGACGATGAAGGTCGAGCGCACGGTGATGTCCGGGCACAGCTGGCGCCAGCGCTGCACGCGCTCCAGGGTCTTGTCGACCGCGCCCGGCCGTTTCATCAGCCGCAGGATGCGCGGGCTGGCGTGCTGGAACGGAATGTCCAGGTACGGCAGGATGCGGTTCTCGGCCATCAGCGGCACCACGTCATCCACGTGCGGGTACGGGTACACGTAGTGCATGCGGGTCCAGGCGTCCAGCTCGGACAGCCCTTCGCACAGCGACTTCATGCGGGTCTGGTAGGCCTTGTCGCGCCACATGCGCTCGGCGTACTTGACGTCCACGCCGTAGGCGGAGGTGTCCTGCGACACCACCAGCAGTTCCTTCACCCCGCCACGCACCAGCCGCTCGGCTTCGCGCAGCACTTCGTCGACCGGGCGCGAGACCAGCTTGCCGCGCATCGAGGGAATGATGCAGAAGCTGCAATGGTGGTTGCAGCCTTCGGAAATCTTCAGGTAGGCGTAGTGACGCGGGGTCAGCTTGATGCCGTAGTCCGGGACCAGGTCCACGAACGGGTCATGCTTGGGCGGCAGCGCCGCATGCACGGCCTCCATCACGCTCTGGTAGTCCTGCGGGCCGGACACGGCCAGCACGTCCGGATACGCCTCGCGGATCTGCTCCGGGCGCTTGCCCAGGCAGCCGGTGACGATCACCTTGCCGTTGGCGTTCATCGCCTCGCCGATCGCGTCCAGCGACTCGGTCACCGCCGAATCGATGAAGCCGCAGGTGTTGACCACCACCACGTCGGCCGAATCGTAGGAAGGAACGATGTCGTAGCCCTCGGCCCGCAGCTGGGTGAGGATGCGCTCGGAATCGACAAGGGCCTTCGGGCAGCCAAGGCTGACGAAGCCGACTTTGGGGTTCAGCTGGGACATGGAATCGCGGGACTCTGGGGGCCTGGGCCCACGCCGGAATGGCGGGGGGACCTGGGGCCGGAAACGGCGGCAAGTATACCGGCGTTGGGGGCCGAGCCCTGAATGCATCGGCTGCTGCGGCAACACCAACCGCCACGCCGTGCACGCCCGCGACACCCCGCTAACCTGCGCCGCGCGGATAATGAACGTCTGAACCAACAGGAGTCTGGCAATGGGTGAGTGGGTCACGCTTGATACGCATCACGGTCCGGTCCGGGCCTGGCAGGCCACGCCGCAGGGCAAGCCGCGCGGGGGCCTGGTGGTCATCCAGGAGATTTTCGGCGTGAATGCGCATGTCCGTGAGGTGGCCGAGGGCTACGCCGCGGAAGGCTACGCCGTGTTGGCCCCCTCGTTCTTCGACCTGATCGACGGTACCGAGGCCGATCCCGACAACCTGCCGTACGACGCGGACGGGGTGAAACAGGGCCTGGAGCATGTGAACGCACTGGGGGTGGAGAAGGCGCTGGAAGTGGTCCGCGCCGCCGCCTCGCGACTGGCCCCGGCCGGCAAGGTCGGCACGGTGGGCTACTGCTGGGGCGGCAGCATCGCCCTGCTCGCCGCGCTGCGCCTGGGCCTGCCGTCGGTCAGCTATTACGGCGCCCGCAACGTGCAGTTCCTGGACGAAACGCCCAAGGCGCCGGTCATGTTCCACTTCGGTGCCCACGACAAGAGCATCCCGCCGGAGGCCATCCAGGCCCACCGCGAGAAGCTGCCCAAGATGGACACCTTCGTCTACCCCGCCGATCACGCCTTTAACCGCAGCGTCGGACATGCGTATGATCCGGACAGTGCCGAGCTGGCACTGAAACGCACCCTAGTCTTCTTTGCGGAGCATCTTGGATGAGCGATTTCGAACTGGATTCACGCCTGGCCACCAACAGCGTGCTGGTGGACCAAGGCCCGTTGTCGCAAGTGCGGTTGATGAACGACGAACGTTATCCCTGGCTGGTGCTGGTGCCGCGCGTGGCGGGCATCACCGAATGGCTGGACCTGGACGGCAACCAGCAGGATCAGCTGCGATCGGAATTGAACCGGTGCTGCAAGGCGCTCAAGGGCACCGACGGGGTCGAGAAGATCAACTTCGCCACGCTGGGCAACATCGTGCCGCAGCTGCACTTCCACGTGGTCGGCCGGCATGTCGGCGACCCGGCGTGGCCGGCGCCGGTGTGGGGCAATGGCCAGCCCCGGCCCTTCGATGCCGCGGTGCTGCAGGAGCGTGTGGCAATGTGGAAGGAACGGCTGGGATACTCGCCCAAGACCTGATTGGCCGTCTCTTTGAGACCGTCAAGGCGGGCGGCAGCAACTGCCGCCCGACTCAACCTTCGCCCCCGGGCTCTCAGGCGAAGGGCTTGTAACGGGTTGAAACCTCCGCCAGGCAATCTGGTGAGTTGCCCCGGCAGAACATGCCATCCGGGTCGGTGTAGTGCAGGCCGTACATCGCCAAGTCATTGAGCATTTTGTTTCCTGCCGCCGAGGGCCCGCGGTTTTCCATGGTCAACGTGCCGGCAGAAAGCATGTAGGCCTTGAGGACAGCCGCAACATCGATCTTTTCCTGGGTTTCCCAACCCCGGGCAATGGCGCTCTGCAACGGCGTGCAGCTGGCGAGGAACTGATCGACCGGGATCGCAGGGATATCCTGGAACAATGCTGGCGCGTAAATGCCTGGTGCGGGATTCACCGCAAAATAGGACAAAGCGCTGACGACGGGAGTATTCCCGCTGTCCGTAGAGCCGTCACTGCTCAGTAAGTCGTAGAGACTTTTGGCCAACATGCCTGCACCAAGAGCGTCAACAGCATCGCCCATATGGCCTGCCGCACTCAGCGTGCGCGTGGTCGCAGGTGCGGGTCTTCCTGCCAGCGCAGTGCGCGCCAAGCGCGAGTTGCGCCCGGCGCGTGCGAAGGCGCTACCGATACCGCGCCCGGAGACAAGCGTCAGACCGTCCAGTAGCGCGGAGAGTTCGGGGTGCTTTTTCTGGATCACCATCGACACGGTCGACACTCCTCCGAGCCCAGCAGCCATCAAACCCGCCGCTATCCGCAATCCAATACTCCCACCGCAGGAGAAAGGCGCCAGTGCCACGCTGATAACACCGGCGACCACCCCTACAATGTTCATCGGGTCATTCAGGAGCGGGTCTTCCAAACGGCGCCGTTCGCTCCACACTTCGATCCGGTGCCCGCGGGGATCGCTGTAATTGACCGGATCGTTGCTGCAATAGGTGTAGCGGCTGGCACCGCCCCATCCGAAGGGACTCCAGGAATCCGGTGAGTGAAAACGGCAATTCTCGGGGTCATACAGGCGGTAGCCATTGCCCAGGTGATACAGCCCCATCGGACTCATTGGCTCACCCTTGAAGCCCAACCACGTAACCCCTGAGTTGCCCGAAGGCCAGCGACAGCCGAATGGCGTGTAGCTGAAGTACTTAACTTTTGCGGCAGAAAGGTCATAACTGGCAAAAATAGAGCCGGCTGCATCACGCAACTCAAAGCTGGTGGTGGTCTCGACCTCACTATCAAGCTTCTCTTTGGTGCCAACCTGCTGCAGCAGGCAACTTGAGCTCTCGTTAAGCAGGATGATGGTCCGGTCGCACCACTTCAGAGTAGAGGTGGGACAGGGCGCGATCACCAGCCGCGTGGCATAAACCTTGTTTCCCCGGTAGTGATACGTATGAGTATCCAGGTCGGAAACGAGGCTGCGAATACAACCGAGACTGTCATAGTTAAACGCGTAATGCTGACCAGAACCTACACGATCAAAGCGCTTCACCTGACCGTTAGGATGGTAGCTGATCGTGTCCAACCCACACTTTATGACCCGACCTCGCTGATCATTGACGACCGGGCGGCCGTCTTCCGTCGATATCTGCCCCGGAACTTCACCGGAAAAAGTATAGGTCGAAACGAGAGGACCTTCCGGGGAAACGCCCTCCGGTTTAAGTAGATTTCCCAGAGTGTCATAGTTGAACTTCTGAGAGGTATACGCTTTCCGCATGTAGTTCGTTGGCGGGTGTTTTCCCGTACAAGACCATGCAGCCAGCCGACCATCGTTCTGATACTCGTAGTTGTCGCTCCGATACTCCGTCCCCTTGACCATCAGAACGCTCTTTTTCAATCGACCGTCGCTCAACAACGTGCGATCAATAGACAATGCATCAAAGCCATCACAGGTAAACGTGCGTTTGATCTCGCGACCCATAACGTCGTAGTCAAAGGTGATCACCATTTCTTTCTCGGTGGACAGATCCTTGACCGTTTCTTTCAACAGCTTGCCTTCGCTGTCGTACTCGAAAAGCGTTTCTGCCTTGCCCGTCGTACTGAGTTTGCTGATCCTTCCGTGCAGGTCATAGGTCGATTGGGTCGTATTTCCCGCGATGTCCTTGAACTGAACAAGGCTACCTTGCAGACTATACGTCGACTCAGAAGTAAGTCCCTCGTACGTTTCGCTGTAGGTAAGGCTGGCGAGGTCCAGCGTACTGGAGAACTCACTACCTCGTGCCGTTTCGACGCCCTGATCGAACGGAGATGCAATTTTGATAGGCAGTATTTCGGGCGGTGGCTCCGGATCGTGACTGGACTCAGAGACCACACCCTGGATTACCAGCTTTAAATCCAGTTCCGGCAATCCCTGTTTGAAAGCATCGTCGACATGAACAAGCGCACTATTCGTGGGATCGAACGGTCCGATGTCGATGGGTACTTTGAGGGAAATAGAGTGCAAGTGCGGCCTTTTTTCTGGCGTCATCTCTGGCTTCACTTCTGGCTTCACATCTCCCTCGAGGAGCTGCGCGCTGTTCCCGGAAACGCTGTGGAATAGGCCTTCAGGATCACCAACACCACTGTCGCGCCCCCAATTCATGCCGCCGTCGGTATAAGCGAATTTGGTTTCCGCAAGCCCCTTGGGCTGTAAGGCCGACACCCTGCCGAATCCGTCGCACTTCTGTGTTCCCAACTCAATCGTCGCGGTTCCATCAGACAAGCTGGCCTTGGTGGCAACAGCAGCGGCGGTATGGTCAGGGTAGGCGTTCTTGACGGTCGCGTCGCCTGACACCAGTTGGGTCACCCGTCCGAACACGTCGTACTGCCAAGTCCTGTCCTGGCTATCGGTCTGCGAGACCTTCGTGCAGCGTCCCGTCGCATCATGCTCAAGCGTCCGGTGCGCCAGCGACGTCTCTTTGTCTTTCGCCGTCACACTGAAGTACTCGACCTTCTTCAGCCATCCTTCGACGCTGGAGGTAGTCACTGTCTTGAGGTAGGGGAACGCCTTCTCTTCCCACTCGGTCACCGTGTTGTTCGCGGCATCGTACTGGCGGTTGAATACAGCCTCTCCTCGCGTCAGCGTGGTCAGCCCATCAGCCGGCGTGGAGTACACGTCCGTCAAGGTTTCGATTGACTCGCCAGCGCCGTCGCGCAATGTTCGAACGAGGGTGCGATTGCCTCTATCATCGTATGACGACGTGACGACGCGCTCCGTCAACTTGTCTCCGTTCGCCAGATAATCGAGTGCAGCATGCTCCGCCACACGACCGTACTCGTCATATTCAATCTTTGACAGGACGAGAGTCTTTCCGCCTCTGTCCATCTGCACCTCGATTTGCCGCCCCAGGTCGTCGAAGACGGTTCGACGTGAGTTCTCTCGGGCGGGGGCTGCAGTCTCGGCGGGCTTGGGGGCGGCGGGCTTGGGGGCGGCCGTCTTTGAAGCCTTGCCATCATCGAGAACATGCCCCGTCAACGATGAGCACCTGATCTTGGTGCTTGCTTTACTGCCGTCCTCAGACGTGACATCGGTACTCAATACAAATTGATCATTCAGGTACTCACGCTTGATGACCGTATCAACGTTCGAGTTCGTGACCTTGGCACCCGCCTTGTCAATCAAATGCACCTGGATGCGCGAAGGCAAACCATAGTCTGCCGGATCAGTGCTGTAATCAATGGTCTCCACCGTCATTGGGCCGTTGTGACTGGCCAGCTTCCAGCGGCGCGAGCCTGTGAGGGCTTGAAGCTTCAGTGTCGCCAATTCCTCTACGACCTTCTTCGATATGATCGGAACCAGACGCTGAAGATTGTCCTTGCGCACCTCGCTAGACTCAACAAGACCGATGAACAATTTCTGAAAAAGCTTTTCCTCCAGGTCGTTCAGGATGTGCCACATGATCCATTCACGGGGGTCGCGCGGCTTCTCGCCAAGGGTTCCCAATTCCGAACGAAAGTCGACATTCAATCGTCCATCTTTGGGCAGACCGTCCATCCATTTGACAACATCGTCCCCACCAGCAATAAGCGCTGCATAGCGTTGGTCGAACGTACTCACCGATACGAGATCAGGATCAATCACCGTCAGCACTTTTTCAATGACGGGGACATCGCCTTTCGTGAGATTCTCAACGCCTACTGCCCGTTTCGGCTTCAGCCCTTTATAGGAATAGAACTTCGCCTGGAGGAATGACACGACTTCCCCATCCCTCCTGCAAATCACCTCCGACTCGACAAAATGGTCAAAGCCATAACGCTCCCCCGGGTAGGAAAGTGCCAGGGGCAGGTTGTAAAGCTCCTTTCCAGGGCTGAAGCCCGCCGACTCCTTCGTATGTGCGCGCTTTTCCTCTTTCGCCCACGTCAACCCGCTGCCGGCGCCCGCTACCCACAGCAATTCGTCCACCGGATAGAACAAGTAGCTCCAGAAGTCATTGTTGCTGTCCTTCAATTCTTCCAGGCTTTTCTTGATGTGGTGCAGGGTCGTGCAGTAGGTGTATTCGGTTACCAGGTTGTCCTTCTCCAGCCTCAGCAGGTTCCCGTCACCGTCCATTTTCCACTTGACGACAACCCCCAATTCAGGGTGATCCTTCGGATAATCCAGGCTGGCACCGTCCGTCCGCTTTGTCTCAGGATCGATTGCGATATTCTGCTCCACGACCCGGGTTGCGCCATACGTGGTGGTCTCCTCCTTCGTCTGCCGCCCCGCAGCGTTGAAGAACTTGACGACCTTGGTGTTGGCGGCATCATCGGTTTCGGCTGTAAATTCGCTGCTTCCCTCTGTTCGGCCATACGAGTATCGCGTGGTCAGGTTTTTCATCCCCTCAACGTTGGTCCTCTCACAGGAAGCCACTTTCCCTTCAGCACGGACTAGCACTTCACCCGTGGTGGCAGCGCCTGACACGTATGAATTGATGGACTTCAGCGACCCTTGCTCGTAGGCGATTTCCCGCTTGTAGCTCCGTCTTCCATCGCCACCGACGGAAATGCTGGTCAATCGGTGAGAAAAATCTAGCGGCGCGAGTGTCGTCTTGGTTCGCTTGCCGTCGCCATACTGATAGAACGCCGTATGGTTCTCATTGGGATCTGCAACGTCTGCGTACAAGAGATCGTATTTCAACTCACTACCAGCAACGCGGGGAAGAGCTTGAAGTGCCCAGGTCGATTGGGAGTCTTTTCATCAAACGCCAATAACGTGCGCTTCTCATCCTTGATCGCATGAAGACGGTAATGACTCAGCCGGGGTCTCGCGAGCGTAATCCGGCGATCCTCGTGCCAGATTCTCCATTCAAACGTCAGTTGATGTCCCAGCGGGGTGGTGATCGATTTAAGAACATAGTTCAGGGAGGCACGCGGCTGGATGCCCAGCTTTACATATTCGTCGCCGGCTGCTTTGTGCTTATCGGGTATGAACTTGAAGTCCGAGATTTCTTTATCGCTACAGGGTTCCGGCCCGACTTCAATAAGGGTCTCCACCGTTCCATCGCGGTGGTAGATGACCGCCCCCAATGGGTCGATGTTGATGACAAACGTCGGGCACGTCAGACGCGTACCGGACATCATGAACGTCGCGCCGCTGGCCAAGCTGACTTCAAACACCAGCTTGTCATCTTCTTCATTGGGCAATTTGCGAATACGCGTCGTTGCAAGCTGCCAGTCGTCCTCCTTGCCTCGATAGACGAAAGCCACATCGAAGATCGGTCCGACCCGGTTGTTGGCGACCAATTGGGCAATGGCGATACGGGCCGACGCCTGTCCGCTACGCGGATCCACCTGGATGTGATCGGTGGTCAGGTGGTTCATCAGATTGGTGTCGATCATGGCGGTGCGCTCCCAACTTCGGTTGAGGGATCAGGAATGCGGCAACCGGGGCAGGCCTGAAGGCCAGGCGGCGCCAACACCGGATCGCGAATCCAGGCAAGGAGAACCCACGGACGACCGACGCAGTCGACCGACACCCAGTCAAAGACGGGTTATGAATTCCGGGTTGGCAAGGCCCCGCGAATGAATCACAGAGCGGACAATACGCGCGGCAAACAGCCTTCGATAAGCAATATCGGCAAATGCTGCTGCAGCAGGCCAGGCCAATGCCGCAACGAGAAAATGCGTGACTGGAGTGGGCTCGGCGGCCGCAGGAACGCCGGCACGTGCTGGCGCGAAACAGAGCACCGGGGGTGCGATGCGCGTTGGCGGCAGCAGCGGATGGCCAGGAAGCGTGTCGCGCTGCGGAAGGAACGGCTACGATATTGGCCCCAGCCCTAAGCGGACCCTGCCCCTGATGCGTTCCAATCTCGTCGCCGCCATCGTCCTGATCGTTGTTGGCCTGTTCCTGCTCGCCAGCAACCTTGGCTGGACCAACATGAACCTGGGTCGCCTGATCCTTACCTGGTGGCCGGTGATCCTGGTGGCGGTGGGGATCGGGTTGTTGTTCGGGCGGGGGAAATAACGAAAAAAGCGCGGATTGCTCCGCGCTTTTTTTTGCTCAGGTGCGCGGCAGGGTCACGCCGGTCTGGCCCTGGTACTTGCCGCCGCGGTCCTTGTACGAGGTCTCGCAGACGTCGTCGCTGTCAGCCTGGAAGAACAGCATCTGGGCCACGCCTTCGTTGGCGTAGATGCGCGCCGGCAACGGCGTGGTGTTGCTGAATTCCAGGGTGACGTGGCCTTCCCACTCCGGCTCCAGCGGGGTCACGTTGACGATGATGCCGCAGCGCGCGTAGGTGCTCTTGCCCAAGCACACCACCAGCGTGTCGCGCGGGATGCGGAAGTACTCCACGGTGCGCGCCAGCGCGAAGCTGTTGGGCGGGATGATGCATTCGTCGCCGACGATGTCCACGAAGCTGCCCGGATCGAAGTGCTTGGGGTCGACGATGGTGGAGTTGATGTTGGTGAACACCTTGAACTCGCGCGAGCAACGCACGTCATAGCCGTAGCTGGAGGTGCCGTAGCTGACGATGCGCTGGCCGTTGGCCTGCTTGACCTGGCCGGCTTCGAACGGCTCGATCATGGCGTGCTGTTCGGACATGCGGCGGATCCAGCGGTCACTCTTGATGCTCATGGGGGGTCCTGGGTGCGGGATGGGGCGATTCTAAAGCGATCAGAGCAGCGAGGAGAGAATCGGGATGCTGGCGCGCGGCCGCTTGCCCACTTCCTCGACCAGCCGCTCGGCGGCGCGCAGGTAAGCCTGTGCGGCGGGCGAATCGGGCGCGGCGGCAGTAATGGGGGTGCCCACATCGCCCTGCTCGCGGATGCCGATGTCCAGCGGCAGCGAACCCAGCAGCGGCACGCCGTACTGCGCGGCCATGCGCTCGCCGCCGCCCTCGCCAAACAGGTGCTCGATGTGGCCGCAGTTGCTGCAGGTGTGCACGGCCATGTTTTCGACAATGCCCAGCACCGGCACCTCGACCTTCTCGAACATCTTCAGCGCCTTCTTCGCATCCAGCGTGGCGATGTCCTGCGGCGTGGTGACGATCACCGCACCGGCCAGCGGAATCTTCTGGGTCAGGGTGAGCTGGATGTCACCGGTACCCGGCGGCAGGTCGATCAGCAGGTAGTCGAGGTCATCCCAGAGCGTGTCGTTGAAGAACTGGGTCATGGCCGAGGTCGCCATCGGGCCGCGCCAGATCATCGGCGTCTCGTCTTCGATCAGGTAGCCGATCGACATGGTCTCCACGCCGAAGGCGCGCAGCGGCTCGATGGATTTGTTGTCCGGGCTTTCCGGGCGACCACTCAGGCCCAGCATCATCGGCACGCTGGGGCCGTAGATGTCGGCATCCAGCAGCCCCACGCGCGCGCCCAGCTTGGCCAGCGCGACGGCAAGGTTCACGGCCGTGGTGGACTTGCCTACCCCGCCCTTGCCCGACCCCACCGCGATCACGTTGCGAATCCGCGGGTGCGGGGTGAGCCCCTTCTGCACCTTGCTGGCCTGGGGACGACGGGACGGACTGGTGCTCACTGCGGGGACTCCGGGCATGCCAAACGGGGGACCCGACACTATACAGCCCCCTCTTTCCCGCCTCTGCGCAGTTGGTCTCCGCCAGTGCCCTGCAGCAATCAAGGCCACCCCGATGTCTTGTCGTGTCCAACCACTGTCCGCAGGAGCCAATAGCGCTCCGAATCTGAATGCCGCATGCACCCTAAACGAGAACTGCGGCACAGAACCGCCACGTCCGCCGCAAGAAACGTTGCTTTTGCAACCAGTTTTATACGCTTCTAATTCAACAAGTTGCATCACAAATGAGAACGAAAGCTTCGCTTTGCCTACCTTGTCTTTATGACTTCTTAATGAACAGTTGACAGGCCGCGTTAAGGCCATGTTAACCTCAGGTCATCAGCTCGTGAGGCTGGTGAACAGGTGGGGGGCAGTGACTGCCAAGACCTGATCCGAGGGCACACGGAGACGCCTGCTGGTCCATGTCACCGGTGTTTTGACGAAACGTTCGTTCCAAGGGGATCCACACATGATGATTCGCAAGTCGCTCAGCCGGAATCCGCTGAGCTTCGCACTGGCCACCGCGATGGTGTTCGCGGCCTCGGCACCGGTATTCGCACAGGACAGCAGTTCGACCCAGACGCCTGAAGAGGCGGAGAAGGCGAAGTCCACGACCACCTTCGACACCGTGACCGTTACCGGTTCGCGCATTGCCAAGGACACCTTCAACTCGGTGTCGCCGGTGCAGGTCGTAACCCGCGAGGAAACCCTGCTCGCCGGCTTCAACTCGACCACGGCTGCCCTGCAGAGCACCGCCGTCACCGCCGGCTCGTCGCAGATCAACAATGCGTACGGCGGCTACGTGACCGATGGCGGCCCGGGTGCCAACACCCTGGGTCTGCGTGGCCTGGGTCCGACCCGTACCCTGATCCTGATGAACGGCCGCCGCGTGTCGCCGGCCGGTGCACGTGGCGCCGTCGGTTCCACCGACCTGAACGTGCTGCCCAACGCCATCGTGGATCGCGTTGAAATCCTGAAGGACGGCGCGTCCTCCATTTACGGCTCCGACGCTGTCGCGGGCGTGATCAACATCATCACCAAGACCAAGGTCGATGGGCTGACGTTCGAAGCGCAGCACAATGCCACCGATGGCGGCGGCGGCGACGAGCGTCGTTACTCGATCGTGTTTGGCCAAACCGGCGAGCGTTCGCACTTCTCCGGCTCCTACGAGTACTACACCCGTAACGATCTGAGCCTGCGCGACCGTGATTGGACCCGTTGCGCGACGGACATGTATCGCGACATCGACGTGGGCGACTACTGGGGCAGCGGCGACTTCATCGACCCGCTGACCGGCAAGTCCAAGTGCTACACGATTGATGCCGGCGGCGTGACCATCAACACTATCGGCACCAATACCCGCACCGGCGTTGCCGCACCGGGCACCTCGGGCACGCGCTTCAACCGCTGGCGCCCGAACTCGGCCGTCACCACCGGCCTGGCCGGCTACGAAGGCGTCAACACCTGGTCGCGCGATACGTTCGACGACGCCATGCTGAACCAGTCGCTGATCTCGCCGGCCAAGACCCACACCCTGTACTTCCAGGGCGGTTTCGACCTCAATGCACTGGGCGACGCCGAGCTGTACTACGAGTTCCTGGGCAACAAGCGCAAGTCGACCCAGACCGGCTACCGCCAGCTCTCGCTCGACTACGCCGTGGGCAACCCGCTGATCCCGGCCAACCTGCGCGACAGCGTTGCAGGCCCGGCGACCAACCTGACCAACGGTCAGCCCATGGGTGTGCGCGCGTTCATCGGCTTCGGCAATGACCAGAGCAAGCAGAACGTCGACTTCCTGCGTTTCAACGCCGGCCTGCGCGGTCACCTGGGATCGGAATGGAACTATGACTTCAACGTCATGCATTCGCGCAGCGATGCCGACTACACCTTCCAGAGCTTCCTGACCAGCCGTCTGGCCCAGAGCCTGGACGTGGTGTCCAACGGCAGCGGCGGCTTTGTCTGCCGTGACGCGTCCAACGGCTGCATTGCCGCGCCGCCGCTGAACTCCAACACCATCGGTGGCAACCTGCCAGCCGACTGGAAGAACTGGGTGTTCGTGCCGGTCACCGGCAATACGCTGTACAAGGAAACGACGTTCAACTTCAACGTCAATGGTCCGCTGTTCGACATGCCGTACGGTTCGGCCGGTGGTGCGTTCGGTCTGGAATACCGCAAGGCCGATATCAACGACACCCCGTCGCAGTACTCCATCGACCAGGACCTGTTCAACCTGACGGCGTCGGCCCCGACCCGCGGCAACGACTCGGTGTTTGAAGCCTACGGCGAGCTGGAACTGCCCCTGCTGTCTGGCGTGACTGCCGCTGAAGAGCTGTCCGTCAACCTGTCCGGCCGTTACACCGACTACAAGTCCTACGGTTCGGATGAGACCTACAAGATCGGCGGTCTGTGGACCCCGGTGAAGTGGCTGTCGTTCCGCGCTTCCTACGGCACGTCCTATCGCGCCCCGGCGCTGTTCGAACAGTTCCTGGGTGGCACCACCGGCTTCCTGTCCGCAGCGAACGATCCCTGCGATACCTATGGCGAAGCCAGCCCGACCTCGATGCGCTACATCAACTGCGCCTCGCAGGGCTTCGATCCGGAGTTCATCCAGACCTCCGGCGTCACCGTCATCACCCAGGGTGGCGCGGAAACCGGCCTGTCCGCGGAAACCTCGAAGGCCAAGACGGCCGGCATCGTGCTGCAGCCGGACTTCGGCAGCTTCGGTGACCTGTCCTTCGCTGCCGATTACTTCGACATCAAGGTGGAAAACGGCGTGCGTGACGCCGGTGGCGCTGCGATCCTGACCAACTGCTACAACAGTTCGGCGGCGGATTTCACTGCCGGCAACGGCGTCTGCCGTCTGATCTCGCGTAATCCGGACACCAACGCGCTCACCGTGACCAACGGCTTCATCAACGTGGCCACCGAGCACGTGCGCGGCCTCGATTTCACTCTGCGCTACGTGCGTGACATCGGCCCGGGCGAGTTCCGTTCGACCGTGCAGATCACGCACTACATCGAGCAGACCGACCAGCTGTTCCCGGAAGACCCGAAGGTTGATTCGGTCGGCATGCTGCGCTCGCCGCAGAACACCGGCACCCTGGATCTGGCCTACAAGTGGAAGAACTGGCAGGTCCGCTACGGTCTGGACTGGATCGACAAGACCGACAGCTACGCCTACTACGAAGAAAACAACCCGGGCCTGTTCGACCCGGCAACCTCGCAGTACAAGCTGTACACGCCGAACTACTTCGTGCAGGCACTTTCGGTGCAGTACGACGCCGACAAGTGGTCGGTCACCGGCGGCGTGCGCAACCTGGCGGACAAGGAACCGCCGACCATTTCCCAGGGTGTGTACAACACCGTCGGCAATGCTCCGCTGTACAGTGGCTATGACTACTTCGGTCGCAGCTACTTCATGAACGTCACCTACTCGTTCTGATCCCGCTTCGCGAGCCGCCGCCCTTCGGGGCGGCGGTTTCGTTTCCGGCCCTGGTAAACCGGTGGTCGGCCCGTACCATGAACAGAGGTTTGCAATGAAACGGATTCTTCTCCTGGCTGCCCTGGCCAGTACGTCTTCCCTGCTGCATGCCAAGCCCGTAGCACCCACCATCGAACAGATGGCCGCGTTCCCGGCCATTTCCAGCCTGTCGCTTTCCCCGGACGGCAAGCAGATTGCCGGGCTCCGTGCCAACGGCGAAGAGCGCTCCATCGTGGTCTGGGACACCAATGCCCTGGACAAGGCGCCCACCGTGATCGGTGCGGGCCGCATGAAATTCCAGAGCGTCAGCTTCATCAAGAATGGCCTGCTGGCCGTGACGCTATGGCAGCCCTACGACCTGCGCACCGACCGCATCAACAAGACCTTCATCAGCAAGTTCCTGATCACCGACACGGAAGGAAAGCAGTGGAAGGAGCCCATCTCCCCGCCGCGCGCCACCAGCCGTAATGAGGAGCTCGAACAGGCCCTGTCCAATTCCACGGTGCTCGATACGCTGCCCAACGATCCGGACCACATCCTGGTGGTGAACGGCTCGGGCAGCAACTCCGGCGACGTGTACAAGGTCAACCTGCGCAACTTCACCTCCCAGCGCATCCAGAAGACCGAAGAGCGCGTGGCTGGCTATGTGACCGACCTCAACAGCGAGCTGCGCGCGCGGCTGCGCCAGGACGTGGACGGTACGGGTGCCTACATCGCTACCGAGTTCCGCAACCCGGCCAACAATACCTGGGAGGAGCACTTCCGCTCGTACGTGAAGGACCGCGATATCACCCAGGTGGTGGGGTTTGCCGATGACCCCAACACCGCCTTCGTGCAGAGCAACGTGGGCCGTGACAAGACCATCATCTACGAATACGACATCGCCGCACGCAAGCAGAAGGAAGTGCTGTTCGAGCACAAATTCTTCAATGCCGGCAACGTCCTGCTGAACCGCTACAAGAACGTTGAAGGCGTGCCGTTCGGTGCGCTGCTGGGCGTGGGCTACAGCGGCCCGCGCGAGAACGAGATCCAGTGGACCAGCCCGGCCTTCAAGTCACTGGAGCAGGGCCTGCGCCAGGCGCTGGGCGTCACGGCAAGTGACGTCACGCTCGTGGATCCCGCCACCGGCCAGCGCGCCACCACCCAGCTGGACACCGGCAAGTCGGTCCGCCTGCTCGACTACAGCGCCAACCTGAAGACGTTCCTGGTCGCGGTGTCGGGCCCGGCCAACGCGCCGGAATACTATCTGTTCAACGACGGCAAGCTGACCCTGCTGGCCAAGTCCTACCCGCAGATCGACCCGGCCGCGCTGGGCACCACCAAGCTGGTCTACTACAAGGCCCGCGACGGCCTGGATATTCCGGCCTTCCTGACCACGCCGAACACCGAGCTGTGCGGTGCCGGCCCGTGGAAGGCGGTGGTGCACCCACATGGCGGTCCGTGGGCGCGCGACGGCATGGACTTCGACGGCTCCATGTGGGTACCGTTGATGGCTTCACGCTGCATGGCCGTGCTGCGTCCGCAGTTCCGCGGTTCGGCCGACTGGAGCCGCCGCCTGTGGATGGCCGGCGACGCCGAGTGGGGCCAGAAGATGCAGGACGACAAGGATGACGGCGCCAAGTGGATGATCGAACAGAAGATCGCCCAGCCCGGCCACATCGCCATGTTCGGCTTCTCCTACGGCGGCTACTCCGCGTTCGCCGCCTCCGTGCGCCCCAATGGCCTGTACAAGTGCGCCATTGCCGGTGCCGGCGTGTCGGACATCAAGAAGATCTGGTCGCGGTTCTACACCAACCCGTTCTTCCGCCAGGCGCAGGCCAAGACCGTTGACGGCCTGAACCCGCTGGACAAGGCCGGCGAGATGAAGATCCCGCTGATGGTCTACCACGGCGACCGCGACCGCACGGTGCCGATCGAGCAGTCGGAGTGGTTCGTGGCCAAGGCCAAGAACTCCGGCCAGCCGGTCGAGTTCCATGCCATCGCCGATTACGCACACGGCCCCGCATGGACCCGCGAGATCATGGGCGACCAGCTCAAGCTGATCGACGACTACCTGGGCAAGGGTTGCGGCGGCGGCGGTCTGTAAGCAAGGTCACCCGACCAACGGTCGGGTGCTACCGGGAAAGGTCACCCCACCCACGGTGGGGTGCTACCCGCGCAGGATCACCTGCGCTGCGTTGTGGCCCGGCGCGCCGGTCACGCCGCCGCCCGGATGGGTGCCGGAACCACACAGGTACAGCCCGGGCAACGCCCCGCGATAGCCGGCCTGGCCCAGCATCGGGCGGGCACTGAACAATTGGTTGAGGCTCAGCGCGCCGTGGAAGATGTCGCCGCCAATCAACCCGAATGTGCGCTCCAGATCGAGCGGACTGTGTATCTGCCGCCCCAGCACCAGCGCGCTGAACCCCGGCGCGTGCCGTTCAACGGTGGCGACCATCACATCGGCTACTTCCTCGCGGTGGTCGTCCCAGCTGCGCCCCTTGGAAAGCACGGGCGCCACGTGCTGGCAGAACAGGCTGGCCACGTGTTGCCCCGGAGGCGCCAGTGAATCATCCAGCGTGCTCGGAATGAGCAGCTCCACGATCGGTTCGCGCGACCATCCGTGCTGGCGTGCATCGTTGTAGGCGCGCTCCATGTAGGCCAGCGTCGGCGCGATGATGATGCCGGCGGTGAGGTGGTCCCCTGCCCCGGGCAACACCGTGAAGGAGGGCAGCCCCGACAGCGCCACGTTCATGCGGAACGTGCCGGAGCCGCAGCGCCAGTGTGCCATGCGTTCGCGCGTGGCGGCCGGCACTTCGTCAGGCGCGAGCATTTGCTCATAGAGCAGTTTGGGATTGACGTTGGCCACCACCGCATGGGCGCGGATCACCTCGCCCTGCAGCGTTTCCACGCCCACCGCGTGGCCGTGTTCCACCAACACCCGGCGCACCCCGGCGTCGGTGCGTATCTCCGCTCCTGCCGCAGTCGCCGCGCGCGCCACCGCCTGGGTGATCGCACCCATGCCGCCGATGGCGTGGCCCCAGGCGCCCTTCACCCCGTTGCTCTCGCCGAAGGCGTGGTGCAGCAGCACGTAAGCCGAACCGGGCGCGTCTGGGCTGGCGTAGTTGCCCACGATGCCATCGAAGCCGAACAGCGCCTTGATCGGGTCGCTCTCGAACCAGCGGTCCAGGTATTCGGTGGCGGAGATGGTGAACAGATCCAGCAGTTCCTGGCGCAGCGCCGGCGCCAGGCCGTGCAGGCGGCGCCCCAGCCGGCCGGCCTGCCACAGCGCCGGCAGCTGCGTCAGCCAATGGCCCTCGCCCACGTTCGGCGGAGACTGCAGTGCCAGCTCGCGCAACACATCGGCAAAGGCTTCCAGGCGCTGTTCGAACACCGGCAGGCGCTCGGCATCGCGCGTGGAGAACCGTGCCACCTGCGCGCGGGTCAGCCCGGCACCGGCCAGCAGGTAGTCCCCGTCCAGCGGCAGGAAATTGTTGATGCGCCGCGGCACCACACGCAGCCCGTGCCCGGCCAGGTCGAGGTCCTGGATGATGCGCGGCTGCAGCAGCGACACCGTATAGGCGGCCACCGAATTGCGGAAACCGGGATGAAACTCCTCGGTGACCGCTGCGCCACCGACTACCGCACGGCGTTCCAGCACGAGCACCCTCTTGCCCGCCCGGGCCAGATAGGCCGCGCAGACCAGGCCGTTGTGCCCGCCGCCGATGATGACCGCATCCCACGCACGCGTCGTTGAAGTGCCCATGCCCGGTTGTATACACCGGCACTGGGGCGCTTGTCCTGCGCTGGCGAGCCGCTTTGCCGCAACCGGTCTTCAGCGTGATGGGGGCTGAACGCCGGTGCGGCTTGCCTTCGGGCATGACCTTCGACACCCTTGCAGGCCGGGCCAGCGGCGTATCGTCTGGCCCACGGTCCCGTTGGGGCCCACCCTGAAAGATTCTTCGGCCCGGAGGCCATACTAGTGATCTCTCGCACTCCCAAGATTGTTCTGCTGACCCTGGCCGTTTCGGCTGCGCTGGTCGGCTGCGGCAAGAACGAAACCCCGGCTACGGACAGCGCGGCCTCCACCGCCACCCCGACTGCCGCCGCCCCGGCCGCCACCGAGTTCAAGCTCGACGAAGCCAAGCTGCCGGCCTACAACGCCTTCCACCCGTCCGACCTGGACAAGAGTCTGGACGCCTGCACCGCGTTTGGCGACTATGTCAACAGCAAGTGGCTGGCCGCCAATGAAATTCCGGGCGACCGCACCAGCTGGGGCGCCTTCACCATCCTGGACGAGCGTTCGGTCGCCGTGCAGCACCAGCTGGCCGAACAGGTCGCGGCGGTGAAGAACCCGACCGGCATCGAGAAGATCGTCGGCGACTTCTGGGCCACCGGCATGGACGAGGCCAAGATCAACGCGCAGGGCATCGACCCGATCAAGGCCGACCTGACCGCCATCGACGGCCTGAAGGACAAGGACGCCATCGCCAACTACCTGCGCACCAGCGCGGCCAAGGGCGAGAACCTGCTGTTCGGCTTCGGTCCGGAAGCGGACTTCAAGAACTCCAGCATGAACATGGCGTACGCCAGCCAGGGTGGCCTGGGCCTGCCGGACACCACCTATTACACCGACGCCAAGAACGCCGACAAGCTCAAGGCGTACGAGGCCCACGTGGCCAAGGTGCTGGAACTGTCCGGCGTGGCTGCCGCCGACGCCGCCAAGCAGGCCGCGGACGTGGTCAAGTTCGAAACCCGCCTGGCCAAGGCCTCCAAGTCCAGCGAACAGCTCTCGCGCGATGTCTCGCTGTACTACAACCCGGTCACCGTGGCGGACGCCGACAAGCTGACCCCGAACTTCAGCTGGAGCAAGTTCTTCGAAGCGCAGGGCATCGCCGCGCCGGAGAAGTTCTCGCTGGCCATTCCCGGCTTCCACCAGGAAGTGAGCAAGGCACTGGCCGACACCGATCCGTCGGTGTGGCGTTCGTACCTGCGTTTCCACACCGTGGATTCGGCTTCGCCGTACCTGGCCGACGCCTTCGTGCAGGAGAACTACGCGTTCTACGGCAAGACCCTCAACGGTCAGAAGGAAATGAAGCCGCGTTGGAAGCGCGTGCTGGGCACCATCGAGAACGATGCCGGCGAAGCGTTCGGCCAGCTGTACGTCAAGGTGGCCTTCTCGCCTGAGTCCAAGGCCAAGATGGAAGAACTGGTGAAGAACCTGGCCGCCTCGCTCAAGGAGCGCATCCAGGGCCTGACCTGGATGAGCGACGAGACCAAGGCCAAGGCCATCGCCAAGTGGGAAACCTTCACCCCGAAGATCGGTTACCCGGACAAGTGGCGCGACTGGAGCGGCCTGACCACCGGCCGTGACAGCTACTTCGACAACGTGCGTGCCGCCAACGAGTTCAACTACAAGTTCGCGCTCGGCAAGATCGGCAAGCCGGTGGACAAGACCGAGTGGGGCATGACCCCGCAGACGGTCAACGCCTACTACAACCCGCTGCAGAACGAGATCGTGTTCCCGGCCGCCATCCTGCAGCCGCCGTTCTTCGACCCGAAGGCCGACGACGCGCTGAACTACGGCGGCATCGGTGCGGTGATCGGCCATGAAATGACCCATGGTTACGACGACCAGGGCGCACGCTTCGGGCCGACCGGCAACATGGAAGACTGGTGGACCCCGGGCGACAAGAAGAACTTCAGTGGCCTGACCGGCAAGCTGGTGAACCAGTTCGACGGCTACAAGGTCGGCGACCAGGCGGTCAACGGCAAGCTGACCCTGGGCGAGAACATCGCCGACCTGGGCGGCCTGGCCACCGCCTACGACGCCCTGCAGAAGGCCAGCGCCGGCAAGGAAGACCCGAAGGTCGACGGCTTCAGCCGCGACCAGCGCTTCTTCTTCAACTGGGCCACCGTGTGGCGCACCAAGTACACCCCGGAAAACGCCAAGGTCCGCCTGGCGACCGACCCGCACGCCCCGGCCGCGTTCCGTGCCATGGGCGCCCCGTCGAACCTGCCGACCTTCGCGGCCGCGTTCGAGTGCAAGCCGGGTTCGCCGATGGTGCGCGCCGGCGACAAGCAGGTGGTGATCTGGTAATCCATCGCGCCCTGGCGTGATGCGTGAAAACCAACGGCCCGGGGGAAACCCCGGGCCGTTTTGTTTGCATGCCGCGTTTTCATCGGGTCTTGCTATAGTTCCGCGGTCTTCAATCCTTCCGGATTTGTTTCACATGCCCAACCTTCGTCCGCTTGCCATTGCCCTCGGCCTCGGCCTTGCCACCCTGGTCGCCACCGATGCGTCCGCCGCACCGAAGAAGAAGGCCGCCGGCCGCGCGCCTGCCGCCAGCGCGCAGTGCAGCGACTTCTACGAAGCCAACAACGCCGCCTGGCTGAAGGCCAACCCGGTCCCGCAGACCGGCGCGACCACCGCACTGGGGCAGCTGGCCGATCGCACCCGCCTGCAGCAGCGCGAGCTGCTCGATGGCGCGATGAAGGCGCCGCAAGGCAACGTGCAGAAGCTGCTGGGCGACTTCTGGGCCAGCGGCCTGGACGAGGCGGCCGTGGAAGCGGACGGCTCCACTCCGATCGCCCCGCTGCTGACCCGCATCAATGCCATCAAGAAGGCCAAGGACGTGCCGGCGTCGATCGCCGCGCTGCACCAGGTCGGCATCCCGGTCGCATTCAACTTCGCGCCGGACGTGGACCTCAAGGCGCTGGACCGTCACATCGGCTACTTCATGCAGGGCGGCATGGGTCTGCCGGACCCGGCCTTCTACACCCGCACCGACGCCGATACCGTGGCCCTGATGGCCCGCTACCGCGCCTACGTCAAGCAGATCCTGGCCCTGACCGGTACTCCGGCGGCCAACCTGGATGCCGAGTCGCAGGCCGTGATCGCGCTGGAAACGGAGCTGGCACGCAACGCGCAGTCGCTGGCCGGCATCAACAACCCGTTCAACAACTACGCGCCGATCTCCACCAAGGAGCTCAACAGCCGCTTCCGCAACCTGCAGCTGGATGCGTTCCTGAAGGCGCAGGGCGTCAACGACGACCTGGTCTCGCTGTCCGACCCGGAACTGTTCAAGCAGCTCGACGGCATGGTCACCCGGATCAAGCCGGACCAGTGGAAGGCCTACCTGCGCTGGCGCGTGGGCGATGCAATGGCCCCGTACCTGTCCAAGGCCTACCGCGATGCGGAGTTTGAATTCCGCGGCCGCGTGATCCGTGGCGAGACCCTGGCCCCGGCGCGCTGGGAGCAGGTGCTCGATGCCATGAACGTGGCGGCCGGCCCGATGGTGGGCCGCGAGTACGCCTCGCGCTACCTGTCGGCCGAGGACCGTCGCCAGGCGGCGGTGATCGTCGACAAGATCCGCGAAACGCAGATCGACGCGGTCAAGCGCAGCACCTGGCTGAGCCCGGAAGCGAAGACCGAGGCGCAGGCCAAGCTGGCCGCGCTGAAGATCGAAATCGGCACCCCGTTGCGCGATCTGGACTACAGCGTGCAGCCGATGGGCCGCGGCAGCTTCGGCGGCAACATGCTGATCGCCTCGACCTGGCGCCACCGCGAGGAAATGAAGCGCATTGGCAAGGGCAACGCCGACCGTCGCTGGGACGTGCTGCCGCAGCAGCCGGCACTGGCCTACGACATCGCGCAGAACCGCCTGATCGTCACCGCCGCCGTGCTGCAGGGCCCGGTGTTCAACGCCAAGGCCGACACCGCCGACAAGTACGGCAGCTACGGCGCGCTGGTCGCGCATGAGCTGAACCGCGCGATCGACGCCAAGGGCGCGCTGGTGGATGCCAACGGCACGCTGCGCAGCTGGTGGACGCCGGCCGACAAGACCGCATGGAACCTGCTGGGCAACCGTGTCGCGGCGCAGTTCAGCGCGTACGAGTTCCCGGGCGTGAAGGGTGCCAAGGTCAACGGCGAACTCACCCGCGAAGAGAACCTGGCCGACCTGGCCGGTGTGGAGCTGGCCTGGGCTGCCTACACCTCGGCCGAACCTGCCGCCAAGCCGGCCGCACAGCAGGGCTTCTTCCGCGCTTGGGCCAACCTGTGGCCGCAGCAGCTGTCGCCGAACGAAGCCGCCCAGCGCCTGACGTCGGACACGCTGGCCCCGGGCAAGTGGCGCAGCAACGGCCCGCTGTCCAACCTGCCGGCCTTCGGTGCCACCTTCAGCTGCAAGCCGGGCCAGCCGATGCAGCGCGTGGACAACGACCAGATCAAGATCTGGCGCTGAGCCAAACGGTGATGGAATAGAGAAGGGG
>NZ_JBOHXV010000068.1:0-27375 GCF_050737075.1 Stenotrophomonas sp.
GGCTTCGACCGCACAGGTCAGCACGGCGGCACCGCTGCCGGCGCCGGTCAGCGAGCGCCCTGCGCCGAAGCCGGCCGCCGTGGCGACCACGCCGAGTGCTGCCGCGACCCCGAAGCCGGAGCCCGCTGCTGCGGCTGCGACCCCGGCAACGGCCACGGCGGCGGCTGAGCCGGCGGCCAGCAACGTGCGTTACATCCTGCAGGCCGGCGCGTTTGGCGCGTCGGGCGATGCCGAAGCGACCAAGGCCAAGCTGGCCATGATCGGTCTGGCGGCGCGGGTGGAGTCGGCGCAGATCAACGGCAAGACCGTGTACCGCGTGCGCATGGGGCCGTATGGCAGCGCCGGCGAGCTGGCCGAAGCCAAGCAGAAGCTGGACGGCACCGGATTGCAGGCGATGGCGATCAAGGCGCAGTAGCACCGACTGGGTAGAGCCGACTGTTAGTCGGCTGCCACGAACCACCAAACAAAAAGCCCCGCATCGCGGGGCTTTTTGTTTTACGTTAGTCCCCCAATCCTCCAGCACGGAGCACCTATGGGCAGTTCAGACGGCAACAACCACCGCATCGACAACATCGAATTCAACGTTGCCGACATCGCCCGCAGCAAGACCTTCTACGGCGAGGTGTTCGGCTGGACCTTCACGGACTACGGCCCCGGCTACACCGAGTTCAACGACGGGCGGCTGCGCGGTGGCTTCACCACCGATGGGCCGGTGCGAAGCGGTGGGCCGCTGGTGATTCTGTACGCCGATGATCTGGTGGCCACGCAGGCGCGCGTTGAACGCGCCGGCGCGGAGATCTCCACGCCGGCCTTCGATTTCCCGGGCGGGCGCCGATTCCATTTCCGCGACCCCGATGGATACGAATTGGCGGTGTGGTCGGCGGCGTGATCAGTCGCGGGCGACCTGGAAGCCCGCGAACGACTGGCTCACCGGCATCAGCTCCAGGCGGTTGATGTTCAGGTGCGCCGGCAGGTTGGCCACCCAGAAGATCTGCTCGGCGATGTCGTCGGCGGTCATCGGGTTGGCGCCGGTGTACAGCGTGTCCGAGGCCGCCTGGTTGCCATGGGTGCGGACCAGGGTGAATTCGGTCTCGGCCATGCCCGGCTCAATGGTGGTCACACGCACGCCGGTGCCGTGCAGGTCCGAGCGCAGGCCCAGCGAGAACTGGCTGACGAAGGCCTTGGTGCCGCCGTAGGCGTTGCCGCCCGGGTACGGGTACACGCCGGCCACCGAGCTGATGTTGATGATGGCGCCCTTGCGTGCCACCAGTTGCGGCAGCAGGCGGTGGGTGAGCGTGACCAGCGCGGTGACGTTGGTGTCGATCATGGTGCGCCAGTCGTCCAGCGAGGCGCTCTGCGCCGGGGCGGTGCCCTGGGCCAGGCCGGCGTTGTTGACCAGCAGGTCGATGTCGACGAACCCGGCCGGCAGTGCGGCCAGCGCCGCTTCCATGGCGGCGCTGTCGCGCACGTCGAACACCGCCGCATGCACGCGCTCGGGGCCGTACTGGTCTACCAGCGGCTGCAGCCGCTCGGCGCGGCGGCCCGTGGCGATCACCCGCCAGCCGGCCTGGGCGAAACGATGGACGGCGGCAGCGCCAAAGCCGGAGGTGGCGCCGGTAATCAGAGCGGTACGGGTCATCGGGGTACTCCGTGGGAATCCCGACTATTTTCGCACCGTCCGCCGGCGCGTGTTGCCGCCGGTTGGCGGCTTCAGCGGATGCGGAACACGCGGGCCTTGGGCAGGTCCTCGTCCACCTGCAGGAACCAGCGCCCGGCGATGCCCGGCACCACCACGATGGGCGGGTTGCTGCGCGCGGCCTTGAGCTTCATTTCGCCCTTGAGCACCTGCCACTGCTGGCCGTTGTCGAGGGTGAAGACCATGCCCGGCTGCCAGCCGCTGATGTCGCCAACGACACTGGCCTTGATGGGGCCGTCATCCAGGCCGGGGAACATCGGCGCCGGGTTCGGTGCCCCCTGCAGCGGCGCCTGGGCGACCGGCGCGGCGGCAACGGGGGCCGGCGCCGGGGCACGGGCGTCGGCCTCGCGGAGCAGGCGGTTCAGGGTCTGCAGCTGCGCGGGGGTGAGGCCCACGTCGGCCAGCTGCTGCGGGTCCACCCGCTGTTCGATCGCCACATACGGGGCCTGGGCCGAGGCCGTTGCGGCCAGCCAGACCATGCCCACACCCGCCAGAACCTGCCACCTGCGCATTGCCTGCTCCACTGCCTGTTGATGCCTGAGGCCCGCACTGTGCTTCACTTTCATGGCAGCCAGATGACAGCCGGAACAGGCCTGGCGGGTGCGGGGGCCGGGTGGGGGTAAAATGGCGGCCAGCCACGCAGCCGCGTCGGCGGTATTGGACGTCTCATGATCAACAACGATGTACTGCGCAGCATCCGCTACATGCTCGACCTCAGCGACGGCATGATTGCCGACACCTGTGCCCTGGCCGACCCGGCCTTCGTGGTGGACAAGGCCGATGTGGCTGGCTGGCTGCGCAAGGAAGACGAAGAAGGTTTCGTGGCCTGCGACGACCGCACCCTGGCCCACTTCCTGGATGGGTTGATCGTGCACTTCCGTGGCCGCGATGAAAGCCAGCCGCTGCGCCCGGTGGAGAAGCGGATCACCAACAACCTGGTGTTGAAGAAGCTGCGTGTTGCCTTCGAGCTGAAGGACGTGGACATGCATGAGATCTTCAACAACGCGGGCTTCCCGGTGTCGAAGCCGGAGCTGTCGGCGCTGTTCCGCCAACCGGACCACAAGAATTTCCGTGCCTGCGGCGATCAGCTGCTGCGTAATTTCCTGAAGGGTTTGACGCTGCGCGTTCGCGCGGCGTAAGGCGCGTTGCCGAGGTCGTGAGGGCAGCGACCTCTCCGGTCGCTGCCCCACCGGCGGTTCGGCCGCCATTGGTAGGGTCGCATCCCTATCGACTGCACGCGCGGGTGGTTACCCCGATTGGGCATGACCGTTGGCGGAGAGGCGCGTTTTCGATCAGCGTCCATGCGTCAACGTGCCGATTGACCGTATCGGCAATCGTTTGGGAACCGATCCTACCGGTGCCCCGACGGTGATTCGGCGGGGAGCCGGTCATTCGGCGGGGCGCGGGATGCGTCAGAAGGTGGTTTGGATCGCGAACTCGACGCGGGAACCGGCGTTGCTGCCGAACAGGCGCTTGGCCGCGCGGTCGGTGTCGTGCGCGGTCACGCGCAGCTCCCACGGACCATGCACCTTCCAGATCGCACTGAGCTGGCCATGCAGGTAATCGTCGGCGTAAGCGCTGTCGAGCCAGTACTGGCCCACCGCGCCTTCGATGCGCCACTGCTCGCCCAGCGGTACGCGCGCGCCCAACTGGGCATAGGTGCCGGTGCGGCCGCTGGCCAGCGCATCGTCAGAGACGCCCACGCTGAGCCAGTAACGCGCCTTCCAGGTCAGGGTGCTGTTGAGCTCGGTCCAGTCCAGGTCCACGCGCGTGGACGGATACAGGTAATGGGTGAGGTTGACGTCCAGCGCCCAATCCGGCGTGAGCTCACCACCCCAGCCGGCAACGATGTCGAATTCGCTGCGTGCACCGGCGTCCGGTTCGAACGATACGCCCGAGCCCCACACCGAGGCGTACCAGCCCGATGCACTGCTCAGCTTCACGCCGGCCTGTACGGCGGGGTCTTCCATGGTCTGAGAGCTGCCGCGCCAGACGTAATCGGAGGTCAGCGTTGCATTGCCATCCACACCAGCCAACGCCGAACCGCTGATCGCCAGGCCGAGAACCAGCCCACTTACCCGGCGCACTGCGCGCCCTGTCACCTGCTTTGCCACCACGTCCACCCCTCCAGAAAACGGCCGCGCCGTTGAAGCGCACAGTGTGGTGAGCGCGCCCGTAAAGGCGCCATGCGCTGCGGCGGCGCCGCGCGCAAATTCGGCGTAAAAGCTGCCTACCAGACCTTCAGGCGGCCCGCGCTATCATGGCGGCCCTGACTGACCTGCAGCGAGAATGGCGTGGACGCGATCCTGACCCCGGTATCGATTGGCGAGCTGATCGACAAGATCACCATCCTGGAAATCAAGGCCGAACGCATCACCGATGCGGGCAAGGTCGCCAACGTGCGCACCGAACTGGATGGGCTGCTGCCGCTGTGGCAGGAACTGCTGGCTGCGCAGCCGGGGTTGGATGCGCTGAAGACCCAGCTCAAGGACATCAATGAGCGGATGTGGGACATCCAGGACCAGCTGCGCGACAAGGAAGCGGCGCAGGTGTTCGATGATCAGTTCATCCAGCTGGCGCGCGGCGTGTATGGCACCAACGGCGAGCGGGTGAAGGTGAAGAACGAGATCAACCGCATTGCCGGGTCGGAGCTGGTGGAAGAAAAGCAGTACCAAGGGGAATGATCGTCAGGCGCATGTCGCGGGTCGGCATCGCGCCAGCCACCCATGGGGTGGCTCTACCGGCGTTCGCGCAGTCGTTCGAGTACAAGCCGGGCGCCGCCGTCCTGGCATGACGTTGTTCCGCGAATGGGCGCATCGCGCCATGGCGTTGTTCCGCGAATGGGTGGACCGGGCCGTAGAGCCACCCCATGGGTGGCGGGAACCATCAACGCGCGGTAGCGGCCAGGAACCGCTCGCGGTCCTGCTGGGTGCGCCGGCGGATCTCTGCCAGCGCTTCATTTTCGGTGGCTTCCAGCATGGATTCGAACAGCCGCTGGAAGTGATTGCGCATCGCCGTGCGCGCCGCGCCCGGGTCACGCATGCGCAGGCCATCGAGGATGGCGGTGTGTTCGTCGTTGCGGGTGTCGCCATCGTTGTGGCACACGTTGGCGTACACCTGGCGCACGCGGGGCAGTTCATTGCGCATGCGCCAGATCAGCTGCACGCAGTGCTCCACCACCGGGTTGCCGGCAATGCGCGCAATGGCCAGGTGGAACTGGCGGTCGGCCTCGCTGGCCGCCGTCTCACTCGACGCCGGGTCGGTCATCGCTGCAATCAGGCCTTCCAGCATCTCCACTTCGGCATCGGTAATACGGCTGGCGGCCATGGCCGCCGCCTCGGCCTCGATCACCGCGCGGGCGGCGGTGAGGTCGAAGGCCGATACGTCCGGCAGCGCGCCAGGGGCGGCCGCCGGACGTGCCTTCACGTACACGCCCGAGCCGGTCTTGATGGTAATCAGGCCCTGCGCCTCCAGGGCGATTTCCGCTTCGCGCACGGTTACCCGGCTCACCCCCAGCCGTTCGGCCAGGTCGCGTTCGCCGGGCAGGCGCGAGCCGGGCGGGAATTCGCCCTTCTCGATCAGCGCGACGATTTCGGCGGCAATGGACTGGTAAAGGCGGGGTTCGGACATCATCAAGGCCTGGCTGTACGGTGGCTGGGAACCAGCACGCTTGTTTAGAACCGGTAGCGTACCCCGAGATAATACCGCCGCCCGTAGGTGGTGTACTCGCGGAAGCTGCCCAGGATCGGCATATCCGACACCCGGGGCTCGTCGGTGAGGTTACTGGCCGACAGCGACACCGACAGGTGCTTGTTCACCTTGTAGGTGGCGCGGAAGTCCAGCGAGCCATTGTCGCGTACGTAACGGTTCTGCGCCGGGTCGCCGACAAACTGCTGGTAGTAGTCGGAGCGGTACTTGTAGATGGCCTGCAGGTCCAGCTTGCCCAGGCCCCAGTACACCTGGGCCGAGGCCACGTGCTTGGACAGGCCGAAGATGCTGGCCGGCTCCACGATGCCGGGGGTGACGAAGCCGGTGGACGGATCGGTGGATTCGCCCAGGCGCAGGTCTTCGGTCTTGAAGTTGGAATGGGCGTAGTTGTAGCTGGCCTTCACGCCCAGCCCGGAGAAGATCCCCGGCAGGTAGGAGAAGGCGTGCGAACCGGTGAGTTCGAAGCCGATCAGGTCGCTCTTCTGGTCACTGGTGGCCAGCTGCTGCACCGGCACGGTGACGCTCACCCCGTCGATATCGAAGTCCTCCCCCACCACCACCGGCACCGAGCCGCCGTTGAACTGCTTGTAGTACACGGCGGTGGAGAGCATGGAATCGGCGTTGGCGTACCACTCCAGCGAGACGTCGGCATTCCACGACATCAGCGGGGTGGCGCGCGGGTTGCCGGTGGAGGTGATCCTGCCCAATGCGTCGGCGACGCTGCCGAATTCGGTGTCCACTTCGTCCAGGCTGAAGCTGCGGCCGAAGCCGAGCGCGGCCAGGTCCGGACGCGACATTGCACGGTAGGCCGCCACACGCAGCAGCAGGTCCGGGCGCAGTTCGAAGGCGGCGTTGAAGCTCGGCAGCCATTCGTCGTTGCTGGACTTGAGCACCTGCCGAGTGAAGTCGCCGGTGGGCTGCAGGGTCACGGTGCCATTGGGGTTGTTGACCACGTCCAGCCCGCTGCGCAGGCCCACCGAACGCACGTCGGTGCGCACCCAGCGCAGGCCGACATTGCCGGTGACCGGCACGCCGAACCATTCGCTGCTGTAGTCGCCCATGAAGTACACGGCGCTGGTCTTCTCGGTCACATCGTTGTTGGCCGGGTCGCGCAGGTCTGCGCTCAGGCCAGTGTCGTCCGCGCCGGTAAAGGCCTTGAACAGGCAGCGGCTGTCGAAGGTGGCCCACTGGTCGATGGTGTTGCCGCTGGCGTTGGCCAGGAAGTCGTCCTGCGGGAACTCCTGGCGGCAGGCGCGGTTGGCCGCACGGATCGCGGCGACATTGGTGGTGGTGACATCCACGGTGTCGGTGAAGTCGGTGTAGGTCGCCTCCGACCGACGCAGGCCGCCCTTGAGCGCGGTGAAGAAGCCGCTTTCGGGGGTGAACGCCGCATCGAACCGGCCGGCACGGATGGTGTGCTCGCGGTCCTGCTGGCGGCGGCGGATGAGGGCCGAATCGGTGAAGTTGTCCGGGTTGTTCACATCGAACGCCGGATCCAGGTAGATGCTGGGCACGTCGCCGCTGTAGTCGTAGGTGTAGTCGACGTAACGGGTGTTCTTGATGCCGGCCACCGGGTTGCCGTTGACGTCGGTACGGCCGGCGCGCAGGCGGGTGGAGCGTTCGATCTGCGAACGCTGGGTGTTGGAATAGGACAGGTCCGTGGAGAACATCCACGCCGCGCTCGGCCGCACGATGACGTTGAAGCCGCCGCCGGTGTATTCCTCCTTGCGCTCCAGGAAGTTGCCGGTGGAATCGATGGTGGTGCTGCCGGTGTGGTGCAGCAGCGCGCCATCGTCGCTGACCACGCGGTTGTTGAGGTTGCGCATCATCGACGACAGCGTCAGGTCCGAACGGTCTTCGGTGTAATCGCGCTTGGAGTGCTGGTAATCCAGGTTCACTTCCACCGCGTCGTTGGGCCGCCACTGCACCGCGCCGAACTGCGAATCGCGCTTGTCGTGTTCGATGAACTGGCGGTACAGGCGGCTGCCCGGCACCAGGTAGTACGGCACGCCGTTGGCCACGTCGTTGCCGTTGACCTGGGTGCAGTTGCGCGTGGCGCCGACCACTTCGCGGCCGTCGCAGGCTGCCCAGGTGGTGCTGCTGGAGAACATCTCTTCCGGGTTGCTGCCTTCCAGCGCCTGCAGGCCGACCGACACGCCGAGCTTGCCGCCGCCGCTGAGGTCGAACTGGTCGATGTAGCTGGCGGTACCGCGCCAGCCCACGCCGTCGCCGTCCTTCAGGCGGTCGTCGTATTCCTGCCAGGTGCCGCGCCCGTCCAGCTGGAAGGTGCGCTTGCCGTACTCCAGCGGTTTGACGGTTTCCATGTTGACCGTACCGGCCACGCCGCCTTCGACGAAGTCGGCGCGCTGGGTCTTGTAGATCGCCACGGTGTTGATCAGCTCCGACGGGAACTGGTTGAAGTTCACCGAGCGGTCGCCGCTGCCGTTGGTGGCCTCGCGCCCGTTGAAGGTGGACGAGCCCAGGAACGGTCCCAGGCCACGGATCGAGATTTCGGAGGCGCCGCCCTTCTCGCGGTGGGTGGACGCGCCGGTGATGGTTTCGATGGCCTCGCCGATCGAGAGTGCGGGCAGGTCGCCGATGTCCTCGGCCGACAGCACGTCGGAGACCACGGTCTCTTCGCGCTTCTTGTCGATCGAGGTCTGGATGGTGCCGCGCGTTCCGGTCACCTGGACCTGGTCGAGCGTGGTGGCCTGTGCAGGCGGGCTGGCCGGTGCATCGGCGTCCTGTGCGTGGGCCAGCGGCACGGCCGCAGTGGCGCACAGGGCGTAGAACAGCGCGCTGTGCAGCGCGGTGTGGCGAAGGCCTCGTGGCGAGGCCGTACGGCGGTCATGCAACATCGTGATCTCCCTCCCAGGATGGATCGTCCGAATACACGGATTCGATCCGGAAGATTCACGACTCAAAGACCAATGTCAATGAATTGGTACTAAAGTCTACCCCTGTGAACTGCCTAGACCACTTTGAGCGTTCTTTATGTGCGGATGCAGCAGATGTTTGCGCAAATGGCTTACCAGATGCGGCTAAAGTGGTATGTGATTGTGGTTGACGTTGTTGCGGTTGGGGCTGTTACCATCCGGACTCGCGTTGGGGTCTACGGTGATCTGGGAGGGTTAGCCTGTGGCACAGCAACAAGAGGTACGGTTTGGTGGGGTGGTGGTGAAGCGTTGGCGTTGGTTGGGTCCATGCGTTAAAGGGGCGATTGGCCGTACGGGCAGTCGTTTGGGAACCGACCCTACCGGGGTGGGTCTCGCGGTCGTCCTGGCCTTGGTGCCTACTGCTGCCTTTTCGGCTGAGTATCTGGTGCATGACTCGGCTGGGTACGCTGCTGCCGCCAAGAGCCTGAAACCGGGCGACACGGTGATCCTGGCCGACGGGATCTGGCGCGATGTGGATCTGTTGCTGACCGGGACCGGGAAAATTGGTCAACCAATTCGACTGACGGCGCAGACGCCCGGGAAGGTGATCCTGAGCGGGCAATCCCAGCTGCGGCTGGCGGGTGCCTATCTGGAGGTCTCCAACCTGGTCTTCCGCGATGGCTGGGCGCCGGGCGGCGAGGTGGTGAGCTTCCGCCGCTCGTCCAGCCAATGGGCCGAGCACAGCCGGGTGACCGGCATCGTCATCGACGGCTACAACAAGCCCGATCGCGCCCAGTCCGACAACTGGGTGGCGATGTACGGCAAGTTCAATCGCTTCGACCACAACCAGCTGGTCGGCAAGACCAACACCGGCACCACCCTGGTGGTGGTGCGCAACGCCACCAGCGGCTTGGACAACCAGCACCGCATCGACCACAACTGGTTCGGGCCGCGCCCCAACCTGGGCAGCAACGGCGGCGAAACCCTCCGCGTGGGCACCAGCCACGATTCGCAGTCGGCCTCCAACACGGTGGTGGAGAACAACTGGTTCGAGGAATGCGACGGCGAGGTGGAGATCGTCTCCAACAAGTCCGGCGGCAATCTCTACCGCGGCAACGTATTCAAGACCTCGCGCGGGTCGCTGGTGCTGCGCCACGGCCACGGCAACGTGGTGGAGCGCAATGTGTTCCTCGGCGACGGCAAGCCGCACACCGGCGGCGTGCGGGTGATCAACCGCGACCAGATCGTGCGCGACAACTACTTCGAAGGCGTGGTCGGCGACGGCTTCGCCTCTGCGCTGGCGGTGATGGCCGGTACGCGCGATGCGCCGCTGAACCGCTATGAGCAGGTCGACAATGCGCGCATCAGCAACAACAGCTTCGTGCAGGTGCGCCATCTGTTCCTCGGCGCGGGGCTGGATGACGAACGCAACGCCATGCCGGTGCGCAGCAGGATCGACGGCAACCTGTTCGTCGGCGACGGCACCGGCGAACCGCTGCGCGTGCAGGGCGAGCTGGGCGGCATCGCCTTCAGTGGCAACGTGCAGAGCCCAACCGTGTCGCCCGGCTTCCCGGGCGGCGTGAGCGGCCGTGCGCTCACCCTGCAGCGCGCGGCCAATGGCCTGCTGTATCCGCCCGCGGGTACGGAAGTGGGCGCGCCGCGTGACCTCGCGCCGGTCGCGCGCGAGCAGGTGGGCGTGGACTGGTACCCCAAGCAACGCACACAGGTGGCGGTGGACAGCGGCGCGAGCCACAGCGTTGCGCCGGGCGAAGACACCCTGAGCCGCGCCGTGGCCGACAGCGCGCCCGGCGATGTACTCCAGCTCAAAGCCGGCGATTACCGCGTGGGCCAGGTGCTGGCGCTCACCCACCCGCTCAGCGTGGAAGGGCCGCAGCAGGGCAGCGCGCGCGTGCGGTTCAGCGGTCCGTCGCTGTTCGAGCTGCGCGCGGGCGGTGCGCTGCGGCTCACCCGGCTGGACATCGATGGCAGTCTGGCCCCGGACGCCGCAGGCAATGCGGTAGTACGTGTGCCCCCCGGCAGCCAGGCGTTCGATTACACGCTGGAAATCACCCACAGCCGCATCCACGACCTGACCAGCAACAAGGCCTTCGATGTCATCAACACAGGCAAGGGCACGCTGGCGCGCTGGATCCGCCTGCAGCAGGTCGGGGTGGATGACATCAGCGGCAGCGTGATCAACGCGTCCGCCGAGACCGATGACCTGGGCACCTACAACGTGGAGACCGTGGACATTCTGGACTCGGTCTTTCAACGCATCGGCGGTCCGCTGGTGAACCTGTACCGCGGCGGCACCGACGAAAGTACCTTCGGCCCCGCCCTTTATCTGCGCAGCAGCCGACTGGACACGGTCGGCGCGAGCGCCGACACCAGCCTGCGCCTGCACGGTGTGCAGCTGGCCAGCCTGAGCGACACCAGCTGGCAGCGCAGCGGCCGCGTGCGCTTCACCCACCAGGTCGGCGAGCCGCACCTGCAGCTGCACGGCAACACCTTTACCGCTACGGCGGCACTGCAGTCCGATATCCCAGCCGAGACCCTGCCATGACGCGTTCCACGCCCCTGATGCTGCTGCTGGCGGCCACCTTCAGCGCAGCCGCGCTTCCCGCCGCACATGCCCAGGCCGAGAGCCCGGCCGCGCGCAGCAGCGAGGCCTCCAGCGCGCCGGTGCTGGTCACCGCCGCACAGTGGGAGCAGATGCGCCGCGACGGCGCCGGCTACCCGATGTTCGCCAAGGAACAGGCACGCGCCGAGAAGCTGGTGCGCGCGATGATGAAGGCCGGCATCGACGTGCCGGTCCCCAAGGACAAGGGCGGCGGTTACACCCACGAACAGCACAAGCGCAATTACCAGGCCATCCAGGCTGCTGGCGCGCTGTACCGGCTGACCGGCGACAAGGCGTACGCGAACTTCGCGCGCGACGTGCTGCTCGGCTACGCCAAGCTCTACCCCGGGCTGGGCGCGCACCCGGAAGGGCGCGGGCAGATTCCGGGGCGGCTGTTCTGGCAGACCCTCAACGATTCGGTGTGGCTGGTGAACGCGGTGCAGGGCTATGACGCGATCCGCGACAGCCTGAGTGCCGACGAGCGCCGCACCATCGACGACAACGTGTTCCGGCCCATGGCCCAGTTCCTGAGTGGCAACCCGGAGAACTTCGACAAGATCCACAACCACGCCACCTGGGCGGTGGCCGCCACCGGCATGACCGGCTACGTACTGCGCGACCCGGTGCTGGTGGAGCAGGCGCTGATGGGCAGCAAGCGCGATGGCAATGCCGGCTTCCTCAAGCAGGTGGACCAGCTGTTCTCGCCTGATGGTTATTACGAGGAAGGCCCCTACTACCAGCGCTATGCGCTGGCGCCGTTCATCCTGTTCGCCAACGCGGTGGAGCGCAACGAACCGCAGCGCGGCATCTTCAAGCGCCGCGACGGCGTGCTGCTCAAGGCGGTGGACGCGCTGGTGCAGAGCAGCTACGCCGGCTACTTCATTCCGATCAACGACGCGATCCTGGACAAGGGGCTGGACACCGAAGAGCTGGTGGCCGGCATCGACATCGCCTACGCCAACACCAGCGATGCGCGCCTGCTGTCGGTGGCCAAGCAGCAGAAACGCGTGCTGCTCTCGCCCGAAGGCCTGCAGGTGGCCAAGGCGCTGGCCGATGGCAAGGCCAAGCCGTTCGCCTTCGTGCCCACGCTGTTGCGCGATGGCCCGGACGGCACCGAAGGCGCGCTGGCCATCCTGCGCATGGGCGGTGAGGACGGCCAGGCGCTGGTGATGAAGAACACCAAGCAGGGCATGGGCCACGGCCACTTCGACAAGCTCAACTGGCTGTTCTACGACAACGGCCAGCGCGTGGTGACCGACTACGGCGCGGCGCGCTTCCTCAACATCGAGGCGAAGTCCGGCGGCATCTACCTGCCCGAGAACAACAGCTGGGCGCGGCAGACGCTGGCGCACAACACGCTGGTGGTGAACGAGCAGAGCCACTTCGGTGGCGACTGGAAGAAGGGCCAGCCGCTGGCCCCCGCCCCGCTGTTGTTCGCGGTGACCGATGACACGCAGATTGCGTCGGCGCGCATGGTCGGCGCCTACGACGGGGTGGCGTTCACCCGCACCCAGGCCCTGCTCTCGCACCCGTCGCTGGGCCAGCCGGTGGTGCTGGACCTGCTGCGCGTGGAGGGCAGCAAACCGGCGCGCTACGACCTGCCGCTGCACTTCAACGGCCACATCATGGACGTCGGCTTCAAGGCGCAGTCCGCCGTGGCCACCCGGCCGGTGCTGGGCAAGGCCAACGGCTACCAGCATGTGTGGGTGGATGCGTCGAGCGAACCCGGCACCGCGCCGCGCAGCCTGACCTGGCTGCTGGACGGGCGCTTCTACACCTACCGCTTCGCCAGCACCGCGCCGTCGCGGGCGCTGATCGGCGAGAGCGGCGCCAACGATCCTTCCTTCAACCTGCGCCGTGAACCGATGCTGCTGCAGCGGGTGGACGGCCAGGCCAGCACCACGTTCTATGGCGTTCTGGAACCGCATGGCCAGTACGACGGCACCGCCGAGACCGTGCGCGGGGCCAACAGCCGCATCGACCGGCTGGCGCACTACCGTGGCAAGGATGCGAGCGTGCTGGTGCTGAACCTGGCCGGCGGCACGCGCGTGGCGCTGGGCATTGCCGATGACCCGTCCAAGGGCGGCAGCCACGAGGTAAGCGCGGAGGGCCAGCGCTGGAGCTGGACCGGCGGCTGGAAGCGCTTCGATACCGCCAGCGGCAAGGACGGCAAATGAACGTCGGCACGCGGACGCGCTCGTACGTGCGCTGGCTGATCGTGGCCCTGATCGCGGTGGCCACGGTGATCAACTACATCGACCGCAACGCGTTGGCGGTGATGTGGCCGCAGATCTCCAAGGACGTGGGCGCCACCAAGGAAGACTACGCGCTGCTGGTGACGGTGTTCATGCTGTTCTACGCCGCCGGCCAGTTCGTGTTCGGGCGCCTGTTCGACATCATCGGCACGCGGCTGGGCTTCGCGCTGTCGATCGCGGTGTGGTCGATCTCGATCGCCCTGCACTCGGTCACCCACTCGATCCTGTCCTTCAGCATCGTGCGCGCCATGCTGGGCATCAGTGAAGCCGGCGCCTGGCCGGGCGCGGTGAAGGCCAACGCCGAGTGGTTCCCCGCGCGCGAGCGTGCGCTGGCGCAGGGCGTGTTCAATGCCGGCGCCTCCATCGGCGCGATCATCTCGGCGCCGCTGATCGCAGTGCTGTTCCTGTGGCTGGGCTGGCGCGGCACCTTCATTTTGATCGGCGCCATCGGCTTCGTGTGGCTGCTGCCCTGGCTGATCATCTACCGCGCCGGGCCCGACAAGCACCCGTGGGTGAGCGCGGCCGAGCGTGCATTGATCCTGGATGCGCCGACCGAACAGCCGGCGGTGCCCAGGGTGGAGTACGTGCCCAACGTGCGCCAGCTGCTGGGCCACCGGCAGACCTGGGGCATCCTGGCGACGCGCTTCTTCATCGACCCGATCTGGTGGCTGTTCGTGTCCTGGCTGCCGATCTACCTGGCCGACACCTTCGGTTTCGACATCAAGCAGATCGGCATCTTCGCCTGGGTGCCCTATGTGGGCGCAATGATCGGCAGCCTTGGCGGGGGCTGGTTGTCCGGGCGGCTGATCGGCGCCGGCTGGAGCGTGGACCGCGCGCGCAAGTGGGTCATCACCCTGGGCGGCGCGATCATGGCCCCGGCCCTGCTGGGCGCGGTGCTGGCCACCGACCCGGTGTGGGCGGTGGTGACGATTGCCTTTGTGCTGTTCGGCTTCCAGATCGCCATCGGCAACATCCAGACCCTGCCCGGCGACATCTTCAGCGGCAAGTCGGTCGGCTCGCTGGCCGGGCTGGGCGGCATGGCCGCGGTGGCCGGCACGCTGATCACCACCTGGCTGGTGCCGGTGATGACCCGCGATTCCTATGCACCCATTTTCATCCTGGTGGCGGCGCTGGTGCCCGCCTCCCTGCTCGCCCTGTGGCTGGTGACCGGACGCGTCGAGAAGGTCGACGCGCCGCCCTCCCGCTGACATTCCCTTTTCCCCCTCGCATCACTGGAGTAGCAAATGAATCAGTTCAAGGACAAGGTGGCCATCGTCACCGGTGGCGGCCGCGATATCGGCCGTGAGATCTCGCTCAAGCTGGCCGCGGCCGGCGCCAAGGTGTGCATCAACTACGCCAACGACGAGGCCAGCGCGCAGGAAACCCTGCAGCAGGTACAGGCCGCCGGCGGCACCGCCATCGTGCACCGCGCCGACGTGACCGATGCGCAGGCCGTCGCCGGCATGGTCGCCGCCACCCAGGCCGCGTTCGGCCCGCAGATCGACGTGCTGGTCAACGTGGCCGGCGGCATGGTGCAGCGCCGCCCGCTGGCCGAGATCGACCCGGCGTTCTTCCACAAGGTCATGGACCTCAACATGAGCTCGGTCTACCTGACCACGCATGCGGTGGTGCCGCACATGCCCGAAGGCGGCGCGATCGTGAACTTCGCCTCGCAGGCCGGCCGCGATGGCGGCGGTCCGGGCGCGTCGATCTACGCCACCGCCAAGGCGGCGGTGATGACGTTCACCCGTGCGATGGCCAAGGAACTGGGCCCGCGCGGCATCCGCGTCAACGCGCTGTGCTGCGGCATGATCGCCACCCGCTTCCATGACGAATTCACCAAGCCGGAAGTGCGTACCGCCGTGGCCGGCAACACCCCGCTGCGCCGCCAGGGCCGTCCGCAGGAAGCGGCCGACACCGCCGTGTATCTCGCCTCGGACGCGGCTGGCTTCATTACCGGTGCCAACGTTGACGTCAACGGCGGCACCTACTTCTCCTGATAGACCGCTGACCGCCTGGGAGGGCCGCCATGCTGCGCTGGATCACTGCACTTTCAATTGCACTTGCCACCAGCGCCGCGGCGCTGCCCACCCAGGCCCAGGTCTGGGTGCCGGCCTGGACGGCGTCACCCGCGCCGGACCGCCAGGACGGTACACCCGAAGCACCGGTGCAGTTCGCCAACCAGACCGTGCGCCAGGACATGCGCCTGGCCAGTTCGGCCACGGCGCTGCGCTTCCGCATCAGCAATGAGCTGGGGGTGGCGCCGCTGCATATCGGCGGCGCCAGCGCCCACCGCACCGGCACGGCTACGCCTGCGAAGCTGGTGACCTTCAATGGCCGCAGTGAGGTGGTGGTGCCGGTGGGCGCCGCACTGCTCAGCGACCCGGTACCGATGACGGTGCCGGCGCTGGCCGATGTCTCGCTCACCGTCTATTTCCCCGACCCCACCCAACCTGCCGTTCGACGCACCGCGCTGCGTATTGCCGACGGTCGCCAGGCCGAGGTCGCCGACAAGGTGAAGCTCGCCTACCGGCAGAACGTGGTGTCGGCCGTGCTGGCCGAGCGCAGCAGCACGCCCATCGTGGTGGTCGCCCTGGGCGACTCCATCACCGAAGGCGCGACCGCCACGCGCGGCAGCAACGGCGACTGGCCGGCGCTGCTGGCGGCCCGCCTGCAGCAGGCCTGCCCGGACCAGGTGGTGCTGGTCAACGCAGGCATCAGCGGCAACAAGGTCATGGATCATGGCCGCAGCCACAGCGCGCTGGCCCGGCTGGACCGCGACGTGATCGCGCTGCCGCACGTGAACCGCGTGATCCTGTTTGAAGGCATCAACGATATCCGCCACGACGGTGGCACCCCGCCGGTAGCCGGCCGCAACGCCGAGGACATGGTGCTGGGCTACCGCCAGGTGGCCGAGCGGCTGCACAGCAACGGCATCCGCGCGATTGCCGCGACGATCACCCCGTTCGGCGGCTCGGACCGCTACGAGCCGGTGGCCGCTGCTACCCGCACCACGCTCAACAGCTGGATGCGCGGTGGCCGCAGCGGCTTCGATGCGCTGATCGACTTCGACCAGATCCTGCGCGACCCGGCCAAGCCGGAGTTCCTGCCCGAGGCGATCACCCGCGATTTCCTGCACCCCAACGACGAAGGCTACCGGCGCATAGCCGAGGGCGTGGATCTGGCCCTGCTCGGTTGCACGGCACGATGAGCGCACAGCACTTCCAGTTGGCCGCGCACGCGAACCCGCGCTGGGCGGCGATGGCGCTCGGTGAGGTGATGCTGCGCTTCGATCCGGGCGAAGGCCGCGTGCGCAACGCGCGCCAGTTCCAGGTATGGGAAGGCGGCGGTGAGTACAACGTCGCACGCGGGCTGAGCAGCACCTTCGGCCACGCTACGGCGGTGCTGACTGCCCTGCCGCGCAACGAGCTGGGCCTGCTGGCCCAGCAGCTGATCCAGGCCGGCGGCGTGGACAGCAGCCAGATCGTGTGGCGCGAGTACGACGGCATCGGCCGCAACACGCGCATGGGCCTGAACTTCACCGAGCGTGGGTTCGGCGTGCGGGCGCCGCTGGGCGTGTCCGACCGGGCGTATTCGGCGGCCTCGCAGCTGTGTGCAGACGAATACGACTGGGATGCGGTGTTCGGGGTGCACGGGGTGCGCTGGCTGCATACCGGCGGCATCTTCGCCGCGCTGTCCGAGCACAGCGCGCAGACCGCCATCGCCGCCGTGCAGGGCGCGCGCCGCCACGGTGTGGCGGTGTCCTACGACCTCAACTACCGCGCCAGCCTGTGGAACAGCCACCCGGACCCGGACGCCGCCCGGCAGGCGAACTGCGCGATCGCCGCCGAGTGCGATCTGCTCATTGGCGACGAGTACTCCTTTGCCGCCTGTCTGGGCATGGACCTCGCCGACCTGGGCAAGCGCGAGACGCCGATGGACGTGGGACCGGCCGATGCGGCGGCGCTGCGGGCACTGGAGCGTTTCCCCAACCTGCAGGCCGTGGCCTTCACCCTGCGCGATTCCAGTAATGCCGCGCGCAACGGCTGGGCCGGTGCCCTGCGCAACCGCGAGGCGCTGTTCGTCTCCGCCGCGCGCGAGGTGGAACTGTTGGACCGCGTGGGCGGCGGCGATGCCTTCGTGGCCGGCGTGGTGCACGCGCTGCTGGAAGGCCTGGGCGAACAGGCGGCCGTGGAGCTCGGTGCGGCGCATGGCGCGTTGGCGATGTCCACGCCCGGCGATGCGGCGTGCACCAGCCGCGAGGAAGTGGAAGCCGTGGCGCGTGGGGATGGCGCAGCGGCAAGGCGCTGACGCCGCGACTCAGCCCTGCATTGAAAGCCGGGCCAAACCCTCGGTGGCCGAGCGGGTGAGCGGCGTGGGCATCGCCCCGGGATGGAACCACTCCAGCGCGAGGATGGCCTCGGGTTCCAGCCGCATGGCCTGCGCCGTGCCGGGCACACGTACCAGGTAAACCGGCGCCACCCAGTGCTGCTGCAGGGTGGGCTCGAAGTGGTCCACCACGCACAGCAGGCGTTCAATGCTCACCTGCAACCCGGTCTCTTCGAGCACCTCACGCATTACCGCGTCTTCGACCTTCTCCATGAAGTCGACCTTGCCGCCAGGCAGACCCCAGTGCCCCTGCTCGGGCTGGCGCCCGCGCTTGACCAGCAGCACGGCACCATCGGCGCGCTGGATGACGGCGCCGCAGCCCAGGCGGGGCTGTTGTTGGGGTGTGGTTGAGGTCATGGGGTTCTCCTGGGACGGGTGCATTATCGCTGGAAAGGATTGCCGAGCTCGATCCTGTAGGTTGCACCGACCGGTTCAGTGCCTTTGAATGAACCCGCCTTCCGTCTGCGATGTTGGGCGATCAAGCTCGTCATTGAACCTGTCTCTAATCGCTCTGAGTGCAGCAGCACGGTTGACTCCGTAGCCTGAGCGTCCGGAATTGGCATTCATCACTCGGTAGCTCCAGCTGCACCTACGTCGCCATGCCTCCCACAGAAGCTCAAGCGTCCAGAAGGCTTCTTTTCCGGCCCGATCAAGTATCCGTCGAGATAGTCAGGAACATACCAATCGTCCCAGTATGCGAAACCATAGAACGCATTGACAAACTCTTCAACAAGAGCCGATCCACGAACCTTGGCGCCGATGAATCCGTTGGATCGAAGATTCTCGTATGGACTGAGCTCACCAACCGGCTTTTCACCTGTCCCGGAGATGACCTTCCATCGACCGGAATCAAGCAAGTCCTTTGTGACCAGCACCAACGAAAAGACATCCTCGGAACGCAATATCGGAACTTCATCAACCGAAGCATCCTGCCGCGCGTCGAAGATCGCAACAGTGGCACTGTTCAGGATCTGGCGCTCCCGCCCAACGACTTTGGCGATGCAGCCCGAGCCGTCCATCAGCGGAATGACGAACACGCTGCCAACTTCCCACTTCTGTCGCTGTCTCGGCTTTACCACGACACTCCTTCCTATCTTGGTCACGCCAGTCGCCGATGACGCTGGGAACCGCACATTCCGCTCGCTCTTACAGACCGTAGAGAGAATCGAAGAATTCCTTCCAGAGTCTAGCGACCTTATGCCTACCCTTAGCGCCCACTATCTGAAGAGCGGTGGCAAGTATCGCGCAGGACAAGAGACCACCACAGATCACGCCCCCAACCCAGCCAGGCAGAAAGAAGAGCATCCAGATGCCAAGTGCGGCCGTGCCGGAGACAAGCAGCACTCTCAAGGTCAGGTTCATCGCATGACTTCTCCAGATCCACTACGCTACAGCGGGGATGATGCGCCTCTACACGGAACAGAAGACACCGACCCGACCGGTACAGAAGCTGACCGCCGTGGCGGGTGCGCCGGGAAATGCTGGGAAACCCTGACTGACGGTTCCATCCGACCTAGCCGAATCGTGCCGCCCTCTTTGCAATTGACGTTGCAATAGCCCCGGCCAGCTCGAACACAACGTACCAGACCCCCATGGACGCGAATGCCAGCCACCCGCTGTTCCTGGATGGACCGCAGTGCCCTCCGTTTAGGCAGGAGAACACCCTGAGCACGAGAGCAACGTCAATGTAGAGAACGACCATCGCAACCGCGGAGTATCCGGCAAGAGCGAGCCTTCCACCCGTACTATTTGATCGTGGCATCAACCCAACACTGATTGTCCTCAGCACTCTTACTGGAATGAGGCCAACCGAAGCCATGCCGATGAATCCAAGAACGTTAACCGCTGCAATCAACATACCCACAGAGATACCTCTCCAGACTTCGTAACGCGGCAGCTACTGACATCTTCATTCAAAAAGCCCCATCTGATCTGTTCCGGTGTCCACCAAATCGACTCACGAACGGTCTTGAATGAATTCGCGAATGCACGACTGGTCGACAACAAAGGCGAAACCGAGCATGAGGCTGTCTCCGCGACGACACCTCACCTCGAACACCGGCTTATCGCTTGAGCTGATGAATCGAGCGTCCGGCCCAATGCGGACCCACATCGACTGCTCCGCATCCTCACTTGATGTCAGCTCCAGCTCGAATTCAACAGCACCATCAAGCCATGCCTGCATACGATGGAGCAGGTTCAGCAGCGCAGACTTATCGACCCGAACTGGCTCGACCGCCGCACGTAGCGCCGGAGTCATCTCTGCATCTGGCCGTGATGTGACACCCCAGTTTGATTCATCCCAGTATTCCAATCTCAGCAGTAGCCCACTGGAACTCGACCGCTCACTGAGCAGAGTCAAGGATAAGGCCTTATCCCCGCGATTGGAGGGCATGATCCATTTGGAGTTGCTGTCGCATACGACCACCAGAAGCTCCTTCTCTGCTGAGATGCTCCCACATTCATCCTCATCGCTGCGCCGATGACGTCATTGATTCGAATCGAACGAGATCACTCGGATAACACCCTTTGTAGCGGCTCCATCTCCAAATATGACCGAAGCACCTCGGTGAAAGCGCATCTTTGCACCTTCGTGGTCGAGAAAAGATACGTCACAAGACACAGACTGCCCTGGCAGAACGCGATCGATGTGTAGATCATTGAGGACGAATTCGTACCAGACCTTCTGTATTCCAATCGAAAGGGCCATCGGACGGGATATCCTCCAATCAACAGGATGAACGAGTTGACCGTTCGAGTCGGTCACATCCAGCTCAACTGTTACCTGAGTGCGGGTCAAGTTTGGATAGTTGATAGCCATTTACCAGCTCGCCTCTTTGACCTTGATGCCCATATCCGCAATCCTGCTGCTGCGTTGGTCAACCGCTCCCCTCACGCACGAAGCGATCTGGCGATCCTACCCAGAGACCCTTGCAGCCCGGCCGAAACGTCTTCCCCGCTTACCGCAGGAGTTCCGCATCTAAAAGGTACTGGACACTGCGCGTGGCGCAAGAATCTGGTCTTCCTGATCACTCCGAAGCAAATCCTTTCGGACTAGCCAACCAATAGACCTCGGCCACCTGCTCTCCGACAAAGCGAAACATCACGACCCCCTCTCTTCTGCTGTAGAAGTACTCCACGCCTCTTCCCTCAATTACAGCGGCCTCCACAGACTTTCCGAGGATGCGCAGCGTGACATTTCCCTTGGCTCTGAAGCCAAGCTGGTCACTACCGCAGCTCCAGCTCCCCCTCCTTGCCTCCGCCTCCGTAGGCGCGCAGAAGCTCATTCGGGAGGTCTTAAAGCAATTACTCCTTTCATCAGGGCAAGCCTCAATCCCTGTGACCGTCCCGGGGTAGACGAGCTCACGATCCCTCATGTTCAGCGTGATCACAGACACCTGTGCAGACGCGTCGGATGCGCTTTCATATATGTACTCCCCTCCGCCATCATGATTGAGATCGCGCACAGCGCCATGCTGAAGAAGCGAAAGGGCGAGCAAACCGGCTGGTGAAGCAATCATCATTCCATCCTCTCCCTTACCTGCTCGCTGACGGGACTGCAGGCCGCGGCGCGGCGAGACATCCACCCCGCCAATCGCTCAAAGTTTTCATCTTCTGCTTTTTCGCAGCATCCCGATGATCTGCCGAGTCTCCGCATCGTCAACCTCACGGAAGTCGTTGATGTCATAGAGCTCGACAAGTCGTGAATCGGGATAGATGTTTAGAACGGCGTCTATCTTGAATAGACCACTGGCTCTTGCTGGTGAGTTGTAGACCGACTGATTGAACTTGCGAATTCTGTCAGCCGCCCCGCTTGCCGGCGACACAGAATCTTGAAAGCTATAGAACGTAAAGACAGGTCTTACACATGACGGTGAAATCAGGATCGAGCCGTGCTGCATCGTTCCATATACGTACACTTCGCGCACAGATAGGGCAGGAGTCGACGAGGCGAAGGTGATTGCCTGGCAGTAGGAGCTCACGACTGAAGATTGCGAGCAGCCACAGATCATTGTGGACAGTAGAGCTAGTTTCATTCTATTCACGGCCACACCACGAGCAGCTGCGCCACCATTCTAATAGGCGTTCCTACAATGACGCTTCGCCACGCACATGTCTTCATTGTGACTTTCGGCAGTTGGCACAGCATAGATGGAGGACGGCGTCAGTCGACAGCCAAGTTGCACGCCTTACCATGCAACCGCCCAACGCTCGCATGGCCCTAAAGTAGTCCCTGCCAATCTGCCAGGTCGCCGGAGGACTCCCTAGTTAGGTACGGCTCCGATCGCCCCCCTGTGTTTGCTGCTTATGTCCACCCTGCGCTGCTCTGCCCCCCCCCCCATCTCATGAAAGCACCAGATAGCCGGTATCCACAACGCGTCGCTTCCATGCCCGGATGAGGCTTTCGATCGCAAACTTCGACGCATCGCTGATTGTCTTCCAATCGATCAGCAAAACATCTGCAGCTGATTCCGGCTTCAGTGCAGAAACAATGCGCCACAACTCTGTAGACAGAACGTCCAACGCGGCGTACAAGCGCTCATCCTGGTTTGAATCCCATGCAATCAGATAAAATTACGACCCAGCTCCATTGAGACAAGTCACAATGCCCTCGGTTGGACCGTCGCAATAGCCAAGGGCGATCACCTTCGGCAGCCTGTTTTTCACTGCATCACCCTGACCGTCCAAACACCCTGTTGAATTTTTCTGCCGCTTCTCTTGTCATCGGCCTTGGTATCTCAATTACTACGTTATTTGACTCCTCCCCCGTTGGAGTAGTTTGACTCTTAAGCCCCCCCTTTTTAGATCGTGATGATGCGCAACCTTTTACTCCGCCACCATGACAAATCCCGTGTGGGTTCGCTCATAGGCACACCCAACGCTTGAGTCCAACAGCGGCGCAACGTCTGGATCGTAGTTCGCAATTGTGTTCACGTCATAGACCTCAAGGTTTGCCGCGTTCGCCAAGTAGCCTTCATCCTCGTCGCCGGCAAAGAACCTCCATCCACTATCAAGTTCACTTTCCGGCTCTTCTCGGTAGCAGTATCCGACGACTGACCCTTCAACGGTAATTCGATCAGTAGCCAGGCAGCTTCCGTAGCCACGGGCAACATGCCGGATCTGGTCAGGTAATAGTTTGAACTCTTTCACATCCACCTCATTCCGGACTTGCCTCAGAGCGCCGACTTCCATTGAAACTTGGAGCCACAAGCTGATCCTCATCAAAACCCCACACCTTGCTACTGAACCGAGCTAGAGCCGCTCCCTGGCCCCTTTCCTTCGCTTCCTTAGCTCCACGGTCACTTCATGGCCTATGCCCAACTTGGGTAGACCATCGATCCACTTTGAAGTGTCCGGGTCATTGGTGCTGGCGTGCTGCACTATCATCATAGCGAATGGCCTGCCGCTGAGCCTGGGCGTCTACATAGAGCCAACACGCAAGAACAGTATCCAAGAGAATAGAAAAAAACCATCACCTCAACCGTTGAGTAGAGAATGGATCGCCCCCTGCCAAGTACAGCAATTAACCTACTCATCAGAAATGCGATTGCCGCAAAGACCACGGGAACGATTGCATTGGGAGGATAGTCATCGCTTGAGATCCACGGCGGAATTAGAAAGAAGAGCGACAGCGCAAAAAGGAGCAGCTCCAAGGCGCTCCACAAGCCGACAAGATCCCGTCCACCGCAAACCTTCAATTTCATCATTGGTCTCTTCCGGTGACCTTCTTCCAGACGTGCGAAGTCAGAATCATCAATACAACGGTTCATTCCTTGGACCCGTCTCCCAAAACCCTGACCTCAGCGTCGGCCCATAGGTGCGCGCGGGCCGGCGAGCAGTAGCGGCGAGCAGCCGGTCAATTCCACGTTGGGGGACTGACGACCCTACACGACGTCCTTGCACTCCACTGAGACCAGCCGCCCAGCTGTGTCGTAGCGAAGTCGCAATTCGAAATCGTACTCCGCCCCTGGCTCTCGGATCGTTTTCACAATGACCACGCCAGATTTATCTGGCACTACAAATGCTTCTCCACCAGCGACCGGAAATGTTCGACCAAGGGTTTCCACAATATCTGCGCCAAGTCTTAAACCAAAAGGAAGCGTGGCTGCCTTGACCGCACCATAGACCTCGATCACACTGATCACTTGGCCATCGTGAATCCTAAAGGCCACACCAGAAGTGTCATAGATTACGCACTCACTCAAGGATGAACCACGACCACGGCAAGGGCCAGAGCGTCTCTGCTCGGCAATCTTTGCTGGAGGATCGCCCAGGCGAACGCCATTGAACTGTACAGCTGTTGGAGCCAGCCGCTCGCTAGCGCAAGCGTGGTGTGGAGGACCGACCGACATCAATACGATTGAAAGAAGAATGAAACTGCACCTCACGGCCTCACCTCCGGAAAGTAGTTGAGTGGAACCTGCGGCATTCCCTCAGCCCTGACTTCAACAGGTTGCCCTGCACTCCATAACCCAGGCCGATGATGCACGCGCCAGGCGCATTGCGCACCAAGGTCAGCCGGTTGCTGCCGGCGTACTCGTAGCGGCGCTGGCCTTCGCGGGCGGGGACCAAAGTGCTTGATTCTGAGCAATGCTCAGCGCCTCCGCGTCTCTTCTCCGCCTACGAACTGCCACTGAGAGTTCTGCAAAGCAGCTATTGAAGTGCAGGCGAAGGGGCCCCTCATGACGCTACCCATTCCAATGATCCATCACCCGTACCGCCGCTACGGTGCCGGTGCTGCAGTCGCTTGCGAGAGTTGGACTCTTGAGTCGGTCGCACTTCTTCGCGGCGCAAGTCCCTCAGTGCAATCATTGAAATCCCGCTTCAACCCAGAAATTTATTCATCAACTCCATAGCTCGTAGCTTCGCCTGCGGTCATTCCTCGCTTTGCACGCTCAAACCACTCAAGCGCCGCCTGACAGTTCTTCTTGCCACCGATGGCAACCATGCTGCTTGCTATGTTCTGCATTGCAATCACATCCCCTTTTTCTGCAGCAATTGCCAGCCACGGAATGGACTTCCTCGTATCGTTTTCGCCGAGTGAGTAGTGTTGCGCTACTCGCATTGCTGCTTCTGCGTCGCCGTTCTTTGCCAGAGCAGCTTGCTTCTCAAGCACCTCGGCCGAAAGATGGAAGATATCACCGGTAGACGTAGTCGCCACCTCCGCCGAAGGCTGCACGGTTCTTGGCGCATTCCCATACTGCCCCTGACACCCAACAAGAAGGTGTAGTGACACAAGAATATATATCGCTCTGCACGTGTTCATTCTTCGTACCTCCATTTTAACTTGCATTGAAGATGGCGCACAGATGTACGGCATACCCCCGGCCGATCAGGATCACCCTCATCCTAGCTTCATTTGGAATCCTCGTGACTTACCACGCCCTCCACGTCACGAATGAGCCTCATTGCAGCAGATGGCTGACCATCCTCCATCTCTCTGCCTGCAGGCCAGTAGACAGCGAGTCGTCGTACTCGCATACCATCGAAGGAGGTCAAGTATTTTGCTGGCAAGCCGGAGACACCCGGTCGAACGAACTCGCCTTCGACCACTTGAGCTCGAGCAATGATTTCGCTCAACTTCGCGACACTAGTACGGCCCTTGCGCTGAGGTACATCCACCGGCATCGAACCGACTCTGTCCTCCTCCCAGCCCCGGTTCGACTCGCAAAAGAAGGAAAGAGTTGCACGAGAAGAGTTTGCCTCAATGCTCTGAAATGCAATCCACCGGCGACAGGGCAGGTTCGCCGCATCCTGAGCACCCTTGAGATAGCTCTTCGACTGCCTCGCCCATGCCAGGTAGGCGGGAAAGACTGAGTACTCACTCCCACCACGCGTTTCTGCCAGACGCGCGTAGTAGGAATGATCATCATCCAAGGACCACTTCGCCTCTCGCTCGCCTGACCTCCCCGGGAGCGAAATCACAGTCGCAAGTGTCAGCATCCCCCAGGCGGAACAGTTTCGGATCCACGGGCTCATGATGGTATCCCTTCCTCTGTCTGGACTGCGGATTTCGACTACCACCAAACTTGGCTTTTTGTAGACGTAGGGTTCGCCTGCACGGCAATGCCGCCACAATTCTAGGTGGTGACCTGCGCCGAAGGGCCATCCTGCGAAAGCCCCAACTCCAGTTGCCGCATCCGATCGGGTGGCGAATGCGCTTGAACGGCTACAAGCAGGTGATATGAGGTCGCTGCGAAATTCCCTAATTCACTGCAACAGGTTCGCATTTAGCGGCCGTCAAACCCCAATTAGTGAAGCCACTCAGTGCAAAATCCATCCCCACTCACGCCTTCGCGCAGCAGCCTAAGATCGTGGCGCGCATCTTGCTCCACTTTCTTGTCCGGCTTGGTCTCAAGCACAAGGATGAGCAACCTCTCGGCTCTCTTGCAATCAGGTTCGTTTTGTCTCGCAGAAAGCTTCGATGACAAATTGAGCATCGCATAGTGGTCTCCAAGTTCAACCGCCTTCTCAAGCCACAGGTCGGCACGGTCCCCATCACCCATTGCCCACTGGTAGTGATTCGCTAGCCGAGTCGCAGCATCAGCATCACCTGCGTTTGCCTTTGCCTCCTCCGCCTTGATCTGATCATCACTCAGCAGCTGGCGCTCGCCTGGTGTGGCACTCCCGACATCTTCCCCGGAGCATGACGCCACACCGAAGACTATCAGTGCGCCCAATAGAAAACGCACGATGTCCACAGCCATGTCGCCCCCCCCTTTTCGATGATCACTTCTTGGTGTGTGATCCTGTGGGCGCTTGCCGCCAAGCCGGATCTGGCTTTGTAACTCAGGCTGGTAGGTTGGCGCGGCCGGTTGCCGAAGTCGAACTGGTACGGATGCTCGTTCTTGATCGACAGGTAGTCCTGCACATCGCGCCCGACATTATGAGATTTCGACTTTAGGTTGCGGGTACACACAGATCACTACAGACAATGGAAAATTTTCCTCCTTCTCCATGACTCGCCCCCTCCGAGCACCCAGCCCATTCATTTTCAACACCGACATCTCGTGAGCGCTTAGCTCAAATTCTCATTTTTATACAGAGATGCGTGATCTACAGTCTCACTTCTTCTTTCGCCACAACACTGCGAACGTCCAAGCAAAGCCCCCGCAGCCAATGAAAATTTGATGCCAGACGGCTAAGGTGATTCACCCGCATCAGCGGGGTATTCAAAGACCAGTGCAAATTTTTTGTGACGGTCACCCGGAACCATTAGCTTGAACTTCTTAATCGTCTCCCTAGCAACCATATCAATCGCCCTACTTCCAGAGCTCTTTGAGATTCTTATATTGAACGGATTGCCACGCTCATTGATCTGAAATTCGACTCTTACGCAAGATTGGTCGTACTCAGTCCCAAGAGGATCTCTTGGCACGCGAAACGGCTGTTGCTGCAAAATCATTGCCTCGCTCTCGGCAACAACGCGCCCCCACTGCCCCCCCTTGCATCCGCCCGACCCATCACTTGCCGCAAGAGATAGCAGAATCACAATCTGATGAATCATTTCAATCCCCTTCAATCAACGGCGTTGGAATTGGAATTCCTGAATAGTGCGTCCTCAAAGGCAACCCTATGTGCTGACGGTACGGATTTTCCAAGTATCTAACGGCGTTAAACTCATCAGCATCGGCATTTGAAGTCGACGGTGTATACCCAAAAGCTACACCTGCTAGCGGGATGTGTCCAATCTCATGAGCGAGCAATGTATCTAGTCCAGCACCAGAAAACTCTTTACCGAACCTGTTGGATGCTAAAAATTCGCGCCATCGAAGGCTATAAGTTACGATGTTTGTTCCTGCGTAACCCGCCGAGAAGGCCGGAGGCTGT
>NZ_JBOHXV010000069.1:0-27128 GCF_050737075.1 Stenotrophomonas sp.
ATGCTGGTGCTTGGGCTCCATGACGAATATGACATCGGCCCAGCGGATATCCGCTGGGCCGATGGGTCTGCGTGCATGCGGACTGGTTCCCGCCGAGCGCGCATTGAAGCCCGCTCGACGCTGCCAGATCGCTTCACCGGTAGGGCTGCGCAGCTGGTTGCGGCTGCAGACGAACAGCAGGTTGGTCACAGTTGGTCCAACAATTGCCGGGTGCTACGGATGGGATAAGCGATACCAAGCTGGCTTGCACTTACCAGCTTGCATCCCCTTCTTTTCAAGCGTGTACTTGGTGGATTTCGCCTCGCAGTCGCCGCCGAAGTTGCAGCACTTTTGCGGAACCGGCCAGGGCATGATGCGCAAATACTTGAGCATGATGAATGACAAAGGGCAATCGGCAGCAACGAAACGACACCCTTGCCGGCGGTGGCCCAGCTGCCGGAATTTGACAACAATCTGTTCCTGTGGGGACTTGCAGGCTTTTGCCACGAGTATGTCACTGCAGCGATGAGGTCTCACCGAGTCCGGTGCGCTTTGGCAGGTGCTACAGCACGTTTCGATGTGCGAGCGCACGCAGGTAGCTTGCCCCTGCCGGCGTTAGGCGCTCGTCGAAGAATTCCAACCTTTCTAGATCTTCGAGATAGCCAGACGGAAGGTCTCCTGCAATGCGGTCGAAAGCTCTCTGGACTCCTGTCGGAGACAAGCGGAGTAGTTTTTCCTTTCCTATCTTTTCTATCACGTGAGAAAGCGTGAATCGATTCATCCCCTCATCGGGTGGAATCAACTCAAAGTCTGGCCCATGCTTTCGCACCCTTTCCATCATCATACGACGATTCAACTTCGCGACTTCTCGCTGCAAACTAGCCAACTCTTGTTCTTTCGCTTTCAACTCATTTGAAAATCGATCCTTCTCCTCTTTCTGCAAGTTCGATCTTTCAATTAAATCGCGAACCATCCTATTCCGCTCTTCCATTGCCTTACTGACTTCCTGCTTCTCGTCTTCTAGCTTTTTCTTTGTCAGATCAGCAACTTCGCCACCACCTTTGTGGCCGCCGTCTTGAAGATAATTACGCATTGACGAGTAGCCTTCATCTAGATGACGAAGCCTCTCGCCAAATCCACTTTCCATCTTTGCCAACAACTGCGCGATGTCTCGAGTGAATTTGTATGTGTTGTCATAGAAAGCGTTACTGGTATCCGTCGCCTTGAAATAGAAGAGCGCGGCCAACGCAACTGAGAACATCGCCAAGAGCAATGATAGAAGCGTGGGGAAGTCGACCTTGAACTCCAAGGGAGTTTGATAGATCTTCACGGAAACAACACAGACCAAGATCAGCGAGCACGCGGCCTTCACTACCTCCCATACGAATACCATCTTCTTTTCTTCTGCAGACATGGCAAGCCTCATTTTCCTTTGGCATGAAACGTCCAGCGCGTCGTAGACATCCGCCAGACCTCCTTAGTGGTCGCGATCGGCCTCGAATCCAACTGATCGGTGTAATTATTAGAGCTCGGCTCGAACCACTGAGTGATCCACTCTGGGCCAGCGCCTCCTGCGTCGAACCCCAGGATCACTTTCTGGAAACAAGAACGGGCTCATGCAACAATCAACCCATCACTGTATTCCAGTCAATGTCGTAGCCAGCAGCACGCAACTCTTTACCCAGGGCGAGTCGCCATCCCCCACTGCGATCCATGTCAGTCCACACAACGCCAGCAAAATCACTAGGAATATCAACGGAACCTTTTCGCAACGCACATACATTTTCCCTGCCGAGTCGCGCCATAAAATAACCCAACTCCAACAATACGTTCTGACGAGCACGCAGCGCCAGCGTCTCCCCGCCTACGGGCCTTCCTTCGTCGTCAGGCGTCAGCAGTACGATGGCAAAGCCAACGTCCGCATGCGCTTCGACCTTCTCTATGATGGTGCGACCGCGACTGGCCTGTTCATGAAGAATGATTGGCGTGAGGCCTAAGTCGGAAACAAACCGCGCCGTGGCCTCACGAGCTTCGCCGTCATGCCCATGAACGATAAAAATCTTCTTTGATATCTCTCTGATGAGCGCCACCTTCACGGCTCCATGCCTGCTGACATACATCTTGTAATCTCTAACGAAAGGAATAATCAAATCTCGCGTCATTGAATGCAAGCCAGACATAAGATTACGCCCAGAGTTGAAGAAATGGTGCGAGAAGTTCAGAGCATGCTCGGGGCGCGACGTCAGATCCTTAAGCAGGAGCAGCATCATTCCCAACTGCTGGGCAGGATCCTCAGGCCAAACGATTCGATGGCTGCCGGCCATGCTTCCACCAGTTGCTTCACTAGCGGCAAGGAATGCTGGGTAGTCCAGGCCTTCTGTCAGCCTTTCATTAATTGCTCTCAAATCCTCATGGTTAAGTAGTCGACCCAACGCGCGAAATGGTCGCTCGTAGGTCTGATAGCTTGCACCTTGAAGATCAAGAACGGCGGCCTTGATTTGCTCGAAGACATCAACACTGGTCATTCTTCGTCACTCTCTAACCTTGCCTGCGCTGCACGATCAATGATCCGGACGCGATATTGCTCTTTGAGTGATTCAGTGATCTGGGAGACTATGGGATTGCCAGCCCATGGCTCAACTTTTGAATCGATGAGTGATCTGACCTGCTGTATGGCGGCCTCAATACTGCTTGGCTCATTTGGATCGAATGTCACTCCCCCCAAGTCCCCATCCAGTTCCGCTATGGCGCTCTTCGCTTGTTCCAACTGCCGGGACAGCTTATCCAAGCCGGACACCTTGATCATGACAACTCCTCCATTGAGTGTAGGTCCGTGAAACCGCGCATTGAGTCTAACCCTCGAGCTGATCTGCAGACTGCGGCCCGGCCTGCAACTCACAAATTATCGCCAAACCACCAACGATTTGGCAGGCTTCCGGATCCGGATAGTTCATCGGGGGCCATGTCGCCCCCACCGCCTGAGCACACCCGATGCTTCGGACAATGCTGCGACCGAAGGACGCTTGTATCCAGGTAGCGCCCTAGGGCGAGCCATCATGATTGCCGCAGTAGCTAGAGGGTTTATTTAACAGAACAGAATCGGGTCAAAAAGAAAAGGGCCGATGCATCTCTGCGTTGGCCCTTGTTCCAAAACTAATTTTAGACGGGTACGGCGAGATCTGACCCGGCGCATCCCTGCCGCCCGCTACCGAGACTTTCGAACAACGACTTGGCCGTTGCTTGACTGGACGAAGAACGAACCCCTCTTTGCCGGCGCCGAACTTTTGAGGTCAGAAACCTGACCATTGAACTGGGGCGCAATGATCCTAGCTTGCTTTTCTCCGCGCCCATGAGGTGCCTTGAAGGCGGCGCAGTTGAGTGCATTAAGCGTCATGGTTGTACCCGACGTGTTGATGGATGATTTCCGGTTCGTTGAGGAATGCAAATGGCATGCCACGTCGCATCAAGCCAATCCGCGTTCGGCCTCCCACTGTAGGGATACCCATCGCAAACTTCTGTATTGCGGACTCGGCATTCACCAATGTGGAGACCAGGTCAACGGCCGACTGTACCGGGAGGTTAGCCCAATCAAATTCCGGGCTACCATCAGACCATGATAAGGCGGCCGGGACCATCTCATCAATAGTTGCTTCGAACGGTTCTGGAACAGCCACGCCTTGGTTTCGTAGTTGAGTGAGAACAGAAGCCACTACGCTCTCTCGATGCGTTGCCAAGCTATCCGCAAATGACCGATTGATAGCCCACCTCGTTACTGGGTTGATCCCTAGCAGCAGACTGGCAATTGAGTTGGCCTGGCCTGCCCAGGCAGCGCTATGGTGGGTCTGCTCAAACAACTCGGTCGCCGCGTTTTGCGCCACGCTTACGCGAATAACCTTAACGTATTCATCTTCCTTCCCATATCCCGCGATTAGGAACTGGAGATCGTCCAAGACTCCGTAGGCCGCAGGATCCACACCGTCGAATCCAACTTGAACCTCCCACAGCGGCCTAACATACTCCAGGAACGCACCTACAACGTCTTGTACAGATCTAAAACCATGCTCTTCAGTCCGGCATCTACGTCGGAATCGATCCGCGATTTCAGCGATTACTATGCCGTTAAGAGACCCGAGCCCTGAAGTAGTCGCCGCGACTGAGCACTCAATGTTCTGCTCATCATCGTCTTCGTAGAGCAAGAACATTTTCTGCACCCCTCCCATGATGTTAGTGGGAGTTGGAAGCAGGTGCCTTTCATCGTAAGCGAGCAGAAGGCGTCCCTGAGGATCGGTCATCAGGTTGCCGTCTCCGTCTCTCGCAAGTGCATCCGGTGTTCGGAACGGGAAGTACGCCCGCTCTACGATGCTAGAAAGCGAATCGCAACCAAGAACCACGCCATGGTAGGTCGCTACAACGACATTGGTGGTCATCCTTGCCCCCGTTCGAATTTAGTGCCCTGACAAACCATTTTGATGGACAATTCCGGCGGATATTAGCCCGCTACCTGCTTCCGCACCAGCGCTGAAAGCTGCTAGGCCTGCCACGGCAACAACCACAAATAACTCTGCCTTTTGTCTCGGCGTTATCGCCACGGGGTAGTCGATCTGCCTCAAAGGAGGCTGATCGTAGCCTTACGTGTTTGGGAACGTGGGAGTAGAGTGAGACTAGGGTGATATACGAAAAAGGCCTGCGCCATAGGGCGCAAGCCTTTGTTCGTACACCAGTTTTGGTCGGGACGGCCGGATTTGAACCGACGACCCTCTGCCCCCCAGGCATCGCTACTGTCGACGCCAAGCATCTGATTCTATAGGTTTCGTCGTAGCCAAGGCGGCTACCCGAACGCTCAATTGCGGCCGATATGTATCAATAGGTTACAACCCGATAGGGTGATGCGGACATGCGAACACTGGCAACGCTGAAGAGCAATGTCTGCTATCAGCCAGAAGCGGACATCTTCATGGGAAGCCGCGCCGGAAGCACTGGCTAATGTCCGCTTCAGGTCGGAAGCAACCCATTAGATCACCATCAGGCTACCGCGCCCTTTGGGCTCTATCGAACCGTCGGGCTAGCGCAAAAGCGCGATGACGAAGGCTCTGCGGAAAATGTTCGTTGGCAGCCACCGCATTTGCCAGCTTGGCCAGTTCGCTGTCCAGGCTTGCCCCATCTTCAATCCACCGAACGGCTAACTCCGCCCAATAGGGAGTTGGCCAGCCAAGCCCAGCTTTGATGGCCCCACGCACCAACTCTGGCGACGTGACGTCCTTATGCGGCGACTCAAGGAGCACAACAAGCTCACGGCTGTCCACTGGTCTTCCCTATATCGTGCGTTGCGCGGATTGTCCGCTCTAGTTTGGATGCTGCCATGTCGAGCCCACGACTGCTTTCGGCCAGAAGCGGATATCTGGCTAATGCCACCCTGGCGACTAATGCGCCGACACGGCAACATAGGTGCTATTCCCGCGCCTAAGCGAAAAGCTGCCCGGCTTTTCGCGGCCAATCCGCTGGAACTCGACAGTCATATCTTGCGCGGTCGTGAAGAACCGGGTCGTCGACTCCGCAAACAGCTGCATCGGCTGCTTGGCGAACAGTTCGCTCTGGAGATACAGGCGGTTTCCCTCAGCAATGATCTGCGCGGGTTTTCCCTCCAGGATGTAGTTGCCCGCAAACGTCGCGTTGGCCGCGGGGTCAGAGGACACCGCAACCTTCTCGGTGACTTGAAACTCCGGCCAGCTGTACTCGGCAGCCACGCTGACAAGAATTTCGTCGATCAGAGCTGCGCCGTTGTCGCTATTGGTCATCACCACCACGCCTTGCCCGGTGTGTGTGTAGCCGTACAGCTGGGAGCGGAACCCGTCCGTCCCCCCCCGAGTGCGAAAAGCTGGTGCCGCCGCCCAGCTCCTCTACAAAGAGCCCCAAGCCGTACTCACCCAACCCTCGTCTTAGCATCGTAGTGGTCATCGCACTGGACAGCACCTTGCCGGGCTTGCCGGAGTACGCCTGTTGGATGTCGACCACTACCTTAGCCAGATCGGTCGGAGTCGTCCAAAGTGCGGCCGCCGCAGATTGCGGAAAAACATGCCAGCCGCCGGCGAGGGGCTTTTGGTCGCTGTCGTGGGCAGTGGCGGCCCGCGCCTGCCAAGCCGACGGTAGCGTCAAGGCGAACGTACTGTCCTTCATGTCCAGCGGGTTGAGGACCAACGCCTGCATCAGTTCCGGAAACGTGTTTCCAGCTGCATCCGTCATCATCAGCTGGACAACGCTGTAGCCACCTCCGGAGTACTTCCATTCGGTGCCGGGCGTGGCTTCGACACGAACTGCCTCAGAATTCGCCACACCATCCAACACCTGCAGCAGAGTGGGCACCCGCTGGCCCCGTGCGTAGCCGTAGAAGCCATGGACGCTCATGCCGGCGCTGTGGTTGAGCAGACCACGTAGCGTGACAGGGCCTTGCCGGGTGAAGTGGTTATCCGGAATCTTCCAACTACGGAGCTGCCCGTTCGCTGGAGCATCTAGCGACAGCTTGCCCTGCTCGACAAGGTACAGCGCGCCGAGTGCACTGATCGGCTTGCTGATCGAGCCAGCCTGAAACAAGCTGGCAGGCGTGGCAGCCCGTTGGCTGGTCGTATCGATCACGCCGTAGCCGCGAGCCCATTCGATACGTCCATCGTTGATGAGGGCAATGCTCACTGATGGGACGCCATAAAAGGCCATGCGTGAGGCAATCGACGCCTTCTGGCCGGGTGCGCCCTTGACGACTACACGGCTGGAAAGCCCCTGCTCTACCCGGGCAACCCGGGCGTGGATTGCAGGAGACGGCTCCTGCGCAGCTGCCAATGGCGCCACGGCCGTCATCATGATGGATACAAGGATGAGACGGATGCGGAGCGGGCCGGGAAACGGGCTTGCCGGCGGGTTGGGGTTGACGCTGAGCATGACTGAGCCTTCTGCGGAAATGGAGACATGAGGAACCGTAAGCACTTGCCCTCGTTATCGCTTTAAGATTTCGTACGTCGGCACCTGAAGTCTCGGCGAAGGCACAAAGTCCGCCATTAGTTCCATTCCCTCACGTACGGCCTCACAAGTGTTGCGATGCGTTCGATCCCGGTCGGCGGGAGGAACATCGAGTCCTCGCGGCGCGTGTTTAAGTTGCGCCATTCGCTGGAGATCGCAATCCAGAGGTCGACTTGTTCGATAGGTATCCAGTGCATTGACCAGTATGGAAATTTCCGTAGTGCGCCCTGCCGCCGACCAAGCTCTTCCACATCGAAATGGCTGGTGGCGTTAAGAATTCTGGCAAAGGCTAGGGCAACGCCGTCTTCAGGCCCCTCCACGTACTGCAGGAATCGGGTCCCATCGCACAAAAGAACGCCAGTTACCCCAGCTATAGAGTTGTGCGTGGCAGCGTCGCGCACCAAATCTTCGAGCTGCTCCACAGTCACCCATGGAGCAACTTGGCTGCAGTAGACAAGCGCGTGTATCGCCATCCGTTTCTCTGAATTCAAGAGCTGTCAAAGTATAAACGGCCGTCGACTGGCTAGACCTTTACTGAACCGTTCAGCGACTGCATGTTTGGCCGTCATGTCAGTGGGGCCATGCTGCAACCACTACGCTCTAGCCGTGCGATATCCCTTGCATGCGCGCCCAGCCTCTTAGGTAAATGCGCCATGTCCCCCGCCAATGCGCCGTTTCAGGTCCATAGGATCAATGCCAACCGTGTCCAACTGACAGGATTGATTGCAGAGCTTTTGTCGATCGACGCAACCTGCCCTGCCTGCAAGAAAAGGGACAACCTTTCCCTTGCTCGAGGATTGGCCGACGGGGCTGACGGCGGCGCAACCTTAACCTGCGGCGGTTGCACCCATTCCAGCCACCTCGCCAGTGGTGTAGTGAATGAGATTTGGAAAACTCAACAACGACGTGATTTGCTGCTCGTCGCGAACGGCATAGTCACGCTCCGGGACTCGCTATAGGCAAGTACCGGGCCGACCGGGCGACGTAAACAAGGACTAAGGTGATCTGGCGCAATCAAAGCTGACCCTAGGGAATCAGCCACTTAGCAAACCCGTGGGGTCAGCTTGGGGTCACCCGCTACCGCTTCCTGGCGGCCCTCGCTGCTTGTAGCTGCTGCAGGTAGCGGTCCACCTCCTCGCGCAGCCGCGCGTGGTGCCGCTCGGCCCATACCTCTACGCCTGCCATGCCCTGTTCATAACCGCTGCAGAGAACGCACTTTCGCTCCGCCGTCGGACGCTGGCTGTTCAGGCTGACCCACCACGTTTCCTCGCCGACCCGCTGATACAGCCTTGCGACCTCGACGCAGTCGAGGAGCAGGGAATTGGGATGGGCGAAGGTGGCGGTGCCGACGGCGTGCCATCGAAAGTCGGGCGGGAGCATGGTGCGCAATCCTACGGATCCGGCTCTCAGATCCTGCGACGGTTGCGCGACCCTAGTCCGTCCGCGGACCCGTAGCTGAGAGGGCAAATTTATGACCGACCTCGACCTGCGGATCCGCGCCGCGTCCTGCTGGAGCCAGCCCGAGTTTGGCGGCGTCTCCCCCGTTGTTGCCGCATAGCATTGCTCCGACATGGTGAAGGCGATGCGTAGGGCGCGCACAGCCCTGGAATGAATGGCTATTCCCACCGGCAGCCGCTCAGGCACTTAGCCCCTCAGATGTACCCTTCGTGCTTCGCCCAGGATATGAGCTCAATGGTCGTTCGTATTCCCAGGTTCTGCATCACCGAGTATTTGTGCGACTCGACTGTTCGGCATGACAACCCCAGCTCGGCTGCGATCTGTTTTGCCCGCAGGCCCCTGGCAGCAAGTCGCACCACTGCCAACTGCGCTGACGACGGGACGAACTCTCCGGGCCTGGTCCTAGCCGGTTGATGGAATTCGACGCTGGGGCTTATGAACATCTCGCTACGCACAGCCCGACCGATGGCCGTTAGGAGCTCATCACCCGATGCCTGTTTCACAACGTAGCCGACGGCCCCGGCGGCGATGCACTTCCTCGCCATCTCGATGTTGTCGTACATGGTCAACATCACGACCGGCACCAGGAAGCCGCGGAGGCGGAGCCTTACCAGAGTCTCGATGCCGGAGATGCCTGGCATACCAATGTCCAGAAGCACTACGTCCGGAATCCCGAGCAAGATGGCGGCCAGCAGCGCCTCGCCTGTGGGAACCACATCGATTCGCTGCACGCGGTCCTTGAGCAATTTCTGGACGCCATGTGCTACGACCAAGTGATCTTCAGCCATCAACACCGTAAGGCTTGAAGTATCCGGTGCCATCTCGCCTCCCCTTGCGTACGGGATATGCATGCATAGGGCTAGGCCAGGTCCAAGGGGAGAGCGAGCACGACTTGCGAGACCCTGCTGTACCTAGCCGACCACTGCCCGGACTGACACCCCTCGGCTATTGACTGGGACGTTGCTCCAGGCCACGTGAAGATGGGGAGAAAGGGCACGCGCCAACGCGGTCAATGCCGCGACGCCTCGTACACACAGCACCCTATCTTCATCTACAGCAGTACTATCCCTTCCAACATATCTAACTTGGCTGCTCCAATGCCGGACACTGGCGACTTCTACCTTCATGCGGTTTCCGGCGTCAAGGAAAAGGATTCGGGGCGATTCACTGAGATAATGTGGATACGTGCCACCTGTTCAAAATGCCGCTATATCGTTCAGGCGCGGCAACTACCAGAGCTGGAGAGCGTTGCCGGGGGGACAATCCTTTGCTGCCCGCAATGCGGCGCGCGGCAAGCGATCAGCAATGCCAGATTTGACATCTTCACCAATCGCGCAACAGCAAGCGCTGAAAGGGCGCCAAGTGAGCGCTAGGCGATGTAGGGAGCCGCAATCTTGCTAAGTCTATCCAATCCGGTAGGCACGTGCCGAGCTATAACCGTCCGCCGGGTAAGGCTCGTCCAGTCGCTGAAGGCTGCCTCTTTTAGTTGTGTGTCGGCAACGGGAATCCAACGCATTGACCAATAGGGCATGCGACGCTGGGACACAATCCCCCGCGCGAGCTCGATTATCTCTCGGTGTTTTCGGGAGTTGACGATCCGCGAATAAACCAAGGAAACGCCGTCGTCCGGCCCCTCGATGTACTGAAGAAAACGAGTTCCGTCGAACAGAAGGACACCGGTAACCCCAGCCAGCCTGTTGCGCAAAACCGCATCTTCCACCAGCTCGTTTAGCTGTTCGCTGCTCAAATCCAGTGCAGCCTCACTGGCGTACACGATTGCTTGCAGACTCATTCGGCGATTCTCCCTAGACTCTTGTGCGTCACCCTCGACGAGCAATCATCCTAGCTTCTCTCCTAGGTAGCTCACCGTGACGAAACGTCAGATTCACAAGTACCTGAACGCGTCTCTGAACCGTTCACAGAGTCTTCAGCACTATCCGGCTGCTTGGTCGACTCGATCCCTCAGTGCTTCCGTTTCCGCACGGCGGCACGAATGTGATCTCCGACTACATCCATGGCCTGCCGGGTGGCCAAATGATGCATCTTAGATTCGCCAGCTGCGTCGCTCTCAACATACGCATCAACTACCTGGCGCCAAAGTACGAGTAGCCGCTCCGGCTCGGGGGATGCTGCAATTACGGCAAGTAGTCCGTACTCAAGCCCCTTGATGTAGCCGCGCGAAACCTGAACCTCGCGCTCGCATCGTTCAATGCGCTGGAGCAACTCCGCTGTTACATCGTCCATTGGCAAGGTCCGGGGCAAGTCGAGGTGCATTGTAGAGCCATGCTCTAGACGGATAGCTCGATCAGGTGAAGATCGGGTGCCGCTTCTAGCAAACGCCCTCTCTGCACCCACACGTTGTATGGAATCGAACTGTTCAGCTGTCCGATCGCCCGCATCTGTGTCCCGTCATACGCGGTCAGGCTACTAGTGCCATCTGCGTTGTGCGCCGTCACCGTTGCGAGTAGCCGGGGAGCCGCGCCTAGGAGTCCGTCAAACTCGTCCCACAATTCAGTCCGCATCGGTGTAGTGCCTCTCCAAGGTTATGGTCTGCTCGACAACAAAAGCACCGTCGCCGGCCCGTGCCTCCGTCCGCACAGCAGTGCATAGCCCGTGCCATATCCCCTCTTCGCCCACGACCTCCACCAAGTCCAGGGGGAGAACCCGCCCCACCTCGCCGGACTTCACCGGTCCGCTGAATAGTGGCAGCACCAGATCGATGGACGCCTGCTCGCCACGGTCAGCAAGAATGTTCCGCCCCCGCTCCGCGCCGGCGGCCGCCGTATTGATGAGGGGACTGCTTACCTGCGGTGCAAACAGCTGACCAGCCTCGCCACTGCGCCGCACCTTGCAGGTCACCCCCTTACCCGCCAGCTCACCGGTCACCACGACCGCATCATAGAGCGGCGCACTGCGCACTTGCAGGCTTTCGTTGGTGACGATGTCCTCATGCAACACGTGGGTGGGAGCGCGCTCCTTCCAGTGCCACGGGCTCTCCGGATAGCGAGCACGAATGCGCAGTAGTTGGCCTGCCGGATCCGACTGCACTACCCCGCCACTAGCCTCAGCGAGCCGGCTAATGGCATCCAGGGGCGGCGTAGCGTCATAGAACCATGCCCCCGCTGGAACCACCCAGTCCACAGTGTCGTAGGACGCGGTGAAACCGGTATCGGCTAGCTCCTCATCGACCAGCTGGGCGACCGTTCGGTCTTCAGTCGTGACCTTGACCCTCGCAGGCGCATAGGGTGCAGCTAGTAGAGCGGTGCGCGATCGACCGGCCAGGTTGACCCCGTTGCTCGCCCACTCCCGCCGGCTGCTGTAGCTTTCAATCAGCGCCGTCCAGACATACCCGTTGAGGGTCACCTCCACCTGGCGCGGACCCGCCGCCGATGGCTTGAGCAGAGGGAGCTGAGCGATGTCCGCAAGCTCGAAGTCGAAGGTTGACCCCCACGCGTCGCAGCTGGAACTGATCGTCACCGACGACACCTCGATTGGGGTTCGGTCCGGCAGGCGGACCATAGAAATTGTGTTGATCACAACGTACGTCCTTTGATGTGGGCGGACCACGTAGCACGCGGCGACACCCAGGTTGAGAGCAGCCACGCCGCGAGCGGCCAGCGGCAGGCAAGATAGGTTCAGTCCTACGCGGTCGCCCGCCATCCGCGGCGGGTCCGGATCGGGCTCCGGCGGCTTGAACGGTGACCGCACAATCCATGGCAGGGGCTTTGCCCGCCCCCAAGGAAGATCTCGCTTTCCCGTCCACCGCCCCGGCGGCTGCCAACGGATGGCGTGGGTTTGGTGCGTGCGGTTGGGTCGCGCCCAACGCATGCCCAGTTCCTGAGCGACGGCCGGCAATGATCCGTAAGGCAGCTGCCATGCGCTATCCACCAACTCACTCGCCCGCCAGCGCAGGGAGGCGCCACCGCGCTCCCGCCCAAGGCTGACCCAGCAAATAGCCTGGTTCGCTCGCACCTCCTCCATCACCCCCGACCAAGGCAGCCTGGTACTGCCGGCGGCCGTATCCGCAATGGACCAAGGCAGCGAGACCGCCGCGCCGGTGCCCCCCTGCTGTTGGCCCCAAGTTAGCAGCGCGCTATTGCGGGCGTGGTCAGCCTGCTGCCAGCGAACGGTGCTCAGGCGACTTAACCGTTGGGTGCCTCGCCATCGCATGCGGGCCGAGCTGCGCAGGGCCTCCATGGTGGGCTCCAGCGGGTCCACCTCCTCCCAACCCACGCCAAGGTTCAAGCCGACACGCAGACCCGTCCCGAGCGAGAGAGGGCCGAGGTTCAGCGGGACACGATTACCGGCAGCAACCACGCGCTACCCCTCCACGGCCGGGCGCACCCAGTCCTGGACCGCCGCGTTCTGCTTGCCCGAATCGTCATAGCCAATCACGGTCAGCACCAGGTCTGGATGCAGCCGATCAAGACGCCACGTGCCATCGGGCTTGCTGAACAGACTGGCGATGCAGTTGGTGGTGCCGCGATCAAAAACAAGGATCCGACCCTGTGCAGGCTGGTTCAAGATTCGGAAGCGGCCGTCCACCCCGTCGGGATCTGAGGTCGAGGGCGCCTCACCCGCAAGGAACCCTTTGCCCGCGTACGCCTGCGCGCTGGACACACGCATGCCATAGCAAACACCGCCGCCCAGCGGAGCCCATTTGACTGGAGAGGCCCTGAACCCGAATCGGATCGCAACGAGGCTCATGCGTCACCACGCATTGGCGATGTCGATCAGTACCTGACCATGATACGAATCGCTATAACCGGTCGTATCTACGATGTACCCCTTCGCCAGCAACTGGGTGCCAGCTGGCAGGCCGCCGATGTCACTCACGACAGTCATCTCCGGAAATGGACGACGATGGATCGGCGCATACAGCCCGGGCAGAAACCCGCGCGGCAGGTATGAACCCTCGAACACCACGATAGGCGCGTAGAGAAGTCCGTTGTTGGCCGCATAGGGATAGGGAGGATAGATGGTCGCATTGCCGAACGAGCCCGCGTTGTACATCCCGTCCGCCGAGACAGCGCAACGTACCGCTCCAGGAACCGCTGCTGTGTTGCGCCCGATAAAGCACGCGGTACCTGTGTCAGAAGTGTTGCTAATGCTCCAGCTGCTCTGACCTTTGAGGGAATAGCCAATGCTGCTCGACATCTCAGTATCTGAGCCCTTGTAGGACACCACGTAGTGATGCCGGTCCCCGGGCTTCAGCGAGGTGATGTCTCCGGCGTAGTGCGGATGCATAGCTCCACCGCCGTTCTGCGCGAACTGTCCGGATGTGTCAATGAATAGGTAGAAGAAGCGCTCGTTGCCAACAGCGACCCACGCGCGGCCTTCAGACGTTGCCAATGACGATTTATCCCAACGCGATCCGGTTGGCTTGAGCGAGGTCGCCGGGGTCGGATCTGTTCCGGTATCGATGTCCGACATCGTGGCGAAGCCACGCAGCAATGCTGAGCGCTGGGCCGTATCGTCTAGGCGCAGGAAGAAGCCTGTGGCGACGATGGAATTATTGCGGAAAACACGGACATTCGAGCCCGTGAACGCCCGGGTCCAGCCCATGCCAAGCTTCTGGTTGGCGCCGGTACCGTAGCCGTCCACCAGCAACGCGTCGAGCAGTATGGCCAGCGCGCCAGGCTGGCCGGAAAGAAGGGGCGCGCCCGGGTCGGTGCTCTTGTAGACGGTTGGAATCAAGCTCATACGTTATCTCCAGAAATGTTGCCCACGACCATGAAGCGGGTGGAATCGACGATCCCTTCGGGTGCGCCAGGAAGTGTGGTACGCACCATCCAGACCGGAGCCAAGCCGCCAACGGTGTTGAAGCGCACCACGTTGTTGGTCGCCCAGCCGGTGCCCCAGCCTTGGCGGCGGATCGTGAAGTAGGGCCGATTGGTTCGTGGGTTGAGGGGCGCGCAATCCGCGCTGATGCTGCCGGTGGTGATCACGCCCACGGTTTCGCCAATCACCTCGAACTGCGTGGCGTTGGTAAAGCGAATAGCCCAACGCTCGGTAATGGTGTCGCTGTTGGCGACGACTAGCGGGAAATCGGTGTCGTTGTAGGTGCCCGGCGCGGCGCTCCCAACCAGCTGGTCGGACCAAGTGTTGGCCCACGTGGCCTGATCGAACAGGTTGACCACGCGTGCTTGGAGGTCCAGGGAGCCATTTGCCTCACCCAGGCGCAGCGCCGTGCTTATAAGTGCCTCACCAGCCGGGTAGTCGTGGGTCAGCCCAGTGTTGATCTCGATTTCGCCGGTAATCTGCGGCTGAACCACCAGCCGGCGATCTTCTACCCGGTCCGACACCACGATAGGCATCTGGTAAGCCGACAGATTCAGCGGATCGCTGAAGGTCAGCCTCCCCTGCTGCAGGTCGTACGTGTACCAGGCGCTGTCCACCGGGGCGCCGGCAGCATCCACCACCTCCACGGCAGCCACGCGAGTGCGCCCGAATGGCACCACCTGGTTGGCCTGCGGTGCGGCAACTGCGTGCTTGGCAGTGTGGTGAATCATGACCGTCTGACCCGACTTGAAGGCCGGAACCCGCCCGTCCGCCGGCAAACGCACCGACTCCAGGCCGATGACCACGGCCGACAAGGGGATCGAGCGGAACACCACCGCGCCGATGAAGATCGAGCCGGGCAAAACCAAAGTGGGCTTCCAGACCTGGTCGCCCACGACAGCAGCCGGATCGAACCACGGAGCACCTTCATTTCCTGCGGCTGGCACCAGCTGCCCGAAGGCGACCCTGGCCACACCGGTCTCCCAATCGATCAGGCCGGCAACCTGCGGGCCACCGATGTTGCCATTGATGTCGGCCGTGGCGGTCAGCTGCGTGCCATCGGTCACCACCGCGCGCAGCGTGAAGACGCCTGGGCGCAGCGGCGACCCGGGTGCACGGAAGTACACCGCAGCTACGCCGTGATCGGCGATGCGCGTGAGTAAAGATTGCACCGTCACGGTATTGGAGCCACCGGGCACCCACTGGGTCACGTTCACAGCGCCGGCGGCGTAGTCGATGGTGCCGCCGTAGATCCCGGCGCCGGAAACCGGGTCGATGTTGTAATACAGGCCGCCATTGCGGTCCACATACGTCCTGCCCTTGTAGGTGAACCGCACGCTTCCCGGAACGATGCTGTCGCTGATGGTTGGGGTCAGCAGCAGCTGCACCGGTGGCAAGGTCAGCGATTCACTAGACGTCGTCTGCGCTGCGCCTGCGATCATCCAGCCCAGAGAGATAATCGTGCCCGCCGAAAACTGCGCGGCAACATCCGCACGGTAGTACCCGACGATCCTGAGATCCTCGCGGCCGGTGACGACCTGGTAGATCGGCAAGGAAACGGCGTGCACCGTGAACTTACCAGCCTGGAGGTTTATCGCACCGGTGGCGTAGTTGATCGCGCCAAGCACGGTGGTGAGGGCCTGACCGCCGATGCTTACACCCACCACATTGCCCTGCCCGTCATCCTTCGCCGTCACTCGCATGACCTGCGGGGTGGCGGGCATCCCGGCCTCATCCTTGACTACCGAAATCACCCAGTCCAAACGCAGACTGCCAGCTCGCACGGGGCCTTCTGGAAGCGCGATCGATATGATGCCGGAGCCATCCGGTACCGGCTGCGTCGTGGAGACAAGGGCCTGCCCAAAGTCATACTCGCAGGCAAGCTGGCTGTCCGCGTCTGGCAAGGTCACCGGACGGATCATGACTTCGCCGGTTGCATAGGCGATGGAGCCGCGGGTGACCCCTCCAATCAGAAGACCGCCCGCTGCGTTGTCCACCACAGGAATATTGCTGTTGTTTACCCGCAGCGTGAACTTGGCCGAGCCAGGCACCACGCCGGAGTTGCTCAGCATGAAATGAAGCGCCGGTGGCTCAACCGCAACATCGCCCGTGCGTGACTCGGCCAGCACCGGAGTGCCCCAACTGGGGATCACACTGCTATCCAGATCCGGCAGGGCGCCGGTGGTCAGCACCACAGCGCCAGTGGCGTAGTTGACCGAGCCGCTGCCCTGCCCCGGCTTGCCAACCAACTGGCCCTGCCCGTTGTCCTGCAGCCGGATCCACTTACCTAGGGCGCGGTAGTCCACCACCACGGTGCCTGCAGCCGGCAACGGAGTCAGCTGAAAGAGCCAGTTGTAGCCCTGATTGTTCTGCGTGACGGTGATTTCGTCGGAGAAGCCCTGCGCAATGATCGCGCCGGCAGGGCGGGCAGTGACGCTGACGGCTGCAAACCCAACCGTGTTGGCGCTGACCAGCGTGATAGAGCCGGCTTGGTAGTCCACCGAGCCAGTCCAGGGCGACGCTCCGGCGGAGGTGAGTGCACCGGCACCGTCGTCTGACAGCTCGACGCTGCCCGCCAGAACCTTGACTGAGCCCAGCACCATGGGCGTGCCCAGGAAGCGGGTGACTGGGGTTCCGGCCGGGAAGTTGGTGCTGAAGCTCAGCGCCAATGCCCCGACAGGTCCGGATGGGACGTAGCTGATCGTGCCAAGGCCGGCCAGCACGTCGCTAACGGGAGTCTCGGCCGTCGAGGTCGGTACGATGGTGACGTAAGGCGTGTCCACCTGCACGGACAGGTCGCCGGGCTTGGCAGCCGCTGTGAGGCGCTTGACGCTGTGGTAGCTGGTCGCCTCCACCACATTGGTCTCGTAGATGCGTGTCGGTGGCTTGATACTTGTCATGCGCGAAGCTTCCTGCCCTGGGAAGTCGTACAGCAGCGCGGTCACCGTTTCGATGATGATCACGTCTCGCTCAAATGCACCCAGGTCGTCGTAGAAGGTGCGAGTCGACCGGGAAAGCACGCTCTTGACCCGCACGTATTGCTCGTTCGGCGTGTAGCCAGAGGCAGTCACGAACAAGCACAGGTTGTCGTTGATGTCCGGGCTCGCCGCATCCTTCATGCAGTAGAACTGCAGGGCCTGTTGCCCGATGAAATGGTTGCTCAGCAGGACGTAGCGCGACTCCACTCCGCGCGTGATGTAACTCTCCACACGGTTGCGCGCGTCGCTGCGTACGTCGCTATAGCTGCCTGTGGCGAACATGCTCACCTGAACCTTCGGATCCGTTGGTGGGTCGAGCAGAACGCCGATGGCATCCTTGAGAACGTCCGTTCCCGGCGTATCGACGTGCACGAACATCTTGCGCAGAGTGGCACGGCCTGTGGTGCGCTCTTCGTCACCAATATCGGGAAACAGGTTGTTCATCTGCCCGTCCCCAATCTCGGCCTGGACCATGCGTCCACCACCGTCGGGGTTGTCGGTCAGGCGCTGTGACTGGCGCATCTTGATATCTGTAGCGGAAATCGTCATCGGTTACACCGTCATCAGTCTGAGAGTGATTGAGAAATAGTCCCCGTCCAGCGCCGGCACAGCGAACCGGATCGGCTCGGCCTCCAGCGCTGCGCCTTCGGTGCGCCGCCAGCGCACGCTGAACGTACGTTCCCCGCCGTTATGCGCGGGGAGCATCAGGGATAGGGATTCGTTGCGGGGCTGTTCTTCACTGGCTTGGAGCGCACGAAGTATCGGCAGCGACACCGGTGCCACGAAGGCAGCACCGTCACGTTGGGTCTGTAGCGTGATTGGACGTCCCGCCTGGAGCGCCGATTCCTGGACGATTCGCGCGCCGGTCAGGCTCGTCTTAACTTGCTGACCCACCCGCCAGGAGGTGAACTCGTCGGTCCACTGCAGGTCGCCTGGGAGCTCTATGCCGGCCAGGATGATCTTGGTCATCGGCGCGCCCCACCACGGACCGAGACGCTCTTGCTGCGGGCGACCCTTTCCATGACAAGCGGCGTCACCAAGCCAGCAATACGCTCTGCCTGTTCTCGCTCGGCGGCGGAGGCGCTGGCGGCCACTGACCGCGACGGTGCAGTCCACTCGATTCGCACCACGGCAGCACCATTACCCTCCCCATTGCCCACGCGCTTGGCATCGGCGGCTGCTTGTAGCTCCGCCTCCTGCTTGGCCGCGTCCAGCCGGTCCTGAGTGTCTTGGCGAGCAGCACGCCGGCGCTCGGCCCGCTTGGCTTCGATCTGGGTTTCAAGCTGTACCAGCTCTTCCAGCTCGCCCTCGCCTACCAGGTCAAAGCGCGATGCCAGCTCGCGGCGCTTTTTGGATAGCTCATCCATGCCGTTTGAAACTCCCTGCAGCTCTTCCTTGTAGGCCTGAAGGTCACGGCGTTGCTTGGCCAGACCATTCCAGATGTTGGCGAACTGCTGCATGCCCTGCGGACCGCTCATCTGGTTCAGCAGCTCTCGGGTCTTGGCCGATATCTGCCCCATATCCATGGAGAAGCCGCTGGCGGCCGCCGAAGCGGTCTTGAGATTCCCACCGGCACCCCCGGCTGCGTCCCCGACCGCCGCGACGCTGTCAGCCGCGCCCGCAGCTGCTTGCTGAACTTGCTGCAGGGAGGCGACAGCCTCGTTGCTGCCTTGGACTACGGCCTGGGCTGCAGCGGCACCCTTGGCGCCCTGACGATCGAACTCGGCGTTGGTGGAGTACAACGCGCCTTGGATCTCCAGCTGGGCGCTGACCTGGTCCTGCTTCCATTTATCGCTGTTGGCTACCGCTGCACGCGCGGTGTTGGAGTAGGCCGTGAACGCACGTCGCACGTCTTCGATACTGGCTTTGCCCTGCGCCGCGCCGCGCCGGATCGCCTCGAAGGCCTCCTTGGCAGAGTCGCGCGCCGCGTTGAGCGAGGCCTGGGACTGGATACCCAGCCGGCCGAACTCATCGTTCAGCGGGTTCATGGCGTTGGTGATTTCACGGATCCGCGCATTGAGCGCAGCGGCCGAGCGCTCGGCTTGATCAAACCCGAGCTTGCCCTGCTGGCCGGCGGCCTGTAGCTGCGCGCCCAAGGCCTTGGCCTCGTCCAGTGTGGCCACATTGCTTAATGCGGCTTTGAAGGCCGTTTCAATCTGGCTGCTGGTGGCCAGGGCATTCTCCAGCACCGTGGCAAAGGCCGCGTTGGCGTCACGTCCGGCGGCGGTAAAGCTCACCCCCAGGCGGTCCGCCGAGACACCCAGCTTGTTCATCGCCGCCAGCAGGGTTTGCTCCAGCACCACGGTGGTGTTGGCTGCTGCCGCCGGCAGCGAGGCGAAGGCCGCTTGGGCCGAGGCCTGGAAGCGCATCAGCTCCTCGCCGCTAAGCTGCTGCAGCGTGGCCAGCAGGCCGTCCCGCACGTTGCGTGCGGCCCCTGCGCCCTGTTCTGCAATGGATGCCAGCGCCACCGCCACGTTGCCCAACGAGTTGGTGTCGGCAAAGTTCAAGCTCTGAAACAGCTTGCCGATCTCGGTGACGGCCAGCTTGGAATCGCTGCCAATCCCTTTGAGCTGCTCAACCACCAGCTGCGCACCGGCGGCGATGCCGCTCTTAAGGGCTTCACCCGCCACCTTCGATCCGGTCGACAGCGCCTGGTAACCGGCACCGACCTCGGTAAGGCGGGCCTTGACCTGTTCCAGCTGGGCCAGCTGCTCATCGGTGGCAATTCCCAGTTCCTTCTGCGTAAACAGAAATCCGAACTGGGCGTTGAGGTACTTCTTCAGCGCGTCCAGCCGCGCCTGGTAGGACCTGCGCTCTTCCTCGCCCATCGCGGCCACGTCGGCCGAGCTCTTCACCTGCACCTGGCTAAACGCTGATACCGACACGGCAAGCTTTTTGTATTCCACGCCCTGCTGGTACATCTGCTCCCGGACGCGGGTGATGGTCTGGCCGGCTTCCTTGTTGGCCTGGCTCCACTTGCCCATCTCGGTGCCCACCGCCTCACCGATGGACTGAAGGCCCTTGCTGGCCAGCTCCAGGCCCAGCAATGCGATCGTGATCGGCACCGCACGCGGCAGGCTCTTGAGAATGTTGCCCAGGCCAAGCGCACCCTTCCCGGCCGCATCCATGGCCGCAACGTTCGCGATCTGCGCCCGCGTGGATGCCATCAGCGCAATGCGCCACGTGTTCATCTGCACAATGGCGCGCACGATGGCAAAGGTTGCATAGGCCTTGCCCATCGCAACCAGCGCGCCGCTGTGATCGATCAACCAGCCTGTAGCGGATCGCGCCGCACTGGCCATAGTGACAATGGCATCACTGGTCTGCTTGGCCCAGCGGGTGAGCGTGCCGTCTTTGGCCAGTCGATCGGCCAATGCAAGCATCTCGCTCAGCTGGGTCTTGAAGTACGAAAGCACCCCCTGATCGGCGACTTCCTGCTTCCAGTCCTTGAAGCGCTCGGTGGCCGCCTTCCACAGCCCGGCAATGGTGCCCACCTTGGCTGCCGCGGCTGCCCCGCCGTAGGACTCGGCCAGCAGATCCAGAATGATCGCCTGGGCCTGGGCAACCTGCCCGGTAGCCTCGAGCTGGGTGATCAGCTGCTTCTGGCTGGCATCTAGAGTAAAGCCCTGTTTGCTCAGTGATTCCATGGCCTTGGACGGGGTCTGCAGCGCCTTGCCGACCACTTCGGCCGACTGCTCCAGGTTCATCCCCAGCCGCTGGGCCTGGTCGATGGCGATCTGCATCGCGGCCGGGAACTGCGCACCCACCACGTTGGTGTAAGACAGCAGGCGTACCTGCGCTTTGGATATCTCACCATCATCAAACAGACCGCCCTGCAGCTGGCGGCGCATCTGGGCGAGCTGGTCGGCCGTGAACTCGCTCTGCCGGCCGGTGGCGGCCAGGGCAGCTTCGAGCTGACCCAGTTCCTGCTCAGCATCGCTGCCTTCGGTGATGATGGACTTGATGCCGTCCACCAGCTTGCCAAAGCCGATAAAGCCCAGCGCAGTGGCGGCGACACCCTTGAGCTTGTCCATGATCGAGCTGGTGGCCGAAGCGGCCGTGCCCAGATCGGTGGTGTCCTTTGCCGCCTGGTTGGCGCGCTCGCGGTAGGCCTTGAGCGATTCGGCAGCGGCGGTGCTGGCCTTAGCCTGGGCACGGAAGCTGGCATCGCTCTGCTCGATCTGATCGTTGCGCTTGCGGGTCTCGGTGGCGGCCTGCGCCGAGGCCTTTGCCTGCTCGGTGAAGGCTTGGGCGGTGCGTGTCGCTTCGCTGCGCAGGCGCTGCTGACTGCTGGCCAGCTGCGCGGTATCCACGCCTAGCTCGCTCAATGCGGTGTCGGCCTTGGTCACGGCCTCCCACTGCTTGTTCAAACTGGTCTGGAGCTTGTCGCCTTCAGAGCGCAGCGCCTTCTGGGCGTTGAGCAGGTCCCTGGACGGATTCACCGTCTCGGCAATCTGCAAGCTCAGCTGGTAGGCGGCGCGCTGATTGGCGTCATAGGACTGCTGCAGCTCATCGAGCGTGTCCATCATCCCGCTGAACGCCTCGGCCTTGCCGGCCGTGGCATTGAGATCGGCCAGCCGATCGATCAGCTTGGCGGTGTCGGCCCCGGCCTCTTCGGTGGCCACGCCCATCTCGACCAGCGCCTGGCGCAGCGCGTCCACACCTTCGGTGCCACTGGTCTCAAGAACCAGCCGCAGCGCTTCTTCAAATGCCCCTGTGCCTGCCATCAACGCTTCCTCTTACGTGCCAAAGTGAGCTGACGAACCAGCTCGTTGCTGCGGTATTCGTTCATTTGCCGGGCCAGTTGGGTGGCCACCACTTCGCCCTGCCCCATCACCATCTGGAAGGCACTGGCACCGGTGAGCGTGCGCAGCTTGCGTCGGCCATCGCGACCGGATGGCGCAGTGGCATCACGGGAGAACTGGCGCACCACCATCCGGCGCTGACCGCCGATCTTGGCGATGAACGCAGAGGCGTAGACCTTGCGCTTGCCCACTTGGATTCCAGCGGTGGCGCCGGGTGTCTTGCGACCGCCCCACCGCCCGCCAAAGCCGATCAGCGCCAGCTTTCCGGTGGAGGCATTCAAGGACAGGTACTCACCGCCATCGTCCTGGCCAGAGCGAACGGTGAAGCGTCCCTTCAGGTAACCGGCACGCACGGTGTAGACCTCGCGAACTGCCTTCATAGCCGCCGGCTCAAAGCGGCGGCGAACCGAGGCAATAGAGCGCGAATCAGCCTTGGCGATGGAGGTCTTGCTCAACCCATCTACCTGGGCGGCCAGGCGAGCCAGTGCACCTGCGCTCGTGCGCCCGAACGTATTGAAGCCGATCGCCATCAGCGCACCGCCATGCGGTAGCGGGGCGGCACCTGGGAAGGTGCCGCCCCGACCAGACCATTGCGGGCCTGCGCCGCCATCAGCCGGCCTGCTGCTCGTACACCTCGAAGGTGTACAAGGCATCTTCTTCCGAACGGAAGATGACCGGACCGGTCAGCGTGACCTGCAGCGGCTCATCGCTGAACCAGTCCACGTCGCCGTCGACAGTGAGGTTGACTTGCGGAATACGCAGCAGGCCGTTCTCACCACTGATACGGTCCTGCACGTCCCCAAGGATGGTGAACGGCTTGTTGGGCACCGCGCCGCCGTTGATAGCCGTGTGCAGGTAGCCGTCATAGGTGTAGCTGACCGCCAGCACATCGCCATGTGCGATATCACCGCCGACCTTGGGAATCAACATGCCCTGACGGTTGTCGATCATGTAATCAGTCCCGGCCTCCAGCGCCTGCTGGCCACGCTTGACCACCGGTGCCGGCACCGCCATCACGAAGCGATGGGGCAGCTTGATCGGGGCATCCTTGCTGTGGGCGGTCACGACCTGGTCAACCACCTCGCCGGCGGCGACTAACGCGGTGACAGCGCTGCCGTACAACACGCGCGCCAGAATGGCCGGCGGCACTTCCAGCGCGGTAATGCCGATGCTAGTCGCGCCGGGGTTGGCGTCGGTATGAATGATCTGGCCGTAGCGGTCATCGCGGCGCTTGCTCTTGATTTCGGTAGTATCACCGGCCTCATAGCTGAACGTGAGCGAGCTCTGTTCCAGGGGCTTATTGCCGAATTTGTCATCAGCATCGGGAATCACGGCGATGCGGTCGGAACCGGTGCCGTGCTCATACAGGCGAAGATCGCCGGCAAACTTGCGGACCTTGGGCTGGGTAGCCATGGGGAGTCTCCTAGTGGGTGGACACGGGCTGGAAGATTTCGGTCAGGCCGGCCCGCGCGGTGATCTGAGCGACAACGCTGGAGTGGCCGGTGTCGTCGGTGACCTCGGCCAGCTGGGAATCGATAACTTCAAACTTGGTCAGCCCAAGCGGGAGGCTGCGAGCATCGAAGGTGAGCACGCGCATCAGGTCATGCCGCGCCCGGTGTACTAACCGGTTCGGGCGGGCCTGATCCTCGTTGCGCGGCACGCTGAATTCGATGGTCACCGATACATCGGAGCTGGCCTGGACGCGGTTGCCGTTGGTGCCGCTGATGCGATCCACCACAATGGCGGTGGCCGGCATGTCGATGTGCTGAGGCGCGTCATCGTCGTCAAGCAAGATCAGCCCATCGCCAAGATCGGTATGGAAGCCAGCCGAGCGCTTGATCAGGCGCACGCGTGCGGCCAGCATCTCCACCAACTGCCAGCTGGCAGGTTCCGGAAGCGTTAGGTCAGCCATTACGCACCGTCCAGCGGCTTGCCGAGCCATCATCAGAAACCAACTTGCCGTTGACGTAAGTGTCCCCGTCGACCACCACCTTGCCGCCCTGCACCGGATCCAAACCGGGCTGGCGGACATACGCAATTTCGATCCGGCCGGCCATGAACTGACGCAGGCCCCCAATGGTTTCCACATCCCGGTCGACGTAGACCTGGCATGAGACGGCGATACCGTCGCCGGGCGCGGTGTAGAGCCCGACATCGGCCATGCCACCAGCGGCAAAGCTTGCATGCAGGTCGGCATCCAGGTTGGCCAGGAACTCTCGCTGGCTCACGGCGCACCTCCCACCTGCCGGGCATAGGCCTGCAACGCTCTTACCTGCGCGTCGCACTGGTCGACGGCTGCAATAATTCGGCCCGCACTTTGGATCCGCTCGTCGACTCCACCATCAGACTGGCTGGCGGTGGCGACGGGCTGGGACAGTACGGTGGTGTGGATGGCCGCCTGCCAACGCTGGTGCAGCTGGCGGTTGCCAGCACGCAGATCAGCAACAAGGCGATCCGACTCAGCTTGCGCATCTTTCTTCTCCTCTTCGTATCGGGCGGCCAAGGCGTTAGCTGCCTTGACACTGGCGCGTTCTGTTTTGAGTACGGTGCCCAGCTGACCGATCTCGGCTTCGGCTGCAGAAAGCGCCGCAGTGGCCGCATTGCGATCGGCGGTGGCCGCCGAGGCGGAAGCTTCAGATTTCAAAACGCTGCCGCGCTGCCAGACAATGATGCCCAGCAGCAGTAGCAGCGCAGTGGCCAGGACGCGGATCATGCCGACACCCCGTCGGTCTCAGGGATGATCGCCCCAAGGCCCCGCAAGATCGATTCCAGTTGACGGATGCGCATCCGCAGCACGCTCGCTTCTTCCTGCGCCCGCAGGCGCAGGTCCACTTCCTGCTGAAGCCGCTGATCTTGGGTAGAAAGGCGGTTCTCCAGCGTTTCTACCCGCTTGGCGAGCCCTTCCACCAGCGCAACATTGGCATCGGTTTCAGTGCGTTCCTTCCGACGTGAAAGCAGTGCGCCCCACGTCTCGCGCACCACCCAGAACGCCACCACGCTGCCCGCTAACCACCACGGTGCGCCGTCGCTGATGTCGGGCCCGGCCATTACTTCAGCGCCTCATTGACGCCACTTTCGATGACAGCATCGCTCCAGAACAGGCGGCCGTTCTCGCGACGGGCGATGGCGCGCACCAGGCGAAACAGGGTCACCGGCCGAGTCAGCGAGATGATCTCGGTGCCACCCACTCCAACCTCGTCGGCGACCCGATGTACGTAAGCGGCGGTGTTGTTCTCCACCGGCGGGGCCCAGCGGTTGATGATCTCCTTGACCGTGCGCAGCCCATGCTTGCGCTGGTAGGTCAGAAGCGTCCTGGCCAGGGCGCGGAAGCCAGCTTCGGGCGTGGTGAACACGCAGAATCGGCGCTCCTGCGCCAATGCAGCGGCCGAGCGGTCCTCGCCCTGCCACACCACGTCGGTACGGTCGATATTGCCTGGGTTGTTGTTGCGTACGCCGCGTGGCGTCGTGCTGGTATTCATGCGGTGCCCCTTGCCCGTGATGAAGTGCCGGCATCGCCCACGCCATTCCGGCGGATGTGGGCGATACCGGCCAAAGCGATTACGCGCCGCCTGCCTCACCAGCAGCGGCAGTACCCGGCGTCAGCCGGACGAAAACCGTGGTGTAACTGGCATCGGCCGGGTACACAGCAAAGCCGATGCCACCGACCTGGTCTGCCCCGGCCTCGGCAGCGATGGCGTGTTTGGCGGTGGGATCCCAGTTGACCGGCGCGCCCACTGCGAAGGTCGATGCGGGCAGCTTTGCCACCTCGAACACGCCTTCCACGTGGACGGCGATGACCTCGCCGACCTTGCCGTCAGTGACGGCAGCGCCGACCAGCTTGCCTTCGACCACCAGCTCGCCACTCTTGGCGTCGCGGGTCAAAGTCACATCCAGCACGCGGCCGTCCTGATGTGCGTTTTTCATAGTTCGTTCCTCAAATCAGATAGATGGCAACTAAGCGCGCCGGGACCGGCCGCGCTCAGACGTGTCGGATCAGCCCTGCGCGGGTGGCGGGTTGCCCGGGTTCTTGTAGATGCCGCGGTAGTCGGCGATGGCCGGGGCCGCGTCAAGGCGAACCTTCCAAGCCACCCCATCGACGGTGAAGCCCTGTTCCTGTTCCAGGTACGGCGACTGGTTGCCGTCCAGGTAACCCACCACGATGGCGTCCACGAACGCCGGATTGGCCAAGCCGTACCAGGCCTTGGAGTCCTTCTCATCCAGTCGGCCGTGATCCCACACCTCGAAGGTGTTGCGCACGGTGTTCGGATCGCGATCACCGGTGCCGGCACCGACAGCGAATTCGGCAGTGCGCACTGCGCGAGCCTGCAGGCCCAGCGCCACCGGGGTCAGCAATCCCTTCATCGGCACCTGAATCAGGTTCCCGTCCTTATCCTTCTGCAGACGCATCGCGGCCTGCATGGCACCCACGCTGGCGGTGGTGATCAGCTCGGGCGGCAGCAAATTGCCGTGCTCGGCACTGAACAGTCGCTTGCCATCGGCCAGGATCGGGTTCTTGTTAATCAGATCGAACACCGCCTTGGCCAGCGTGCGGCGCGCGGCTTGGCCCATCTTGCGCGGCACATCGCTGAAGATGCCCAGGTCATCGTTGATGACGGCCTGACGGGTGATGGTGAACAGCTTGCCGTAGGTGACGATCTTCATCGCCTGCGACTGCTCGCTGAAAGTGCCGTGCTTGTACTCACCACCTTCCGGCACGATGTCAAGATCCGAGAACGCGCCCAGCCCGACCAGATTGGTCGGCTTGAAGTCAGGCACATTCACCGCGCGGGTGAACTGATCGAAGTTCTCTTCCGCTTCCTGATAGCCCTGCAGCACAGCGCGACGCGAGGCATCGCCCAGCAGCGCCGGGAAATCAGAAGTGCTGTGGGTGAAGGCCAAGCCCACGATCTGCATGCGGTCCATGCCCGCCACATTGGTGCCGGTGGCCTGCACGCACGCCCGGGCCATCTCGCCCATGGTCATGCCCCGATACGGGTTGCCGTCGGTGGGCTGCTCTAAGCCCGCGCGGGCCTGGATGGCATTAGCCATGGCCGCACGGGTCAGGTCGCGCTGATCCACGCCTGCAGTGATGCTGGCACCGCCATTGAGCGGGCCGGGG
>NZ_JBOHXV010000070.1:0-26204 GCF_050737075.1 Stenotrophomonas sp.
TGCAGGTAGGCACTGGAGTTGGTGAGGTCGCGCAGGCCCATGGACAGTGCGATTTCCTGCAGGCAGGTCAGCACGCTGCCCGTGGCCGGCGTCAGCTCGACGTGCCAGACGTTCGGGTTCGACTTGCGGTAGCGCTCGATTGCCTTGGTCTTGCCAACACCCGCGCCGCCGCAGATCAGGACAATGTCCGCAGCCATTTGGGCATATTGCAGGCCGGCGATGATCTTCTCGCCGGTCTGGGTCTTCACCCATTCCGGGCCTTCCGGGAGCTTGCCGGTGCTGTTGCGTTCTTCCAGCGCTTTGATCCAGTTCGTCAGCTTGCGGCCGACGTTCTGCAGGTTGCCGTTGTAGCTACCTCCGAGGAACTGAGACACGGTCGCGGTGCTGAGGTCGGCCTCACGGGCAATGCGTGCCTGGGAGTAGCTCTTATCGTCCTCTGCGACTGCGCGGATGCGATCACGCAGATCGGACAGCTGCTCCGGTGTGATCTCTTCGGGCTGGGCGGTCGGCAGGGCGGTGACATTCATCGTACGAATTTCCTTGGGAATGTAGGGTTGCTGCGGGGTAAGTGGCTTGCGTTTGAATTGGGCGAGACGTTTTTTCCGCCTATCCAATCCCGCACCTGGTGCTGTGCCGCGAGGGCTTACCCGCGTATCGATCCCAGACTGGATGCGGGCTTGGGATCGATACCGAGCTGGGTGTGAGCCCTCCTTGGCCAAGCGCTCCAGGTAGACCCGGCGCTTCATGAATCCTGTTTGCACATCGATGGGCTGCATCACGATTCATCCTCCGGCGCCTTCCCTGTCACCGTCCGGTATTGCTTCTTGGCGCGAGCGTGTTCACGGGCTGCGCCCGTATCGGCGAACCCTACTGCAGCGATGCACTCGGCCTGGCCGATGTAGACGTTCGCCAGGGTGTATGCCTGTACCGCTTGGTGGAGCTGCTCCGGGTCGAAGCGGAGCATCAGCTTTTGGCCGGCGTAGGGCGCGATTGCCTCACTCCAGTAACGGTTACCCGATAGGCGCACAGACCCGTCTCGGCGGTCGACCGTAACGACTTCCGTGGACAACAGCAGCTCGCGCAGTTGAGTGTCTTGCATCACGCTTCATCCTCCGGAGCCTTCCAGAGAGAGGCTTCATTGCTGCGGCTGGCCATGTTATTCATCAGGGAGATAAAGGCGCTCTCGTTGTCGTCGGTACCGGTGCGGCGATATTCCTGTTCGACTGGTGCTCGTGCTGGTGCCTTGCGGCGGCCGAACATCGGTGCGATTACGCCGGCCGGCGGCAGTTCCTCGGGCATCGGGGATGGCAGCTGAGCAGCGACCTTTGATGCGTCCATCCGGCGCTCTGCCGCCAGCTGCTGCCGGTTTGCCTTCCGGTACTGCTTCTTGGCGCGAGTGTGTTCACGTGCAGCGCCCGTATCAGCGAAACCAACGGCCGCGATGCACTCGGCCTGGCCGATATAGACGTTGGCCAGGGTGTATGCCTGTACCGCCTGGTGGAGCTGCTCCGGGTCGAAGCGGAGCATCAGCTTCTGACCCGCGTAGGGCGCGATCGCCTCGCTCCAGTAACGGTTGCCCGAGAGGCGGACAGACCCGTCGCGGCGATCACCGGTAACCACGTCCGTGGAGAGCAGCAGCTCGCGCAGTTGTTCGGGCGTGGCCTTGCGAATCGGCGACCTCGCGTAACTCTCCTGGAAGGCCGCATCGAAGCTGCGGCCTGCGGCCGTGCGCGTACGGCGACCCTCACGGGCGTTGTGGGCCGCGATTTCTTCGTTAACCACCTGCGCGAACTCATCCAGCGGGATGGCCTTGCTGCCGTAGTTCTCCGGCTTGGCATCCGGCTTGTTGCCCGTATAGGCGCCAGCGAACGCCGGGTGCTTTGCGATGCGATCACAGAGGTCTCGCCAGGCACGCTCGATTGGCTTGGCCTGGCCGTGGTACGGCGTGGCCCAGTGAATTTCGCAACCCATCGCGGTCAGAACGCCCGTGGGGTCATCGTCCCGAACTTTGAACCGGAAGCGGTTCGCGGTGCCACCGGTAAGCATCTTGGATGCAAAGCCACGACCGTTGTCCAGCCAGACCTTGGCTGGGATGCCGTAGCGCTCCATGACGTCACGGAAGGCAAAGCGAGCCAGGTCCGCAGACTCGGTTTCCGCGATCCGGTAGCCCAGCAGCTTCCCGCTGTAGAGGTCCTGGACGCCGACCATGATCGGCCTCGCAACCTTGCCATCTGGCCACTTGGCGAACACGTCGAACTTGTGGCCGTCGCTATTGACTGCCTCCAGAGCGTGGAAGACGGAGCGGTCACGCTCCTGGGCCGGGAAGGTTTGATCGAACTTCTCCTGCCCCTGGCGGGCGAGGATCAGCACCGCACGGGGCAGCTCGGCTTCAATCCGTCGCTGAAAGGTCTTCAAGCACGGCAATGCCGGCCATTCCTTGATGGTGGCAATGCGCTTGACACGGTCGTAGCAGCTGCTTGCCGTGGGTGCTTCTACGCGGAGGTAGTCAGCTTTGAACATGTCCCAGGCTTCGGACGGGATTTCCGCCTTGGCCGTGCGCCCGGCATAGGCCGGCACCAGCAACGCGAGCCGGTGGTGCTTGTCCACCTTCGACACCAAGGCGGCCCAGCGCCCGAGACTGGCAATGCTTGCACCTCGAATGTTCTCGCGCTGCAGCTGGGCCGCGACCAAAGTGCGCGCCTCCATCAACGGGCGACCATCAGCCACCAGTCCTTCCACGGCCTGCACTGCACGCAGGCGTCGCCGTGCCTCATCTTTCAGGTGCTGGGGCACAGCCTCGTAACGCTGCCACGCGGAGCGAACATGGGCCGCAGACGGCGTCATCATGCGAGCGGCCGGCGTGATTTCGCGCTCGCCGTGCAGGCGCAGCTGCAGCGCCGCCTGGGCTTGAGTTGGCAGGCTGGCATACGGGTACAGTCGGCCCTTGCCCTGTTGTTTGGGGCGGCTCGCCCATCCGTCACGATCAGCCATGATTCGGACACCGCGCTGGGTGCGCGGCAGGCCTGGCAGGCCTGCCAACTCATTTGCGCTGTGCCAACGGTCCTCGGCGGGGGTCCACGGCTCCATCAGCGAACCCTCCGGCTCAGATCCTTGAGCGCCTTGATGCGCGCCGCGACCTGCAGGCGTTCGCGCTCCAGGCGACCCAGCTCCGCATCGAGCGTTGCCGCCCCCAGCAGCAGTTGGCCTCCGACTACTTCGCCATGCCATTGCCCAAGCCGTGTGCCGCTGCACACCACTTCCAGTACTGGAGCCAGCCACAACGGCAGGTTGAAGCCGCCACGGCTTGGCGCGGTGTAACCATCGAGCATGGCCTTGGATACATCCCGACCAGTAAGCCTGCTGGCGCGAGAGGCGACCTCAAACCGGTCCAAACCGGCTGCGTGCGCACTTTCCAGCATCTGCCCGACCATCACGCTCACGGGCTGGCGAAAATCCATGGTTCCATCGATCTGTGCTGCAGCACGCGGGAATGCGAACAGATCCCCGGTGAGGTCATCCGAGTGGCGGTGGCGAATCATCCTTGAAACTCCAGTTTGGGAATGGGCACGTCGCCTAAGGCGGCGACTACCCGAGGGGTAGATAGCGGGCAGGTTCATCAGCCGACCTGCATCTGCGGATTGCGGCTGGGGCGTAGCCTGCTAGGCTTAGCCTTGGAAGGCAGCTTGGGCTTGGCGCCGCTTTGTCCACGGTTCGGCCTGCCGTCGTTGCCGTAACGGGTCGGCCAGATCGCTTGTGGGTCTTGGCCCAGGACCTCTGCAATGAGGGCTTCGGCCAGCGGGTATGGGCGGCGCAGCGCTGAGTTCAGGCTGTTTCCATTGGTATAGCCATTGAGTAGCGCGAGCTGCCGCAGGGAGAACCCCTTGCGGTGCAATGCAGCTACGACATCGGCGGGATGCCAGTCCTTAGCGGGACTGGCTTTTTCCGGTGTGGTGATTGCTGACACGTTGAACCTATCTCTTCGGCAATGTCTACGAAGCAGATAGTGATCATATGTGATCGTGTTGTCAACCAAATTTGATCGTATCGATCAGTTCCGATTCTCTTTGCCGTGCGGATTCGCGAAATGCCTACAGATAAGTCATCAAATACAGCTGCTTACGCCGGAATCGGAACCGGCGAAGGCGCGTCGTCGGCAGTTCCGATTCCAGCGCCTGGAATCGGAACGCGCATATCCGATCTGTCTAAGCGAATTGGCACGCGAGAATTTGTCTCAAATGTGATCGGAGTCTCGGCGCCCCAACTACAGCGCTACATTCGAGAGCAAAACGCCGCCCCCTTCGAGGCAATGGCCAGGCTTTGCTTGGCGGCAGGCGCGAGCATGGAGTGGCTCGCAACTGGAATTGAGGTCAAAGACGACGGTGCATGTCGTAATCCGCCATCTCAGTCGCAGGACTTGAATCAGGACCGCTTGATACTTGCATTGCAGGCAGTTGACGACGCTTTGGCGACCAGGGATGCGTATCTCCCGGTCGCCAAGCACGCTGAAGCCGTGATGCTGGTGTACGAACTGCTGGGGAGCGGGTTGCCTGAAGCTGAGGTGATCCCGTTCGCTCGGCGCGCAGTGGGTTTGGCTCAAGGAGGTGCGGTTGATGGAAAAGGCAGGGCAGCGGGTACTGGTCGCTAGGTTGACGCGATTGATGTCGGAGGCGATCTGGGCCAACGGCACGGTCGAGTTCAACCGCGCCGAGATAATTTGTGCGGCAGACGATCAGTTGGTTCGGAAGCGTGCCATAGGCGAAATAACCCGTATATCAATGAGATACGGGTGGCGATCGGTGGTTGATCAGGCGCTGCATCAGGCCCAAGCCCCCACGCTTCGGCACATGGAGGCTTGCCAGCTCGAGGCCCTTGCTGCGGCTCTTCTGCGCTTGGTAGACATCGCCATGACTGGCTGCGATTTGGCCGATGATTTCCCGGCGCGCTAGAGTTTCTTCAAATGCCCATCGAACGGCCGATCACCAGATCGGCCGTTTCGCATTTCTAGTGTCCAAAGGGAACAAAAGCCCCTCATTTTGCAAACCTAGCGGCACGACGATCCTCAGCCGACGTATCGGACTGAAAGCCAGTAGCGGCGAGGCTTCGTCCCGTTTTTTCCCGCTTTGTTCCGCTCTTTCCCGCTATTCTCAATCCTCAAGTCCCCCCACATACGGCGTTCCCTTCGCCTTGGCCCTGCATGCGTCTGCGGCGTCGGCGCAACAGGCCGGTGCCACCACGCTCGACCGCATCGAGGTGACCGAAGACCGCGACAACTATCAGGCAGCGCGGGTGCGCGCGGCAACCAAGACTGACACCCTGCTGCGCGACGTGCCACAGTCGGTGACGGTAGTGACCGAGGGCCTGATCCGTGACCAAGCCATGCAGAACATGGGGGATGTCGTGCGTTATGTGCCCGGCGTGCAGATGGCGCAGGGCGAGGGTCACCGCGACGCGCCGATCCTGCGCGGCAACAGCAGCACGGCCGACTTCTTCATCAACGGCATGCGCGACGACGTCCAGTACTACCGCGATCTGTACAACGTCGAGCGCGTCGAAGTGTTGAAGGGCCCGGCGGGCATGATCTTCGGTCGCGGCACCTCCGGCGGCCTGATCAACCGGGTCACGAAGCAGGCCGACTGGACCAACCCACGCAATGTGAGCCTTACGCTGGGCTCGTGGAACAACCGGCGCCTGGTGGCCGACGTTGGCCAAGCGTGGAGCGATACCGGCGCCTTCCGCGTGACGGGTCTCTACGAGAACTCGGACAGCTATCGCGACGACGTCAACATCGAGCGCTGGGCCATCAACCCCACGTTGACCTTCCGACCCGGCGACGCCACCACGGTGGCCGTCGGCTATGAACATTTCGAAGATGACCGCGTCGTCGACCGCGGCATTCCCTCGCAGCTCCCGATCAGCGGGCGCGCGGTGTCGGTGGACCCGTCCACCTTCTTCGGCTCGGCCGAACAGAGCCCGGCATGGGCACGCATCGATGCGGTCTCCGCATCGGTGACCCATCAGTTCTCCGACACGGTGAAGCTGGTCAACCAGACCCGCCTGGCGGACTACGACAAGTTCTACCAGAACGTCTTCCCCGGGGCGTACACCGCGGCCAATGGTCGCGTCGCCATCAGTGCCTACAACAACCTGACCCACCGCAGGAATCTCCTCAACCAGACCGATCTGACGACGGAGTTCGAGACCGGTGCGGTCCGCCACGTGCTGCTCGCGGGGCTCGAGCTGGGCCGGCAGGAGACCGACAACTTCCGCGAGACCGGCTATTTCCCCAGCGTGGGCGCCACGGCCACCTCGGACTATGTGACCCTGGACAATCCGCACTACACCCGGCCCGTCGTGTTCCGGCAGAGCGCGAGCGATGCCGACAACACCAGCGTGGCACGCAATGCCGCGCTGTATGTGCAGGACCAGATCATCCTGAGCCCGCAGTGGCAGATCCTGGCAGGTGTGCGCTATGACTATTTTGATGCCAGCCTTCGCAACCACCGCAACGGCCAGGCCATCAGCAGCAGCGATGGCCTGTTCTCGCCGCGCGCGGGCCTGATCTACAAGCCGCAGGACGACATGTCCCTGTATGCCAGCTACTCGCTGTCGTACGTGCCGCGTGCGGGCGAGCAGCTCGCCTCGCTCACGCCCTCCAACCGCACCCTCGATCCGGAAAAGTTCACCAACATCGAGGTGGGCTACAAGTGGGACATCAACAGCCGCCTGTCGCTCAGTTCGGCGATCTACCAGCTTGACCGCACCAACGTCGCCATCACCGACCCGAACAATCCCGCACAGTCACTGCTGGTCGACGGTCAGCGGGTGCGCGGGGTGGAACTGGGGCTGGCCGGCAATGTCACCGATGCGTGGCAGATCATGGCCGGCTATGCGTACCAGGACAGTGAGGTCCAGCAGCCCGGTGCGCAGAATGGCAACGAACTGGGGCAGGTGCCGAAGCACGCGTTCTCGCTGTGGAACCGCTACGACCTCAGCGAGCGCTGGGGCGTTGGCCTGGGCACAATCTACCGCGACAGCGTGTACGTGGCGTCCGACAACGCGGTCGTACTGCCCAGCCTGATGCGTGTGGACGCGGCGGCGTTCTACACCGTGAGCGATACGCTCAGGATCCAGTTGAACATCGAGAATCTGTTCGATCGCGCGTACTTCGCGAGCGCGCACAGCAACAACAACATCACCCCGGGGTCGCCGCGCGCGTTCCGCGTGGGGATCGACTGGCGGTTCTGAGGCAAGGTAATGATGGTAATGCGAGGCATTCGCATATAAAGTATGCGTCCCCACGTCTTACCCCCACCACCATGAATACTCCGCTTGCAACCCGAACCCGGGTTGGCCTTGCCGTGGCCATCGCCTGTGCGCTGGCCACGTCGCCGATCCTTGCCGCCGCCGCAGACACCGTAGGCGGTGCCGAATCGGATGCACGGGACACGGTGACGCTCTCGGAAATCCGCGTGCTGGCCGAACGCATCGACGGCTACGACGCCAAGCGCACCTCCACCGCCACCCGCACCGGTGCGGACGTGCGTGACGTGGCCCAGTCGATCCAGATCGTGCCGCGTGCGGTCATCGACGACCAGCAGCTCAATGACCTCACCAGCGTGGTGATGAACGTGAGCGGCATCCAGCCCGGCACGACGGCGGGCAACCGTTCGGAAAGCTTCACCATCCGCGGTTTCCGCTCGTCGTACTACGCGGTGGACAGCGTCATGCTGAGTCCGGCGATCGAGACCAACGACAGCTTCCGAGATCTGGCCAACATCGAGCGGGTCGAGGTGCTGAAGGGTCCGGCGTCGGTGCTGTACGGGCGCGGCGACCCCGGTGGCCTGATCAATCTGGTCACCAAGAAGCCGCAGTTCACGCCGGAGGCGAACTACACCGTGCAGGCGGGCAGCGATGCCTTCTATCGCGGCGAGGTGGATGTCACCGGCCCGCTCAATGCGGCGAACACGCTGGCCTACCGGATCATCGGCGCGGCGCAGACCAGCGATGGCTTCCGCAACCAGCCCAATCCCTTCGAGCGCCAGTTCTTCTCCGGCTCGGTCGCCTGGGAACCGGACGAGCGCACGCGCGCGCTGGCCAGCGTGACCTGGCAGCGCCAGGACAGCCCGGTGGACCGTGGCATCGTGTCCGTGCCGAAGGCCGACGGCACCGGCTACACCGTCGACCTGCCGCGCGACCGCTTCCTCGGGGAGGACTTCGCCACCTTCCATTCCACGCGCAGCGAGTTCAACTACCGCGTGGAGCACGACGTCAACGACTGGCTGACCGTGCGCCACATGGGGCACTACGACGAAGGCCAGCTCGACCTGGTGGGTGTCAATTACAACGCCGTGCGCATCAACGCGGCCACCGGCAAGCGCACGGTGACCCGTACGGCGGTCGAGCAGGACGAAGAGAACCACAACTACGATTTCCAGTTCGACATGGTGGGCCGCTTCCGTACCGGCAGCATCGACCACACCGCCGTGCTGGGCCTGCAGTACACCGATTCGTACCGCTTCCGCACCTTCGGCAATTCGCCGCTGGCCGCCATCGACATCGACAACCCGGTGTACGGCGCGTTGCCGACCGGCTTCACGGCACGGCCCGACCGCGAGGTGAATGCCGAAACGCGTGCGATGTACGTGCAGGACCAGCTCGACATCGGTGAAAAGTTCAACGTGCTCCTCGGCGTGCGCTTCGACCATGCCAAGCAGACCGATGCCGGGCTGACCTCCTACCTCTCCGACGAGAAGGCCTGGTCGCCGCGCGCCGGCATCGTGTGGAAGCCGGTGGAGAACGTCTCGCTGTTCGCCGATTACACCCAGTCCTTCCAGGCCAAGCCCGAGCCGACCCTGACCGGCGCGCCGATTCCGGCCGAGACCGGCGAGCAGTACGAAGTGGGCGTCAAGGCGGACCTGCTCGGCGGCCGCCTGTCGCTGACCAGCGCCGCCTTCCAGCTGACCCGTGCGCATGTCGCCCAGCAGGACGCCGCCAACCCCGGCTACAACCTCGATGCCGGCGAGCAGCGCGTGCGCGGCCTGGAGCTGGATGTTGCCGGTCAATTGAGCGACGCGTGGAAGATCATCGGCAACCTGGCGTGGACGCGCAGCGAGCTGGTGGCCTCCAGCGAGTTCCCGGTCGGCAACGAGCTCATGAACGTGCCCAAGCGCAGCGGCAGCCTGTGGGCGAGCTGGGAGCCGAACGCGGGCGCGATGCGGGGCTTTGGCGCCGGTGCCGGCGTCTTTCTCGCCAGCGACCGTTGGGGCGACCTCAACAACACGCTCAACATCGGCGGGTACACCCGCTATGACGCCAGCGTCTGGTACCGCTTCAATCCGCGCAACCGGGTCACGCTGACCCTCAAGAACCTCACCAACGACTACTACATCGAATCGGCCACCTCGCTGGTGCAGATCGCACCGGCGGCGGGTCGCTCCTTCGTGGTGTCCTACAGCGGGAGCTTCCGATGAGCCGCCGTGGCGGCTTGCCGGGTGCGGCGGCGTTCGTGCTGGGCGCGCTGCTCTTCGCCACTGGCAGCGCGCAGGCGGCGACCAAAGGCGAGGTGCTGATGGTGATGCGCCAGTCGCCCCCGAAGGGCTCGGCCGACCAGGAGATCGTCGATCACCTGCGCACGGCGGGCTACCGGGTCACCACCAGCGAGGGCATCGGCGAGAATCCTGACGTCTGCCGGTACGACCTGGTGCTGCTGTCCTCGACGGTACGCTCCAACCAGTTCACCGCCGAGCGCAGCTTCGTGCGTACCCTGCGCAACATGCAGGTGCCGTTGCTGACCTGGGAAAACGACCTGCTCGACGACCTGCGCTATACGGGGTTGCAGCGCGATACGGATTTCGGTGAGCTGGAGACGGGGCACTACGCGTGGATGGTGCGTGCGCCGCACCCGCTGTCGGCAGGCATTCCCGCCGGCTTGACCACGTGGACCGAGGCGCGCCAGCCGGCCGGCTGGGGCAAGCCCGGTCTCGGTGCGGACATCATCATGGTCTGGCCGGGCGAGGCGGACAAATCCATGCTGTTTGCCTACGAGCTTGGCGCCACGATGGACCATGAGTTCCTCGCACCCGCGCGCCGGGTGTTCATCGGCATGGACAACGCCACCTTCAGCCACATGACGGAGAACGGCCGCGCGCTGTTCGATGCCGCGGTGCTCTGGGCGATACAGGGGCAACGGACGTCCCCCTGCGTGTCTCTGTCGGCGCACAGCGCCCTGGATTGAGACGCCCCAGTGTCCAGCTACCTCAGCCGCCGCTACCGGAAGCCACTGTCATGTTGAAATCCGCTCTGTTCCAGCTGCATTGGCTGCTGGGCATCACCGCCGGTACGGTGTTGGCCCTGATGGGGCTGACCGGCGCCACGATGTCGTTCGAAGACGAGATCATGCGCGCGCTTAATCCGGACGCCGCGCAGGTGGCGCGCCAGCATGAGGCCGGCGCACAGCCGCTGCCGTTGAGCACGCTGCTGCCGATGCTGCAGCAGGGCCAGACCCGCCCGCTGCAGCGCCTGCAGCTGGACGCCACCGGCCAGCGGCTGTCGATGGCACGCTTTGAAGGCGGCCAGCAGCACTGGCGCTATTTCGATCCGTACAGCGGCCAGCAGTTCACCGCGCTGCGCGGCGCCGGTTTCTTCGCCTTCGTGGAAGACCTGCACCGGCGTCTGGTCAGCGGCGATCGCGGGCGGCTGGTGACCGGCAGCTGCGCGATCGCGCTGGTGTTCTTCTGCCTGTCCGGGCTGTATATGCGCTGGCCGCGCCGCTGGTGGCACTGGCGCACCTGGCTGGCGGTGGAATGGACGCGAAGCGGCCGCAGCTTCCTGTGGAGCCTGCACTCGGTGGTGGGCACCTGGGTGTTGCCGGTGTACCTGATGATCGCGTTGACCGGCCTGTGGTGGTCGTTTGGCTGGTACCGCGATGGCGTCACTGCCGTCCTGGTAGGCGAGCGCAGCGAGCCGGCTGACGCAAAGGCCGCCGCCGGGCCGCTCGACCTGGAAAAGGTGCAGGCCACCCTGTACGCGCTGGACGGCGTGCGGCGCGGCTCCATCGACCTGCGCTTCCCGGCCAAACCCGGCAAGCCGCTGACCGCACGCGTACGCGGCAGCGATGCCGAGCATGACCGCGCGCAGGATATCGTCCAGCTCGATCCGGTCAGCGGCGCACGGCTGCAGTACGAGCCCTACGCCGGCAAGGACGTCGGCGGCAAAGTAGTGGTGAGCATGTTCGCGCTGCACTCGGGCAGCTTCTTCGGACTGCCGGGGCGGGTGATCGTGATGGTCTCCAGCCTGTGCATGCTGGTGTTCTTCGTCACCGGCTGGATGCTGTACCTGGACCGCCGGCGCCGCAAACGTGAGGTGCGTGCCGCGCGGCTGCCGGCCCCGACGCTGGCCGGGAACGGAACCCCCTGGCTGGTGGCGTTCGCCAGCCAGAGTGGCGTTGCTGAACAGCTGGCATGGCGCGCGGCAGCGCAGCTGCAGGCCGCCGGCGCGACCGTGGTGGTGCGCCCGCTGGGCCAGCTGGATGCCGCCACGCTTCAGCAGACCGGCCAGGCACTGTTCGTTGCCAGCACCTTCGGCGACGGCGAGGCGCCCGATGCGGCCCGCGTGTTCGAGCGCCGGCTGCTCACCCGTCCGCTGCCGCTGCCGAACCTGCGCTACGGCCTGCTGGGCCTGGGCGACACCGGCTACGCGCGCTTCTGCGGCTTCTCGCGTGCGCTCGACCGCTGGCTGGGCGAGCAGGGCGCGCAGCGTTTGTTCCCCACCGTTGAGGTCGACCGCGACGACGCGGTCGCGTTGGCGCAGTGGCAGCAGCAGCTGGGCGCGATCAGCGGCAATGAAGACGTTTCGCCATTGCCCGTCCAAGCGCCCCTGCAGGCGTGGCCACTGCACGGGCGGCGCCTGCTCAACCTGGGCAGCGCCGCCGGGCCGGTCTGGGAGATCAGCCTGGCCGCGCCGGCGCATACGACCTGGCAGGCCGGCGACATTCTGGAGGTGGCGCCGCGCCACGCCGACGCCTACGTGGTAACCGTGCTTGAAGCCCTGGGCCTGGCGCCGGACGCGCTGGTAGAGATCGATGGTGAGGCGTTGGCCCTGCGCGATGCCGCCGCGCAGCGGGTGCTGCCCGCGCCGGACCATGCCGCCCCGGTGACCGACGCCGGCGCGTGGCTGAGCACCTTGACGATGTTGCCCCATCGTGAGTACTCCATTGCGTCGGCCGCGCAGGACGACCATCTGCAGTTGGTGGTGCGCCTCACCCGGCAGCCGGATGGCCGCCATGGGCTGGGCTCGGGCTGGTTGTGCGTGCATGCGCCGCAGGGCACGCCCGTGCAGGCGCGGGTGCGCCGCAACAGCGGCTTCCACCGCTTCCCCGAACACGCGCCGATGCTGCTGATCGGCAACGGAACGGGGATCGCCGGCCTGCGCAGCCTGCTGCGCGAAGCCGCCCTCCAGGGCGACCATGGCCATTGGCTGGTATTCGGCGAGCGCACCGCCGCCCACGATCACGGTTACCGCGACGAGATCGAGGCCTGGCAGCACGATGGCCATCTGCGGCGGGTGGACCTGGCGTTCTCCCGCGATGCCGACGGCGGCGGCTACGTGCAGCACCGCCTGCTGGCGGCTGAGGCAGCCGTGCAGGACTGGGTGGCGATGGGCGGCAGCGTGTACGTGTGCGGATCGCTGCACGGCATGGCCGAGGGCGTGGACCTGGCCTTGCGCCGGATCCTCGGCGAGGACCGGGTGGACGCCCTGCTGGGCGAAGGCCGCTACCGCCGCGACGTCTACTGACCCGAACGGCCTGCCAGACAGGGCACACGGGCGGGGCCGTCGCTTTGCTGTTTCGGGCGGTCGGAAAACTTTAGTAGTGCGCGGCGGCGACATTCAGCGACGGTTTTAGTCACGGTGCCATTCTCGGGGTGCGGGCCGGTGGGTGCGACAACCGGTCCCAGGCGCGTTACCTCTCGAATTCAGTAGCCTGTAACAGGAAACAAGAATGAACGTCCGCGAACTGCTGCAATCCAAGAAAGAAGCCATCGTCACCATCGACGTGGATGACACCATCGGCGCTGCGGCGCACAAGATGAGCGCGCACAAGATCGCCGCGCTGGTGGTGATGAAGGATGATGTGCCGGTAAGGATCATCTCGGAAAAGGACATCGTGCGCAGCCTCGCCGATGACGGTCCGCAGGCGGGCAGGCGGGTCATCGCCACGCTTCCGTCGGCCGGCCTGGAAGGCATCTCGCCGGACGCCACCCTGAAGCAGGCCATGGCGCTGATGACCTACTCGCGCCACCGCCACCTCATGGTGACCGAAGGCAACCGGCTGGTGGGCATCCTCAGCCTGGGCGACATGGTCAAGAGCCTGCTCAGCGAACTGGAGCTGGAGAAGGCGGTGCTGCAGGACATCTACATGGCGGCGCACTGAGCCCCAAGCCGGCGGGGCGGGCCGGATGCTTACTCCGTTTCCAACCGCCGGCGTGGTTTTGGATTGGCCTGGCGTATCGCACACAGTGCGTCTTGAGCAAGGATCAGATCTGCTTGGGACAACTGTTCGGTCTCAGGAGGTAGAAACCAGCCTTTGACGCAGCTGATGTCTCTCAGGGCGATCTGTACGTGGCTGTCTCTGTGAAACCCGGAGTTGGGGGCAATCTCTGGACCTTGCCGGAATGCCCCCCGGACGGCTTGAAAGTGTTCGATGCCATCTGCGTTGCGGCGGCTTGCATGGATGAAGTGGAATACCGCTCGATCCAGTCCGCGCAGGAGGATCTCCTCATCTAGAGAACTCACCGGAACGTTCAGCGGCATTCGCAACCCACTCCGAAGAAATCCTGCTTGAAGAAGAAGGTGGGCGTTCTCGAACTCCAGCCGACCGGCCTTGGTGGTCATGTCCAGACATCGTTGCACGCTGAAGATGCAGCCGACGACGGCTGGTGTCGCAATTGGACATGCTGTCAGCCTGCGGAGGGGTTCGCTGGCGGCGGTTTCGGCGAACGTCATCGCCCGTTCTGCGTCACCTTCGAACAGATAGAAACCCGGTCCGAGCCAGTCATACTGGTTATCGCTGGGCATCGGCTTCAGTCGTCCGGAAATCAGTCCGTCCCTTACGGTGACGTCGCAGCCGTGATAGCCGATCTGTAGATGTCCATCGTTCATCTGTAGCCGCGTTTGAGCCTTCCAGAGGCGGTCAATATTCCAGACTTGCGTATGATCGCCTCCGCCTGCTCGGGCGTCATGTCGTATATCCGGCGAATCTGTTGCTCGTAATTCTCACCAAACATCTGCGCTGGAGTCATCGGTGACATCGTTCGTCGACCGTCCGGCTTGCTGGCGGCAGACTTCGGCGGAATGGGCTTTTGGATGGCCATGGGGAAAGCATACTGCTGTCCATGTCGAGGCTCAGGGGGATCCTGCGTGAGACGCGCTTGGATTCGCTGCTCGCTGTGGCATGAAAAGCGCAAAATTGCGCTTGAATCTACACGTTCAGCCAGGCGGATGAAGTTGCAGGGACGCGCCAAAAGCGTTGTCGCAAACGGCAGCGGCCGATGCCTGATAGCTACCGTGTGCAGCCTGTCGAGACCGCAGTGCTGGAGTTGTCTGCAAGCGTTGCCAAGTCACGCAGCAGTACTTGATACGCCTCTTCCTGCGCAGGACCTGCAGGCTGTCGAAGGACCCAGGAAGGATGCACCGTCGCAAAGCCGCGCGTTCCATCCTCCAGCGTGTGCCACTGGCCGCGATCGCGGGACAGGGTGAAGCCGCTGCCGAATACGGCGCGTGCCGCGCTGGCGCCCAGGCAGACGATCACCTTCGGGCGGACCTGTTCAATCTCGGCCATCAGCCACGGAAGGCAGGCGTTGATGTCGGTGACCTGCGGCTTGGAATGGATGCGCCGCTTGCCACGCCGCTCGTAGCGGAAGTGCTTCACCGCATTGGTCAGGTACAGCGTGCTGCGATCAATGCCCAGTTCCTGCAACGCGCGGTTCAAGAGCTGCCCGGCCGGGCCCACGAACGGATGGCCGCTCAGGTCCTCGGCATCACCGGGTTGTTCGCCGACCAGCATTACCTGCGCATCGCGCGGGCCTTCGCCGAACACGGTCTGGGTGGCGGGCTCCCAGAGCGGGCAGCGGCGGCAGCCCGCGGCGGCGGTGCGTAGTCCGTCCAGTGAATCGCCATTGGCCGTGGCAGGCGCGCGCAACGGGATGTGACGCTCTGGAATCCGCCGCTGCGGCGCCTGCGCCTCGCGGTCGTGCATTTCCTGCACGCGGTCACCGGCATCGCGCACCAGCGTAGGCAACAGGCTCGCCTCCGGCAGGTGCTTCCAGTACTTCGCCGGCATCTCCTGCTGCATCATCCGCGTGTTGAGCCGCGCGGGGTTGAAGATGTTGGCGTAGTAGGTGCGCCACAGTTCCTCGCGGGCATCGTCGCGCGGCGCATCCTCCTGCCGGGCGCCGGGACCGAAGGCCAGCGCCTGGCCATCCCACTGCACGCTGCGCGCGGGCGTCAGGATCGCCCAGCGCATGCCGGCGAAGCGGCGCGCGAAGAACGGGGCGACCCGGTCCACGATGTGGTGGTCGGGCTCGAACCAGGCGATGAAGGCATCGGCTTCGCCCGGTACTTCGCGGAAGCGCACGAACGCCTTCATCTTGTGGCTGTCGCGGCGCACCGCCTGCGCCAGCGCCATCGAGCGCAGCACGTCCGGGTCGGCCGGGTTGGTCAGCAGGCCACGCTCGCCGTGGACGATCCGCCACAGCATGCGGTACAGCAGCGCGTGCCGATGCGGATCGCGGTGGCACAGGCAGGTGGTGGCCAGCTCGACGAACGCGCCGGGCACGGAAATGGCCGCGTCTTCGCCTGCCGGTGCGGGCAGGCTGCCCAGCGCCGGCGCATCCAGCAGCGAGCCGTCGCCGTCCTGCAGCCAGTCGAGCTGGTCCGGCGCGACGCGATGCTGCAGCGCCAGCCGTGCCGCCCCACGCCACGCCTGCACCGACCACGACGGATCGACCCGCACACTCCAGCGGCTCATGCCGCGGCGTCGGGAAACAGCGACGCCTGGCGCGGCGGGGGTGCCAGCCGCGCACGCAGTGCGGTTGGGTCGTCCAGTGCGCGGCGCGGGTGATGGTCGGCCAGCTGCACGAATGGCAGCAGCTTGCTCATCGGCGCGCGCAGGCGGGCCACGTCGGCCACGCGCAGGCGCCCGTGGCGGCGGGCCAGGAGCACGCGCTTGACGTTGCGCACGCCCAGCCCCGGCACGCGCAGCAGCATTTCCTTCGAGGCCACGTTGAGGTCCACCGGGAAGCGCTCGGGATGGCGGATCGCCCAGGCCAGCTTCGGATCGATGTCCAGGTCGAGCATGCCGTTCTGCGTGGTGTCGGTGATTTCCTCTACGCCATAGCCATAGAAGCGCAGCAGCCAGTCGGCCTGGTACAGCCGATGCTCGCGCGCCAGCGGCGGCGCCTGCACCGGTAGGAGGCGACTGGCATCCGGAATCGGGCTGAAGGCGGAGTAGTAGACCCGGCGCATGCGGTAGTTGCCGTACAGAGTGTCGGCCGTACCGAGGATCTGCTGGTCGCTGGCACCGTCGGCGCCCACGATCATCTGCGTGCTTTGCCCGGCCGGCGCGAAGCGCGGCGCGCGGGCGCGACCGGGACGCTTGACCGGTAGGCCCGGTGTGGTTGCCGCCGCCGTGGCGGGCCTGGCCTCGCTGGCGGCCCTGGCCTCCTTGGCCTCCTCGATGCGCCAGCGCAGTTCGCCCATCGCGCCGCGGATCGACGGCATCGACTTCTCCGGTGCGAAGCTGGACAGGCCTTCTTCGGTGGGCAGCTCGATGTTGATCGACAGCCGGTCGGCGTAGCGACCCGCCGCCGCCAGCAGTTCCGGCGACGCCTCGGGAATGGTCTTGAGATGGATGTAGCCGGCGAATCGGTGCACTTCGCGCAGCTGGCGTGCCACGTCCACCATCCGCTCCATGGTGTAGTCGGCATTGCGGATGATGCCGCTGGAGAGGAACAGGCCCTCGATGTAGTTGCGCTTGTAGAAGTCCATGGTCAACGCGACCACTTCGGCCACCGTGAACCGTGCGCGCGGCACATTGCTGGAGACCCGGTTCACGCAGTACGCGCAGTCGTAGATGCAGAAGTTGGTGAGCAGGATCTTCAGCAATGACACGCAGCGGCCGTCGGGCGTGTAGCTGTGGCAGATGCCGGCGCCCTCGGTGCTGCCGATGCCACCGGAGGCGCGCGAGTCGCGCTTGCCTGCGCCACTGGAGGCGCAGGACGCATCGTATTTGGCGGCATCGGCCAGGATCGCCAGTTTGCGTATCGTCTCCATGCGGAAACGGTAGGGGTGGGCCGTCTCAGGTTGTGAGACTGGGGAGCGTGGTGGCTGAAGAGTTCAGGGATGCCTGGGTGCAGCCACCCTACAGAATCATGCTCCCAGTGTGCGCGGACAATCCCGGGCGCGTGGCGACGCGTTCATTGCAACGGCGCCCCATGGTCAAGAGGCGCGGGGTGGCTCTACCCCCGGGGTTGTCTGTCAGCTTTGGAAGGTGACCTTCACCGAATCGGCGCTGTAGGTTGCCGGGCCGTGGTACACGACCTCGATGTTGTTGCCGTCCGGATCGATCGCGAACGCAGCGTAGTAGCCGGGGTGGTACGGGCGCTCGCCCGGCGCGCCGTTGTCCTTGCCGCCCGCAGCCAGGGCGGCGGTGTGGAACGCCTCCACGGCGGCGCGGTCGCGGGCCTGGAAGGCCAGGTGATGGCGGCCGGTGAGTTCACCGGCGGCCGCCTCGCTGTCGGCGGTGGAGATGAACAGCTCGTCGGCCCAGAAGTACGTATCGCCTTCACCGGCGATCGGGATGCCGAGGGTGTCGAACACGGCCTGGTAGAAGCGGCGGCTGGCGGCCAGGTCGCGCACCACCAATTGCAGGTGGTCGATCAGGCGGCCGCGGTGCAGTTCCATGGTTTCCATGCGGGTTCCTGCGCTTGAGGAAAGCGCAGGTATACCACCGGGCGGTTAAAGATCAGGCAATGGGCGTGTTGGAGATGATTTCCACCCAGTACCCGTCCGGATCCTTGATGAAGGCCAGGTGCTTCATGCGGCCGTCTTCCAGGCGCTTCTGGTACTGCACCTCCAAGTCGTCGAAACGCTTGCAGGCGGCCTGGATGTCCGGCACCGACACGCAGATGTGGCCGAAACCGCGCGGGTCCTGGTTGCCGTCGTGGTAGACCGGGCCGTCCTGGGCTTCGGTGCCGTGGTTGTGGGTCAGTTCCAGCACACCCGGAAGGCCGGCCAGCCACAGCCGGCGCGCGTCGTCGCCTTCGGGGATCGCCGTGCCGGCCGGCAGCAGGGCCAGGAAGTACAGGCTGAACCGGGCCTCGGCGAAATCGCGCTGGTCGAGCAGGCGGAAGCCGAGCACGCGGGTGTAGAAGTCCAGCGAGGCGGTCGCATCCTTGACCCGCAGCATGGTGTGGTTGAACACGAAACCAGTGGTTTCGGCGGGCGGCTGGGCGGCAACGCCCGGCTGGGACTGCAGGGAGGCAAGGCTCATGGGGGATCCTGTGGGGGGCCGCGCAACGCGGCTGGCCGTTCATTTTAGCGGCGCGGCGGCAAGGGGACGTAGAATGCTGCATCTTCCTGGCTCGTCGTCGACATGTCGCAGCGTGAATGGGTGGCCGCCGCCATCCGCAAGATCGAAGCCGATTTCAATCGTTCGGCCGATACCCACCTCATTCCGATGGATCTGCCGGGGCATCCGGGCATCGAGCTGTACTTCAAGGACGAGTCCAGCCATCCCACCGGCAGCCTCAAGCACCGCCTGGCGCGGTCGCTGTTCCTGTACGCGCTGACCAACGGCTGGCTGCGCGAGGGGCGCCCGGTGATCGAGGCCTCCAGCGGCTCGACCGCCGTGTCCGAGGCGTATTTCGCACGCCTGCTGGGGCTGCCGTTCATCGCGGTGATGCCGGCCACCACCTCGCCGGAGAAGATCGGGGCGATCGAGTTCCATGGCGGCCGTTGCCATCTGGTCGAACGCGCCTGCGACCTCAACTGCGATTCGGAGAAGCTGGCCCGGGAAACCGGCGGCCACTTCATGGACCAGTTCACCTACGCCGAGCGCGCCACCGACTGGCGCGCCAACAACAACATCGCCGAGTCCATCTTCAAGCAGATGGCCGAAGAGCCGCACCCGGTGCCCGAGTGGATCGTGTGCAGTCCCGGCACCGGCGGCACCGCCGCCACGCTGGGCCGCTACGTCAGCTATCGCCGGCACGACACCCGCATCCTGTGCGCGGACCCGGAAGTGTCGGTGTTCTACGACGGGTATTGCGCGGCGCTGGCCGGTGAACCCTGGCGCGAATTGACCTGCGCGGGCGGTTCGCGGGTGGAAGGCATCGGCCGGCCACGGGTGGAATCGAGCTTCATCCCGACCAGCGTGGACGCCATGGTGAAGGTGCCCGACGCGCTGAGCCTGGCGGCGATGCGCCACGTCAGCCGCCAGCTGGGCCGCCGCGTGGGCGGCTCCACCGGCACCAATTTCATCGGCGTGCTGTACGCCGCCGAGCGCATGCGTGCGGCCGGCCGCAGCGGCTCGATCGTGACGATCCTGTGTGACAGTGGCGAGCGCTATGCGCACAGTTACTACAACCCCGAGTGGTATCCGCGACAGGGCATCGACGTGGACCAGGCCGACGCGGTGATCGCCGCGGCCGTGGCTGGGCAGGGTCTGCCAGCACTGCCCAGCGCCGCGCTGGAAACGATGTACTGATCAGCGCAGGCAGGTGAACGGCCACGAACCTGTGGCCGGCGGGGCTTGTGCCGGGCCGGATCGGATGCCATATCGTGGCCAATGCCGCCGTATCGGCCCCGCTGTCTGGAGACCCCTGTGACCCCTGCCAATCCCCTGCTCGATTTTTCCGGTCTGCCCCGTTTCGACGCGATCCAGCCCGAGCACATCGGACCGGCCATCGACACGTTGCTGGCGCAGGCGGAGGCGGCGGTGACCGCCGCCGAAACCGCGCAGCCGGTCAGCTGGGCCAGCTTCGTCGAGCCGCTGGACGATGCCACCGAACGCCTGTGGCGCGCCTGGGGCCAGGTGGGCCATCTGCAGGGCGTGGTCAACACCCCGGCACTGCGCGAGGCCTTCAACGCCAACCTGCCGAAGGTGACCCGCTTCGGCAGCGCGCTGGGCCAGAACCTGGCGCTGTTCGAGCAGTACCGCGCGCTGGCCGCCACGCCCGAAGCGGCGCAGTACGATCCGGCCCGTCGCAAGGTACTGGACAACGCGCTGCGTGATTTCCGCCTTGGCGGTGCCGAGCTGGACGACGCGGGCAAGGCGCGTTACAGCGCCATCCGCGAAGAACTCTCGGCCCTGTCGGCCACCTTCTCGCAGAACGTGCTGGATGCCACCGATGCGTGGTCGCTGCACGTCGAAGATCGCAGCGAGCTGGCCGGCCTGCCCGACGATGTGGTGGCCGCCGCGCGCGCCGCCGCCGAAAAGGACGGCCTGCCGGGGTGGAAGCTGACCCTGCAGATGCCGTGCTACCTGCCGGTGCAGACCTACGCCGAACACCGCCCGCTGCGCGAAGCGCTTTACCGCGCCAACGCGCTGCGCGCCTCCGAATTCGGCGAGGCCAAGCTCGACAACAGCGCGCATATCGACCGCATCCTGGCGCTGCGCGCCGAGCTGGCCGCGCTGCTGGGCTTTGCCAACTACGCCGAATATTCCATCGCCACCAAGATGGCCGAGGACGCGCCGCAGGTGCTGGGCTTCCTGCGCGACCTGGCCGCGCGTGCCAAGCCGTACGCGCAGCGCGACCGTGCCGAACTGGACGCGTTCGCGCGCGACGAGTTGGGCCTGCCTGCTCTGGACGCGTGGGACCTGGCGTTTGCGTCCGAAAAACTGAAGCAGGCGCGCTACAGCTATTCCGAGCAGAACGTGAAGCAGTACTTCACCGAGCCGAAGGTGCTGGAGGGTTTGTTCAGCGTGATCCAAGGCCTGTACGGCCTGCAGGTGCAGCCCGACCAGGCGCCGGTGTGGCACCCGGATGTGCGCTTCTTCCGCCTCGTCGATGCGCAGGGCGCGCTGGTCGGCCAGTTCTACCTCGACCTGTACGCGCGCGAAGGCAAGCGTGGCGGTGCGTGGATGGACGATTGCCGCAACCGCCGCGAGACCGCGCAGGGCGTGCAGACCCCGCTGGTGTACCTGGTGTGCAACTTCGGCAAGGGGGCAGACGGCAAGGCCTCGACCTTCAGCCACAACGAAGTGACCACGCTGTTCCACGAAATGGGACACGGCCTGCACCAGCTGCTGACCCGCATCGGCGAGCTCGGCGTGGCCGGCATCAACGGCGTGGAATGGGACGCGGTGGAGCTGCCCAGCCAGTTCATGGAGAACTTCTGCTGGGAGTGGGACCGCGTGCAGGCGATGACCGCGCATGTGAACAGCGGCGAGCCGCTGCCGCGCGCGCTGTTCGACCGCATGCTCGCGGCGCGGAATTTCCAGAGCGGCATGTTCACCGTGCGCCAGCTGGAATTCGCGCTGTTCGACATGCAGCTGCATAGCAGCTTCGATCCCGTGCAGGACAGCGTGCTGCAGTTGCTTGAACGCGTGCGCGATGAAGTGGCGGTCAACCGCCCGCCAGAGTGGAACCGCTTCCCGCACCAGTTCAGCCACATTTTCGCCGGCGGCTATGCGGCGGGGTACTACAGCTACAAGTGGGCCGAAGTGCTGAGTGCCGACGCCTATGCGGCGTTCGAGGAAGCGCCGGAGCAGGTGGCGGAGACCGGCAGGCGTTTCCGCGATGAGGTGCTGTCGCGCGGCGGCAGCCGGAGTGCGGCGGAGAATTTCGCGGCATTCCGTGGGCGTGCACCGAACGTGGACGCGTTGTTGCGCCACAACGGCATGGCGGGATGAGGTGATCGGTTTGGCGGGCGGATGTTTTCACCGGTAGGTGTCGACCGTTGGTCGGCACGGCGGTGAATCATTCCGCGTAAATCATCGTCCGCGTCATGCCGCCATCCACCACATGGTCCTGTCCGGTGATGAACCCGGACAGGTCCGAGAGCAGGAACACGGCCAGCGCGCCGATATCCTCCGGCTGACCGACCCGGCCCACCGCATGCTGGGCGTGATCGCGACGCGACAGCTTCGGGCTGCGCCGCCGCGCGGGGGCCTGCCACGCGTCGGTGGTGATCCAGCCGGGGCTGATGCTGTTGACCCGCACGCCGGGCCCGCTGCTGATCGCCAACGCATGGGTGAACGCCACCAGGCCGCCCTTCGCCGCCGCATAGGCCTCGCTGTCCGGCTCGGACTGCCAGGCGCGGGTGGAGGCGATGTTGAGGATCGCACCGCCGGCCTTGTCGGCCGCCTGCGCGCGCAGCGCCGGCAGCGCGTGTTTGCTGCACAGGAACGCCCCGTGCAGGCTGGACAGGCGGCGCTGCCATTCGGCCAGCGTCATCTCCGCCAGCGGGGTGCCGTGCGCGCTGGCGATGCCGGCGTTGTTGACCAGCCCATCGATGCGACCGAAGCGCTTGAGGGTGGCCTTGATCAGCGCCTGCACGCTGCGTTCGCTGGCCACGTCCGCGCGCTGGAAGGCGGCGCGGTCCGGCAATGCCCATTCCTTCAGGCAGGCGCGGCCGGCATCGGCGTCGAGGTCGGCGATCATCACGCGGCCGCCGGCGCCCAGCACCGCCTGTGCGATCCCGCGGCCCACGCCCTGCGCGCCACCGGTGACGATTACCACGCGGTCGCGCAGCGGCTGCGCCGGCCAGTCGGCGATGGACGGGGTCAGTGGCACTTCGGGGTGTCCTTGCGGCCGAGCAGGCGCGTCCAGCCTTCCACGCCCAGCTTGTCGAGGGTTTCGATGTTGCGTTCGACGATCACGTCCGGATCGGGGAACGCGGCCACCGCGCGTTCCACGCTGTCTTCGCGCAGCAGGTGCAGGGTGGGGTAGGGCGCACGGTTGGTGTAGTTGCTCACGTCATCCGGTGCGACGCCGGCGAACTGGTACTGCGGGTGGAAGCTGGCCACCTGCAGGATGCCCTGCAGGTCCAGCGCCTCGATCGCCGCATCGGCGTTGTCGAGGAAATCGTTGTAGTCCAGGAAATCGGTGAGCACCTCGGGGTGCACGATCAGCGTGGTGTCGATCTGCTCGGCGGGCGCGTCGCGCAGCAGCAGCAGCTCTTCGGCCAGCTGCTCCACCAGTGCCTCGGGCGTGGTGGCGTCGCTGAGCACGAAGCGCACCTGGTCCTTGACGTACACCGCCTTGGCGAACGGGCACAGGTTCAGGCCGATCACGATCTGCTCCAGCCAGCGGCGGGTTTCGGCGATCGGGTCGCTGCCGTCCGGAGCGCTGTCGGCGGGGAAGGGCGTGTCATTCATGGCGGGCGATATCGCGGGCTGGGTTGTCCATTGTACGGGCGGGGGCCGTGCGCGCACTGTTCAGTAACTGGACACCGGCGCGGGTGAAAACGCGTTGCCGGTCAACGACATGCGGGGTTTCACCGGATGGCTGATAGCCAGCGGGCGCCGACGGGTATCCAATGCAGGGGTGAACCTGGAAAGGAGCCCGCAATGACCGCAACACCGAATTTCCTGCCCGCCGACCTGTGGTCGGGCCATCTCTTCACCGGTGCGTGGCAGCCTGGCGCCAGCGCGCAGGATGTCACCGAGCCGGCCACCGGCAACACCCTGGGGCGCATCGCGATGACCGACCCGGCCGGCATTGCCGCCGCCGCCGCGGCCGCCGCCCAGGCCCAGCAGGCGTGGGCCACGGCACCGTACGACACGCGCGCACAGGTGCTGCGCCGTGCCGCGCAGCTGGCCGAGCAGTTCAATGACGAGATCGTCGAATGGCTGGTCCGCGAAAGTGGATCGACCCGCCTCAAGGCCGGCTTCGAGGCCAAGGTCAACGCCAAGGCGCTGCATGAAGCCGCCGCGCTGCCGTCGCGCAGCATCGGTGAAGTGCTGCCCTCCGAGCCGGGCCGGCTCAACCTCGCACGGCGCCGCCCGCTCGGCGTGGTCGGCGTGATCGCGCCGTTCAATTTCCCGCTTTACCTGGCGATGCGCGCGGTGGCGCCGGCGCTGGCACTGGGCAACGCGGTGGTGCTCAAGCCCGACCCGCGCACCGCCGTGTGCGGTGGCTTCGTGATCGCGCGGCTGTTCGAGCTGGCCGGGCTGCCGGCCGGCGTGCTGCAGGTGCTGCCGGGTGACGGCGCCGCGGGCGCGGCCCTGACCAGCGACCCGAACATCGCCATGATCCAGTTCACCGGCTCCACTGCCGCCGGGCGCAAGGTGGGCGAAGCCGCCGGCCGGCACCTGAAGAAGGTCTCGCTGGAGCTGGGCGGCAAGAACTCGCTGATCGTGCTCGACGATGCGGATATCGATCTGGCCATCGCCAACACGGCGTGGGGCGTCTACCTGCACCAGGGCCAGATCTGCATGGCCACCGGCCGGGTGCTGGTGCAGCGTGGCATCCATGCGCGCTTCCTGGAGAAGCTGGTCGCCAAGGCCAATGCGTTGAAGGTCGGTGACCCGACCAATCCTGACGTGGCCATTGGCCCGCTGATCAATGCGCAGCAGCGCGACCACGCCGCGCGCATCGTGGCAGACGCACAGGCCGCCGGCGCCACGCTGTCGGCCGGGGGCAGCTACCGCGACCTGTTCTTCGAGCCCACCGTGCTCAGCGATGTGGACCGCGATAATCCGGCGTTCAACGAAGAGATCTTCGCGCCGGTCGCGGTGGTGGTGCCGTTCGATACCGACGACGAGGCGGTGGAACTGGCCAACGACAGCGAATACGGCCTGTCCATGGCGATCGTGTCGAGCAACGTCGGGCGCGCACTGAAGCTGGGCGAACGCCTGCGTACCGGCCTGCTGCACATCAACGACCAGACGGTGAACGACGAGGTGATCAACCCGTTCGGCGGCGTCGGTGCGTCCGGCAACGGCACGAGCATCGGCGGGCCGTCCAACATCGATGAGTTCACCCAGTGGCAGTGGATGACGGTCAAGGGCGAAGCGCCCGCCTATCCGATCTGAACAAGGACAGCGAGATGACAGCTACAGCAGAACTGCGCGATATCACCGTGGCCGTGGTGCGCGAAAAGGAACAGCCGTTCACCATCGAACCGGCACGCATCCGTGGCCCGCAGGACGACGAGGTGCTGGTGCGCGTGATCGCGACCGGCCTCTGCCATACCGACCTGATCGTGCGCGACCAGTACTACCCGGTACCGCTGCCGGCGGTGCTGGGCCATGAGGGCGCCGGCATCGTCGAGGCGGTCGGGCCGGCGGTGAAGGAGCTCAAGGTGGGCGACCACGTGGTGCTGACCTACGGCGCCTGCGGCCACTGCAACCCGTGCAGCGGCGGGCACGGCGCCTATTGCAGGGACTTCTTCGGGCTGAACTTCGGCGGCGGCGCGCTCGATGGCAGCACCGCCATCCAGGACCCGCAGGGCAACCCGCTGCACGACCACTTCTTCGCGCAGTCCTCGTTCGCCACCTACGCGTTGAGCCGCGAGAACAACGCGATCAAGGTGCCCGAGGATGCGCCGATCGAACTGCTGGGCCCGCTGGGCTGCGGCATCCAGACCGGCGCGGGCGCGGTGCTCAATTCGCTCAAGGTCGGCGCTGGCAGCAGCTTCGCCAGCTTCGGCGCGGGCGCGGTGGGCCTGAGTGCGGTGATGGCCGCGCGCGTGGCCGGGGCCACCACCATCATCGCCATCGACGGGGTGCCCTCGCGGCTTGAACTGGCCACCGAACTCGGCGCGACGCACGTGATCAACAGCCGCGAGGTGGACGTGGTCGAGGCGGTGCGTGCGATCACCGGTGGCGGCACCAACTTCGCGCTCGAATCCACCGGCCGCCCCGAGGTGTTGGCGCAGGGCATCGAGTCGCTCGGCGGGTTGGGGGTGATCGGCGTGGTGGGTGCACCCAAGCTCGGCACCAAGGCCGAATTCGACGTCAACAACCTGCTGCTGGGCGGGCGCAGCATCCGCGGCATCGTCGAGGGCGACAGCGTGCCCAAGGTGTTCATTCCGCAGCTGGTGCAGCTGTACCAGCAGGGCCGCTTCCCGTTCGACCGGCTGGTGAAGTTCTACCCGCTCGACCAGATCAACCAGGCCGCCGAAGACAGCACCCGTGGCGTGACCCTGAAGCCGATCCTGACCATCGGGAGGTGAAACGCTGCGTCGCGGGCATGCATGCC
>NZ_JBOHXV010000071.1:0-26107 GCF_050737075.1 Stenotrophomonas sp.
ATGCTCGAGAACCAGCTGGCGCGCGACTGGCTCGGCGCCGACACCGCCGCCGGTGACTGGATCGGCAGCTGGCGCCAGGCCGCCGACATGACCACCCGCCCTGCGCGGCTGCATCGCGGCACCGATGTCTCCACGCAGGACGGGCGCCAGCTGCACGTCCTGTACACGGCGACCCGCTATCACGACGCGGACGTGCTGCTGTGCGTGTTCAGCGACATCAGCCGGCACCGCCAGATCCAGGCCGCCCTGTCGGCGGCCAAGCAATCTGCCGACGAGGCCAGCCAGGCCAAGAGTGCCTTCGTGGCTACCATGAGCCATGAGATCCGCACGCCCCTGTACGGCGTGCTGGGTACCCTCGAGCTGCTCGGCAACACCCCGCTGGATGGTCGCCAGGCGCGCTATCTGAAGACGATCCAGCAGTCCTCGTCGGTGCTGCTGCAACTGATCAGCGACATCCTGGATGTGTCCAAGATCGAATCCGGCCGGCTCAATCTGGCCACGGCGCCGTTCTCGCCGCAGGCACTGGCCGAGGACACCCTGCGTGCCTACGCCGCAGCGGCAAGCCGCAAGGGGCTGCAGGTGCTGGTCAGCACCGATCCGCGCCTGCCTGCCCAGGTCATCGGCGATGCCGACCGCATCCGCCAGGTGCTGGGCAATCTGCTCAGCAATGCGATCAAGTTCACCGATAGCGGGCGCATCTTCCTGCGCGTGCGCCAGCTGTCCCGTGAGGGCGGCACCGCCTCGATCAGCTGGCAGGTCACCGACACGGGCATCGGTATTGCGACCGCGGAGCAGGCGCGGTTGTTTGAACCGTTCCGCCAGGTGACGGGGCAGAACCGCCAGGACGGTACTGGGCTGGGGCTGTCGATCAGCGACCACCTGGTGCGGCTGATGAACGGCGAGCTGCGCCTGGTCAGCGAAAAGGGATTGGGCAGCAGCTTCACGATGACGCTGCCGTTGAACGTGGCCGGCAATGACGATGCGCTTGTCGGCGAGCCGCGGCTGTTGGCGTACCCCCCGATCCATGTGCGCACGCCGCTGCCCGAGCTCACGGACAACGCCTGCAAGTGGCTGCAGCGCTGGGGCGCCACTGCCCAGCGCTACAACCCCGAAGACGCCAGCGTGGAGCCCGGGGCGATCCTCGTGGACGGCGACCCGCAGTCCGGTGTCGATGTGCACTGGTCCGGCCCGCGCGTGGTCACCTGCCCGGAAGCCGACGACCAGCCCGAAGTCGACCCGCTGCACCCGGACCGGCTGATCGTGTCCTTGTTCAGCATCCGCGCCATCGGCCACGCCGCCGCCCGGCTGCAGCAGGGCAACCCGTCACCGTCGGCGATGCCCGCCGCCCCGCCGCGCGACACGCTCGGGCTGCATGTCCTGGTGGCCGAGGACAACCCGATCAACCGTCTCATCCTGAAGGAACAGCTGGAGGCACTGGGGTGCACCGTGATGACCGCCTGCGATGGCCATGAAGCGTTGGCCCACGCCAATGCCGCCGCGTTCGACGTGCTGCTGACCGACATCAACATGCCCGGCATGGGCGGCCACGCGCTGATCCGGCAGCTGCGCCAGCAGGGGAGCAGCCTCACGGTCATCGGTGCCACCGCCAATGCAACGCCGGAGGAACGCGAGCGCTGCCTGGCCGGCGGCATGGACGGTTACCTGGTCAAACCCATCAACATCAGCACCTTGCGTCATGCGCTTGCCGCACTGACCAGAGGAGTCAATTCATGACCATCCACCGCGTGCTGATACTCGAAGACCAGCCGTTCCAGCGCGGCTTCCTGGCCAACATGTTCAGCGCGGTGCCGGGCGTTGCAGTGGACACGTCCGGGGACGCCGCGCACGCCGTGGCCATGTGCCAACTGACGCGCTACGACCTGGTGGTCAGCGACCTGATGATGCCGGGCATCGACGGCATCCAGTTCATCCAGAGCCTGGCCAGCCACGAACACCGCCCGATGCTGGCGCTGGTCAGCTCGGCATCACAGCGGATGATGGCCTCTGCCCGGCTGATGGCGGAGTCGCTGGGCCTGACCGTGCTTGGCATCCTGGCCAAACCGATTTCACCGGTCGAGGTTGCCCATCTCATCGATCAGTTGCGACAGGCGCGCCATGACAGTGCCGCCGGGCCTCGCCAGGTCGAACCGCCGCTTTCGGTGGGACGTGAGCGCCTGCTCCAGGCGATCGACAACGATGAGATCACGGCGTGGTTCCAGCCTAAAAAATCGCTGGATTCGGGCCTGGTGGTGGCCGCCGAAGCGCTGGTGCGCTGGCGCCATCCCGAACTGGGCACACAAGAGGCGGCGCGCTTCCTTCCCCTGATCGAACGGCACGGGCTGGAAGCGGTGCTGCTGCGCCACATCCTCAAAGCCAGCGTGCAGGCGCAGGCCCGGTGGCGCGACCTGGGCTTCCGCATTCCGATTTCGATCAACCTGCCGCCGCACCTGCTGGAGCAGCGCGACCTGCCGGACGAACTGCTGGAGATCACCCTGGACCAAGGTGGCACCGCCGCGGACCTGTGCTTCGAACTGATGGAAACCAGCACCACCGATCACGTCAGTGACTAGTACGCCGGTGCCTGCCGACTGCGCATGAAGGGCTTCGGCCTGGCCCAGGACGACTTCGGGCAGGGGCTGAGCTCGGTGCACAACCTGGTCAATACGCCCTTTACCGAGGTCAAGATCGACCGCGCCCTGGTGCGCGGATGCGCGCGCGACCCGGCGCTGCGCAATGCGCTGGCAACGGTGGTCGCGCTGGGCAGCAAGCTTGGCCTGAACATCGTGGCCGAGGGGGTGGAGACCGAGGCGGAACTGGCCACCCTGCGCAAACTGGGCTGCAACCAGGTCCAGGGATTCCTTATATCGCGCGCCGTCCCTGCCGACAGTTTTGCCGCGCTGCTGGACCGGGAGAAGGCGGCGCATGATCGAGTGAGTCTGGGCCAGCCGGGCGCCCGCGCGCCGCACTGAGCCGGCCTCGGCAGCCACCGTAATTCACGCACTCTTTACGCGGCCGGCCACAAGGATGCGGGAATTCCCGCCATTACCTTCGCGACCGGGCGTCTTGGCTGTCCCCCATCACCAGAAGGCAGTTCCATGCCGGCCGACGCCGCCCCCATCCGCCAGCTCGCGCGCCACTCCCTGATCGTGCACGGCCTGCTTATCGGTGTCGTGGCACTGGCCACTCTGCAGTGTGGGCTGGTGCTGTCGACCACCCTGCAGTTGCTCGGTCGGGATCAGGACAGGATCGAGTTTCATTTCCGGCGCCTGACCGGCGCGGTGGAAGAACAACAGCAGTTCATGCGCCATTGGCGGGCCCAGGATCACAACCTGATGCCGGCCACCGGCGAGGTCGCGGTGACCCCACGGCCCTTGCCTGCCCCGTCGGCTGTGCCAGGTTCGATCGGCGGCAAGACGCCTGGCTACGTTCCGTTCGCCCTGCTGCACGATGATGCCGTGCCGCCTGCGAGCGCGTGGACACTCGGCGCGCGGCTGGCCAATTTCTATGGTGCGTTCTGGGCCGACTCCCGCTACCCCTCGCCACGCTGCCTGCTGGTCAACGGCCCGGGCACGATCGGACTGCTGGTGCCCTGGAGCATGGACGATGCCGATGCGGCCAGCGCCTCGGCCATTCCCCTGCAGCCGGTGGTCGGTTACGTACACGGCATCGCGACCAGCGCCTCGCTGCAGCGTGGCGACATAGGCTGGTTCCCGAGAAACCTGCGCGCGGGCGACCGCCGCATGCTGTCGATCGCACAGGCACCGCGCGATGCCGGCGCGTGGAGCGACCCGCAGGACGCGGCCGAACCGGCCATCGCCTGCCTGCTGAATGTCGATCGCCTCGATGACCATCGGCAGGTGCTGGGCGAGCCGATCTACGACACGTTGTCGATCATCAATCCGCAAGGGCAGCTGATGTATGGCCCTGCGGTCTCCGACGCCGATACCCGCCCGCGCCACTTCGCACGGGATGGGCTGGTGTATCGCATGCGGGCGCCCTCGGGCTGGCAGGCCGAATACCGGGTCGCCTGGTCGCGCGTGCTGAGCCAGCCACGCGGCCCACTGATCACCAGCGGGATCGCGGCGGCACTACTAGTGCTCGGCGGCATCCTGCTGCTGCGCAGCTACCGGCACTCGGTACTGCGGCCGCTGCGTGAGCAGCATGAGCGCCTGCTGGAGAGCGAAGCCTTCAGCCGCGCCGTGCTCGACGCCGCGCCGATTGGTATCTGTCTGCTGCGCAGGCGCGACGGCAGCGTGATCCTGGAAAATGCGCTGCTCCGCAGTTGGCTGGGCGAGCCCCCCGACAGCCCGGGCTGGCACGGACCATGGCGCGAGCAGGCATTGGCCCAGGCCGACACTCCGCGCCCTGCCACCCTGTCCTGCACCACGCCCGATCGACGCCACCTGCTGGTCACCGCCACACCGGCACGTTACCGCAGCGAGCCCGTCATGCTGTGCCTGTTCATCGACCTCACCACGCAGTACGAGGCGGAGCAGGTGTTGCAGCAGGCCCACACCGCCGCCGACCAGGCCAACCGCGCCAAGAGCCTGTTCCTGGCCACCATGAGCCACGAGATCCGCACGCCCCTCTATGGGGTGCTGGGTACGCTCGAACTGCTCGGGCTGACCCCGCTCGACGGGCGCCAGCAGGAGTACGTGGGCGCCATCCAGCGATCGTCCTCGACCCTCATGCAATTGATCAGCGACATCCTGGATGTCTCCAAGGCGGAGGCGGGCCAGCTGACCCTGGAACCGGTCGCGTTCAGTCCCGCCGAGCTCACCGAGGAGGTCATGCGCTCCTACGCCGGGGCGGCGTCGCGCAAGCGGCTGCAGTTGTACGCGTGCGTGGAAGACGATGTCCCGACACAGGTCATTGGCGATGCAAGCCGGATCCGCCAGGTGCTCAACAACCTGGTCAGCAACGCCATCAAGTTCACCGATGGGGGGCGCATCGTGGTCCGGCTGCGGATGCAGACGCCCGAGGGCGGGCGGCCACACGTGGCCTGGCAGGTCGCCGATACGGGCATCGGCATCGCCCAGGAGCATCGGGCGCGGCTGTTTGAACCGTTCTACCAGGCCAACCCGGGGGCGGACGCGATGCGCGGTACCGGCCTTGGCCTGGCGATCAGCGCGCACCTCGTGCACCTCATGGGCGGCACGCTGCAGGTGGTGAGCGAGGCCGGCCTGGGCAGCAGCTTCACGGTCGAGATGCCGCTGGAACAGACTCCACACCCACCCGAGCCTGCCCCGCGCTTCGCCACGGCGCTGTCCCTGTTCGTGCGATCGCCGTCACGCGAGCTCGCCGACAACCTGTGCGACCGGCTGCGCCTGCGCGGGGCCACCGCCCAGACGTTCAGCGATGAACTGGCCAGTCACTACCCGCACGACACGCCGATGCTGGAGGTCATGCCGGACGGCCCCACCCGGGCCTGGCAAGGCCCCCATGTGGAGGCGCGTACCGACGCGGGCGATCATCCCGAGGAGATCGAAGGCCGGTGGGTCGTCTCGATGTACAACCTGGGCGCCATCGTGGAGGCCCTGCTGCTGGCCACCGGATCCCCGGCCACGGTGCAGGCGCAGGTCCCGCTACCCTTCCAGCGCAGCCTGGGCCTGCAGGTCCTGGTCGCCGAGGACAACCCGATCAACCAGATGATCCTGCGCGAACAGCTCGAGCAGCTCGGCTGCCAGGCGGTGGTCGCCAGCGATGGCGACGAGGCGCTGGGCTACTGGGCACAACGGCACTTCGATGTGGTGCTGACCGACATCAACATGCCGCATATCGATGGCTACGCGCTGACGCGCCGCCTGCGCGACCAGGGCGTGAAGGCGCCGATCATCGGCGCTACCGCGAGTGCATCTCCCGAGGAGCGTGATCGCTGCCTGGCCGCCGGCATGGACAGCTGCCTGGTCAAGCCGATCTCGCTGCAGGCACTGTCTGCGGCGCTGGGCGACGCGGCCGCCGACATCGCAACACCACCCGCCGCCGCAACGCCGCCTGCCGACGCGGCCGCAGCCGCGTCCACCGACAGCATCACCGTGCCACCGCACCTACGGACGCTGTTCCTGAGCACCATGCGTGCGGACCTGCTCGGCCTCATCGCGGCCATTGAAACCGGTCAGCCCGACCAGGTCCGGCAGATGCTGCACCGCATCCGGGGCGCGTTGGTGATGGTGTCGGCACATCGGCTGGTCGACGAAGCCCACCAGATCGAGGATAGAATTGCAGGTGGGGCCGCCCTCGATGCATGCAGGGAAGCCACCCAGGCTTTCATTACCCAACTGGAGCGCGCATTGGTACGGATCGAGCGCGCGCCCGCGGAGAGTCCCGATGTCCACTGAACACTGCTACCGGTTTGGGGATGCTCCATGAAGACGAAGATCGTCATCGCCGATGACCACCCGATCGTCCTGGCCGGCATCCGCGAGGTGATCGACCGCGATGCGCGTTTCAAACTGGTGGGACAGGCGCAGAGTCCGGAATCGCTGGTCGAGCTGCTGCACGCGCACGCACCGGACATCGTCATCACCGACTACAACATGCCCGGCAACGACGCGTTGGGCGACGGCATCAAATTGATCTCCTACCTTCAGCGCAATTTCCCCGAGAGCAAAGTTCTCATCCTGACCATGGTGTCCAATCCGTCGATCATCGCCGCGATGTACCGGGCGGGTGCCAGCGGCGTGGTGCGCAAGAGCGGCGACCTGAAAGAGCTCAGCGTGGCGCTCGGCGCGCTGCTGGCCCAGCGCATCTACCGCTCGCCGGAACTGCCGCGCGACGAGGCCTTGCCGGAGGCAGGCGATACCTCCGCGGCGGATCAGCTGTCTCCCCGCGAATTCGAGGTGATCCGCCTGTTCGCCAGCGGCTTGACCGTGGGCGACATCGCCAAGCGACTGAACCGCAGCAGCAAAACCGTCAGCACGCAGAAGATTAGCGCCATGCGCAAGCTTGGCACCGCCAAGGATCAGGACCTGATCACGTTCTGCGTGGAATCAGAGCTGTTCAAGTAAGGGAAAGTACGGCGTTCCAGGTTCCCGATCACGGCATGCTCATCAAGCAGGCGTGCGGTTGGCGTTCCGACGATGACGCTGGAAACAAGGGATCGCCAGAAGGGTGCAGGATCATCATCGCGCTGCTCACCGACCATGATTGGCGGCGGCAACCCTGCGTTCAACAGCGCGCCGTGCAAGGCGTCCCTTTCCTGGCGAAGAACACGCCCGAACATGATGAGCTGCGGCTGTATGCTCTGAAGCGCACACGTGGTGACGTAGTCGACCGCGAGCCGTGCGTGATAGAAGGCACCGAAAAGTTCGTAGCTCCGCCATTCAAGCAATCCGAGCGCGGTGTCGAAGCTGGGCGCGAGCTCCACCCGCACAGGTCCACGCCGCTCTATCGACCGCGCAATGCTCAGACGGCGGTCAACGTCGCCTCCCGCCACAAGCATCCTGATCATCCAGATTCCGCCTTGAAGTTCGACGCACCCATAAATAACGTCCGCGCCGCATGTCATCCATCAGAGGCGTCTGAATTCGGGCGAGCCACGCCGGCTGCCTCATCGGGAGCTTTCCACCGGCCAGCTCAACGTTGATTTGCCGAAACGCGAGCGAGCACGAGTATCCGCAAAGCATTCTTTACCGAAGCCGGATGCTGATTCGCGACAGCTGCCCGCCCGCTCGCACGTCGGCAACCAGTGAATACGCCAACGCGTCCCACTTGAGCGTGTGCAGCGATGCACCCGCGACCCCGGCATGATCGTCATTGCCACGGGTTACATTGCGCGGCGCGCCGAACGCTCTTATCAGATCTTCCTGTCTCGATCGCAGAGTGACGTCGTCCACAATGCTGCCCGCGTAGGCGGAAACGCCAAGATGCCCTGCGCCATAGAAGCGAATGCCCCAAAGGAGGGGGACTTCAGAGGGACGCTGCCCGCGGAAGATCAGCTCGACACCCATTGCATGACTGCAGCGACGAACCTCTACTTCCTCATCCATCACGAGGGGCGGATACTGCAACGAAAGCCTGGAAAAGAGAACGTTGAGCATCGGGTCTGGCGGCGTCCTACCCAGATAGCGGACAAGATCGATGACGTTTTCCAAGAGCCGTACCACATGTGTTGTGGGGAGAGGGTTTGCTGCCCGGGCTAAGCGGGAATCTCGCCGTAATAGACGAAGCAGGTCTTGTTCCCGTCAGGGTCGCGCACATACGCACCGTAGAAGTTCTGGCCGTACTGTGGACGAGGCCCCGGGCTGCCTTCGTTGGTGCCGCCATTGGCAAGCGCAGCTGCATGGGCCACCTGCACTTCCTCTTCGCTTCTGCACAGCAGGCCCACGGTATTTCCGTTCCCTGGCGTCGCGGTCCAACCGTCGTAAGGCCTGGTGATTCCGATGCGACCGCCATCGCGCAGGGCGTACATGAAACCCTGCGGCATGAAGTCCTTGGCAAGAACAGCGCCCAGCAATGGCAACACGGCGTCGTAGTAAGCGCGTGCCCGGGCGGTGTCATTCGAACCGATGATGACGTATGCAAGAGACATGGGGCGCTGGATACCGGGTAGACAGTGGATCGACAGGCTACGACCCGCAGGGCAGCGTTGGAATCAGACGCGACCTACTTGGTCGCCCGCGCCTGTGTCGCCAGCGTGCAGCCCGTCGACTATCACGATCCTCTGCAAGAGCTTGTACGTTTCGTTCGCGTGGCACCGGCGAGACGACGAATGTCATTTCATGAACATGAACAAAAACCATCACGACGGCGAAAACGTTTCCGGTTTTAGGGTGTAGCTGATGTTCGCCTGCCGGGTCTGTTTCTAGGATCTTTCCCTACATCACGCGTCCTTCCCCGCAGCGTCATTCACGCCGCAGATGCATCCGCTGGGCGGTTACCGACCGCCCTCAATGTTCCAATGAAATGCGCACTCGAGCAGGGTGACCATCATGAAGACCACGATCGCAATTGCCGACGACCATCCCATCGTATTGGCCGGCATCCGCGAGATGATTGATCGGGATCGACGCTTCAAGCTGGTGGGGCAGGCACAGAGCCCGGAGGGTCTGGTTGGGCTGATGCAGGCCCATGCACCGGACATCGTCGTCACCGACTACAACATGCCCGGCGACGGCACCGTGGGTGACGGGCTCAAGCTGATCTCATACCTGAGTCAGAATTATCAGGCCTGCAGGATGCTGATACTGACGATGGTCTCCAACCCCTCCATCATCGCGGCCATGTACCGCAAAGGCGCCAGCGGCGTACTGCTCAAGAGCGGTGATCCCCGCGAGTTCCATGCCGCACTCTCCTCCCTGCTCGACCAATGCGTGTACCGCTCCCCAGTGCTGTCAGCGGGCCTGGGACTCCCCCAGTCCGCCCCCACGCCGCGGGCACCGACGCTTTCGCCGCGGGAGTTTGAAGTGATTCGCCTGTTCGCCGGCGGCCACAGCGTGAGCAGCATTGCCAAGAACCTGAGCCGCAGCAGCAAGACGGTGAGTACGCAGAAGGTCAGCGCCATGCGCAAACTTGGCACCAGTTCCGACCAGGAGCTCATCGCGTACTGCCTGCAATCGGAGCTGTTCCTGTAGTGCGATTCACCACGGTGTTGAAGCCTCCACCGCGCGCGCTCCAGCGTCTGCACGTAGCACTACCGCACCTGAATGCGGAACCAGGGGTCCCGCGCTTTAAGACACACCTGATTCATCGAAAGATCCCTCCTCCCTAGCCTGTACGCACTGGCTCCGTCCTGTACGTAGCCGCCTGCGAACAGAGCTGATGTCAATGAACAACATCTATCGAGTGGTGCGTGACCCCGTGAATGGCGGTTGCAAGGTGACCTCCGAACTGGCCAAACGCCGTAACCGTGGGGGCGTTGTCACACGCGCGACGCTGCCGGCCTGTATTGGTCTCGGCGTTGCCATGCTGGCCAGCGCGTCGGCCGGTGCGACCGACTACACCGCGCCCATCCTCGCCGGCCCCGGCCAGTCCGTACAGCTGGTCAGCGGCGACACCGTACGCTACACCGGCAGCAGCTATGCGTTGACCGCGCAGGGCCAGGATGCGTCGCTCGCGGCCACTGACCTGGATCTGGTGGTGACCGGTGCCAGCGGCAGCGGCATCGCGGCACTGGCCGGCGGCAGCGTAGCGATCGAGGGTGGTCGCCTGAAGTTGGGCAACGGCACCGCCAATTCGGTCTACGCCCTGAGCGCCAGCGGCGCAGGCAGCGTGATCCGCGCCAACAACCTGGTCATCGATGCCTATCGCAACGCCTCGGGCTTCGGCACGCTCGACGCCACCGCAGGGGGTGCCATCTGGCTGACCGGCGGCAGTATCACCAGCACCGGTACGGCGCTCACCGCGTCGGGCGCCGGCAGCGCGCTGCACCTCAACGGCACCACCATCAACAGCGGGCCGAACAGTACGGCGCGGATCAGCAACGGCGCGCTGCTGTCGCTGGAGTCGCTGACGGTGAACTCCGCGTTGAACAGCTCCGGCGTGGCCAACGGCTGGCTGTCTGCCAGTGGCGCCGGCACCGTGCTGGCCTTGAAGGATGTGATCGTGTTGGGCGGGTACTACGACATCGGTGCGGGCGCGCTCATCACCCTCGACGGTGGCCGCATAACCGCGACCGGCGACGCCATGCGCCTGCTCGGCAGCAGCAACCAGTACGCAACGGCGCAGATCAAGGACACGCGCCTGGAGTCCACCGGCGGCTACGGTATCAACGTCAACAATTGGGGCAAAGTAGCCGCAACCAGGGCGGACATCACCGCGCGCGACGGCGGATCCGGCGTCTGGTTGCCCAGCGTCGAGTCGCAGGCAGACCTGACCGACAGCCGCATCAGCACCTATGGCAGCAATGGCTACGGCCACGGTGTGGAGGTATCGGGCGGCACCGCGACGCTCTTGGGCGGCAGCGTCGATACTTACGGGGGTGGCGTGTATGGCTTGCGTGCCACCGGCAGCAATCCGTTCACCGAGTATTCGCGCATTCGTGCCCGGGATGTGGCGATTACGGCGCATGGCGACAATGGCGGTGGCGTGTACGTCGGCGGCTACACCTCCGATGTTCAGTTGGATGGCGGCAGCATCACGACGCTGGGCACGGCCTCCTACGGCATCGTGCACATGAACACCGCCAGGCTCACGGCCGACAACCTGACGGTCACGGCCGAAGGTGCCAACGCCGGCGCATACCGCTCCTACATCACCGTGTTCGGTGATTACTGGGACCAGCTGACCTTCAACAACAGCCAGTTGCAGACGCAGGACGGTCCCGCGCTGTGGCTGCAGGGCAGCAATCATGCGTTGACGCTCAACGACACGACGGTCACTGCGCGCAAGGCCGGCGCGCTTGAGGGGGGCCGACTGTTGCGGGTCAGCGACCTGATGTTCACCGATGGCAGCTCCGTTGCCACGTCGGACATCGAGTTCACTGCCGACAACAGCCGAATGACGGGCGATGTGGTGGTGGACAGCGCCACGGCCAATGTGCAGATGGTGCTGAACAACGCGAGCGCTCTGACCGGTGCCCTCCGCGGCGACAGCGGCTTCCACGTGGCCTCGCTGGCGCTGGATGACAGCAGTCGATGGAACCTGCGCGGGGATTCCACGGTGGGGACGCTGGCGCATGCCGGCACCATCGCATTCGTTGCTCCCACCAGCAATGACTTCAAGACCCTGACGGTCACCGGCGACTACGTGGGCAGCGGCGGCAGCTGGCTGTTCAACCGCCAGTTGGGCGATGACAGCTCACCCGGCGACCAGCTGGTGATCCAGGGCAGCAGCAGCGGCATGGCCAACGTGATGGTGAACAACGCCGGCGGTGCCGGCGCGCAGACCAGCGAGGGCATCCGCCTGATCCGCGTGGACGGTCAATCCGATGCGCAGTTCGTGCTGCAGGGCCGCGCCGTGGCCGGCGCGTACGACTACTTCCTGCACAAGGGCGGCGTCACCACGCCCGATGACGGCAACTGGTACCTGCGCTCGGAGTACGTCGAGCCGGTGCCGCCTGTTGCTCCTGTTGACCCTGTTGACCCTGTTGACCCTGTTGATCCGATTGACCCGGTTGTCCCGGTGGATCCGGTTGACCCGGTCGATCCGAAGACGCCTGGCGACAACAGCAAGCCGCTGCAACCGGTCGTCCCGGCGCCGAAGGTGGAGCGTCCCGAACCAGCTGCCTACCTGGCCAACCAGTCCAGCGCGCTGCGCATGTTCCAGCACGGCCTGCACGACCGTGCCGGCGACCCGGGCTCGCGCCTGCGGTCGCAGGACGCCACCGGTGCGATGGGGTGGGCGATGGTGCGTGGCGGCAATCTGGACAACCACCCGGCGGGCAGCCAGGTCACCGTGGACAGCCGTACCAGCAGCGTCTTGATGGGCGCAGGCCGCGATATCGGCACGGGCACGGAGGGGCTGCTGCAACTGGGTGTGATGGGCGGCTATGGCCACGCCAGCAGCGATGCCGTTTCGCGGGTCACCGGCTACCGCGCACGCGGTGAAGTGACCGGCAACAGCGTCGGCGTGTATGGCACCTGGCTGCAGGACGCAGACATGCAGCGCGGCGCGTATGTGGACAGCTGGCTGCAGTACGCCCGCTTCCGCAACAGGGTGCATGGCGACGGCCTGGCGAAGGAACGCTACCGCTCGCAGAACTGGAGCGGGTCGCTGGAAGCCGGCTACGTGCTTCCGCTGCAGCAGAACACGCAGCGCGGCCTTTACCTGGAACCGCAGGTGCAGGTGATCCACAACCGCTTCGATGCCGATACGGTGGTGGAAGCCAACGGTACCGCGGTGGAGAGCCTGCGCGCCGGTGGCACCACCACGCGGGTGGGTGCGCGCCTCTACACCCGTGCACTGACCCCGAAGCAGGGCGACGTGCATCCGTTCGTGGCGATCAACTGGTGGTCCGGTGGCGCCGCGTCCGAGATCGCGGTGGACGGTGAAGCGATGCGGCGCGACCTGCCGGGCGACGTCTACGAGGCCAAGGCGGGTGTGCAGGTGAACCTGTCGCGGGGCTGGCGCGGTTGGGGCCAGATGGGCTACCAGACCGGCAGCGGCGGGTTCCGCGATACCAGCGCGCAGATGGGGGTTTCCTTCAGCTGGTGATGCACAGACGCCCACCGCAAGGTGGGCGTCTTGTTTGTGGATGTGCCGGGGAATGCAGCCACGCATGGCGTGGCTCTACGGGGGCCTGGAAACTCAGCCACGCATGGCGTGGCTCTACGGGTGCCTGGAAACTCAGCCACGCATGGCGTGGCTCTACGGCCGATGGTAGAGCCACGCCATGCGTGGCTGGCGCTGTCCTGCTACCGTTGCCTGACAGCGGCGTCAACGGAGATGACAGTGAGAGTAGTGCTCATCGTGGTGGCATTCCTGCTACTGGTCGGCTGCGGTTCGTTTCCGCATGGCGCGCAGGTGATAGACGATGCGCCTTCGTGCGACACGGTGTCGGTCAGGCCGCAGGGGAAAGTGAAGCGGCTCTACTGGGCCATGGGCCCGGACAACCGGCCGGTGCATGGCAGCGTGGATCATCAGGTCGACCTGAACCTGGTGGTCAGGACGACCGGCTATGAGCCTGGCGACTGTATCGAGGCCACGGTCCATTCGGACGATGGCGAGGACGTGGCAGTGGGCGTGCATACGCTGGTGCTGCGCGGTCGCGTCGACGGCAACGGTGCCGCGCTGTTTCGTGCGCCGTTGAAAGATCTGACGCTGCAGCATTAGTGCAGCCAACGTTCTCCACAGCACGTGTGGAGAGAAGCGGGAGAATCATGTGGATAAGCCGGGCCGATGCAGGCCCCGCAACGCTTTCCAACGCATGGCGAAATAATCACCAGCACTGACGATGCCCTTCCCCATGTTCTCCACAGTTCGCGTGGAAAGCCATGGGGGTTTGCTGTGGACAACTCCGCTGGACATTGCGCCGCAAGGGTTTCCGGATGTGGTGAATTATTGTCCAAACGAAAACGCCCCGCGTTTGGCGGGGCGTTGGCTCAGACGTTGAAGCGGAAGTGCAGGATGTCGCCTTCCTGGACGCGGTATTCCTTGCCTTCCAGGCGCAGGCGACCGGCTTCCTTGGCCCCCGCTTCGCCCTTGTACTTGATGAAGTCGTCATACGCGATGGTTTCGGCGCGGATGAAGCCCTTCTCGAAGTCGGTATGGATCACGGCGGCGGCCTGCGGCGCGGTGGCGCCCTTGCGCACGGTCCAGGCGCGGACTTCCTTCACACCGGCGGTGAAGTAGGTCTGCAGGCCCAGCAGGCTGTAGGCCGCGTTGATCACGCGGTTGAGGCCCGGCTCGCTCAGGCCGAGGTCGGCCAGGAAGGTATCGCGGTCTTCGTCGTCCAGCTGCGACAGCTCTTCTTCGATCGCGGCCGACACCGGCACGACCTGCGCGCCTTCCTCGGCGGCACGGGCGCGCACGGCGTCCAGGTGCGGGTTGTTCTCGAAGCCGTCTTCCAGCACGTTGGCGATGTACATCACCGGCTTGAGCGTGAGCAGGAACAGGTCGCGGACCAGCGCCTTCTCTTCTTCGTCCAGCCCGGCGCTGCGCCCGGCCTTGCCGTCAGCCAGCGCGGCCTGCAGCTTGGCCAGCACCGGCTTGCGTGCGGCCGCTTCCTTGTCGCCACCCTTGGCTGCGCGCTCGGCGCGGTTCAGCGCCTTCTCGACGCTGTCCAGGTCGGCCAGGGCCAGCTCGGTGTCGATGGTGTCGATGTCCGACAGCGGGTCGACCTTGTTGTTGACGTGGATGACGTCGGCGTTTTCGAAGCAGCGCACCACATGGGTGATCGCATCCACTTCGCGGATGTGGGCCAGGAACTTGTTGCCCAGGCCTTCGCCGCTGGCGGCACCGGCGACCAGGCCGGCGATGTCAACAAACTCCACGGCGGTCGGGATGACCTTCTGCGGGTTGATGATCGCCGCCAGCTCATTCAGGCGCGGATCCGGCACGGGCACGATGCCCACGTTCGGCTCGATGGTGCAGAACGGGAAGTTGGCCGCGGCGATGCCCGCCTTGGTCAGCGCGTTGAACAGGGTCGACTTGCCGACGTTGGGCAGGCCGACGATGCCGCATTTGATACCCATCTTTGACAACCTCTGGGGTGAAAGTGATTGGTAAACCGACGCGGTGTGTTCGCCGTTTTACCAATCAGTTCCGATCATTCCGTACCCACCCACGGTGGGCACCTACCGGGTGGGCACCGACCGTTGGTCGGTACGCAATAGCTATTTCGGGGTGTGCAGGCGCTTCATCGCCTCGCTGAAATCGCCCTTGACTGCCAGCGGCAGCACATCGATCGCGTCGTTCACCGCATGGCCGATCAACACATCATCGTCCTTGCTGGCGCGGCCCAATACCCACGGCACCACGCGGTCCTTGTGACCGGGATGGCCGATGCCGATGCGCAGGCGATGGAACCTGCCATGGCCCAGCAGGCGGATGGTGTCACGCAGGCCGTTCTGGCCGCCATGGCCGCCGTCGAACTTCAGCCGGGCCACGCCGGGCGGCAGGTCCAGCTCATCGTGCGCGAGCAGGGTTTCTTCCGGCTCGATCTTCCAGAAACGTTGTGCGGCGGTGACCGACTTGCCACTGAGATTCATGAAGGTGGCGGGCTTGAGCAGCCACACCGGCTGGCCGGCGATGTCGACCTTGGCGGTCTCGCCGAACAGCTTGCTGTCCACGCTCCAGCGCGCGCCGGCCTGGTCGGCCAGGGCGTCAATGAAACGAAACCCGGCATTGTGCCGGGTCTGGGCGTGCTCGGATCCGGGGTTGCCCAGACCAACGATCAATCGCAATCCTGTCATCACTCTTCTTCGTCGGTACCGGCCCTGTGCCGGCACATACAGAAACGGCGCCTGCCCCGAAGGACAGGCGCCGCACTACTTACTCTGCAGCCGGTGCTTCTTCGTCGGCGGCGTCGACCTTGCCGTGCTTGGCAGTGACGATCGCATCGTCGTGGTCCTTGCCCTGGGCCAGGGCCGGGATCTCGACGCCCTTCGGCAGCTTGATGTCCGACAGGTAGACCACATCGCCGGCCTTCAGGTCAGCCAGGTCGACGTCGATCGATTCCGGCAGGTCCTTCGGCAGGCAGCTGACGGTCACTTCCTTCAGTTCGTGGGTGACCACGATGTCGGCAGCCTTGCCGGCCGGCGAGCTGTCTTCATTGATGAAGTGCAGCGGCACGTTGGCGGTCAGCACGGCATTGGCGTCCACGCGCAGGAAATCCAGGTGCATGATCAGCTGCTTGTGCGGGTGGCGCTGCATGTCACGCAGCAGGACCTGGGTGATCTGGCCGTCCAGGTTCAGGCTCAGGATCGACGAGTAGAACCACTCGTTCTGCTGGGCGAGCCAGATGGCGTTGTGGTCCAGGCTGATGGCGACCGGTTCGGCGGTACCGCCGTACACGATGGCCGGGATCACACCGGCGTGACGCAGGCGGCGGCTCGCACCCTTACGCTGCAGTTCACGCTTGGTGACCTTGATTTCATGGGTCTTCGACATTTCGTTTCTACCAGTTGTTGCCTTGCCGGAATGGCTTGGCGATGAAAGGCACGTCCGCGACCAGACGTACCCGGGACCCGACCACCGTTGCCGGCGGCCGGAGAAAAATCAATCCACGTACAGCGAGCTGACCGACTCACCGAAGGCGATGCGGCGCATCGTTTCGGCCAGCATTTCCGCCACGCTGAGCTGGCGGATCTTGCTGCACACCCGCGCTTCTTCGCGCAGCGGGATGGTGTCGGTCACCACCAGCTCGTCGAGCTGGGAGTTGTTGATGTTGTCCACGGCCGGGCCCGAGAGCACGGCGTGGGTGCAGTACGCGGCCACCTTGAGGGCGCCACGCGCCTTCAGCGCCGCGGCGGCCGCACACAGGGTGCCGGCGGTGTCGACGATGTCATCGACCATCACGCAGGTCTTGCCTTCGACGTCACCGATGATGTTCATCACGGTGGAGACGTTGGCGCGCGGACGGCGCTTGTCGATGATCGCCAGGTCGGCGTCATCCAGGCGCTTGGCGACGGCGCGCGCGCGCACCACACCACCCACGTCCGGGGACACCACGATCAGGTTTTCAGTGCCGTAGGCGCGCCAGATATCGGCGAGCAGCAGCGGCGAGGCATACACGTTGTCCACCGGCATGTCGAAGAAACCCTGGATCTGGTCGGCATGCAGGTCCACCGTCAGGACGCGGTCGGCGCCAACGGCGCTGAACATCTTGGCGGCGACCTTGGCGGTGATCGGCACGCGCGAGGAACGCATGCGGCGATCCTGGCGCGAGTAGCCGAAATACGGCACCACGGCGGTGACACTGTTGACCGAGGCGCGCTTGAGCGCATCGATCAGCACCAGCAGTTCCATCAGATTCTCGGCGCTGGGCGCGCAGGTCGGCTGGATGACGAAGACGTCCTGCTTGCGGACGTTTTCCTCGATCTCGACCTGCACTTCACCATCGGAGAAGCGCGACACCAACGCCTTGCCCGGTCGCACCCCCAGTTCCTTGCAGATGCTCTGTGCAAGGCGCTTGTTGGCGTTGCCGGAAAAAACCAGCAGGTTGGGGTGTTCTTGCATCATGACGGTCTCGGGCGGGAGCGATTGGCGAGGAACTCTGCCGCCGGCGCCCGAGGACGTCTGCGGTGACAACACCGCGGCCGGTCAACCGTGTCCGCGCAGCATGCGCATGGAACGCGGTCGACGTCCGCAAGTGGCAGGGGCGGGAGGATTCGAACCTCCGAATGCCAGGATCAAAACCTGGTGCCTTGGGCCTCTTGGCGACGCCCCTGCATCAAAAATCAATAACGCTCGAGTACATCAAGCAGTGGCGAGCGCTCCACGCCCGCAGCCACCCATGCCCGCAGTTCCTTCGGCAACCGCGCCAGGCCCTGCTCTGCAGCAGCGCGCGTGGCGAACTCGACGAAACAACCGCTTCCCGACCCGGTGAGTCGTGCCCGGCCAATCCTGTCCAACGCGATGAGCACTGCCTCGACGGCAGGTTCGCGACGGCGCAGTACCGGCTCGAACGCATTCCCGAGCAAAGACCCGGAAGCGAAGTCCGCTATTTTCGCCACTGGAGCATCGCGCGTCAAATCGGGACTACCGAAAAGTGCTGCGGTGGGCACGTGAACGCCGGGGTCGGCGATCACATACCAGGCCGGCGGCAGCCCGATCGGGGTCAGCTGCTCGCCGATGCCCTGCGCCCACGCACTGCGGCCGCGCACGAACACGGGCACGTCGGCGCCCAGCTGCAGGCCCAGCGCCGCCAGTGCGTCCTCGTCCAGGCCCGCGCCCCAGAGGCGATTGAGCGCGACCAGCACGGTGGCCGCATCGGACGAACCGCCGCCGAAGCCACCGCCGGCCGGAATATGTTTTTCGATGCCGATATCGGCACCTTGGGCGATGTTGGCCGTCTTTTGCAGCAGAACGGCCGCACGTACCGCCAGGTCATCCTGCTCGGCCACCCCCGCAATGGAGGGGCCATCGCGGCGTATCTGGCCGTCGTCGCGCAACCGCAGGCGGATCCGGTCGCCCCAGTCCAGCAGCCGGAACACCGTCTGCAGCTGGTGGTAGCCGTCGGCCCGGCGGCCGGTGATGTGCAGGAACAGATTCAGCTTGGCCGGGGCCGGCCACCACGACCAGCCCGCGTTCAGGTCCACGCCGCTCATGGGCTGCCCAGCGCCCAGCTGTCCACGACCAGGCGCACCTTGGCGTCGCCATTGACCGCTTCTATCCGCCGCGGCAGGACCGGGCGGTCGCCCTCGGCCGCGTACCAGTCCAGGTACTGGATCTCCCAGCCCCGCTGGCGCACCCGGCGTGGGCGACCCTCGGCGTCGCGGTCCACCTGCTCGGCCGCGGCGGTATCGGCGGCCACCAAGCCGCGCACCCAGTCCGGCAGCTGATTCACCGGAATATCCCAGCCGGTGGCCTCCAGCAGCACCTGCTGGGCGTCGTCGCCCTGGCGCGGGCCGCCGTCCAGGCCTTCCAGCCGGCCGCCCCCATGCTGGCTGTCGCCGCTCAGGGTCCAGCTCTGCCGGGTCACCGGTGCACTGAGCTGGATGACGTACTGGCGCGACTGCTGCTGCCAGTCGATACGCCCGTTGCCGCCGTTGCGTCCTTTATTGACCGCCACCCGACCCTGGAACGACCAGTCCGGCTGCGCGCGCACGGCCTCCACGCGCGCGGCTTCGGCCTGCTGGGCCGCGCTCGACACCGTGGTGACCACGCCCGGCGCGGCGGGGGCCTTGCGCTCGTCCAGCGACACACAGGCCGACAGCGACAACGCGACGCCCGCTGCGAGGGCGAGCTTCAGGGAAAGCAGATTCATACGCCGTATTTCTCGATCACGCGCTGCAGTGCGCGGTTCTCAGGGTCCAGCTTGCGTGCCTCGTCGAAGAAGCGGCGCGCCTCGTCCTTGCGGCCGAGCACCCACAGCAGTTCGCCCACGTGGGCGGCGATTTCCGGGTCCTTGGCCAGCGTCCAGGCGCGGCGCAGCTGCACCAGGGCCTCTTCGTTGCGGCCCAGGCGATACAGCACCCAGCCGTAGCTGTCGACGATGGCCGCATTGTCCGGCTCGGCCACGCGTGCGCGGTCGATCAGTTCCAGGGCTTCCTGGTAGCGCGTGGTGCGGTCGGCCAGGGTGTAACCCAACGCGTTGAGGGCGGCCACGTTTTCCGGTTCGGTGACCAGGATCTTGCGCAGGTCGGCCTCGGCACGCGGCACGTCGTCGCGGCGTTCCCAGGCCAGCGCGCGGGCATACAACAACCCGTTCTCGTCCGGATAGGCGGCCAGGCCTCGCGCCAGCGCATCCAGCTCACCCGGCAGGTCGTTGCCGCGCTGGCGCAGTTCGGCCTCGAGCAGGTACGCATCCCGACGGGCCTCGTCATCGACGCTGGCATCGGACTGGATCGCATGCACCTCGGCGAAGGCCTGGTCGGTGCGCCCCAGCAGGTACTGCGCGTTGGCGGCGCGCAGTCGCGCCTCGGCCCGCTCTTCGCCGCCGGGTACGCTGTGGTACCAGTCCACCGCCTCGGCGTTGCGCTTGAGGTATTCGGCGATCTTGCCCAGCAGCAGGCGCTGCGCCGGGTCCGGCTTGGTGGCCTGTTTGGAGAGGTCGGCGTACAGCGCGGACAGCGCGGCATCGTCCTGCTGCTTGGCCAGCAGCGAGGCGCGCATGCCCCAGGTCTGCACGTTCTGCGGGCCCACCGCGAGCACGCGCGCGGCCGAACGGGCATCGCCCATGGCGTCGTAGGCAATCGCCACCGCATTGCGCAGTTCGGGGTCCTGCTCGAGCCGCGGCTCGACCGTGCGCAGCGCGGCCAGGGCCTCGTCGGCCTTGCCGGACTGGAACAGCATGCTGGCATTCAACAGTGCCACCCGTGGTTCGTTCGGGAAGCGCCGTACCACTTCATCGACCATGCGCCGGGCCAGTTCCGGCCGCTCCATGCGCATCGACAGCCGGCCGAACTCCTGCCATGGCTCCAGCTGGTTCGGGATGGCGTTGTCGTCGACCAGCAGGGCCAGCACGTCGGCCGCGGCAGCCGGATCGCGGCCACCGCCGATCAGGGCGGCCAGGGCGAACTTCCAGCCACGCGGGTCCGGATCGCGCAGCAGGGCAGCCAGCTCGGTGCGGGCGGCCTTCACATCGCCCTTGCGCAGGTCCAGCGAGGCGGCACTGCTGCGCATGGACAGCGTTCGCGGCGCGCGCTGCTCCCACAGGGCAAGGGCGCGCGCGGCGCGCGCGTCATCGTCGGCGAGCATGGCGATACGGGTGGCCCGTTCGGCCAGACCCGCGTCGTCGCGGCCAGCCTCGGCGGCCTCCAGGTACCAGCGCGCGGCCTCGGGCAGCTTGCCGGCCTGCAGGGCGAACTCGCCGGCCATGACCGGGGTGAGCGAGGCTGGTTCGGCCGGCGCGGCCTTGCCCGCAGGGGCCCGAGGCGCCGCCGCGACAGCGTTGGCGGCAACCAGGGACAGCAGCAGAACGCTGGAGATGCGAATCAATGCGGGCATCGGGGGCTTCTGGCCTTAAAATGGCGACTTGAATGGCCAGCAGCTTATCGCAAGCAACTGAACAATGACCCTGTGGGTGCTCGGACTGAATCACCAGACCGCGCCAGTGGAACTGCGCGAACGCGCGTCCTTTGGCGGCGACGCCCTGCCCCGGGCATTGGCGTCGCTGCGCGATACCCCGCAGGTGACCGAGGCGGTCCTGCTCTCCACCTGCAACCGCACCGAGCTCTATGCGGTGGCCGAATCGGGCGAGGCGCTGGCGCAGTGGCTGGAGTCGCACGCCGGCCAGCTGCAGGGCTATCTGTACCAGCACGCCGATGCCGACGCGGTGCGCCACCTGTTCCGGGTCGCCACCGGGCTGGACTCGATGGTGCTCGGCGAGCCGCAGATCCTGGGCCAGGTGAAGGATGCCTGGGCCACCGCGCGTGACCATGGGCTGCTCGGGCAGCGGCTGGACCGCCTGTTCCAGCAGACCTTCTCGGTGGCCAAGCGCGCCCGCACCGATACCCGCGTGGGTGCCAACCCGGTCTCGGTGGCCTCCACCGCCGTCCGCCTGGCGCAGAACTCGTTCGCGCGGCTGGAAGACTCCACCGTGCTGCTGGTCGGCGCCGGCGAAACCATCGAACTGGCGGCCCGGCACCTCAGCGAGGGGCGCGTGCGCCGCCTGCTGATCGCCAACCGCACCCTCGCCCATGCCCAGGACCTGGCCACCCGCCATGGTGGCGTGGCATTGCCGCTGACCGAACTGGAACGCCACCTGGGCGAAGCCGACGTAGTGTTCTCGGCCACCGCCGCGCGCGAGCCGGTCATCACCCGCGCGCAGGTCGCCACCGCGCTGCGTTCGCGCAAGCACAAGCCGATGCTGCTGTTCGACCTGGCAGTACCGCGCGACATCGAAAGCGGCGTGGGCGAGCTGCAGGATGCGTTCCTGTACACCGTGGACGACCTGGAGCGGGCGGTGGAGGACAACCGCCGCAGCCGCCGCGAGGCCGCCGCCGAGGCCGAGGCGATCATCGACCTGCAGGTCGCGCGTTTCGTCGAAACCCTGCAGGCCAGCGCCCACCAGGCCCCACTGCTGCAGCTGCGCGCCTACGGCGAGAGCACCCGGATCGAAATGCTGGAGAAGGCCCGCCAGCAGCTGGCCCACGGCAAATCGCCGGAAGAAGTACTGGAGCTGCTCGCGCACGGCCTGACCAATCGACTGCTGCACCCGCCCACGGCCGCGCTGCGCGCGGCGGCCCTGACCGGCGACACCGAATTGACCCGCGCCGCCGAGCGCCTGTTCCCGGCCAAGCCGGGCTACCAACACCCTTCTGTTGCTGTGAGGAACGATGACGCCGACCCTGCGCCGTAAGCTGGAAGCGCTGGCCGAGCGCCGCGAAGAACTTGAACGCCTGCTGGCGGACCCGGACGTGGTGAGCGACAACGAGCGCTTCCGCAACTTCTCGCGCGAGTTCGCGCAGCTGCAGCCGATCGCCACCGCGCTGGCCGACGAATCGCGCGCGCTGGCCGACCTGGCCGCCGCCGAAGCGATGCGCGCCGACCCGGACCTGCGCGAGCTGGCCGAAGAAGAGATCACCGCCGCGCAGGAGCGCCTGCAGCAGCTGGACCAGGAATTGGCGCTGCTGCTGGTGCCGCGCGACCCGCGCGACGACGGCAACCTGTTCCTGGAAGTGCGCGCCGGCACTGGCGGCGACGAGGCGGCGATCTTCGCCGGCGACCTGTTCCGCATGTACGCCCGCTACGCCGAGCGCCAGGGCTGGAAGGTCGAGATCGAATCGGACAGCCCGGGCGAACATGGCGGCTACAAGGAAATCGTGGCCCGCGTGGTCGGCCGCGGCGCATATTCGAAGCTGAAGTTCGAGTCCGGCACCCATCGCGTGCAGCGCGTGCCGGCGACCGAGTCGCAGGGCCGCATCCACACCTCGGCCGCCACGGTGGCGATCATTCCCGAGGCCGACGAGGTCGATGAGATCGTCATCAACCCGGCCGACCTGCGGGTGGACACGTTCCGCTCGTCCGGCGCCGGCGGCCAGCACGTGAACAAGACCGAGTCGGCCATCCGCATCACCCACGTGCCCAGCGGCGTGGTGGTGGAATGCCAGACCGAACGCAGCCAGCACGCCAACCGCGACAAGGCGATGAAACGCCTGAAGGCGCAGCTGCTGGACAGCGAGCGCAGCAAGCAGGCCGCGGCAACCGCGGAAAGCCGCCGGTTGCAGGTGGGCAGCGGCGACCGCAGCCAGCGCATCCGGACCTACAGCTTCCCGCAGGGCCGTATCACCGACCACCGCGTGGAAGGCCTGACCCTGTACGACCTGCCCAACATCATTGCCGGTGAACTGGATACGCTGGTCGAACGCCTGATCCACGAACACCAGGCCGACGAACTGGCCCAGTTGTCCGCAGGCGCCTGAGCATGGATCCGCAGCGCGAGCAGCTGCGCGGCGCGGTGCAGCGCAACCCGCACGACTTCATCGCCTGGGTGATGCTGGCCGATGCCGAGCTGGAGGCCGGCGACACCGCGGCTGGCGAGCACGCCGCCGCGCGCGCCCTGCAGTTGCGTCCCGGCCACCCCGAGGCGCTGGCCCGGCTCGGCCGCACGCGCTGGGTGCAGGGCCGCCACGACGAGGCCGCCGCGCTGCTGCGGCAGGCCGCCGCGCTGGTCCCCGAACACCCGGGCATCGCGCTGTGGCTGGGACACGCACTGGAAGACGCCGGCCAACCCGAGGCCGCCGCCGATGCCTACCGGCATGCGCACCGGCTGCTGCCGGGCGAGCCGTACATCACCGCGCAGCTGCTCAACTGGCAGCGCCGGCTGTGTGACTGGCGCGGCATCGACGCGCTGTCGAACCAGGTACGCCAGGCGGTGGCACACGGCCAGGCCGTCGTCGAGCCGTTCGCCTTCCTCAGCGAAGACAGCAGCGCCGCCGAACAGCTGGCCTGCGCGCGCCAGCGCGCGGCCGCCATTGCCGAGGGGCTGCGCCCGCTGCCCGCCACCCGGGTCCGCGCCCAGGGGCGGCTGCGCGTGGGCTTCCTGTCCAATGGTTTCGGCGCGCATCCCACCGGGCTGCTGACCGTGGCCCTGTTCGAGCAGCTGCGTGCACGCGGCCAGCTGGAGCTGCACCTGTTCGCGCTCAATGGCGATGACGGCAGCGCCATCCGTGCACGCCTGCAGGCGGCCGCCGACGTGCTGCACGACGTCGCGTCGCTGCCACACCCGTCCATCGCGGCTGGCATCCGCGACGCGGGTATCGACGTGCTGTTCGACCTGCGTGGCTGGGGCGGTGGCGGCACGCCGGCGGTGTTGGCGATGCGCCCCGCCCCGGTGCAGGTGAACTGGCTGGCGTACCCGGGCACCTCCGGTGCGACATGGATCGACTATGTGCTGGCCGATGGGTTCGTCCTGCCTGACGCGCTGGCGGCCGGCTTCAGCGAACGGGTGCGCCGGCTGCCGCGCGCGTTCCAGCCCTCGGACAACACCCGCATCGTGGAGGCCGCACCTGCGCGCGAAGCCTGTGGGCTGCCGGCACAGGACGTGGTGTTCTGCTGTTTCAACAACAGTTACAAGCTCAACCCGCGCAGCATGCAGCGCGCCTTCGCGGTGCTGCAGGGCGTGCCCGGCAGCGTGCTATGGCTGCTGTCGGGACCCGGCGATGCCGATGCACGACTGCGCGCGGCCGCGCAGGGCGCCGGGCTGGATCCGGCGCGACTGGTGTTCATGCCCAAGCTGCCGCATCCCACCTACCTGGCGCGCTACCGGCACGCGGACCTGTTCCTGGACACGCAGCCGTACAACGCGCACACCACCGCCTCCGACGCGCTGTGGGCCGGCTGCCCGGTCCTCACCTGCCCCGGTGCGACGTTCGCGTCGCGCGTGGCCGGCAGCCTCAACCACCATCTGCGGATGGAGGAGATGAATGTCGCAGATGATCGCGCGTTTGTGGCGACCGCGATCGCCCTCGGCAACGACCCGGCAGCGCTGGCGGCGCTGCGCGCGAGGTTGGCGACCGCGCGGGAAGCCAGCGGCCTGTTCGACATGGCGGGATTTGCCGAGGATTTCCGGGCGCAGGTCGAGGGGATGGCCCGGGAACACGGCTGGCAGGGCACCTGAGCGGACGTTGCGTCGCCACGCACCGTTACGGGGCCATCAGACGCCCCCGTGTAATCTGCGGTCTCTTGTTGACCGCGAGGCACGCATGGGCAAGCTGAAGAACAAGGCGTACAAGGAGCTGCTCGAACCGATGCAGCTGGAACTCACCACCATGGCGCGGTGGGTGCAGCACACCGGGCAGCGGGTGCTGGTGCTGTTCGAAGGCCGCGACACCGCGGGCAAGGGCGGCGCGATCCAGGCCATCGCCGAGCATCTCAACCCACGCCAGTGCAAGGTGGTCGCGCTGCCCAAGCCGACCGACCGCGAAAGCACCCAGTGGTATTTCCAGCGCTATGTTTCGCACCTTCCGGCAGCCGGCGAGATCGTGCTGATGGACCGCAGCTGGTACAACCGCGCCGGGGTCGAACACGTGATGGGCTACTGCACCGAGGCGCAGTATCGCGCATTCCTGGCACAGACGCCGGTGTTCGAGAAGCTGCTGGCCGACGACGGCATCCTGCTGTTCAAGTACTGGCTTACCGTGGACCAGGCACAGCAGGAGAAGCGCTTCGCTGACCGGCATGTGGATCCGCTCAAGGGCTGGAAGCTGTCGCCGGTGGACCTGAAGTCGCGCAGCAAGTACAGCGCGTATACCGAGGCGCGCGAGGCGATGCTGCGCGCCACCCACCGCGAGGAATCGCCCTGGACGCTGGTGGACTTCAACGACCAGAAACGCGGCCGGCTGGGCCTGATCCGCAACCTGCTCGATCGCTTGCCGGATACGAGCGTGGATGATCCGATCCCGGAGCTGCCGCCGTTGAAGGGGAAGCTGCACGAGGAGGAATACGGGGTGTTGAAGCCGATCAAGGCCTTTGCGGTGGGCGACGCCGGTTGATGCGCGCACCGGCGGGATGCGGGCGGATGCGTATTGCCGCCGACTGGGTAGAGCCGACTGTTAGTCGGCTGCTTCCGCGGGATGCGCATGTCGCGCTGCGCGCGATAGCCGACTAACAGTCGGCTCTACCC
>NZ_JBOHXV010000072.1:0-25419 GCF_050737075.1 Stenotrophomonas sp.
CTGTTAGTCCGCTGCATGCCAGGGCAGCGGACTAACAGTCCGCTCTACCGCATCCGAATTACCCCCGCGCATCCACCAACACCCGCGCGATCGCCTGCTCCAGCAGGTCGCCGGTAACCGGCTTGCGCAGGAAACCCTGTATGCCGGCATCGCGCACCTGCTGTTCGACGCCCGGGTCGGTGCGCGCGGTGACGGCAACCAGCGGCATCTCATAGCCCTGGTTGCGCAGGTGCCCGGCCAGCTCCATGCCGCCCAGCCCCGGCAGGTCCAGGTCGAGCAACGCCACGTCGAACGGCCCATCGCTCACCTCGCGCAACGCCGCCAGCGCATGCCCGGCATGCACCACCTGGTGCCCGCGCGCGCCCAGCAGCCCCACGATCACGCTCGCCACCGTCGCGTCGTCCTCGACCAGCAGGATGCGCAGCGGCGGCAACGGCTGCCCTTCGGCCACACCGGCGGCGCCAACCGTGTCGTCCGCCATCTGCAGCGGCAACGGCAGCGTGACGCTGAAGCGCGTCCCTACCCCGAGCTGGCTTTCCACGCCGATCTGCCCCTGCATCGCCAGTGCCAGTTCGCGGCAGATCGCGAGGCCCAGGCCACTGCCGCCATACTGCGCCGCCGTGCGCGCACCATCGGCCTGTTCGAAGCGGCGGAACAACCGCTGCTGCTGGTCGGCACTGATGCCCGGCCCGGTATCGGAGACCTCGAAGTACAGCCCGCGGTCCGGCGCCAGCGCGCGCACCTTGAGGCGCACCTCGCCATGGCGGGTGAACTTCACGGCGTTGCCCAGCAGGTTGAGCAGGATCTGCCGCACCCGCACCGCATCGCCGACGCTGCAGGTGCCCGGCGGAAGCGCATTGTCGACCACGAACCGCAGCTGCTTCTGGCCGGCCAATGCCGCCATCAGCATGCATACGTCGTCGATCACTCCCTGCAGCGGGAAGGGCTGTGCCTGCAGTTGCAGCCGCCCGGACTCGATCCGAGCCAGGTCCAGCGCATCGTTGACCAGATGCAGCAGGTGTTCGCCGGCATGCCGGATCGACTCGGTGTAGCTGCGTTGCTCCGGACTCAGCGGCGAGCTCAGCAGCAGTTCGCTCATGCCCAGCACGCCGGTCATCGGCGTGCGCACCTCATGGCCCAGGTTGGCCAGGAAGCGGGTCTTGGCGGCCGAGGCCTGCTCGGCCAGTTCCTGCTTGTGCAGCGCCAGCTGGTAGGCATGCCGGCGCTGCAGGCGACGCCGGTACAGCCAGGCGAACAGGCTCATCAGCAGCAGCGCGACGGAGGTCAGCACCAGCAGGCCCGACAGGCTGCGCCACCACGGCGGCTGCACGCGGAAATCCAGTACCTGCACCCGTGACCAGACCAGGTCGGCCGAGCGCGCCTGCACTTCAAGCCGGTAACGCCCCGGCGGCAGGCGGGAAAACACGCGTTCGCCGCCCGGGCCCACTTCCACCCAGTCCGGGTCATAGCCAGCCAGGCGGTAGCGGTAGCTGTTGGACGAGGAATCGGCGAAGGACAGCAGCCGCGCCACGATGCGCAGGTCGCGATCGGCGTCGGCAATCTCCAGCGGCGCCAGATGGGTCAGGTCGAGCACGCGCTCGCCACGGCGCACTTCCACCCGCTCGATCACCAGCGGGGCCCGGCGGGTGGCCGGCCGCACCTGGTCCGGGTCGAACAGCACCACGCCCGCCGGCGTGCCCCCGGCGACGTGCCCGCTGGCGGTACGCACCAGCGTGTTGCGGCGGAATTCCTGGCTCGGCAGGCCATCGCGTACGCCGTACTGCCGCACGCTGCCCTGCTTGGCATCCACGCGGATCAGTCCGCGCGCGCTGGCGGCCCATACGATGTCCTGTGCGTCCACCACCAGCCCCGTCGCCGACAGCTCCGGGTACCCGGCGGCGCCACCCACCACGCCCAGCCGTTCGAGCTGGGTGCCATTCCAGCGGTATCGGGTCAGTCGCCCTTCCTCAGAGACCCAGACGCTGTCGTCGTTGGCGCGTGCCATGGCCAGGACGCTGGTGGCCGTGGCGCCGCGCAACGGTTCGAAGGTCGCGCGCGTGGACACCCAGCGCATCAGCCCCTGGCTGGTGGCCAGCCACAGCTGGTCCTGCGGTCCGCACAGCAGGCCCTGCACCAGTTGCCCGGCGGCCAGGCCGGCCTGACCGGGCGCCATCTGCTGCAGCACGCGCCCATCCAGGTCGCGCTGCTGCAGGCCACCCGACGAATTGCTCCACAGCAGGCCGCCATCGCAGAGCACCAGCGACTCCACCACGCCGTCCAGCACGCGGTCGGCCGACGCATCGCGCCCCCAGCGTCGCAGCGAGGCATCCTTGGGGTCGTAGCGCAGCAGCGCCTCGTGCGATCCGATCCATACCTGGCCGCGCGCGTCTTCCACCACCGCCTGCAGCCACTGTGAGCCGTCCACCCAGGTGCGGTGCTGTTCGATACGGCCGGTAACCGGGTCGAAGCGGTCCAGCGCGCCATGCGTGCCCACCGTCCATACGCCGCCATTGGCCGACGCGGCCATGCCCAGCACATAGCCGTTGCGCAGCGAGGCGGGATCGTCCTCGAGCCGCGACAGCACCGAGAACTGCCACCAGCGTGGCAGCAGATGCCACAGGCCGCTGTTGGTGCTGGCCAGCCAGATCCCGCCTTCGCGGTCTTCATAGGCGCCGGTCCAGTTGGGCCGGACCTGGCCGCGCGCGACCGCACTGTACAGCGGCACCTGCTGGAACTGGTTCTGGTAGGCGCGGCCAAGTCCGGAGCGCGTGTCGAGCCAGTAGCCGCCCTGCTCATCGCGCAGCATCATGCCCAGCACCTGGTCGTTCTCGCCCACCTTCCACGGTGCCGGTTCGAAGCGACCGTCGGCACGCCGCACCACCACGCCGGCGTTGGTGCTGATCCACAGGCTGCCATCCAGCTCGGCGGTCAGGCCGTTGATCACCTGCACCGGCAACAGCGCGGCGGGCACGCGCTCGAAGTCGTGCCCGGTCCAGCGCGCCAGCCCGGCCTTGGTACCCACCCACAGGCTGCCGTCGCGGGTCGTGGCCATGTGGGTGACCGAGTCCGCCGGCAGGCTGCGCGGATTGCCGGGTTCGGGCATGTAGCGGGTGATCGTGCCGTCGCGATCCATGCGATGCAGCCCGCCGCCGTAGGTCCCGAACCAGAGCGCGCCGTCACCGGTGGATGCCAGGCTCCAGACCGTGTTGCTGCCGATCACCGGGTGGCTGGTGCGGTCGAAGAAGCGCAGCTCGCGCCGGTCCGCCGACATCATCGCCAGGCCCGCATTCTCGGTGCCGATCCACAGCTGGTTGCGCGCATCCACATGCACGCTCCATACGTGGTTGTCGCGCAGCCCATCGCCGGCGCGCCAGATCCGGTAGTTGCGTCCGTCGAAACGCGCCAGCCCGTCGTTGGTGGCCAGCCACAGGTACCCGTAGCCGTCCTCGGCCATGCGGTTGACGGTATTGGAGGGCAGGCCGTCGAACACCGTCAGCTGTCGCGGTGTAGGTGGTACCGGTTGCGCCACCAGCAGCGACGGCCACAACCACAGCATCCCGAACAGGAGCAGCCAACGCAAAGGCACCACCAATGGTTCTCCCGGAGCGGTTCAAGGCCGGGCCGCGCAGCGCGGGACCGGGCAGGACCCGTCGCAACTGGCCCGGGTCGGTGGGGTAGATGGTAAACGCTTCGCCCGGCAGCGACGAACCCTCAGCCCGGGCCCGCCTCGTGCAGCGCCGCGCGCAGCGCAGCGCTGCAGGTCGGCTTGCGCAGCAGCGCGCTCGCGCCGGCGGCCATCACCTGCCCCGCCAGCCCAGGCGTATCCCTATCGCTCATCGCCAGCACCGGCGCGTGGAATCCCTGTGCGCGCATCAGGGCGAGCAATGCCAGCCCATCCAGACCGGGCAGCGCCAGATCCAGCATCACCAGATCCACCGGCGCCGCGGCCAGTTCGGCCAATGCGGCCAAGGCGTGCGGCACATGCACGGCCTGGTGCCCCAGCTCGGCCAGCAGCCGGCAACCGAGCGCGGCGGTGGCCGCATCGTCATCCACCAGCAGCACCCGCCTGCCCGGCCCGGGCGGCGGCATCGCATCGCGCCCGTCCCGATCCTGCGGTGGCAGCGCGGCCGGCAGTGGCAGGCTGACCAGCACCCGCCACTGCCGGCCAGCCCCGGCATGCACGCGCAGCCTGCCCCCCAGCGCGCGGGTCATGCGCCGGGCGCGGGCCAGCGCCGCGGACAATGCCGCCGGGGTGGGTGCCGGGATGGCCGCGCCCACACCCGACGCGGGGGGCAGATGCCGGTTGGCGGTGCCGCTGGCCGCGAAGTCCAGCAGCAGCCCCTCGCGCCCGGGCCGCCAGCCGACCTGCAGGACGAGCCGCCCGGCGCCGGTCCGCGACACCAGCGTGGAGGCCACGCTCTCCATCATCTGGATCAGACGGTCCGGATCGCCCTGTGCATACGCGGCCGGCGCCACGTGCACGCACAACGCCACCGCCGTGCCACGCCTGCACAGAGGCAGCACCTGGCGGGCGAGCCACTGTCGGTGCGTCTGCGCCACATTGAACACCCGCGACTGCACCGGGGCGCAGCCCGCCTCCAAGCGCGCCTCATCCAGGGCCTGGTTGACCCGCTGCAGCACGCGCAACCCACCCTCCCGGATCCGCTCCATCTGTTGCCGCTGGGGCGCGTGCAACGGGGAGTCCAGCAGCAGCTCGCTCATGCCGAGCATCCCGGTCAGCGGCGTTCGCACCTCATGGCCCAGGGTCGCCAGGTACTGTTCCTTGGCATGCGCCGAGCGCACGGCCAGCGCCGCGCGCTGCTCCGACGCCTGCGCGCGGCGGGTTCGTGCCAGCCGCCGCAGGGTGGCCCACGTACCGCCGCCCAACAGCAGTGCCCCGGCCGCAACACGCAGGCCAAGGGTTGCCGGGTGATGCCAGCCGCTGCGCTCCACCTGCAGCTGCAGGGCGTGCGTGGCCGACCAGCGGCCATCGCCCAGCCGCGCCTGGAATTCCAGGCGGTGTTCGCCGGGCGGCAACTGCGGGAAGCCACGGGTGCCGCTGCGCCCCACGCGTATCCACTCCCGGTCCAGCCCGCACAGACGGAAGCGGTACTGCTGGCCCGCCTCCACCGCCGTGCCGAGCAGCCGGATGCTGACCTGGATGTCGCGGTCGCCCGGCCGCAGGTGCAGCGTCGGCTGCGGCGCCAGCACCTGCAGGTGTCCGTCGCGATGCACCTGCACCCGCTCGACCACCAGCGCCGGTTCGCCCGGACAGGCGGTCAACCCCGCAGGATCGAAGCGCACCACGGCGCCCTGCGGATGCAGCGCCAGCATGTGCGCACCGTCGGCGCGCAACTGCGCATTGAATACCGCTTCGGGAACCCCGTCGCTGCGCGTGTACAGGCGCACCTTTCCCTCACGCGGGCGCAGGCGCAGCAGGCCCCTGGCGCTGGTCGCCCAGACGGCGCCGTGTGCGTCGCTGGCCAACGAGGTCAGCTGCAGCGGTGGCAGGCCCTCCCGCGCGTCCACGAATATGCCGGGCCGCGCGACCGTGCCGGTGACCTGGTAGCGGCGCACGCTGCCGGCGCCGGCGATCCACAGCGCGCCGTCATCGGCAACGTGCAGTGCGCTGATCTCACCGTGCACGCCCGACACCCGCTGCAGGCGCCCCGCCGTCCAGCGCGCCAGCCCCAGGCGCCCGCCCCACCACAGCCCTTCGGCGCCGTCGCAATGCACCACCCCGCCGTCGTCCCGCCCAGGCGGAGCCTGCGCATCCCTGGGCCAGCGGCGTACGGGGGCACTGTCGGGGGGAAAGCGCTCGATCACCTGCGCGCTGATCCGCCAGCGGCTGCCGTCCGCACACTGCAGCGCCTGCATCGGCCGCGCGGCGTCCAGTCGCATCGCATCCCGTTCGGGCAACGCGGGCGCCGTGGTGCCGGCCGGCATGAAGTGGCGCCAATGGGGCGGCAGCCGCCACACCCCCCGCTGCATTCCGAGCAACCAGACGCCACCGTGGCGGTCTTCGAGCGCCGACCGGAAGTGCGGCGCCGCGTGGCTACCCGTCACGGCGACGGTCGCGCCATGCAGCGGCCCGCCATCGCCTTGCCAGACCTGCGCGCCATCGCCCAGCCAGGGTCCGCCGCGGCGTGCCGCGGCCAGTGGGCGCGTGTCGGCGCCGGCATCCACCGGCTCCAGGCGCCCGCCGGGCGTCGACCGCCACGGCCCTGCCGCGCCCCCGACCCACAGTCGCCCACCGGCATCGACCCGCAGTGCGGTGACGGGCGCGGTGCGCAACAACGCCGGTTCGGGCGCAAGGAAACGACCGTCGCGCCAGCGCACCAGGCCATTGGGCGTGCCCACCCACAGCGTGCCATCGGCGGTCATCGCCAGATGCTCGACCGTGCGGTCGGGCAGCCCATCGCCACGCCGGGTGGGCAGGAACTGCCGCAGCCGTCGTTCCGGCCCCAGTCGAAACAGGCCTGCGTCGCGCGTGCCAAACCAGACGACACCGTCGGGGGCAGGAAATACGACGCTGATCGCGGTGCCCGCCAACGCCGGGAAGCGCGCGCCATCGAATACGTCGATGTGTTCGCGATCGACCGACATCCGCATCAGCTGGCCGTTGCCCGTGCCCATCCACAACTGGTCCCGCGCGTCGGCGGCAATGGCCAGCAGCTCGTTGTCCGCCAGTCCCTGCTCCATCCGCCACACCCGGAAGCGATGCCCATCGAAGCGGGCCAGTCCGTCTTCCGTGGCGAACCACAGATAGCCCTGGCGGTCTTCCACCAGCTGGCGCACGGCGCTGGAGGGAAGTCCGTCGGCGCTGGTGAACGGCACTGCGTTGTGAGGGGTTGCCAGCGCTGCGCCGGCGAGCAGCAGGCCCAGCAGCAGCCCGCACAGCGACCGCGCCGCAGCGTGCCCTGCAGCGCTCATGCACGCGCCCGGCATTGCGCAAGCCCGGCCGCCAGCCGCGCGCTGGTCACGGGCAGGCGCAGAAACAGCTCGAAGCCTCCGGCGCGCGCATCGCGTTCGGCGCAGGCATCGGCACGCGGCGTCAGCGCCAGCCGCGGCACGCCTGGCCACAACCAGGGCAACCGCGCACTGAGCCGGGCGCCGTGCACCAGCATGTCCGGATCGGTGGCGATCAAGTCCCACGGCCCGGGATCGACATCGCGCAACCAGGCGTCCAGGGTGTCCACGCCGGTGACCCGGTGCCCCTGTGCGCGCAGCAGCGCGCAGACCACGTCGACCGCGCTGGCCGACGGCAACAGCACCATCACCCGGAGGCTGCAGGGCGCCTGCACGGTGCCGCCGCCTGCAGGAGGCGACGCCGCTGGCGCATCCAGCGCGCGCGCCCACGGCAACACGAGCTCGAACTGCGTGCCACGGCCCGGCTGGCTCTCCACCGTGATGTCGCCGCCCATTGCCCGGGCCAGTTCCCGGCTGATCGCCAACCCCAGCCCGCTCCCGCCATGGCGCGCCGCCGTCTGCGCGCCCTCGGCCTGGCTGAAGCGCTGGAACAGCCGTTGCACCTGGTCGGCGCTCATGCCCGGGCCGGTATCGGCCACGCACAGAACCAGACCGCGACCCTCGGGCCCGGCACGCGCGCTCAGGCTGACCTGCCCACGGGTGGTGAACTTCACCGCGTTGCCCAGCAGGTTGAGCAGGATCTGGCGCAGGCGCTGGACGTCGCCGTGGAAACCCGCCCGCGCATCCAGGCTGTTGCTCCAGTGCAACGCCACCCCCTTGCCGTCCGCCGCCGGCTGCTGCAGCGCGTACAGCTCGTGCAGCAGGGGCGCCAGTGCGAACGGGGTGCCCTGCAGCTGCAGCCGCCCCGACTCGATGCTGGCCACGTCCAGTGCGTCGTCCATCAGGTGCAACAGGTGATGCCCCGCCCGCTGCAGGCTGCCCACCTGTTCGCGCTGGATCGGCGACAGCGGGGACTGCAGCAGCAACTCGCTCCAGCCCAGCACCGGCGTCAGCGGGGCGCGTATCTGCCGGCCGAGGTCGGCCAGGAAGCGGCTGCGCTGTGCCGAGTCCTGTTCGGCCCGTTGCCGCCCGGCACGCGCCTGCCGGCGCCGGGCGCGACGGCGCCGCTGGCGCTGCTGCAGGCGCGCCGCCAGCACCACCAGCGCGCAGAGCGCGGCGGCGATCGCCGCGCGGCCCAGGCCACTTTCCCACCACAGCGGCTGCACGCGCAGCGATACCTGCCGCACCGCCGACCACGGTCCCTCGGCGTGCCGCGCCTGCATCAGCAGGGTATGTTCGCCAGCCGGCAGGCGTGCGAACAGCCGCTGGGCCACCGGCCCGGTATCGATCCAGCCCGGGTCCTGCCCGGGAAGCCGGAACCGGTGCTGGATGCGGTCCGGGTCGCCCCGGCCGAGCAGGCTGACCGCAACCCGCACGTTGCGGTCGGCGGTGCTCAGCTGCACCGGCGACGCGTTCAACGGCACCGGCAGCAGGCGGCCATGGCGACGCCGGCTCATGGCCTCCATGACCAGCACCGGCGGGCGATCCGGCTCGCGCAGCCCGCGTGGATCGAAGGCCAGCAGCCCGCCTTCCCCCATCCCCGCCAGCAACGCCCCCGACCCGAGGCGCAGCAGTGCCTGGCTGAGCACCTCCTGCACCGGGAGGCCTTGGCTGACGCCCAGCACCCGCACGTCACCCTGGCGCGGGTCGACGCGCACCAGCCCGCGCGCCGTGCCTGCCCACGCCGCGCCATCGCGTCCCACGGCGAGCGCGTCCGCGCGCAGCTGCGGGTAGCCCTGTGCCGCATCGATACGACGCAGCCGCCGCAGGCCCTCTTCGCCGGGGCGGTAGTGTTCCAGCGCGCCCTGGCGGCTGATCCAGAGCGTGCCGTCGTCGGCCTCGGCAAGCGCGACCGCACTTCCGCCGCTGTCGCCATCGACCGGCTCGAAACGCTCGCGGGCCGTTGACCAGCGCTTGATGCCCGTTGGGTCGGTCGCCCATACGTGGCCATCGCGCGCGCACAGCAACTGACGTGCCGGCACGTCGGCGGTCAGACCCAGGGCCGTGGGCGTGCCGCTGCGCAGCAGCGTCCCCGTCGTCGACCACTGCTGCAGCGCCTGCGGATGCGCCAGCCACAGCTGCCCGGCCGCGCAGCTGCTCAGGTTGAGCGCTGCCGGGCGCGTTCCCACGCCCGTACGCCACTCCTGGCGCTGGCGGCGCACCGGGTCGTAGCGGACGAGTCGGTCCCCGCTGGCGATCCAGAGCTGGCCGGCGGCGTCCTCGGCCAGGCCCACCGGCAACGCGCTGTCGCCTCCGCGTGCGTGGTCGAGGTGGTCGATGCTGCGCCCGCTGCGCAAGTCCAGACGATGCAATCGTCCGCCGCTGCCGGCCACCCACGCGTGGTTGTCTCCCGATGCCGCCAGCGCCATCACGGGGCCACCCGGCAGTGCGGTGAACTGCCGCCAACGCGCCGGGAGCCACCACACGCCGTGCCGCTCGGTGACCCACCACAGGTCGCCGTGGCGATCCTGCAACGCCTGCCGCACCCGCACCGGACCCGGTGCCGCGCCGGCTGCTGGACGCAGCGCAACCGGATGCACTCCGCCGCCGTCGCGACGCTGCAGCACGCCCTCGCGCTGCTGCCAGAGCGTCGCGTCGGCACTGCGCAGCACGCTGCGCATCGGCAGCGGGCCGGCGCGTACCTGCTGGCTGGCGTCGAGCACCCAGGTTCCGCGCGAGGTGGCTACTTCGATCCCGCCCTGCGGGTCTGCCCACAGCGACAGCAGCTGCGTAGTCGCCGGAAATGGCAGCGGCACGGACACGAAGGTATCGCCGTTCCAGCGCCACAGGCCACCGCCCGACGCCACCCACAGTGCGCCTTCTGCATCGCGAGCCAGCATGCGCACCGCATGATCCTGCAACGGCTGGCGTTGCCAGCGCGCGCGTCGCGGTGACAGGCCATACAGGCGCTGATCGTCACCGATGACCCAGACCCAGCCATCGCGGCTGCTCGTCACCTGACGCAGATGCCCCGTACGGACGGCCGGCGGGGCGGAGGCATCGACACGCAGGAAGCCGTTGCGGCTGGCCCCCATCATTACCAGCCCACGGGTGGCCGTGCCCAGCCAGAGCCGGTCCCGCGCGTCCACATGCACCGAGCGCAGGTCCACATCGGGCAGGCCTTCGTCGTGCCGCCACAGCCGGTAGCGCTGTCCATCGAAACGCATCAGACCGTCGCTGCCGGCCAGCCACAGATAGCCGGTGGCATCTTCGGCGATCTCGCGCACATGCGGATCCGGCAGCCCATCGGTGGCGCCCAGCTGGCGCGGCCACGGCACCTGCACGACCACGGCGAAGGCCTGTGCGGACCAGGCCAGGCACACGACCAACAGCAGGGTTCCCAGTTGCCCGCGCAGGGCGACTCGCGGACGCTTCACCGTCTACCGCAGCGGCAACATTCTCATCCCTGTCACGGTAGGACCCGCGTCGCCAGGTTGCACCGGGCAATCTGTAAACAGGTCACACGGCTGCGAATCAAGTTTTAGATTGATTGAGGGATTCGATAACACACAGGCTATGAAGTGGCATCGGCCACGCTCAGCCGGCGGCGGCCCGGGCCGCGCGCGCCTGGGCGATGGCATCCACCAGCAGGTCGCCCGTGACCGGCTTTCGCAGGAAGCCGTCGAACCCGGCCGCCAGCACCTGCTGCTCGGCGTACGCATCCGAGCGCGCGGTCACGGCGACCAGCGGCAACTCATAGCCCATCGCCCGCAACTGCCCAGCAATCGCGATGCCGTCCAGCGCCGGCAGGTCCAGGTCGAGCAGGCCGACGTCGAAGTCACCGGCGGCCACTTCCGACAGCGCGGCAAGACCGTGCAGCGCGTGCACCACGGCATGCCCGCGTGCGCGCAACAGCCCGGCGATCACCTCGGCAACGGTGGCATCGTCTTCCACCAGCAGGATGCGCAGCGGCGGCAGCTCGATCCGGGCACCGTCCGGCGCCGCGGAGCTGGCTGCGCCCTGGCGCTGGCTCCATGGCAGCGGCAGGTGCACGGTGAAACGCGCGCCGTGTCCCGGCTGGCTGTCGATGCCGATGCGCCCGCCCATCGCCACCGCCAGTTCCTGGCAGATGGCCAGGCCCAGCCCACTGCCGCCGTAGCGTGAGGCGGTACGCGGGCCATCGGCCTGCTCGAAGCGGTGGAACAGGCGCTGCTGCTGGTCCTCGTTGATGCCGGGACCGGTGTCGGAGACCTCGAACACCAACCCCATGCCATCGGCCAGCAGTTCGACATCCAGGCCCACGTGCCCCTGCTCGGTGAACTTGATCGCGTTGCCCAGCAGGTTCATCAGGATCTGCCGCACGCGCATCTCGTCGCCACTGACCTGCACCGGACCGGGCAGGTTGAAGCTGCGCTCGAAGGCCAGCCCGCGGTGATGCGCCATCGGCTCCATCAGGGCTTCCACCTGCGTAAGCATCGACATCAGATCGAAAGGACGGATGTCCAGCTCCAACCGGCCGGCTTCAATCCGCGCCAGGTCCAGCGCATCGTTCACCAGCCGCAGCAGGTGCGTGCCTGCGTGTTGAATGGATGCGGCATAGCCGCGCTGCAGGTCGTCCAGCGGCGTTGCCAGCAACAGCTCGCTCATGCCCAGCACGCCGGTCATCGGCGTGCGCACTTCGTGCCCCAGCGTGGCCAGGAAGCGACTCTTGGCCTGCGACGCCTGCTCGGCGATCTGCTGCTTGTGCACGGTCAGCTGCCACTGCTGCCGGCGACGCAGCCGCGCACGGGTGACCAGCAGCAGCAATGCGATCAACAGCAGCCACAGCACCAGGTAACCAAAGATGGCCCAGCCGCTGCGCCACCACGGCGGCTGCACCTGCACGCTGATGGTGCGCGACGGCGTCCAGTCACCGTGGGCCGTGGCGGCCTGCACATCGATGGCGTACTGGCCCGATGGCAACCGCGACAGCAGGCGCTCGCCGCTGGCGTTCTGCATCACCCAGTTCTGGTCGTAGCCCGAGACGCGGTAGCGGTAACGGTTGCCCATCGGGCTGGCATAGGACAGCAGTCGCGCGGAGATGATCAGGTCGCGGTCGTCCGGCCCCAGCAGCAACGGTGCATTGACCGGCAGCGACTGCTGGCCTTCGGCGTCGTCGCGACGCACCTGGATGTTGTCGATCACCAGCTGCGACGGCGGCAGTTGCAGATCGGCCGCGTTCGGGTCGAAGCCCACCAGGCCGGTCGCGGTGACGGCCAGCACGCGTCCATCGGCGCCACGCACCGGCGGGCGCCCACTGAACTCGGCGTCCGGCAGCCCATCGCGTTCGCCATACAGGCGCAGGCGACGCTGCTGCGGATGCCAGCACAGCAGGCCGCGCGGCGTGGTCGCCCATACCTGCCCGTCGCGGCCGAGCACCAGACCGCCCATCGACACCGGCGGCACGCCCTGTGCGGCACCGACCCGCTCGCGCAGGGTCATGCTCAGGCCGTCCCAGCGGTAGCGCTCCAGGCTGCCGTTGCGCGCCATCCAGACGTCGTCGGGACTTGCCCAGGCGATGTCGAACACCATTCCCGCGGAAACGCCGGGCACCCGTTCGAAGCGATTTTCCTGCCAGCGCAGCAGGCCCATGTCGCCCATGATCCACAACTGGCCGCGCGGATCGAACCCCATCTGTTCGACCGGGTTCTCGGTCAGACCCCGCCCCTCCTCGATCCGGATGGATTCGAGCAGCTCGCCGTTTGCATCGCGGCGCTGGATGCCGAAGCTCATGATCGACAGCCACAGCTCGCCGTTGGGGGCCTGACGGATCAGGTCGATGCGCTGACGCACGTCCGAACCTCCGCCGATCTTCCATTCGCGCAGCTGTCCGGACTTCGGCTGGTACAGGCCCAAGCGGCCGGCGCGGCCGATCCACAGCGCGCCGTCGGCACGCGGCAGCACCGCCCAGATGGCGCCGACGCCCAGCTTTTTCTCGTCGGCAATCTGGCTCAGGCGGGCGCTGTCGTCCAGGTGGTAAAGCCCGTGTGCGCCGGCGATGTAGTACGCATTACCGGCGGCCCCGACCCCCAACAGGTAAACGCTGTCCAACGGCTTGCCGTCGAGCTGGTACCAGGTGGAGAAACGCTTCCAGTCCGGCGGCAGATAGGCCAGGCCTTGGGTCAGCATCGCGACCCACAGGCCACCTTCATGGTCCTGCAGCATGTCCAGCACGCCGCTGCGTTCGGTCAGGAAGCCACTGCCACCGTCGCCGGCCAGCAGGCGCAGGTTCTGCTCGTCGCCGCGGTACAGGCCATCGGCCGTGCCCAGCCAGTAGCCACCGTTGCGGTCGTGCACCACTGCGGCCGCGCGGACATCGGCGCTGAGCGTCCACGGTGCCGGGCGCACGCTGCCGTCGGTGCCGATACGGAACAGGCCGCCCTCGGTGCCGGCCCAGACCGTGCCGTCCGGGTCGCGGGTCAGGCGAAAGACGCTCTTGCCGCCGAGCACGGACGGCGCGATGCGGGTGAAGCCGCGCCCGTCCCAGCGGGCCACGCCGCTGCCGGTGCCGACCCACACACGGCCCTGGGGATCGGCCAGCATGCTGTAGATGGTGTCGTCGGGGAGACTGTGGGGATCGGCCGGGTCGGCCTGGTAGCGCTGCAGCGTGCCGTCCTCGTCGCGCCGGCAGATGCCATGCCGATTGGTGCCGATCCACAGCGATTTGGCCGCGTAGGCCAACGCCCAGAACTGGCCTTCGCAGTGCTCGTTGAGCTCGGGGAAGCGCTCGAAGCGCTCGCGCCCGGGTCCCAGCATGCTCAACCCCACGCCATTGCTGCCGACCCACACCCGGTCCAGCGGATCGACCAGCAGCGTTTCGATCTCATTGCCGGGCAGCGAACCGGGATCGTCCGGCGCATGCCGCCACACGCGCAGGCCCACGCCGTCAACACGGGCCAGGCCATCGTCGGTGGCCGCCCATATGTACCCCCGGCGATCCTGCGCCAGCGCCAGCACCATGCGGGAAGGCATGCCTTCGGCTGCACCGAAGCGGCGCATGCGCGGTGTTTCTGCCGATGTCCCTGCGGCCCACAACGCTGACGGCACCGAACACAACGCCAGTGCCAGCAGCACGATGCCTGCCCGCCAACCGCGCGTGCTCAACGCCATCGAGTTCTCCCTGTTGCCCGCGATTGTCACACAGTGCGCTGCACAACGCCCCGGCCCCAGCCGGCTGGCCGCACCACGATCTGTTGCAGCCATGGTGCTGCCAGGCATCACGGGGCAACGCGTATGATCGGCCCAGCCCTGAATGGAGCCGGCCGTGAACCAGCGCCTGACCCTTGCCCTGCTGTTGTGCATCGCCCCCTGGGCGGTAAGCGCCGCTCCTGACACCTACCGCCTCGACCAGGTGCACACGCGGGTGCTGTTCGCGGTCGAGCACGCCGGCTTCTCGCAGGCACTGGGCACGGTGTCGGGCAGTGAAGGCACCCTCGCCTTCGATGCCGACGACTGGCGCAGCGCCACGCTCACCGTCAGCGTGCCACTGCAACGCCTGGACCTGGGCGACGACAAATGGAACAAGGCCGCCCTGGCGCGCAACCTGCTCGATGCCGAGCGCCATCCCGAGGCACGCTTTGTGTCCACCCGCATCGAGCCGATCGATGCCACCCACGCGCGGGTGGTTGGCGACCTGACCCTGCATGGCGTCACCCAGGAGGTGACGCTCGAGGTAACGCTCAACGCGGTCAAGCGCCACCCGATGCCGCCGTTCCGTCGCACCGCCGGCTTCTCGGCCACCACCACGCTGAGCCGCAGCGCCTTCGGCGTGGATGCCTGGCCGTCGATGATCGGCGACCAGGTGCAGCTGCGTATCGAAGCCGAGGCCGTGCGCGACCGCAGCGCCACCGATCCGCAGGACACACCGTCCGTCGAAGAACCGGGAACTCCGGTACCGGCCGACGACTCCGAGATTCCATCCACTTCGCCCGCCCGGAAGCGCTCGCCATGACCACCCGAAACACCCGTGACCGCTGGGGCACTGTCAGCGAGGGCCTGCATTGGCTGATCGCCGTGCTCATCCTCGTGCTGGGCATCGTCGGCCTGACGATGGGCGAGCTGCCCCGTACCCCGAAATACTTCTGGGTGTATACCGCGCACAAATCCTTGGGCATCACCGTGCTGGCGCTGGTGGCGCTGCGCCTGGGCTGGCGCCTGTATGCCGGTGCCCCTGAGCCGGTGCCCGGCACGCCGACCTGGCAGGAACGCATCGCCTCGGCCACGCACTGGCTGCTGTACGTGCTGATGTTCGCGCTGCCGTTGTCCGGCTGGATCTACGATTCGGCCAGTGGCCTGCGTCCGTTCCGCTGGTTCGGGCTGGTGGACGTGCCCAAACTGGTCGCACCGGACCCGGCGGCGCGTGACATCTCCCACGCCATCCACGAGTGGGGCTTCTGGCTGCTGATCGCGGTGGTGGTCGCACACGCCGGCGCCGCTCTGTACCACCACTTCTTCCAACGCGATGCCACGCTGGCGCGCATGCTGCCGCAGCGCTGGATCGCCTCCCCCCAGAAGGATTGACGATGAACATCAAACTCACCTCCCCCGCCGCCGTCGCTGCCGCGCTGGCCGGCCTGATGGCCACCGCCCCGGTGCTGGCCGCCGATTACGTGCAGGCCCCGGGTGCCGGTTCGCACCTGGCCTTTGCCACCAAGTACGACGGCGAAGTGTTCACCGGCAAGTTTCCGGGCTTCTCGACCAAGATCAGCTTCGACCCGGCCAACCCGGCCGCGGGCACGCTGGACGTGACCATTCCGCTGGCAGGTGCCGAGACCGGCAATGGTGACCGCGATTCAACGCTGAAGACGGCCGACTTCTTCAACGTCGCCAAGTTCGCCACGGCCAGGTACACCGCCAAGGGCTTCACCAAGAGCGGCGACAAGTACGTCGCCAATGGCACGCTGGAGCTGCGCGGGGTGAGCAAGCCGGTCACCTTCACTTTCGAATGGAAGCCCGGTGCCAACCCGGAACTCAAGGGCAAAGCCACGGTCAAGCGCTTGGACTTCGGCGTAGGCCAGGGCGACTGGAACGACACCAAGACCATCCCGGATGAGACCGCGATCAGTACCGTGGTGAAGCTGCAGGCTAAATAACCCCCTTGGCGGTTCGGCGTCCCTAGTGCCGGCCAACGGCCGGCGCTACCGGTGGTCCGTCATCCACGCCGACAGGGTGGAGGCGTCGAACGGCCAGTCCAGTTCCCGGCCCTGCCCGTCGCGCAGGACCGGTACCCGGCTGCCATAGCGCGTCTCCAGGGCCACGTCGTCGTCGATGAACACACTGTCCAGCCCGGGCACCCGGGCCTGGGCCAGGACCGTCAGGGCCAGGTCGCAGAGATGGCAGTCGTCGCGCTGGTACAGGATGAACATGGCGCCCCTATGTTGCGTTGCAGCCAGGGTGGTTGCTGCGGAAAGCATAGAATAGCGCTCCATCCGATACCCGCAGTTTGGCAATCATGGCTGTCAGCACGTTCGACGTTTTCAAGATCGGCATTGGCCCGAGCTCCTCGCACACCGTAGGGCCGATGAAGGCTGCCGAACGCTTCGTGCACCGCTGGCTGCTGGACCCGGGCTGCCTGCAGGACGTGGTGCGCATCCGCGCCGACGTCTACGGCTCGCTGGCACTGACCGGTCGCGGCCATGGCACCGACAAGGCCGTGCTGCTGGGCCTGGAGGGCCAGCGCCCGAACCTGATCGACCCGGACATCATTCCCGCCACGCTCGAGCGGATCCGCAGCAGCAAGCGCATCCGGCTGATGGGCACCCATGAAATCGCCTTCGACGAGAAGCGCGACCTGGGCCTGAACAAGCGCCAGAAGCTGCCCTACCACACCAACGGCATGCGCTTCACCGCGTACGACGCGCAGGACCAGGTGATCGCCACGCGCGATTACTACTCGGTGGGCGGCGGCTTCGTGGTCAACCAGGACGACGCGGCCGATGACCGCATCGTGCCCGATGAAACCCCGCTGCCCTACCCGTTCAAGAGTGGCGACGAACTGCTGGCCCAGACCGCGCGCAGCGGCCTGAGCATCGCCCAGATGATGTTCGAGAACGAGAAGTGCTGGCGCAGCGAAGACGAGATCCGCGAGCAGCTGCGCGAGATCTGGGACGCCATGCAGCAGTGCGTGGCCCGTGGCATCCGCCAGGAAGGCACCCTGCCGGGCGGCCTGCAGGTGTCGCGCCGCGCACCGGCGCTGTACCGCGAGCTCTCTTCCAAGCCGGAAGCGGCCATGCGCGATCCGCTGACCACGCTGGACTGGGTGAACCTGTACGCACTGGCGGTGAACGAAGAGAACGCGGCCGGCGGTCGCGTGGTCACCGCGCCCACCAACGGCGCGGCCGGCGTGCTGCCGGCGGTGCTGCACTATTTCGACCGTTTCTGCCCGGGCGCCAACGAGCAGCGTGTGTTCGACTTCCTGCTGACCTCGGCCGCCATCGGCATCCTGTACAAGGAAAACGCCTCGATCTCCGGCGCCGAAGTCGGCTGCCAGGGCGAGGTAGGCGTGGCCTGCTCGATGGCCGCCGGCGGCCTGGTCGCCGCGCTGGGCGGCAACCCGAGCCAGATCGAGAACGCCGCCGAGATCGGCATGGAACACAACCTCGGCCTCACCTGCGACCCGATCGGCGGCCTGGTGCAGATTCCCTGCATCGAGCGCAATGCGATGGGCGCGGTCAAGGCGATCAACGCCTCGCGCATGGCGATGCGTGGCGACGGCAAGCACAAGGTCTCGCTGGACAAGGTGATCAAGACCATGCGCGACACCGGCCGCGACATGCAGGACAAGTACAAGGAAACCAGCCGCGGTGGCCTGGCGGTAAACGTCATCGAGTGTTGATGAGGTCTGCCGGGCAGAGCCCGGCACCACGGTTCGGTTGGGGCAGAGCCCCACGCGACCGTGCGACGACGGTTATGCTGACGGTCCCCTATTGGAGACCGCCATGCGCATCCTGGCCGCTGCCCTGCTTGCCTGCCTGCCCCTGACCGGCCTTGCCGCCGACACCTACGACGCGCGCCTGCAGGCGTTCGACTACGGCTGGCCGGTCAACACGTTCCGGCTGGATTCGCAGCGGCAACCGCTGGAAATGGCCTACCTGGATGTACCGCCGGCCGGCCGCGCGCTGGTGGGGACGGTCGTGCTGCTGCACGGCAAGAACTTCTGCGCGGGGACCTGGCGTGACACGATCACCGCGTTGAGTGCGGCCGGCTACCGCGTCATCGCGCCGGACCAGATCGGCTTCTGCAAGTCCAGCGAGCCGCTGCGCTACCAGTATTCGTTCGGCCAGTTGGCCGCCAACACCCAGGCCCTGCTCGCCCATCTCAAGCTGGACACCACCAAGGTGGACCTGGTCGGCCACTCGATGGGCGGCATGCTGGCCACGCGCTTTGCGCTGATGTACCCGCAGCAGATCCGCCAGCTGGCGCTGGTCAATCCGATCGGGCTGGAAGACTGGAAGGCCAAGGGCGTGCCGTGGCGCAGCGTGGATGCGTGGTATGCCAATGAGCTGAAGACCAGCTTCGACAGCATCAAGAAGTACCAGTTGGAGGTGTACTACAACGGCGACTGGACGCCGGAGTACGAGCACTGGGCACGCATGCAGGCCGGCATGTACGCCGGCCCGGGCAAGGAGGCCGTCGCATGGAGCCAGGCGCTGACCTCGGACATGGTGTTCAACCAGCCGGTGGTCTACGAACTGCCCAACCTGCGCGTGCCCACCACGCTGCTGGTGGGCCAGAAGGACCGCACCGCGATCGGCCGTGACCTGGCGCCTGCTGCGTTGAAGGCGACGCTGGGCGACTACCCCGCGCTGGGCAAGGCGGCGGCTGCGGCGATTCCAGTTGCAACGCTGGTGAGCTTCGACGAGCTCGGCCATTCGCCGCAGGTGCAGGATCCCGAGCGGTTCAATGCGGCCTTGTTGGAGGCGTTGTCGGGCAGGAAGTGATCCTGCCAGACAACGCGAGGTACCGGGTACCACGGGCGTAGAGCCACGCCGTGCGTGGCTGCGCGGTGCCGGAACGAAGAGCAGCCACGCCTGAATCACGTTCCGTTGCGGCGGGAGGTTCCGCGCGCATGGCGATGCGTTCATCGAATCGGCGCCCGTCGGTCAAATGGCGCGGCGTGGCTCTACGCCTTTGCTATCCGCAACACATCGTCCAGCAATGCCGCGGCGGTTACGTCGGCGCCTGCGCCCGGTCCCTGGATCAGCAGCGGTTGCGCGCTGTAGCGGTCGCTGTGGATCGCCACGCGGTTGTCGGTCTGGGCGCCGCCGGCCAGGGGATGGTCCAGCGCCACTATGCGCAGGCCGACACGGGCGCCATCACGATCGAAGCCGCCGATGAAGCGCAGGCAGCCGTTCTGCGCGCGTGCCTGCTCCCAGTGCCGTTGCAGCGGTGCATCCAGCAGCGACAGCTGATCGATGGCCGCCGCGACCGGCAACGAAGCCAATGCATCGGGCACCAGCGATGCAACCTGCACCTGCTCGGCGCGCAGCGCGATACCGCTGGCGCGGGCCAGGATCAGCAGCTTGCGGCGAACGTCTTCGCCGGACAGGTCCACGCGCGGATCCGGTTCGGTGTAGCCGGCGTCGACCGCCTCGCGTACCCACGCAGAGAACGGGCGCTGGCCATCGTAGTGATGGAACAGCCAGGCCAGTGACCCGGACAGCACGCCCTCCACCCGGTGGATGTGGTCGCCGCCCGCCACCAGCCCGCGCAGGCTGCTCAGCAACGGCAGCCCGGCACCCACGGTGGCACTGTCGCCATAACGCGCGCCGCCGCCGTGGCCACTGTCGGCGATGGCCTGCGCGCGTGCCAGCTGCGCGCCCTGCCCCAGCTTGTTGGCGGTTACCACGTGCACGCCGCGCGCCAGCCATTGTTCATGCCAGTTGGCCACGTCGTCGCTGGCGGTGGCATCCACCACCACGTCCCCGCGCTGCAGGCCCTCGGCCTCGGCCCAGGGCTGCACCGCCGGCGCACTGCGCTGGGCGCGGTTGGCCTCGGCCAGTTCCTGTTCGGGCAACCGTTCGCAGGCACGTGCCGTGCGTGAGTTGGCCAACCACGAGAACTGCGGCAGCGCGATGCCGCGCGACTGCAGCGCCTGGTAGCGCTGCACGAACGCGGTGCCTACCGTGCCCGTGCCCAGCAAGGCCAGCCGGCGCGGCTGCGCACGCGTGAACGGAACCACCGCGCTCATGCGTCCACCTGTTTGCGCCGCGCCGCCTGCGACTGCAGGTCGATCACCGCCTGCGCGCGCTCCAGTCCGGCCTGCAGGTCGGCGACCAGGTCTTCCAGCGCTTCGATGCCGACCGACAGGCGCAGCAGGCCCTCGCCGATGCCGGCATGTGCGCGCGCCTCGGCGGTCATCGCCGCATGGGTCATGGTGGCCGGGTGCGCCACCAGGCTCTCCACGCCGCCCAGCGATTCGGCCAGGGTGAAGCAGCGCAGGCCATCGACGAACGCGCGCACCGCCGCGTGCGGATCATCGCCCGGGCAGGAGGCCAGTTCGAACGACAGCATCGCGCCGAAACCACTCTGCTGGCGCGCGGCGATGGCGTGGCCCGGATGCTCGGCCAGACCGGGGTAGTACACGTTCGCCACCGCGTCGCTGGCGGCCAGCAGCTCGACGATGCCGGCGGTGTTTTCCTGGTGCACCCGCAGGCGGGCACCCAGCGTGCGCAGACCGCGCAGGGTCAGGAACGCGTCGAACGGCGAGCCGGTCAGGCCCAGCGCATTGGCCCACCACACCAGCTGCTCATGCAGCGCCGGGTCGCGTGCGATCACCGCGCCGCCGACCACGTCGCTGTGGCCGTTGATGTACTTGGTGGTGGAGTGCAGCACCACATCGGCACCGAAGGCGATCGGCTGCTGCAGTGCCGGCGACAGGAAGGTGTTGTCCACCACCACCTTGGCACCGGCCTTGTGCGCGGCGTCGATCACGAAGCGCAGGTCGGTGATGCGCAGCAGCGGATTGGACGGGGTCTCGATCAGCACCAGGGTCGGCGAGCCGGCCAGTGCCTCGGCCAGCGAACGCGGGTCGGTCAGGTCGGCGGTGACCAGAGTGAAGTGACCCTTCTTCGCCAGTGCATTGAACAGGCGCCAGCTGCCACCGTACGCGTCGTGCGGCACCACCAGCGTATCGCCCGGCTGCAGCAGCGCGTTGAGCACCAGGTTGATGGCGCCCATCCCGGTCGAGGTGATGACGCCACCGGCGCCCCCCTCCAGCTCGGCCAGCGCCTCGCCCAGCAGGTCGCGGGTCGGGTTGCCACTGCGCGTGTAGTCGTACTGGCGCTTGTTGCCGAAACCGTCGAAGCTGAAGTTCGAGGACAGCACGATCGGCGGGGTCACCGCCCCATGCGCGGTATCACGGTCGATGCCGGCGCGCACGGCGGCGGTGACACGGCTACAGGACGGCTCGGAACCGGTGGACAGACTCATGCGTTTTCTCCCGGGAGGCGGAATGCGTTGGCGAGGATCGCGTCGATGCGATCGGTTTCTTTCAGGAAGGCGTCGTGGCCGTACGGCGAGCGCAGTACGCGCAGGCTGCCGTGCCGGCCCAGCCCTTCGACCAGGCCGACCAGGTCGGCCAGCGGCACCAGGCGGTCGCCTTCGACAGCCACCACCACGGTGGGCACGTCGATCGCGGCGGGGTCGACGCGGTGCAGGTCGATGGATTCGGACAGCCGCAGGTACGCCTCGACCGGGGTGCGCGCGACGTACTGCGCGCCCGCCGCGTCCAGGTAATCTTCGGCGGCCACGCGCACGCGGCCATTCACCACTTCCGGCGCGGCATCGAAGCGCTCGCCGAACTCTTCGGGGGTGCGGTAGCTGAGCATGGCGAACTGCCGGGCCAGTGCCAGCCCGTGGCTTTCGGCGCACTGCAGCTGGCCCAGCGCGACCGCACGGCGCTGCAGCGCGCGCCAGGCCGCCGCATAGGGATGCGGGCGATGCGCGCCGCTGACCGCGACCAGCTTGAGCAGGCGCTGGCGGTGGCGCACCGCGAACTGCTGGCCGACCAGCGCGCCATAGGAGTAGCCGACGAAGCACTGCAGCTGGGCGATCCCCAGGTGGTCCAGCACGAGCAGCAATGCGTCGGCCTGGTCGGCGGTGTCGATCGGCAGGTCGAGCGCGCCGTCGGCGCCGATGAAGTCGAAGGCCAGGATGCGCAGCGACGCCGGATCGAGCGTGCGGCCGGCGCCGACCAGGCCCTCGGCCCAGCCCTTCTCCGTGAACTCGCCGTTGGCGGCCACGTGGCGGTGCGCGGAGATGCCACCGGCCAGCACCACCACCGGCGCCTCGGCACGGCCGACCAGTTCGTAGCGCAGCCGTACCGGTCGCGGGCCCCCGTGGCGCATCGACAGGATCGCGGCGATTTCGCCGCGCACGGCGCTGCGCCCGGCATCAACCGGAACGCTCAGCGGGGCGAAGGAGTCGGTAGCAACGGCGGCGGTGGCGAAAGGCATGGCGGTATCCCGATAAGGAGAAACGGCCATCGAGCTTTCGCGGAGCTCGCGTTCGAAGCGCACGCACGGTGCACGGTTCGAACCATCTTTCGGAAGACACCACGGTCTCCGCAGGATTTGGCACCTACGCAGGTCGCTTTCGCGTCTGCGGGCTGCCCCGGCTTCAAAAGGCCTGTCCCTCTGCCGGTCTCGATGGTGGAGCCACGATGCCAGCCTCCCGGCGGCATGTCAATCCTTTCATCGGGATGAAGCGATATAGTTTTTTCTCATCAGCCCACTTTCCTGAACGGATGCAGTTGCGTAGAGTCCGCGCACCCTCAGACGAAGACCGACGATGCGCCGCCCCCTGCTGCTGTCACTCCTGCTGTGCCCCCTGGTATCACTGGCGTCCGGCGCCCCTGCGGCGCAGGCGTGGCGCTCTGGCTGGGGGCTGGTCCAGCAGGCCGATGGCGCTCCGCAGGGACCCACCGCCGGCGGCATTGCCTCGGTGAAGCTGGAAGGCGGGGCCAGCCGCTGGCAGGCACGTGTCGACAACCACCTGGCCGGCCCGGTCCAGATCGCCCTGCGCCAGGACGCCGGCGCGGCGCTATTGCCGGGGCTGCCGATGCAGGCGGTGCTGCCCGGATCGGCCAGCGTGGTGGTGGTCCGCCTGCAGCTGCCGCCGGATACCGAACGCCTGAACCTGCTGCTGGACGCGGTGCCGGGCGATCCGGCCGCACGCCCGCGCGACGTGGCCTACCAGCTGCCCTTCGATGCGAAGCGCTTCCAGGTGACCCAGGCGCCGCAGGGCCGTTTCAGCCACAGCGACGCCGAAAACAGCGATGCGGTGGATTTCGCGCTGCCGGAAGGCACGCCGGTGCTGGCCGCGCGGGCCGGCAAGGTGATGCAGGTACAGGGCAATTTCACCGCCAATGGCCGCGACCCGGCGCGCGACCGCGCGCGGGCCAACTTCATCCGGGTGCTGCATGACGACGGCAGCATGGCCGTCTACGCGCACCTGCAGGCCAACGGGGTGCTGGTGCGCAGCGGGCAGCGGGTCGAGGCCGGGCAGCGTATCGGGGTCTCGGGCAACACCGGTTACAGCACCGCGCCGCACCTGCACTTCGTGGTGCAGGTCAATGTGGGCATGCAGTTGCGCTCGATTCCGGTCCGGATCGTGGCCCCGCAGGGCGAGCTGCACTTCGCGCGTGAAGAGGCCGATCCGGGGCAGGCGGCATCCCCCTGACCCGCCGACAGCGGCGGCCCGGTATAATCGTCGGCTTATCTCTTTGAAAAGCGCCCCGGGCGGGCGCGTCACGCCATGTCCGAAGTCGCTACCGAAGCTGCGCGCCGCCGCACCTTCGCCATCATTTCCCATCCTGACGCCGGCAAGACCACGCTGACCGAAAAGCTGTTGCTGTTCGGCGGTGCGATCCAGATGGCCGGTTCGGTCAAGGGCCGCAAGGCGGCCCGGCATGCCACCTCCGACTGGATGGCGCTGGAAAAGGAACGCGGCATCTCGGTTACCTCGTCGGTGATGCAGTTCCCGTACGAAGGCAAGATCGTCAACCTGCTCGACACCCCAGGCCACGCCGACTTCGGCGAGGACACCTACCGCGTGCTGACCGCGGTGGACTCGGCGCTGATGGTGATCGACGTCGCCAAGGGCGTGGAAGAGCGCACGATCAAGCTGATGGAAGTGTGCCGCCTGCGCGACACGCCGATCATGACGTTCATCAACAAGCTGGACCGCGAAGGCAAGGAGCCGATCGACCTGCTGGATGAAGTGGAAAGCGTGCTCGGGATCCAGTGTGCGCCGGTGACCTGGCCGATCGGCATGGGCCAGCGCCTGAAGGGCGTGGTACATCTGATCAGCGGCGAAGTGCACCTGTACGAGCAGGGCCGCAATTTCACCCGGCAGGACTCGACGATCTTCCCCTCGATCGATTCGCCCGGCCTGGCCGAGAAGATCGGCGAGCGCATGCTGGCCGACCTGCGCGACGAGCTGGAGCTGGTGCAGGGCGCCAGCCACCCGTTCGACCTGGAGGCCTATCTGGCCGGCCGGCAGACGCCGGTATTCTTCGGTTCGGGCGTGAACAATTTCGGCGTGCAGCCGCTGCTGGACTTCTTCGTCGAGCATGCGCCGTCGCCGCAGCCGCGTGCCACCACCGGCCGCGTGATCGCGCCGCAGGAAAACAAGCTGACCGGCTTCGTGTTCAAGATCCAGGCCAACATGGACCCGCAGCATCGCGACCGCGTGGCGTTCATGCGCGTCTGCTCCGGCCGTTTCGTGGCGGGCATGAAGACCTTCCACGTGCGCACGGGCAAGGAAATGAAGCTGGCCAATGCGCTGACGTTCATGGCCAGCGACCGCGAGATCGCGGCCGAGGCGTGGCCGGGCGATGTGATCGGCATCCATAACCACGGCACGATCTCGATCGGCGACACGTTCACGGAAGGCGAGGCGGTCAGCTTCACCGGCATTCCGAACTTCGCGCCGGAACTGTTCCGCCGCGCGCGGTTGCGCGACCCCCTGAAGCTCAAGCAGCTGCAGAAGGGCCTGGCGCAGCTGTCGGAGGAAGGCGCAACGCAGTTCTTCCGCCCGCTGATGAGCAACGATCTGATCCTGGGCGCGGTCGGCGTGCTGCAGTTCGACGTGGCGGCCTACCGCCTGAAGGACGAATATGGCGTGGAAGCGACGTTCGAGCCGGTCAGCGTGACCACGGCGCGCTGGGTCACCTGCAGCAATGAGAAGAAGCTGGAAGAATTCCGCGAGAAGAACGCGGGCAACCTCAGCATCGACGCGGCGGGCCAGCTGGTCTACCTGGCCCCGACCCGGGTCAACCTGCAGCTGGCGCAGGAACGCGCGCCGGACGTGCGCTTCGCGGCGACCCGCGAGGCAGCGCACAGCGTGTCGGTGTCCTGACCGGACACGCTTGAACGATGGCGCGTGCATGCACGTGCCATCGTTCAAGCG
>NZ_JBOHXV010000073.1:0-25372 GCF_050737075.1 Stenotrophomonas sp.
TGCTGCGGTTCGTGCCTGCGTTGAACATTACGGATGAGGAAGTTGCCGAGGGCTTGAAGCGCCTCCGTGCAGCCGTGCAGTCGTTCATCGCGTCGCGCTGAGGCCGGACGAAAACGGCGGGGTAGAGCCGACGGGGTAGAGCCGACTGTTAGTCCGCTGCATTTGGAACAGCCGACTAACAGTCGGCTCTACCCAGTCGTTCTACCCAGTCGGTCCCGCCCAGAAGCCCCGCATCACGCCAACCCGTAGCGGCGTATCACCTTGCCGAAGCTGCGGCTGTCGCCCGCGGTGTCGGCATGCAGCCCCGCTTCCCGGGCGCCGCGCACGTTGACGAACAGGTCATCGACGAAGAGGGTGCGCGAAGGGCGTACGCCGAGCAGTTCCACCGCGCGCAGGAACACCGCCGGGTCGGGTTTCCGCCCACCCAGCGCACCGCTGCACAGAATCCGCCCGTCCAGCATCGGGGCCAGGCTGGGCAGGATGCGCGGGATGGTCTGCGCCATCAGTGCACCGTTGTTGGTGAGGATGGCAATCGGCAAGGTAAGTGCGATGCGCTGCACGCGCTCCACCACGCCGGCCTGCGGCGGTGACGCGGCGATGCGGGCATGCTGCCACTGCGCCACGCTGATCGGGACGCGGAGCGCGCTACCCAGTTGCTGCAGGTAGGCGGTACTGTCCAGCCCGCTGTCGAACTGCTGCTCCAGGCCGCTGTCGAACAAGGCCGCGTGTACCTGCGCCGGCGTGCGCCCGCAGGCGTCGGCCAGATGGCGCACGCGCAGATGCCGCGCGTAGTTGGCCAGCACGCCATCGAAATCCAGCAACAGGCAGTCCAGAGGGGGCGGCATGGATCCAGTCGTCTGCGAGGCGAGGGCTGACGTTACCGCACTGTCAGGTTCGCTGCGACATCCCGTCGCACCCCGCGTGCGGTGTCGCTCTCTAGAATCTTCGTCATCGAGTGATGGAGAACCCCGTGAAACTGCTTGTTCCCGTGATGCTTGCCGGCCTGGCGCTGGCCCCGGCCGCACATGCGCGAGTGTGTGTGGTGGGCCTGGACAGCACCGACCAGATGAGCTTCAGCCAGAAGGAAATCAAGGTAGCCGCCGACTGCAGCCAGGTGAAGCTGACGCTGCGCCACACCGGCAAACTCGCCGCCACTGCGATGGGGCACAACTGGGTGCTGACGAAGACGGCGGACTACCAGCCCGTGGCGATGGCCGGCATGCGCATGACGCTGGCCGAAAGTTACCTGCCGAAGAAGGATCCGCGCGTGCTGGCGCATACGGCGGTGATCGGCGGCGGCCAGAGCACCAGCGTGACCTTCTCTACCGCCGCGTTGCGCAAGGGTGGCGACTACACGTTCTTCTGCTCGTTCCCCGGGCATTTCGCCATGATGAAAGGCCGGTTTGTGTTCGGGTGAACCGTCAACGTCCGGTAGCAGGGAGGTAGGGTTGGTTCCCAAACAACTGCCGATGGCGGTGATCGGCACGTGCACGCATGGACCTGAATCGAAACCGGCGTTGATCGAGGTTCGTGCCCCACCGGCCTCGGCACCCCTATCGGCGGTCGATTGGGATGCGACCCTACCATTGCAGCCCGCCGCATTCGGCGGCGGGACGGCGGACGTCGCGACTCGCGCGGCCGCCATCTGCGGCCTTACCCCTTGACCACCTTGAACGCTTCGCGCGCGGCTGCAATCGTCGCGTCGATCACGCTGTCATCGTGCGCGCTCGACATGAATCCGGCCTCGTACGCCGAGGGTGCGAGGAACACGCCGCGTTCCAGCATCGCGTGGAAGAAGCGGTTGAACGCGTCGGTGTCGCAGGCCGTGGCCTGCGCGTAGGTGTCCACCTTCTGGTCGGTGAAGAACAGCCCGAACATCGCACCGACCTGGTTGGTGGTCACCGCCACGCCGGCCTCGGCCGCGGCCGCTTCCAACCCGGCGCACAGGCGTGCGGCAGCAGCCGACAGGCGTTCATGGAAGCCCGGCGCCTGCACCAGCTCCAGCATGGCCAGGCCGGCGGCCATCGCCACCGGATTGCCGCTCAGCGTGCCCGCCTGGTAGATCGGCCCGGCGGGCGCGATCTGCGACATCAGCTCGCGGCGGCCGCCGTAGGCACCCACCGGCATGCCGCCGCCGATGATCTTGCCGAAGGTGGTCAGGTCCGGGGTGATGCCGTAGTGGGCCTGCGCACCGCCGAGGGCGACGCGGAAGCCGGTCATCACTTCGTCGAAGATCAGCAGCGTGCCGTACTGCGTGCACAGCGCGCGCAGGTGCTGCAGGTAGCCCTCGCGCGGCGGAATGCAGTTGGCGTTGCCCACCACCGGTTCGATGATCAGCCCGGCGATGTCCGCGCCCTGCTCGGCGAACAGCGCGGTGGCGGCCTCGAAATCGTTGTAGGGCAGGGTGAGGGTGAGCTCGCTCAGCCCCGCCGGCACGCCGGGCGAGGTCGGTACGCCCAACGTCAGCATGCCGCTGCCGGCCTTGACCAGGAACGAGTCGCCGTGGCCGTGGTAGCAGCCCTCGAACTTGACGATGCGGTTGCGGCCGGTGGCACCGCGGGCCAGCCGGATCGCCGACAGGGTGGCTTCGGTGCCGGAGTTGACCATGCGCACCATCTCGCACGACGGGATCAGCCGGGTGAGGGTCTCGGCCATGGTCACTTCGGCGGCGCACGGCGCGCCGAACGAGAGGCCCTTGTCGATCGCCTGCTTCACTGCCTGGCGCACCGCGGGGTGGTTGTGGCCGACGATCATCGGGCCCCAGGAACCCACGTAGTCGATGTAGCGGTTGCCGTCGACGTCGTACAGGTAGGCGCCGTCGGCACGCTCGACGAAGAAGGGCTCGCCGCCGACCGACTTGAACGCGCGCACCGGCGAATTGACGCCGCCGGGCAGCAGGGCCTGGGCGCGGGTGAACAGGGCGTGGGACTGGTCGTGGTTCATGCGGAAGGATCCTGGAAACAAGCGAGGTAGGCGCGCTGGGCGGCCACCGGGTCGGCGGCGGCGAAGATGCTGCTGACCACGGCCACCAGATCGGCGCCGGCGGCGATGAGCGGGCCTGCATTGTCCGGCGTCAGGCCGCCGATCGCCACCCGCGGCACGCCGAGTGCGGCGCTTTGCCGCAGCAGTGCCGGCTCGGCGCGGCTGCTGGTGATCTTGGTGGTGGTCGGGAAGAAGGCGCCGAAGGCCACGTAGCTGGCGCCGGCGGCGACGGCGCGCTCGGCGTTGGCCAGCTGGTCATAGCAGGACGCGCCGATGATGGTGGTCGGGCCGAGCAGGGCCCGCGCGGCGCCGATGTCGCCATCGGTGCCGCCCAGGTGCACGCCGGCCGCGCCGACCTCCTTGGCCAGTGCCGCGTCGTCGTTGACGATCAACGGCACGCCGTGGCCGGCGCACAGCGCCTGCAGGGCGAGCGCCTGTTCGCGGCGCAGGCCGTCATCGGCGGTCTTGTTGCGGTATTGCAGCCAGGTCGTGCCGGCCAGCAGCGGGGCCACGCGCGCGAGCAGGCGGGCGGTGTCCGCGTCGTCGGGGGTGATCAGGTACAGGCCGCGCGGGGGCGCGGCGGGGGAAAGAGGGGTGTTCATCGATGGCTACCGGTAGGGCGGCGGGAGTGGGACAATGGCCATTGACCGTACTGTCCAGCCGCTGATTATCCGATGACCGACGCCACTGCCACCACCTTCCGCACCTGGATGTGCGTTGTCTGCGGCTTCATCTACCACGAAGTGGACGGATTGCCCGAAGAGGGCATCGCGCCCGGCACCCGCTGGGAAGACGTGCCCGAGACCTGGACCTGCCCGGATTGCGGCGTGACCAAGGACGATTTCGAGATGGTCGAGATGTGAACCGCTGACGGGGTAGAGCCGACTGTTAGTCGGCTTGGCTTTCGCGCGGGAACGCGGCGCTGCGCGCCAAGCCGACTAACAGTCGGCTCTACCCCGCCGCCCATACCCCGTCGGTGATTTCTTTCAGTGCAAACGCGGCCGACGCCCGCCCATTTCCACCAGCTTCTCGCGCACCCACTGCGCATCGCTGGCCTGCCCGTTGCGCTGCAGGTACAGCGCCAGATCGCGGTGTGCGCCGGCCTGGTAGTCCAGCTGCAGGTAGGCCAGGCCGCGGTCACGCAGGGCGTCGTCCTGTTCGGGGGCTAGCTTGAGCAGGCGATCGGCACTGCGGGCCGCGCGGTCCCATTCGCTGCGTTCCACGTAAACGCCGTGCAGGTTGCGCAGCATCCGCATCAGGATCGCGCGGGCCGGGGCGGCGTCCAGGATCTGCGCCAGCACCTGGTCATCGGGCACCTCGCCGCCCAGATGCGAGCGCGCGCGTTCACGCAGTTCCTCTACATCCAGCGGGCGCCCACCATTGAACGGGTCCATCACCAGCATGCCGTCGTCGACCGGCAGCCGCACCAGGAAATGGCCGGGGAAGGAGACCCCGTCCAGCGGAATGCCGAGCCGCCGGGCGACTTCCATCTGCACCATCGCCAGCGAGATCGGATTGCCCAGCCGGCGCTCGAACACCTGGTTGAGGTAGCTGTTGCGCGGGTCGTAATACTCGCCGTGGTCGCCGCCATAGCCCAGTTCGTCGAACAGGTGGCGGTTCACGGCGGCAATCTTCAGCGGCCAATGCTCGATCGTGTCCACCTCCGTGCGGAGGTGGTCGGCATGGCTCTGGACCAGCGCGTCATATACCTGCGGGTCCAGATCGGGGTATTCGTCCCGCGCGATCAGCAGCGCGGTCGGCAACAGCGGCAGCGCCTCGTCGTCCAGTTCGGCCAGGGAGTCCCACGCCGGCAATGTCATTCGCGCCTGCATGCACACAGACTGGCGACAAACGCGTCGCGATTCAAGCTGTGCCGCGTGAAGCCGGCTCAGGGCCGGTCGGCGATGCCCGGGCCGAAGGTGAGCACCGCGCCGTCCTGCAGGCCCAGCTTCTCTGCCTGCCCGGCATTGAGCTCCAGCACGTAACGGGCCGGGCCACTGCTGGGGTAGGGCGGGCAGCGGTCGCCGGCCGAGCACGGCGGCACGTCGCGCTGCTGGCTGACCAGCCGGCGCTGCTCGTCGAAGTACAGGATGTCGAGCGCGATCTTGGTGTTCTTCATCCAGTAGGCCTGCAGTTCCTGGCGGTCGTGCAGGAACAGCATGCCGTGGTCGGCGGCCATCTCGTCGCGGAACATCAGCCCGCGCGCGCGGGTCTCGTCGTTGGTGGCCAGTTCCACCTGGTAGCGGGCCCCGCCCAGTTCCACCCAGTGGTTGGAGCCGGCGCTGGCGCAGCCGGACAGGGTGAGCAGCAACAGCAGCGGCAGCAGCAGACGCATGAAGGGCATACGCAATCCTCGCGGTAGGGCCGGCACGGGCGTGCCGGCCAGGGGAATCAGAACACCTTGGGCGGTTCGCCGCCCACGATCACCACGTCGGCCGGGCGGCGCGCGAACAGGCCCACCGCGACCACGCCGGGCAGCTGGTTGAGCTCGCGCTCCAGGGCGACCGGGTCGGTGATCTGCAGGTGGTGGATGTCGAGGATCTGGTTGCCGTTGTCGGTCACCACGCCCTCGCGCCAGGCCGGCTGGCCGCCGGTCATGTCCATGATGCGGCGGGCCACCAGGCTGCGTGCCATTGGAATGACTTCCACCGGCAACGGGAAGCGGCCCAACACGGGAACCTGCTTGCTCGGGTCGATGATGCAGATGAAGCGCTGGCTGGCCTCGGCGATGATCTTCTCGCGGGTGAGCGCGGCGCCGCCGCCCTTGATCAGGCACTTGTTGCCGTCGCACTCGTCGGCGCCGTCCACATACAGCGACAGGTCGCCGGTGTGGTTCAGTTCGAGCACCTCGATCCCGTGCTCCTTCAGCCGCGCGGTGCTCTGGTCCGAGCTGGACACGGCGCCCTTGATGCGGTGCTTGATGCGGGCCAGGCCGTCGATGAAGTAGGCAACGGTGGAACCGGTGCCGACGCCGACGATCATGCCGTCTTCGACGTATTCCAGGGCTTTTTCTGCGGCAAGGCGTTTGGCTTCGGACATGGCGGGAAACTCGTGAAGGAAAAGGTCAGTGTTTTTCGAGCGACAGCAGCAGCTTCCACTGCGCCGCGGTCACCGGCAGGATCGACAGCCGGTTGCCGCGCGCGATCAAGGGGAAGCCCTCGCCCAGCGCGTCGCCATGCAGCTTGATCTCGTCCAGCGAAATGGTGCCGCGCAGTTTGCGCTCGAAGGCCACGTCCACCAGCAGCCAGCGTGGCGTTTCGCGGGTGGCCTTGGGATCGTAATAGTCTGATTTCGGATCGAACTGGGTCTCGTCCGGATACGCCTCGGTGGCGACCGTGGCGGTGCCCACGATGCCGGGCACCTTGGTATTGGAGTGGTAGAACAGAATGCCGTCGCCGACCTTCATGCCATCGCGCATGAAGTTGCGCGCCTGGTAGTTGCGCACGCCGTTCCAGGGTTCCTGGCCCACGCGCTGCAGGTCATCGATGGAAAAGGCGTCCGGTTCGGACTTCATCAGCCAGTAACGCTTGCGTGCGGTCATGCGGGTTCTATCGCGGGGAAAAGGGTGGAGGCCTCGGTACAGATCGCATCCACGCCGACATCCCACGGCTGCACCGGCAGGTCGTCGACCTGCTGTGCCGCGAAACCGACCCCGGCCAGCCACGGCGGAGCCGGGCGCTGCTGGCGGAATGCGAAGCTGCGATCATACCAGCCGCCTCCCATGCCCAGCCGCCGGCACTGCGCGTCGAAGCCCACCAGCGGCGCCACCACCAGCGTCATCTGCTCGGGCGCGAGGGTGTCGTCCAGGGCGATGTCGGGTTCGGGAATGCCGAAGCGGTTGGCGGTCAGCGCCTGGCCCGGGCGCCACGGCGCGAAGCGCAGCGTCTCTCCGGCAAGCACCGGCAGGCAGTAAATGGCGGTATCGGGCAGGCGCATCTGCCAGCGGTGCAGGGCGATCTCGCCATCCAGCGCCCAGTAGCCGGCCACGTGGCCGTGGGTGGGTGCGAACGGCAGTGCAAGCAGGGCGTCGGCCAGCTGCTCGGCAGCAGCGAGGCGCTGCGCGGGGAGGATGTCGCGGCGGCGTTGGCGCAACTGCTGGCGCAGTGCGGAGCGCGGGTCGGTCATGCCGGGTTCCGGTCAGCGGATAAAACAAGAGCGACGTCCCGATGGAACGTCGCTCTTGCAGGAATACTGCATTCTCCGCGGTGACGATGCGTGCGAAACGACCTTGAACCCGGGGTTCAAGTGGGTACGCTGGGCCTCCATTGGGCTTCCCGCTACAAGGCGGACTTGCACTCCCGGCGACGTCGCGCACCCGTGGTCGTAATTAAGGGACAAGGCGAATGTTTGCACACGCCGTCGTTCACAGCAGAGAACGCACGGCCATTATAGCCATCCGTGCCGGTTCGGATACCCCGTTCGTCGGTCGGATTACATGCCAATTCAGATCAATGAAATGCGCGTGTGGATCACGCGCCATCAATCGCCCGATCCAATCGCCTGTTCAGATCGGCCAGCGTCTGCTGCAAGGCGGCCGCCTGGCGCACGTGGTCGTCGCGCAGCTGCTGCAGCTCATGGGCCAGGTTCAGCGCGGCCAGCACGGCCACGCGGTCCACGGCGGCCATGCGGTTGCTGCCCCGGATCTCGCGCATCTTGGCGTCGAGCAGGCGGGCGGCGGCGGTCAGGCTTTCGCGCTCTTCGGCGCCCACGCCCACGGTGTACTCACGATCCAGGATGCGGACGCTGACCGGTTCGGTCTGGCTCATGTGTGCTGCTCCAGGGATTTGAGCCGGGTGATCATCGCTTCCACCCGGGAGCGGGCCTGCTCGTTCTTGGCCAGCAGCTGCGAGCGTTCGGCGACCAACTGCTCCTGCTGGTGGCGCAGGCTGCGGTTTTCCTCGGCCAGGCGCTGGTTGCGCTCCAGCAATGCCTCCACCCGGGAGGCGAAGGCCTGCAATTGGGCGATGGCATCGGCGGGTTCCATGTCCGGCACGATAGGCAAGGGGAGTAGAGGCGGTCAAGCGAATAATGAAGGGGAACGGATTGATACACTGGGATACTGCCAACCCGTGGTTGCCGGCCGCGCCGGCACCCCACCTGATCGAGCCCCAAGATGACCGAACTTCCGAGTGTCAACGACGTAAACCAGGCCAGCCAGGCCGCGGGCCTGGGCGCCAATGCCGCCGAGCTGCATGGCGGCCTGTGCGGCTGGCTTTCCGCCGGCGGCGCGCCCGTGCGTGAATGGCCGGCACGGGTGCTGGCCGACGACAGCCTGCCCACGCCCGTCGAGGGCGATGCCCTGGACCGCCTGCTGGGCGCCAGCGTTGCGCAGCTGGAAGACCGCGACTTCGCCTTCGAGCTGCTGCTGAGCGATGCGGGCGACACCGCCGCGCAGGCCGACGCGCTGTTCACCTGGGCGCGCGCGTTCCTGGGCGGTTTCGGCCTGGGCGCCGGCCAGCAGCGTCCGACCCTGTCCGAAGAGGGCGACGAAGCGCTCAATGACCTGGCCAAGCTGGCCCAGGCGTCGAGCGAGGATTTCGAAAGCGGCAACGACGACGACGAAGATGCACTGGCCGAGATCGAGGAGTTCATCCGCGTGGCCGTGCTGATCCTGCATGGCGACTGCGTGATGGCTGCACGCCACCGGCAGCGTCTGAACTGAGATGGATATCCATCAGCTGACCGGTATTTCCGCCGCCGAGTACACCCGTCGTCGCCAGCAGTTGATGGAGATGGCCGGCGATGACGCCATCCTGGTGTTGCCGGCCGCTTCCGAGCGCGTGCGCAGCCTGGACACCCACTATCCGTTCCGCCAGGACTCGGATTTCTGGTACCTGAGCGGCTTCCCGGAGCCCGACGCGGTGCTCGTGTTGATACCGGGCCGTCGCCACGGCGAGGTCATCCTGTTCTGCCGCGAGCGCGATGCCGACCGCGAGGCCTGGGACGGTGCGCGCGCCGGCCAGGAGGGCGCAGTGGCGCGCTACGGCATGGACGATGCCTACCCGATCGACGACCTGGACGACATCCTGCCCGGCCTGCTGGAAGGGCGTTCGCGGGTGTATTACCACTTCGGCCGCGACGCCGACTTCGACCTCAAGCTGATCGGCTGGGTGAACCAAGTGCGTGCGCAGGTGCGCCACGGCGCGCAGCCGCCGCATGAGTTCCTCGAGCTGGGCCACCTGCTGCACGAGCAGCGGCTGTTCAAGTCCACGGCGGAAATCGCGCTCATGCAGCGCGCGGCGGACATCACCGTGCAGGCTCATCGCGTGGCGATGCGCGTGGCGCGCCCCGGCATCCACGAATACGAGCTGCAGGCCGACCTGGAACGCGAATTCCGCGCCAACGATGCCTGGGCCGCCTACGGCAGCATCGTCGGCGCCGGCGCCAACGGCTGCATCCTGCATTATCGCGACAACAACGCGCGCAGCCGCGATGGCGACCTGGTGCTCATCGACGCCGGTGCCGAATACCGCGGCTACGCCAGCGACATCACCCGCACCTTCCCGGTCAACGGCCGTTTCACTGCCGAGCAGCGCATCCTGCACGACCTCGTGGGTGCCGCGCAGGCGGCCGCGCTCGCCCAGGCACGCCCGGGCGTGCCGTACGAGGCCGGCCACCTGGCGGCCGTGCACACCCTCACCGAAGGGCTGCTGCAGCTGGGCCTGCTCAAGGGCAACCTGGAAGAGAACATCGCCGAAGGCCATTACCAGCGCTTCTACCGGCACAAGACCGGCCATTGGCTGGGCCTGGATGTGCACGACGTAGGCGACTACCGCCTGGCGGGCGACTCGCGCCTGCTCGAAGTGGGCATGGCGTTCACCATCGAGCCGGGCCTGTACATCGGCGCCGACGACCGCAGCGTGGACGCGCGCTGGCGCGGCATCGGCATCCGCACCGAGGACGACGTGGTGATTACCGACAGCGGGCATCACGTGCTGACCGCGGCGTTGGCGCGCAGTGCCGATGAAATCGAGCAGGAAATGAACGCTGCTCGCTGATTTTGGCACCGCGCCAAGAGCAGCGTTTCAGTTGTTACGTGCTGGGGGCGGCCGTCGGGCAGCCCCGCTCCGGGACACGCCGCAAGTACGTCCTTGTAGGCTGCTCCAAAACATCCATGTTTTGGAGCGTCCCTCCGGGGGCTACCCGCCGGCCGCCCCCGATAGATGGGCGCGTGCGGACGGATAGAGCAGACACGCAACAGAACCATGCCCCGTTGATGCGGATACCCCCGGGCGCGTGGCGACGCGTTCATCGTAATGGCGCACGCCGCTCATAGGGCGCGGCGTGTCCCTACGCGGCGGCTTTGCCGAATGCGTCTGGGGCCGGTTACGCGGCGGTTACGCCGCACGGGCCTGGGCCGGTAGATTCGGTTCCCGAACGAATGCACGGAACCAACCAACGTCCGGTAACGCATGAAAATAATCTGCGCCGCCGTTGATCTTCCCGTGGCCGCCAACACACCGTCGAGGGTCGGCGGGGGCGGGTTTGCGGGACTGTAGAAAACATGGATGTTTTCTACAAGCCTACACGGACGTATTCACGGCGTGTCCCGCAAACCCGCACCCGCCGGCCCAGCTCAGAGCATGATTGAGCCAACGGCTGTTCGCACAGATGCATGAAGCAGCCGGGCATAGCCCGGCTCTACGAGCTGCTGGCAAGAGCAGCCGACTAACAGTCGGCTCTACCCAGTCGTTTCCAGTCGTTTCCGGTCGGTCCCAGTCGGTCCCCGTCGGTCCCCGTCGTTTCCGGTCGGTTCGCGTCGGTAAAACCCCGGCCGGTCCGCCGCCGTTATTGCGCGAATTCCGGGCGCGTGAGGTTGTCCGCGTCGCCTTCGGTGCACAGCACCTCATCTTCGATGCGGATGCCGCCGTAAGGGCGGAAGAAGTCCACGCGGGCCCAGTCGATGCTGTCGGCCTGGCCGCGCTGCTTCACCTCGTCCAGCAGCATATCGATGAAATACAGACCCGGTTCGATCGTGACCACCATGCCCGGTTCCAGCGTGCGGGTCAGGCGCAGATACGGGTGCCCCTGCGGGCGCTCCACGCGCCCGCCGCGGTCGCTGGCCGCGAAGCCGGCCACATCGTGCACCTGCAGTCCGATCAGGTGACCCAGGCCGTGCGGGAAGAACGCTGCGCTCACGCCCGTGGCCAGTGCGGCCTCCGGGGACACCTTGAGCACCCCGAAGTCCTTCAGGATGCCCATCAGCGACAGGTGCGCATCGATGTGCAACTGCTTGTAGTCCACCCCGGCGCGTACACCCGCGCCCATCTGCTGCTGGGCCGCGTCCACCGCCTCGATCATCGCCTGGAACTCGGTGTGCCCGGCGGCTGCATACGTGCGCGTGATGTCGCTGGCATAGCCGAATGCGCTGGCGCCGGCATCGATCAGGAAACTGCGCAGCGGCTTCGGCGCCGTGCGGCCCAGATCCGTGTAATGCAGCACCGCCGCGTGTTCGTTGAGGCCGATGATGTTGCCGTACGGCAGCTCATTGGCGTCCTGGCCGACCGCGCTGCAGTACGCCATGTGGATCTCGAACTCGCTGGCACCGGCGCGGAACGCCGCCTCCGCCGCGCGGTGGCCGCGCACGCCCAGGCGCTGGGCCTGGCGCATCAGCGCGATCTCGTACGGCGTCTTGTACGCGCGGTGCCAGTCCAGGTAGTGCAGCACCGGCTCGGGGTTGTTCGGGGTGAACGCGCCGAGCGCGCTCTGCGGCTCGCCCAGGATCGCGCAACGCGCCGCGTCGCCCGGCAGCAGTGCCAGCGCCTGCTCCGGCGTGCGGATGATCTCGATATCGAAATGCTCCACCCACCAGCCGTTGGGGGCGTCGGGCACCACGTGCCAGTAATCGAACGGCTGGTGGAAGATTACCTTCGGACGCTGGCCGGGCGTGTAGACCACCCAGCTGTTGGGCACCTTCGTCAGCGGCAGCCATGCCTTGAAGTTCGGATTGACCGCATACGGATAGTCGCGGTCGTCGAACGCCTGGTAATGCAGCGTGCCGCTGGGAATCACCAGATGGTCGAACCCGCCGCGCGCCAGCGCCTCGTCGGCGCGCTGGCAGAGCACCCGGACATGGTGGGAATACAGGGCGGCGAGGTCTGGCTGGTTCATCGCGGGAGGCTCGTTCAACAGTGCGGAATGCAGCCCCTGATTCTGCCGCAATCGCCCCGCGCGTGCTGTGCCGGAACCGGCACTCAGACTGCCGAAGCTTCCTGCGCGATCCAGTTCCGCAGCTGTTCGCGGTGTTCGCGCGCCAGCGTCAGGAAGCGGAAGCCGACCCAGGCCTGGCCGGGGGCGTGGGTCTGCTCGCACCACAGCAGGTGCGCGCCCACGTCCAGCAGCAGCGGGTGCCCCTGCGGGCCGGGAATGGCGAAGCGCAGCTGGTACAGCGCGTCCTCGTTCATCGGCACCGACGCCAGCATCAGCATGCCGGTCTCGGACACATTGCCCAGCCGGCCGATCACCGCCTCGGCCATCATGTCGGTGACCGGGACCAGCTCGGCCACCTGGCGGCGCGGGGCGCGCCGGGTATCGGTACTCACGGTGCGGCCTCCGCAGGGGTGCTGTTGCCGGCCAGCGAACGCAGCGTGCGCAGCGTGGCCTGCCAGGCGCGGTCGATCAGGCGGCTCTTGTCCTCGGTGACCAGGCGCGCCTGCCCGTGGGCCATCAGCCGCGCCAGCGCGTCCAGCGAATGCTCGCCGACCTTCTGCCCGCGTGGATTGACGAACAACGCGTTGTCGGTGATCAGGCTGTACCAGGACAGGCGCTGGCGACGCAGGTCGCCCTGCTGGTTGGTGGTGAACTCGAACCAGGTGCCGAACGGCAACGTGCGCAGCTGCCGGTACCAGTCTTCTTCGGCCGGCGTGCGCGCCAGCGGCGCGGCGCGGCGCGTTTCACCGCCCTCGCTCTGGTCGCCCAGCCGGGTCCGGGCGCGGATGCGCGCGGTCAGCTCGGTACGCGAACTGCTGTCGTCCTCGCCGCCCGGGGTGGACAGCCGGCGCGAAATCGCCGCGGCTTCATCCTGGTGGTAGCCCACCTGCAGCAGCGCGGCCTCCACCTGCTGGCCGAGCTCGACATCGCTCTCGGCGCTGCCGGGCGGCTGGCACGTGACCTCGGCGATGCGCGCGGTTTCCTGTTCGCGCAACTGCCACTGCTCCGAGCCTTCGCCGTTGCGCAGCAGGGTCAGGGTCAGCACGTCCGACCAGGCCTGCTTCAGCAGCGACTGCACGAAACGCGGCGGCTCGGTCTGCACGCACAGCTGTTCGATGCTGGCACCGGCCTGCTGCTTGGCCGACTCCAGCCGCTCCTTGCCGCGCGCCGCTTCCACGTGGCGGCGCTCGGCCAGTTCGGCCTTGTGCGCCAGCGCGCGGAAGTGCTGCTGGATATCCTCGTTGGCCGCCTCGAAAACGGCGGCGTCGCCCTCGTAGTCGGCGACCACCTTGTCCACGGCCCGGTCCAGCTTCTGCACCAGTTGCGGGTCGACGTCGTCTTCGCCGAGCCAGTTGGCGCCGGCCTCGGCCACCGCGTTGAGCAGCTCGCGCGCCGGGTGCTGGTCGCGCACGAAGAACGCCGGGTCCGACAGCGCCGCGCGGGCCACCGGCACCTGCAGGCGGGTGAGCAGGTCGACCGCCGCCGCATCGGGGCGCACCTCGCGCTGGATCTGCCCGTACAGCATGTTGAGCAGGTCGAAGGTGTCGTTGTCCTTGACGGTCAGTGCCGCCTGCGGGCCGTGGTCGGCACGCATCTGCGCAAGCAGCGCGTTGTGCAGGTCGGCCATGCTGCGGCGGATGGTGCCGAGGCTGGCCGACTGGGCCTGAAGCTTGGCCAGGGTGGCGTGCAGGTTGCTGCTGGAGATGGCCACGGGCGCCGGGGGTTCGCCCGCGCCAGGCGCATCGGACTTCGCGGGATCGGCCCCGCCGCTGTCGGGTGCCGTGGCGCCCGCAGATGCGTTGCCGGACGCGGCCGCCGCCGTGCCCGGCGCGCCTGTACCGGTAGCAGCACCGGCCGGTGCTGCCTGGGCCACGCCCGTGCCGCCCATGCCGCCACTTTGGCCCGCACCGGCGCCTGCACTGGTGTTCGTGCCTGTATTTGGGCCTGCTGCGGGCCCTGCACCGGCGCCGACCGTGCCGCCCTGGGCATGGCGTGCGGCATCCAGCAGGTGATGCAGCGCCGAGAGCGCCGGTGCGTTCATGTCCGCTGCGGCGGCGCCGGGTTCGGGCGCGGTGGCCGGCGCAGCGACGCCGGTGGGCTCGGCGGCAGCCGGCAGCGCGCCCATGGCTTCGCTGGTCATCTGCGCCCAACTGCTGGCGCTGGCCGAACCGCTCCAGCCGGTCAGCGGACGCCCGATGCTGCCGGGCTCGCGGGGCGGGGCGGTCGTGCTGGCGCGGTCGGCGCCGGGGCCGGTCACGATCCGGCGGGTGGTGGCCGAGCGTGCCAGGTACGGCGTGTACACCAGGCCGGGCAGGATGCCTTCATGCGCCAGCAGGATGTTGGCGCGTTCCAGCAGCTCGCCCAGGCGCTCGATCAACTGGCGGTCGAACACCCGGAACAGGGCCAGCTGGGTTTCCAGGCCCAGCGCGAACTGCTCGCCGAGGTCGCGGGTGATGCGGCACATCACGTACGGCCCGAACGGCAGGTCCTCGACGTCGAATTCGGGGCCGGCGGCCAGCACCGCGAAGCGCTGGCCCAGCAACTGCAGCGAACTGGCCGAGCGCTGTGCCTCGCGGCGGGTGATGTCGGCCAGCACGATGTCGCGGTCGATATCGGTATCGGTGACCAGGGTCAGGGTGGTGGCCAGCACCGGCGCGGAGGCGGTGGGCAGGTGGCGCACGCGCGGTTCGCGCAGCCCGGCCAGCGCGGTGCCCAGCGCGTCGAGGAAGCGCGGGGCAAACTGCGAATTGACCTCGTGCAGGCGCCGGGTCTGGGCGAAGATGTCGGCCTGGATCTGGCTGTTGGGCGCGCGCTCGGCCTCGCGGAACAGCTCGCGTTCGAGCTCGACGATGGTCAGCTTGAGCGGATTGCCGAGCGTCTGCGCGGCCAGCGCGTGCAGCGTGGCCAACAGGCGGCGCACGCGTGGCGGTGCATTGACCCCGGCAAACCGGGCCATGTCGGGCTGGGATGAAGGTGCGGACGCAGACATCCGTTGTAGGTTCCGGCTCCCCTGAGAGCACAGAATCTACCGTTTTCACACAATTCCCGGTAGTGCCGGGTCTCTGCCCGGCAAGCAGCGCCGGGACTCTGCCCGGCAGCCAAACCCGCAATCAGGGCAGGAACAACTCCACCACATCATTGGTAAACCGCCGGCCCAGCTCGGTCGGCTGCGCATGCTCGCCGTCCAGGGTCATCCAGCCGCGCGCGATGGCGGCCTGCAGCGGTGCGGCGATCTGCGCCCGGTCCAGCCCGGTGCGCGACTCGAAGTCGTCCAGCGCAAAGCCCTCATGCAGGCGCAGCAGGTTGAGCATGTACTCGAACGGCAGGCGGTCGGCACTGATCACATCGTCGCCGCCGATCGCCGCGGCACTGCCGGCGGTGTCCATGAAGGTCTGCGGGTGCTTGTGCTTCCAGCGGCGCAGCACCTGCTGGCCGGCGCCGGAGCTGATCTTGCCGTGCGCGCCGGCGCCGATGCCCAGGTAGTCGCCGAAGCGCCAGTAGTTGAGATTGTGCTGGCTCTGCCGGCCGGGGCGTGCGTAGGCGCTGACCTCGTACTGCGCATACCCCGCCTCGGCGAGCAGCCGCTGGCAGTGTTCCTGCATGTCCCAGGCCGAGTCGTCGTCGGGGATGCCCTGCGGCGGCCGGGCGAAGAACACCGTGTTGGGCTCCAGCGTGAGCTGGTAGTGCGACAGGTGGGTGGGCTGCAGGGCGAAGGCGCGTTCCAGGTCGTGCTCGGCCTGCGCCAGCGTCTGCTGCGGCAGGGCGTACATCAGGTCGATGTTGAAGTTGTCGTAGCCCGCGTCCTGGGCCAGCTTCACCGCACGCTCGGCTTCGCCGCTGTCGTGGATGCGGCCCAGCCGCTGCAGTGCTTCATCGTTGAAGGTCTGGATGCCGAAGCTGATCCGGTTCACCCCGGCCGCGCGGTAGCGGTCGAAGCCGCCGTGCTCGGCGGTGCCGGGATTGGTTTCCAGGGTCACTTCCAGGTTCGGCGCGAAGCGCAGGCGTGCCGCGGCTGCCTGCAGGAAGCGATCGATCGCCTCGGGCGGGAACAGGCTGGGCGTACCGCCACCGAAGAACACGCTGCTCACCACCCGGCCCCAGACCAGCGGCAGGTCCTGGTCCAGGTCGCGGATCAGCGCGTCGATGTAGGCCTCGAACGGCAGCTCGCCCTTGGCCGCATGCGAGTTGAAGTCGCAGTATGGACACTTGCGCACGCACCAGGGCAGGTGCACGTACAGCGACAGCGGCGGCGGCACCAGGATGACGCCGTGGTCGTGGTCGCAGTGTTCGCCAGGGTGGCAATGGTGGTCAGACATGTTCGGTAGCGCCGGCCGTTGGCCGGCTCCTCAGGGGCGGTTGGCGAAGAACGTTCAGATCAGCGCCGGCAATTTCTGCTTCAGCAGCTGCAGCGCCTTGGCGCGGTGGCTCATGGCGTTCTTCAGGTCCGGCGCCATCTCGGCCGCGGTCTGCTGCAGCACCGGGTCGAGGAACAGCGGGTTGTAGCCGAAGCCGTGGCTGCCGCGCAGCTCGTCCAGGATCTCGCCTTCCCAACTGCCTTCGCAGATCAGGGGTTGCGGGTCGTCGGCATGGCGCAGCAGCACGATCACCGCGTAGAAGCGCGCGCCGCGGCGCTCGGGCGGAACGTCGCGCAGCGCTTCGAGCAGCTTGGCGTTGTTGGCGGCATCGTTGGTCGGGCTGCCGGCGTAGCGCGCGCTGTACAGGCCGGGTGCGCCATCGAGCGCGTCCACGATCAGGCCCGAGTCGTCGGCCAGCGCGGGCAGGCCGGTGCTGGCGCTGGCGTGGCGTGCCTTGATCAGCGCGTTCTCGACGAAGGTCAGGCCGGTCTCCGGCACATCGCTGACGCCCAGCTCGCCCTGCGCCACGATCTCCAGCGGCAGGCCGGCGAGCATGGCCTGCAGTTCCTTCAGCTTGCCGGCGTTGCCGCTGGCCAGTACCAGTTTCATTGCTTGGGCTCCAGCAGGTCCCACGTGTTGCCGTACAGGTCGGCGAACACCGCCACCGTGGCATACGCTTCCTCGCGTGGGGTTTCGAGGAAGCGCACACCGCGGGCCGTCATCGCGGCATGGTCGCGGTGGAAGTCGTCGGTGTGCAGGAAGAAGCCGACCCGTCCACCGGTCTGGTTGCCGATCCGGCTGCGCTGTTCGTCATTGCTGGCGCGGGCCAGCAGCAACGCCGCGGCGCTGCCATCGGTCGGGCCGACCACGACCCAGCGCTTGCTGCCCTGGTCGATGTCCTCGAGCAGGCTGAAGCCTAGCGCGCCCGTGTACCAGGCGATCGCCTCGTCGTACTCGGCCACCACCAGGGTGGTCAGGGCGATGCGGCGGTTCACGGCTGCGCCAGTGCAGCCTGTTGGGCTGCGAACAGGTCGGTGATGCCCTTTTCGGCCAGTGCCAGCAGCGCGTCCAGCTCGTCGCGACGGAACGCGTGGCCTTCCGCGGTGCCCTGCAGCTCGATGAAGCCGCCGCCGTCGTTCATCACCACGTTCATGTCGGTGTCGCAGTCGCTGTCTTCGGCGTAGTCCAGGTCCAGCACCGGGGTGCCGCGGTAGATGCCGACCGACACGGCGGCGACGGCGCCGAAGATCGGGTTGCGCTTGATGTCGCCGCGCTTGATCAGGAAGTTCACCGCATCCACCAGCGCCACGTAGGCGCCGGTGATGGCGGCGGTACGGGTGCCGCCATCGGCCTGCAGCACATCGCAGTCCAGGGTGATGGTGCGCTCGCCGAGCGCGCCGCGGTCCACGCAGGCGCGCAGCGTGCGGCCGATCAGGCGCTGGATTTCCAGGGTGCGGCCGCCCTGCTTGCCACGGGCCGCCTCGCGGTCGTTGCGGGTGTGGGTGGAGCGCGGCAGCATGCCGTACTCGGCCGTGACCCAGCCTTCGCCCTTGCCGCGCAGGAAGCCCGGCACGCGGTTCTCCACGCTGGCGGTGCACAGCACGCGGGTTTCGCCGAAGCTGACCAGCACCGAGCCTTCGGCATGACGGGTGAAGGCGCGTTCGATGCGCACTTCGCGCAACTGGTCGGCCTGGCGGCCGCTGGGACGGGGATCGGACATGGATGGCTTCCGGTAAGACGGGGGATGCGGGACCGCGCCCGGACCGGGGACCGGCAGGCGAGGAGGCTGCAAAGAGACCGCTAGGGTACCATTTGCACTTTAAGAGCACCGGAAACCCCCATGATTCGAAGCATGACCGCCTATGCCGGCGGCGAGCGCGCCACCCCCTGGGGCACGCTTGCCTGTGAGCTGCGCTCGGTCAACCACCGGTTCCTGGAGGTGGGCGTGCGCCTGCCCGAAGAACTGCGTGCGCTGGAGCCGCAGCTGCGCGAGCGTGTCGCGAACCGCTGCAGCCGCGGCAAGATCGATCTGGTCGTGCGCCTGCGTGCGCCGGAGGTCACCGGCGCGCTGGTGGTCAACGACGCGCTGCTGGGCCAGCTCGGTGAGCTGGCCACGCGCCTGGCCGCGGGCTTCCCCAGCCTGCAGGTGAGCTTCACCGAGCTGCTGCAGGTGCCGGGCGTGATGCAGGGCGAGGCGGTGGATGCCGCCGCACTGCACGCCGAGGCGCTGGCGCTGCTGGAAGCGACCCTGGACGGCTTCGTCGCCGCCCGCGAGCGCGAGGGCGACAAGCTGGCCGCCGCGATCCAGGAACGGGTCGATGGCGTGGAGCGCATCGCCGCCGAGGTCACCACCCTGATTCCGCTCATCCGCGAGGGCCAGCGCGCCAAGCTGGCCGCCCGCCTGGCCGACCTGCCGCACCCGGTCGACCCCGGCCGCGCCGAGCAGGAACTGGTGATGTGGCTGCAGAAGCTGGACGTGGATGAAGAGCTGGACCGCCTGCGCAGCCATATCGTCGAGATCCGCCGGGTGTTCACCCAGCGCGAGCCGGTCGGCCGCCGCCTGGACTTCCTGCTGCAGGAGTTCAACCGCGAGGCGAACACCCTGGGCTCCAAATCGGTAGACAGCCGCACCTCCAACGCCGCGGTCGAGCTGAAGGTGTTGATCGACCAGATCCGCGAACAGGTGCAGAACATCGAATGAGCAGCCAGCCCGTCCAGAGCGCGGAAACGGCCCGCGGCACTCTCTACATCGTGGCCGCGCCCTCCGGCGCCGGCAAAAGCAGCATCGTCAACGCCACCCTGGCGCGCGACCCGCAGATCGCGCTGTCGATCTCGTTCACCTCGCGCGCCATGCGCCCGGGTGAAGTGAACGGCGAGCACTATCACTTCGTCAGCGCCCCCGAGTTCGAGCGGATGATCGCCGCCGGCGACTTCTTCGAACATGCCTGGGTGCATGGCGACTGGAAGGGCACCGCCCGCCAGTCGGTCGAGCCACAGCTGTCGGCCGGCCAGGACGTGCTGCTGGAGATCGACTGGCAGGGCGCCCAGCAGGTGCGCCAGCTGGTGCCCGGTACGGTGACGGTGTTCATCCTGCCGCCCTCCAAGCAGGCGCTGCAGGACCGCATGCGCAAGCGCGGGCAGGACAGCGAGGCGGTGATCGCCCAGCGGCTGTCGGCCGCGCGCGAGGAAATGCTGCACTTCAATGACTTCGACTACGTCATCGTCAACGAGGTCTTCGAGACGGCCGTGGACGAGCTGTGCGCCATCTTCACGGCCAGCCGCCTGCGCCGGGAGGCCCAGAAGGTCCGCCACGCGGGCCTCATCCAGGCCCTGTTGACCCAGGATTCGGCGGCAACTGACTGATTCACAAGGGGCGGGTAGCGGGTTGGCTTGATTTTGTCCAGCCCCCGCCGGTACAATCCGTCCCCTTTCCCTCATTCGATTGAGCAGCCCTTACCGGCTGCCGGGAGCCCGCATGGCCCGCATCACCGTAGAAGATTGTCTGGAAGTCGTGAACAACCGTTTCGAACTGGTCATGATGGCGTCCAAGCGCGCCCGTCAGCTGGCCAATGGCGTCCAGGCCACCCTGGACAACAGCGAAACCGAAGACAAGCCGACCGTGCTGGCGCTGCGCGAAATTGCCGCCCGCAAGATCGACAACGCCCTGATCGACGAAGTCGAGAAGGCCGAGCGCGAGCGTGCCGAGCGTGAAGCGCTGGAGTGGGCCGCGGCGGAAGTCGTTGCCGACGAAGACATGTCCAAGAACGACGACTGATCGCCCACGATCATTCGTTGTTGCTGCAGACAGCCCGCCATGTGCGGGCTGTCTGCATTTCTGGGCGCCGGAATGCAATGTTGTATATGACGCGGTAGGGCACGACCGTTGGTCGTGACGCATTTGACGCCAGGTCATGTCGCAATAGTTTGCCGTTATCACGTGGCTGGAATAGTCTTCCAGCCATGAACCCAGGCCCCTCTGCCAAGGTCGCCGCGTCGCCCGGCGCGGCCGTACCCGACTACGTCCTCCAGCTCGAACGCGCGGCGCACTACCTGCCGCCCGATCAGCTGCCGCTGCTTCGCCGTGCCTGGGAAGTGGGCGCGTCGGCGCATGCCGGCCAGACGCGCAAGTCCGGCGAGCCCTACATCACCCATCCGGTTGCGGTGGCGCAGGTGCTGGCCGAGCTCGGGCTGGACGTGGAAGCGTTGATCGCGGCGATCCTGCACGACACCATCGAAGACACCCCGCTGACGCGCGAGGCGCTGGCCGCCGAGTTCGGCGAGGCGGTGGCCGAGCTGGTCGACGGCGTCACCAAGCTGGACAAGCTGAAGTTCCGCGACCGCCAGGAAGCGGCCGCAGAGAGCTTCCGCAAGATGCTGCTGGCGATGTCGCGCGACCTGCGCGTGATCATGATCAAGCTCGCCGACCGCCTGCACAACATGCGCACCCTGGGCGCGCAGAGCCGTGAGGCGCGCGGCCGCATCGCCCGCGAAACCCTGGAGATCTACGCACCCATCGCGCAGCGGCTGGGCATGAGCCTGGTCAAGAGCGAGCTGCAGAACCTCGGGTTCAAGGCGCTGTATCCGTGGCGTCACGCGATCCTGGAAAAGCACATCCGTAGCCAGCCGGTGGTGCGCCGCGAGGCGATGGCGCAGGTGGAGGTGCAGCTTTCGCAGCGCCTGGCCAAGGAAGGGCTTGAACACCGGCTGGTGAGCCGGATCAAGACGCCGTGGAGCATCTACAACAAGATGTGCGACGAGAACAAATCCTTTGACCAGGTCATGGATGTGTTCGGCTTCCGGCTGGTGGTGCGCAGCGTGCCCAACGCCTACCACGCGCTCGGCGCGGTGCATGCCACGTTCAAACCGCTGGACGGGCGCTTCCGCGATTTCATCGCCATCCCCAAGGCCAACGGTTACCAGTCGCTGCACACGGTGCTGTTCGGGCCATACGGTTCGCCGATCGAAGTGCAGATCCGCACCGAGGAAATGGACCTCATCGCCGAACGTGGCGTGGCCGCGCACTGGACCTACAAATTCGGCGGCGATACGCCCAACAGCGCGCAGAGCCGCGCGCATGCCTGGATCGTGGAGCTGATCGATTCGCAGCGCGCCGCCGGTTCGTCGCTGGAATTCCTGGACAACGTGAAGGTCGACCTGTTCCCGGACGAGGTCTACCTGTTCACCCCGAAGGGCAAGATCCTGGCGTTGCCACGCAACTCCACCGCGCTGGACTTCGCCTATGCGGTGCATACCGACGTGGGCAACATGGCGGTGGCTTCGCGCGTGGACAAGAAGCTGGTGCCGCTGCGCACCAAGCTGGTCAGTGGCCAGACCGTGGAAGTGATCACCGCGCGCTCGGCCACGCCCAAGCCGCAGTGGCTGGAGTTCGTGGTCAGTTCCAAGGCCCGCACCGCGATCCGCCACCAGCTCAAGCAGCTGGAGCACGAAGACGCGGTGCAGCTGGGCCACCGCATGCTCGACCGCGCGCTGGAGGCGATGGACAGTTCGCTCGAACGCCTGCCCAAGGGCCGGCTGGACGCGTTCCTGGCCGAACACCGCTACCCGCGCCTGGAGGCACTGCTGGCCGAGGTGGCGCTGGGCAACTGGATGCCCAACCAGGCGGCGCAGGCGCTGATGGCCTACGCCGAGCTGCGTGGCGGTGCGCATTCCAAGCATTCGCAGGAGAAGATCCTGATCAACGGCAGCGAGCGCGGCGTGGTCACCTTCGCCAACTGCTGCCAGCCGATTCCCGGCGACGACATCATGGGCTACCACACCGCCGGCAAGGGCATCGTGGTGCACCGCCTGGACTGCCCGAACCTGGCCGAGCTGCGCAAGTCGCCGGAGCGCTGGGTGCCGATTGGCTGGGACACCACCGTGTCGGGCGACTACGACACCGCGCTGGTGGTCGAAGTGGAAAATGGCACCGGCGTGCTGGCCCAGCTGGCGGCGGCGATCGCGCAGAGCCATTCGAACATCGAACGGGTGGATTACCTGGACCGCGACTTCAACGCCGCGGTGCTGGCGTTCAACATCCAGGTGCGCGACCGCAACCACCTGGCCGAGGTGATGCGTCGCCTGCGGCGTCTGTCGGTGGTGCAATCGGTCCGGCGCCAATAACCGGCGTTCCGGCACCGCGTGGACACGCATGGCGTGTCCCTACGCGGCGATCGTGGCGTAGCGACACGCCATGCGTGTCCTTGTGGTCCGTCACCAACCGACCGCCCAAACAGCCGGAACCGATACAATAGCGGCTCTCTCGTTTTGAAGGACGCCCCATGTCCCGCCAGATCATCAACACCGAAAAGGCACCCGCCGCGATTGGTCCGTATTCGCAGGCCGTGCGCGCGGGCAACACCGTGTACTTCTCCGGCCAGATTCCGCTGGACCCGGCCACCGGCGACATCGTCGGCACCGGTGACATCGAAGCGCAGGCCCGCCGCGCGTTCGACAACCTCAAGGCCGTGGCCGAAGCCGCCGGCGGTTCGCTGGACAAGGTCGTGCGCCTGGGCCTGTACCTGACCGACCTGGCCGAATTCGCCAAGGTCAATGCAGTCATGCAGGACTACTTCCAGGCCCCGTTCCCGGCCCGTTCCACCATCGAAGTCTCCGGTCTGCCGAAGGGTGCGAACTTCGAGGTTGACGCGGTGATGGTCATCGACTGACCCGCCACGTGGCGCGCAAGTCGGTTGCGACCCCGGCGCTGGCGCCGGCCGGCGAAGCCACCCTGGCGATGCTGGCCGGGGTTGGCCCGGCCGTGGCCGCCAAGTTGCAGGCGCGAGGCCTGGTCACCCTGCAGGACCTGTGGCTGCACCTGCCGCTGCGCTATGAAGACCGCACCGCGCTGACCCGCATCCAGGACCTGCGCAACGGCGTGGCCGCCCAGGTGGATGTGCGGGTGGTGAAGGTCGAGCGCGGCATGCGTTACCGGCCGACGCTGAAGGTGGCGGTGGAGGATGAAGGGCAGGGCACCCTGGTGCTGCGCTTCTTCCACTTCCGCCAGCAGCAGGTGGCGCAGTTTGCGGTCGGCACCCGGCTGCGCTGCTTCGGCACGCCCAAACCGGGTCAACTGGGGCTGGAAATCGTCCACCCCAGTTACCAGGTTCTCGGCAGCAGCGAGGCTCCGGCGCTGGGCGACAGCCTGGACCCGGTGTACCCCACCGTGGAAGGCATGGGCCCGGCCACCCTGCGCAGGCTGATCGGCCAGGCGCTGGACCGCCTGCCGCAGGACGACGCACTGGAAGTGTTGCCGGCCGGCTGGCTCGACGGGCTGGCCCTGCCGTCGCTGCGCAGCGCGCTGCTGACCGTGCACCGGCCGCCGCCGGACGCCAACCTGGCCGCCCTGGCTGCCGGGATCCATCCTGCCCAGCGCCGCCTGGCGCTGGAGGAACTGCTGGCCCACCACCTCAGCCTGCGCCGCCAGCGCATTGCCCTGCAGGCGCACCACGCGCCGCCGCTGGCCGGCCCGGGGCGCTTGGCCAAGGCCCTGCTCAACCAGTTGCCGTTCGCCTTGACCGGTGCCCAGCAGCGGGTGTTCAAGCAGATCCGCGACGACCTGGTGCGGCCCAGCCCGATGCTGCGGCTGGTGCAGGGTGATGTCGGCTCCGGCAAAACCGTGGTCGCCGCGCTGGCGGCGATGCTGGCGGTGGAGCAGGGCAAGCAGGTGGCGCTGGCCGCGCCGACCGAACTGCTGGCCGAACAGCACCTCAACAACCTGCGCGGCTGGCTGGAACCGCTGGGCGTGCGCGTGGCCTGGCTGGCCGGCAAGGTCACCGGCAAGGCGCGCGCCAAGGTGCTCGAACAGGTCGCCAACGGCGAAGCGCAGGTGGTGGTGGGGACCCACGCGCTGATGCAGGAGGCGGTGGTGTTCCAGGACCTGGCGCTGGCGATCGTGGACGAGCAGCACCGCTTCGGCGTGCACCAGCGCCTGGCGCTGCGCGACAAGGGCGCGGGTGGGCGCAGCGTGCCGCATCAGCTGGTGATGACCGCCACGCCGATTCCGCGCACGCTGGCGATGTCCGAGTACGCCGACCTGGACGTGTCGGCCATCGATGAACTGCCGCCCGGCCGCACCCCGGTGCAGACCGTGGCGCTCAACAACGACCGTCGCCCCGAGCTGATCGAGCGCATCGCGCTGGCCTGCCGCGAGGGCCGCCAGGTGTACTGGGTGTGCACCCTCATCGAGGAGAGCGAGGAGCTCGACGCCACCCCGGCCCAGGCCACCTTCGAATCGCTGCAGGCGCTACTGCCCGGCGTGCGCGTGGGGCTGGTGCATGGGCGGCTGAAGGCGAGCGAGAAGCTGGCGACCATGGTCGCGTTCAAGGCCGGCACCATCGACCTGCTGGTCGCCACCACGGTGATCGAAGTGGGTGTGGACGTGCCCAACGCCTCGCTGATGGTGATCGAGAATGCCGAGCGCCTCGGGCTGGCGCAGCTGCACCAGCTGCGCGGGCGGGTGGGGCGCGGCTCGGCGGTGTCGCGGTGCGTGCTGCTCTACCAGGCCCCGCTGTCGGCGATGGCGCGCGAGCGGCTGGAAACCATGCGGCAGACCAACGATGGCTTCCTGATCGCCGAAAAGGACCTCGAGCTGCGCGGCCCGGGTGAGCTGCTGGGCACCCGCCAGACCGGCCTGGCCGGCTTTCGCATGGCCGACCTGGCGCGCGACGCCGACCTGTTGCCGGGCGTGCATGCGCTGGCCGAGCGCCTGCTGGCCGATGCGCCGGAAGCAGCGGATCGGGTGGTGGAGCGGTGGATTGGCTCGGCCGTGCGATACGCAGGGGCGTAACGACCAACGGTCGTTACCTACCGGCCCCCGCGATCACGAATGCATCGTGGTCCGTTGCATCGCGATGATCGCCCATGACGCACCCCCGGTAGGTCACGAC